>JACZJN010000195.1 GCA_014860565.1 Bacteroidota bacterium
ATCCTACCGGAAAACGCGCTTCGCCCGGTCCCCAAGCAGTATGTGACGGGTCGGCGCTGGCTCGATGGCTCCCTGCACTTGTTCTGGCGCGAGCATGAACTGTCCTGGACGCCCGCCCCGGTCAACAAACCGAAGCGAACCACCTTCACGCTGGGACAGGCGGACACCCGGGATCACCCCCGGCATCACCGACCGATCGGAAAACTCAAGCGGATACGTGTTTCCAACCCTTGATCATCATGAAAAATCCATGTAAACTGGCTTCCCCCACCTACGATCGCCCCAAGCCACCAGGACAGCCCGATCACAACTGTCCCTGGGGCTGGGGCAATCTTGATGATGTAAACTCGATTCCAGTCCGCCAACGTGGCGGGACCTGACATTTCTATCGAGTTTATCTACATGACATTTCTACGGAGCTATTACATAGATCAAATCACACGGAAACGTTCCGGAAACGCTCCGGGTGAGGCGGGTGAATGACTCCCATTGAACAGACCCGAACGATGTGTATCACTGCGGGTCCCTTGGGAATGTCTGAGTGATGGTCTCGTTGCAAGCGGGCGTCGCGAGCAGAGTCTTGGCTGCACATGTCACGAGGAAGGCAGCATTCCGAATTGGTACTGAGATCGTGCGTGATATCAGAACCGTATATCCACATCCGGCAGCCGCTGACGCAGCTGTTCGCGCATGTACACCGGGATTGGATTGTATTTAAGGGAAAGGACCTTGAGATTCGGCGCATCGAGCGAGTCGATGTTGATAGTGGAAATCCGGTTGCTGTCGAGAAAGAGCGCATCAACGGCGCCCATATGAATCAATCTGTCGGGAAAAACCGTGAATCGATTTCCATTGAGCGAAATTCCAGTGAGCTTCGGCATCGAGAATATCGCTTGGGGAAGCGAACGGATATTGTTATAATTCATCATAAGATTACCCAAACTGCCGAGTTTGAATATTTGTGATGGTATATTTTCAAAACTGTCACTAGACAATACCAAAATTTCCAATCGTTTTAATCGTTGTATTTCCGATGGCATATAACGAATATCGGAATACGAAACATGCAATGAAAGCAAGTTTTCAAGTTTTCCAATTTCCGGAGAAAGGGAATCCCCGATATGCTCCAAGTAAAGATATTCCGCGGTCGCGGAGTCTTTCAGGGCCTCCTCCAGACTGAAATACGGGTGGTACGGATCTGTCGTATCCGTCATCCCCTCGTCACATGCCGCGACTCCGAACAGCAGCAGAAGGGCACAATAGTACAGCGCTCGGTGCATTGCATCGCCTTTCTCTATCGTATGAAATATCGCACCGTGTAACGCCTTTGATCAGGCGGAACGGGTTCATCCCCCGGCTGCGAGTCGGTCTTCTTCACGCCCTGCCCGGCGGCGCCGCCGGGCTGCGCGAATGCGTAGGTTCCACCCTTACTCACCAACTGTCCGGCTGAGGGCGATTGATACACGTGTGGAGTTGATGGATTTGTAGCACTCCGCGGACCGGGTAGCCCTCCAGGAAGCATCGGCGTCGTTGCTATTGACCAGAAATCCGGGGGGCAGAATGTTACTCCCCGTGGTGAGTACTCCCATTTCGTACAATGCGCGCAGTCGAGTACGGAGTACCCTCTGTATGTCCGGATGGGCGCCTCCGTGCAATAGAGTTTTTTGCCCGTCGGAGCAAGTTTCGTCGCCAGATACAGGATGCCTTCTTCCCGCGCTGCTTGTGCGTATTGCCTCAGTCGTCTCCAGAATATCTTCACTGCCGCTTCCCTGAATGCGGGACATCGACTGAGATACGCTCCGGGATCGGATGCGTTAAAGGGTAACCCGCAGGAGAGAATTGAGCGAACAACCTGCTCCGTCAATTCGGGTTCACGGATGCGGAACGGATCCTCCCAATCAAGACACGTATGCAGTAATTCCAGAGACAGATCACCGCCATACAGAAATACATCCCGCATGTGCAGTCTTTTCACCGCAGCCAGCAGCGTGTTGAAATAATCCTTCTGACAAACGGGTCGTACGCCGGCAATCGGTGGGCTGTAATAATACTCATGGCACGAATTCGCAATCCAGACGCCAATGCTGCGTTTCGGTGAACCGAACGTACTCTGCAGGGTTTCCCATGCATCGATCGGCAATGTGCACTCTGGCGATCCCGCCGCACACCCGATCGAGTACCCGTTATAGATGAAGCCATCAGCCCACTGAGAGACCCTGCGAAAATGAGCCCATGAACCCAGGATACCTAAAAGACCGAAATCGACGACCCTCGGTGATTCACCGATAATCAATCGATCGCCGTTCGCATTTATGTAATCATATAGCGCCTGGATCCGAAATGTCCTTGTCGGATCGTCGTCGAAATATCCGTAGAGACACCATGCGGAGTTGCTCCGATTCACGCCATTTTCCTCGAACGATTTATTGCCAAGCAATGGTTCGTCTAGACCGACCGCGAGCACGTTCGCATTGTTCGTCAACTCGCGAAACATGCGCAACGCGGGCAGCGACCAGGAGTGACATCCGTTTCCGAGGCCCAGAAAAAGTTCATCGAGGCGCCAGAGGCAGTCCGGATGGGTGAATGCATCGAAGAGCAGAAAAGGTGTCCATGAATATACATCGATGAAATCATCCACCCCAATACTGATCGCATTGAAGCCGAACTCTGTCTTCAGGCGGTTGAGATTCCTGATCGTGCCTGCAAGATCGACGAATGAAGAATCGTGAAACAACCAGAGATCGGAAATGTTTTTGTCATGCTCATGTGGTTCAACGAATGCATACAAGTATATCGGTGGCACCCACAAGCCGAAGTGCCGCCATGGATCGGCTACCGCCGGAACAACCACCTGTGTTACTTCATCGGGAGCGCATACCGAATCATGCATGATACACTTAGGACCCGCCATGTCTTCCTACCTCTTTCACCTGCAGTAAAACAGTGATCGTCATTTCTAAGGCACCACCTGCCAGATCATTTCGAACATCCCGTAATTCGCGCCGTCGAAGGTCCAGAGACCGATGCTGTATGTGCCGAACTGTCGCAGGACTACGTTCAGCGTCTTTTCGCCGGACAGGCTCAACCCGGTCCACGCGATTACCGGGACGGTCCCCTGTTTATCGCCCCGCGTCGCCGCATTCATCATGAGCGAGAGCTGGACGTCCGTCACGGGCGTGCCACCGAAATCGATGTACAGGCGGTTGTCCCATTCGTTGATTCCACGCAGGAACAGGAACTTGCCAGCTGGGATCGCAAGAGCCGAGGAACCATTCCAAGTCTGGTTCAGGAAGTTCCACTGGTTGGCGTCTGCGACCTTGAGCTGATTGTCCGATTCGAGGGCGGAGACAACCGGCGCATTCGAGATCGCGAGGGGCGATGCAGTCCAGGCCCCGGGTTCGATGAAATTCGTGCTGAAGCCGAACTGACCCACATTCGAGTCGAGCACGGCATAGGCCACAAGATCGCGCGGATCTGAAGGACATAGCCGCTGGTAATCGGTCCAGTTGCCCACCATGGCTGGTTCGCAGGGCTGTGCGGGAAGGGAGCCGTTCAAAGTACTCTCCGTATGCAATGATGATACGGAACGGTAAAAGAAAAAAAATAGAAATGCAAGGCCGGTATGGGGCATTTATTCAATGCTGTAATGACTCGCTGAAAATGTCAGGGTAAGAACTCGATAGAAATGTCAGGGTACACTGAGCACATTGAGGCATACCTACCAAGGAGCCTCGCAGATGACCGGAACCCTGACGATGAGCGCAACGGAACGGAAGACCCTTTTGATTGTCCAGCAGCATATCGGTGGCTATCTCACCGCGCAGGAAGCGGCAAGGGAGCTGTCGATCAGCGAACGACAGTTCTACCGCATCAAGCGCCGGTATCTTGACGAAGGCGA
>JACZJN010000196.1 GCA_014860565.1 Bacteroidota bacterium
AGCAGGAGGAAGGAGGCAGGAGGCAGGAGGCAGGAGGCAGGAGGCAGGAGGAAGGAAGCAGGAGGCAGGAGGCAGGAAGCAGGAAGCAGCCTCTGATCCGATGCAAGCTGCCGGATAAATTCTGCGTAAAGCAACGAAGGGCACCCTGAAACCAGAGTGCCCTTCCTATGTCTGACAGACGTACGCCTAGTCGAGGAAGTGCACGAAAAGACCGTCGCGCAGCTTCGGCTCGAACCAGGTGGATTTGGGAGGCATGACCTGTCCCGCATCGGCGATGGCCATGAGTTCGTTGATCGAGGTCGGATGCATGCTGAAAGCGACCTTCATTTCACCGGAGTTAACGCGGCGCTCGAGTTCACCAAGCCCGCGAATTCCGCCGATAAAATCAATGCGCTTGTCGGTGCGTGGATCCTGGATGCCAAGGATCGGATTCAGGATAAGATTCTGCATGATCGCGACATCGAGGCGCTGAACGGGATCGGGGTTCTCAAGCAGTGCCCCACCTGCCTCCAGTAAGTACCACTTGCCGTACATGTACATTCCGAACGTCCCTTTTTTCGGAGGCCGCACCTGTCCTTCGGCAGGACTGATCGTGAAGTGTTCGGCGAGTGTGGTCATGAATGCGTCTTCGCTCAGACCATTGAGATCCTTCACCACACGATTATAGTCCATGATGCGCAACTGCGCGGCGGGGAACACAACGGCCAGGTAGAAATTGTATTCTTCGTCGCCGGTGTGTGCGGGATTGGCCTGCGCACGTTCGCGTCCAACAATGGCCGCCGCGGCGGAGCGATGATGCCCGTCGGCAACGTACAGATACGGCACGGAGGCGAACAACTCCTGCAGACGCTGGATGGTGCCCGTTTCGTTGATCACCCAGGTCTGATGCCGGATGCCATCTGCCGCGACATGGTCTGTCGTTGGCGGTGTCGTGCGCACGGTGTCGACGATGGCGTCGATATCCGAGTTGTCGGGGTAGGTGAGGAAGATCGGGCCCGTGTGGGCGTTCGTCACCCGCACGTGATTGCAGCGATCTTCTTCCTTGTCCTTGCGCGTGAACTCGTGCTTCTTGATCGTGTCGTTCCAGTATTCTTCCACGGCAGCGCAGCCAACGAGGCCGTACTGCGTGTGTTCCCCCATGGTCTGGGCATAGAGGTACATCTTTGGTTCGTCGTCCTGAAACAGCACGCCATCATCGATGAGCTTCTGAAGATTCGCGCGGCCCTGTGCGTAGACCTGCGGATCATGGATATCAACCGACGGATCAAGATCTACTTCGGGTTTCCCGACGTGAAGGAAGGAGAGCGGGTGCCCCTTGACTTCCTCGCGCGCTTCGTCGGAGTTGAGTACATCGTATGGTTTCGCGGCCACTTCCGCTGCAAATTCTGGTTTCGGGCGGTAGGCCCGGAAGGGACGAAATGTTGCCATGTCTTGCCTTATTCTACGTGATCGTTACGACTTCAATGCGTCGATGACGCGTTCTGCGATCTCCACGCCGACACGCGCCTGTCCTTCGACAGTGGAAGCGCCGATGTGCGGTGTGACCGATACATTCGGATGATTGATGAGCGCGCTTTGTGCTTCGGTGACCGGTTCGTTGACGAAAACGTCCACACCTGCCGCGCGCACCTTGCCGCTGTTGAGCGCATCGAGAAGATCGGCTTCGACCACCACGCCGCCGCGGGCGCAGTTGACGAGCAGAACACCGTCTTTCATCTTTGCGAATTCAGCCGCACCGAGGGTCGGACCTTCTTCCTTGATGAAAGGAATATGCAGGCTGATCACATCCGCCTCGGCCAGCAGTTCGTCCTTGTTCACAAGGCGGACGTTCATATCCGTTTCATTCACGAATGGATCGACAGCGACCACCTTCATACCTAGGCCGAGGGCACGTTTCGCGGTTTCCTTTCCGATGTTGCCGAAGCCGAACAGTCCGAGTGTTTTCCCGGTCAGCTCAACGCCCTTGCTGTATTCCTTCTTCGGCCATGCGCCATTGCGCATTTCCACGTTGCTGATGTGCACAAAACGGCAGATGGCGAACATATGCGCGATTGCGAGTTCGGCCACGGAAATCGAGGATGCGCCAGGGGTGTTCACGATCTTGATTCCCTTGCTTTTCGCGTAGGCGACGTCGATGTTGTCGAGTCCCACCCCGCCGCGGCCGATGACCTTGAGGTTGACGCCGGCGTCGATCGCATCCTGGCGGGCCTTCGTGGCAGAACGGACAATCAGTGCATCGTACTTGCCGATTTCCTGGAGCAGTTCCTCGGGAGAAAGTTTTTGCTGAACGACTTCATGGCCGGCATCCTGAAGCATTTTCGCGCCGGTTTCCGAGATTCCGTCGGTGATGAGAATCTTCATGACGAACTCCGCGTCTGATGTGATGAATTTCGATTTCCCGGGGAAGGGACCTTGTGATGGCTTCGGGGGCGAATACCATCATTTAAGGTCTCAATCCCGACTGTCTACAAAAGTAGCGAAAAGGGGATGGAGGCACAAACCGACACGTCAAAACCGGAGTACCGTATGGCGATCTCGGGAAAGATATGTATGTTTGTAATGAGCCGCCTGATACGGCCTGTTTACGACAATATTTGCTCAATCCAATTGCAGGAGTTCCTCATGGCTACGCGCGCACACAATTTCTTTGCCGGCCCCGCGATCCTTCCGGTGCCTGTCATCGAAGCCGCAAAGGAAGCAGCTTACGATTTTGCCGGGCTCGGCATGTCCATCCTGGAGATCAGTCACCGCTCGAAGGAATTCGACGCCGTTGTGCAGAAAGCACAGGCGGATGCGCTGGAAATCATGGGCCTTTCGGCGGATGACTATGCCGTGCTTTTTCTCGGTGGCGGCGCCAGTACGCAGTTTGCGATGGTCCCGATGAACTTTCTTCGCGGTAAAGCGGAATACGTCAACACGGGTGAGTGGGCTACGAAGGCGATCAAGGAAGCAAAGATGCTGGGCGAGACGATCGTCACCGCTTCATCCGAAGACGCGAATTTCAATTACATTCCTAAGAATATTGTATTCTCCGGCGATGCCGACTATGTGCATTACACCTCGAACAACACCATTTACGGGACAGAGTTCAAGGGCACGCCTGAGGTGGGAAATGTGCCCCTGGTGTGCGATATGTCGTCGGACATGCTCAGCCGTGAGCTGGATTACTCGAAGTACAGCCTCATTTATGCGGGCGCACAGAAAAACCTGGGTCCCGCGGGCGTGACGCTCGTCGTCGTCAAGAAAGCATGGGTCGAAGAGAAAGCGAAAGGCGACATCCCGACCATGCTTCGCTACAAGACGCATGTATCCAAGGAATCGATGTTCAACACGCCGCCGGTGTTCCCTATTTTCGTCGTCGGGAAAACGCTCGAGTGGATCAAGAGCGAAGGCGGACTGGGTGTGATCCAGCAGCGCAACGAGATGAAGGCGGCCCTCCTCTATGACATTTTCGATGCGCATGCGGATTTCTTCACCGCGACCGTGCCGAACAAGGAAGACCGCTCGCTGATGAACGTGACCTTCCGTCTCCCGAGCGAGGATCTGGAAACGAAGTTCATCGCCGAGGCGAAGGCATTGAAGATGTTCGGTCTCAAGGGACATCGTTCGGTTGGCGGATGCCGCGCATCGATCTACAATGCATGTCCGGTCGAGAGCGTCGAAGCGCTCGCGCGCTTCATGGAGAAATTCATGGCGGAGAATAAATAAGCTTCCCTGCGCGAAAGCGAATCGAATTTCTGAAAATGAAGAACCCGCCCTCAGGACTTGTCCGGAGGGCGGGTTTCTTTTACGTCGGCGGAGCATCAGATCACGCGGTGCGCCGGTTCGCGGCCGTCGAGCACGGCCATGAGATTCTCCGCCGCCATGACCGCCATGCGGTCACGCGTTTCGATCGAAGCGCTGCCGATATGTGGCAGCAGCACCGTATTGGGGAGGGCGATCAGTTCTTTTGGAATGGTGGGTTCTTCTTCATACACATCGAATCCTGCGGCGAAAATGCGCTGTTCGCGGAGTGTTGCGATTAGCGCGGTTTCGTCCACCACCGGACCCCGGGCAGTGTTGACAAGCACCGCTGATGGCTTCATCAGTGACAACGCGCGGGCATCGATCATGTGGCGCGTCTCTGGTGTGAGTGGAACGTGAATCGAAATGAAATCACTTTCGCGAAGCAAGGCATCGAGATCAGTGTAGACAGCACCACGCTCCGATTCGAATTCTTCGCTGCGTGTGCGATTGTGATAGAGAATGCGCATGGCGAAACCGCCGGCGGCTTTCCTCGCCAGGGCGCGTCCGATGCGTCCCGCTCCGATGATGCCGAGTGTCCTGCCCATGAGATCCTGACCGAGAAAGAGCTTCGGTGCCCATCCCTCGAACTTTCCCTGGCGCAGCCAGGCATCGCTTTCAACGATGCGGCGTGCGCAGGCAATCATCAGGGCGAAAGCAATATCCGCGGTTGCTTCCGTCAGCACTCCCGGTGTATTCGTGACTGCGATGCCGCGTGCCTTCGCAGCGGCGATGTCGATGTTATTGTAACCGACCGCATAGGAGGAAATGCAGCGCAGTCGCGTCGAAGCCGCGATGACATCGGCATCGACCGGATCAGACAGCAGGCATATCAGTCCTTCCGAGTCGCGCGCGCCTGCGATCAGTTCATCCTTCCTGATCTGTCTGTCGTGTTCGAAAACAGTGATTTCATGACGTTCCCGTAAAGGCGCGATGCCGGCCTCGGGAATTCTCCGTGTGATGAAAATGCGGGACATATGGATTGCCTCCCACGGTTGTTGAATAATTTCAAATGTATGGAGAGAGGTGGAAAGGCACAAAGACACACAGACACACAGACACACAGACACACAGGCACAGAGGCACAGAGGCACAGAGGCATGATGGACGCACAACCCGACCATGTGCGTTGACTGCATTGACGTAGGGACGAGCCAACGGCGCGGCCATTTTCGGAACGCCGCGGCCCGTGGAACGCCACGGCACGCGGAACAGGCAAAAAAAACCCGCGGTTTGAATGCCGCGGGTTTTGAAATCAGGACGAGACGGGAATTATTTCATTACCGTCATTTTTTTCTGCGTGATCTGTCCGTCGACGTTGATCTGATAGATGTACGTTCCGGAGGGCAGATTCTCTGAGCTCATCCGAACCTGATGTGCGCCAGCGTCCTTCAGTTCGTTGACCAACGTACCGACCTGCTCGCCGAGGGCGTTGAACACCTTGAGCGTGACATGCCCGGGCTGGACAAGCTGATAACTGATGGTTGTCGTCGGGTTAAACGGATTCGGGTAGTTCTGATACAGCGTCACCGTTGTCGGGGCGGCATCGAAATACACGTCCACGATAGGGGAATAGTTGTGCGAGCCGTCGTTGTCGACCTGGCGCAGACGGTATTTCACGTTACCTACATTGCGATGCGTCTCGTGGATTGCATCCTTGAATCCGTAGGTCATCGGTTCGGTGGTCGTGCCGCGTCCTTCGACGAATCCGATCTTTTCCCAACTTGTGCCGCCGTTGAAGCTGCGTTCGATCTCGAAACCGAAATTGTTGGTTTCCATGGTGATGTCCCATGTCAGATCCACGTCCTCGCCGTTGATAACGGCGCTGAGAGTCGAAAGTTCGACCGGGAATGCCTTGCGGGAGCGATAGGCCGCGATGCCGTTGTTGGACATGAGCACATAAAGGATCAGGTGCAGACCCGGCTCATCGGGATCTTCCTCGCGGGTGTAGTATTGGAGCTTGTAGTCGACGTCGGAGATGTAATTCTCTTCCGCCGAGTTGTTGTTGAGCGTCTTGTTGCCGAGCTGCGGCGTGGGACCCCAGAAGGCGTAGTCATTTCCGGGAACAGTCACATCGAGCACACGGGCCGTGGTGTTGTCATTCGGGATCGTCGGATCGATGCCGCCGGTGGGACGTCCGTCGGCAAGCACGAGGAACTCGCGACCGTACTCGGGGAGTTCGAAGTACGCGAGCGTGCCGGAAGCGCCTGTGATGGACGTTGATAACGAGCGGTTACCGGTCGCGTTCTGGTTGTACGTCTGCGGCCAACCGGCCGCGAGATTCTGAATTTCCGAAGCAGCCGTCGTGAGGCGGGGATTCGAGTCCATCCATACTTCGCTGAATGCGAGCGACTGCGTCGCATCGATCGGGGTCGCGGCAACACCATGAGAGGCGAGACCGCTGATCGAATTGACCAGGCGCACGGCAAGACGGTATTCCAGCTTCCCGCCGCCAGTGACGTCGCGGTTGGGACGCTGTGCAACCGGTCGCAGGTCGCTGAGAATCACATTCACTTCACGATTCCACTCACCCTGTGTCGGCCAGGAGCCACCCGATGCGTAAATACGCACAGAGTCGACCAGATACGGCTGATCGGGCGCGGGGGGCGTGAATATCGCTCGTTTTCCAACGACATCGAATGCGTCACCCCAGCGGGTGTAGGTCATTTCGCTGCTGTTGATATTTCCCACGCCCGTTCCGGCAGCATTGAGCGTTGCATAGGTCAACAAAGGCGTGGCAATGGGGGTGTCCCAGCGCCATACGCGGAAGGGCCCCTGGCCGAGATACACCGGATCGCACTGCCCGCTCGGCAGAAGGATACAGATACCCCAGACCGGAACCACGAGGTTGCACGCAAAAATACGGCCTTCGTCATCGAGATCGATTTTGTATAGGCTGTATGTGTTCTGCGAATACCCGCGGTTGAGTGTCGTCGGCGTGATGGTGTCAATCGGCACCGGCAGCTCGCCACCAAGCCCTCGGGCGACGGCGTCCGCGGAGCGTCCCATCTGCAATGCCGGCTGACCGTTGCTTGCATTCCAGGCATAGATGCGCGGCGTCTGCCAGAAGGTCGGGCCGGACACGGTGGTGTGCGGGTTGACGATGTAAACCACATCCCGGAATTTATCATACGCAAGACCGGTGAAGGACTTGCTCGGAATCATCCATGCGTTGGGGTGATTCGGATTTGTCGGGGGAGGTGGGACGTTGCGCCACAGCTCTTCCCAGTCGATGTTGCCCTGTGCGCTCATCTGCGCAGGCAGCATTCCGATCAGAAGTGCGAGCATGCAGCCAGTAGTCAGTAGAATTTTCCTCATGGACAGCTCTCCGTACTGGTGAAATATGATGAAGAATCTCTTAGCGAAATCTGGTATCAGCGTCGTGTGTGTCGTTTTTGACCTGATCATAAAACATACCGAAATCAGCAAGATGAATCAAGGCGGAATCGCCCAAAGCATTATTCGTGGAATTCGCCGCTCTTGCCGGCATACGAAAAGAGACACCCCGCCCTGGGGAATGTTACAGGAGTTCAGCAACGTCGGAAAACAAATTGCGCGGTAGGTGTCACAAACGGGTGCGCGGGGGTTCCTTTCACCAACACCCGACACAATGGAGGCGCATATGTCACCAGCTTTACGAGTCAGCTCCATCATTGCATTCCTGTTTGCTCTCTCAAGCGCGTCATCGATCGCACAGGGGAATATCGACTGGGTAGAACTCTGGAGGCTCACGCCCCCGGGGGCCCAGCCGCAGCATCCTCTGGCGTGGATGAACGATTCCCTTTCCTATACACGCCTGGCGTACGACGAACTGCGCGATGTGGTCTACGTCGTCTCACCGCATCCGGCGGCGGGAGGCCTGTGGAGCGCTCCCGCCATCATGATTCTCGATGCGGAAACAGGGCAGCTGCGCACGGACATGGGACGCTCGGCCCACTTCGCGCGACGCGGCCAGGGCGGGGAACTCCCCGTACCGGTCGATACATTCATCACAGCAAACAACCATAACCTGGGATTCGGAGAAAACTGGTTCGGCCTCTACGGCATCGATGTGGATGATGAAGGCCGCATATATGCATGCAATCTTGTGGATCCGATCTGGGGGATCTGCATCTCCCTTCCCTTGGGCGGATGCGACCCGATGTACCTCCAACAGGGCCCCCTCCGCGTATGGCGATGGAATACACCGACGTCAACGCCGGAACTCATCTACGCGACCTGCAATACCGCACATACGGCGATAGGGAACATCTCCTCGAGTGAACTTCCATACGCCCGATGGGGGGATGCGTTCGCGGTGAAGGGCAAACGTGGCTGGTACCAGCCACCGTTGGGAGGACCTCCCGTTCTCGTGGACAGCACCCGCATTTATATCTCGGGCGGAACCGTGCAGTACTCGGGCACACCGCGCGGATGTGTCGCTGTCCTTGTGTCGGATCAGCGCGATTCCCTGCTGCGCCCGGTCCGCGACGTGATGGGGGGCGGCCGGCTCTCGTTTCGACTCGGCCTCCAGATTGACCTGCCTCCGGCAGCAGCAGCACACGGAATCGCACCGGAGCTTCTCTCTTTCTCAGGCGACACCCTGCAGCGATGGATCTGGCTCCGGAGGCATGGCGAGAGTCTCTTCAAGGTGCGCGAGCGGCAACTCACCAGCGCGGCCCTCCCCCAGTACATCACTCCCGCTTCCCCGGATATCATGACAGTGAGTAATCCCGCGAGCCTCTTCGGCCCCAGCGGTGCGATGGAATTTCTTCATGCGCCGCAGTGGGGACGAAGCTTTCTCGCGGTTGGTGATGGCGTTCCGACCGGCGGGACAAGCGTCACTGTCAGGAACGACAATACCACCGCGCGTCTGATCGACATCACGACGTGGGGTGCATTTTTCCCGATCTGGGGCACGACCCCGCAACTGGGCGATGCGCCGCAATGGTCCATCGGCCAGCCGAACTATATTTCTGATGTGGATATTAAAATGAAAGAGTACACTCCCCAGCAGCTGCCCGATGGAGCTGGGACGCGGGTGATACTGTTCACGTTGATGTCGAACAACGGCATCGCCGCATTTCGCGACCGACCGGTTCCCGTCGACCTGGTCTCCCTTCATGCACGTCCCACGCAGACCGGGGCATCGATCGAATGGGTCGTCGCAATGGAAGAGAACATTCAGCAGTATCTGGTTGAGCGTGGCGGCACGGAATCAGGTCCATGGTCGCTCGCAGGCAGTATTTCAGCGCGTGGCGGGGAAGGGAATCTTGCGTACGCGTTCGAGGACAACGATGCGGATCCGGGCAGAGTTGCAGCGGGGCAGTGGCGTGACGGCGGCTCTGCATGGTACCGCCTTACCGCGCAGGAGTTCGATGGTTCGCGGAAAATCTTCCCTCCGGTCATGGTCGATCGCAGTGAACGAATGCGGCCGCTTGAAATGTCGCTCTTCCCACAGCCGGTGTCTCCCGCCGTAGGGTCTGTGTATCTCCTCATGCAATCACCGCAAGCCGAAGAAGTAACGCTGCGCGTGGTTGATTTGCTTGGCCGAGAAGCGCTTCCCCAACGGCAGTTCACGGTCGAGGCAGGAAGGACTCTGCTGCCCCTCCGCATCGAACATCTTTTCCCGGGCGTGTACCTGGTCCAGACGCGGCTCCGGAACGGATCGACGAAGACGCAGCGATTGATTGTACGCTAGTCGACGATCAGCTGACGTGACTGTGTGCCTGCGTCGCTGTTGAGCAGAAGCATGTAAACCCCGGGGGCGAGGGAGGCGCCATTGAGATGCAGTGTATGCGTCCCGGCAGGAAGATCACCTTCATGCAGCGTCGCGACCCGGCGTCCGAGGAGATCATGCACGCACAGCGTCACGCGGGTGTCGCGTCGGATGTCGATGCGAACGGCAAGGGCTCCGTCGCGCTGGGGCGAATAGGGGTGGGGATAAAGGTCGGTCAGGACGACCTGCGGAAGGGCAGCAGGAACATCCTCCACGCCGACCGTGCGGTAGGAAATACGTTTCAGCACGATGTTCCAGGGATCGAGCACGACATTCTTCACTTCTGGTGCTGTAACCTCGGGGAAACTGAATTCCTGCATTTCCTCCGCCTTGCTGTCGATGCGCTTCCACAACGTGTCGCCGGCGTTGCGGATGATAATGAGGTCCATGGGCATTTGAAACAGCGGATATTTCGCCTGGTCCTGCGTCTGCTGAATGCGGACGCGCAGCGGAGTACTGCTGTCGTCGAGTACGCGCTGAACGGTATACTCCGGCCAGCCGGCCGCGATCACCCACTCGTCAAAAAACCAGCCGAGATCGCTGCCGTGGGAGTCTTCCATGTCCTGTCGGAATTCCATCGTGGTAGCATTGCCGTACGCGTGGCGCTGTCCATACGCGCGGAGTCCGTCAAAAAACGCAGTGTCTCCCATCACGTCGCGCAGCATGGCCATCACCGCGCCACCCTTGTGATAGATCGTCGACGGATAGTTCGACGACGGCGCCGCGCGCGGGAAATCGAAGAGCGGGAAAATACCTTCGTTCCGCGTGTCGGAGATCCGGTACGTCTGCCCGGTACTGCGCACGGACTCGATATACGCCGCCCGGCCGCCGAGGTGCTCGGCGTACAGCATTTCACTGAACACCGCGAAACCCTCGTTGAGCCACGCATCGCGGAAATCGGTGCAGGTGACCCAATCGCCCCACCACATATGTGAAAGTTCATGCGCCGCGGTCGTGCCGGCTTCGGAGAGTCCGGTGAACAACTGCGCGGCGTAGCTGATCATGGTCTGATGCTCCATCGAACCGATGGGAGTGATGCAGTAGCCGACCTTGTCGAAGGGATATGCCCCGAAACGCTGGGTGAACACGTCCATCATGCCGCCGACGGTGGAGAAGTACTGCACCGCCCGCAGGGAGTCTGCACGGGGAACGTAGTACTGCATCGGAATGCCATTCCACTCATCCTCCACGATCGCGTAGTCGCTGATCGCATAGGTGAACAGGTATGTTGCCGTGGGATGGTCTTCCACCCAGCGCCAGCTGCTCTCGCCGTTCGAAGATGCATGCTCCGCAAGAATGCCGCTTCCTGCGACGGTGGGTCCGTCGGGCACGACGAAGGACACGTCGAAGGTCGCCTTGTCCGATGGAATGTCGTTTGACGGCAACCAGCGTCGCATCATTGACACGTTGAGGTCAGTGAATCCCACCCCCATGAAATACGTCACGCTGCCCCAGTGGCAGCCGCCCCAGGGGAAATTGCCGCCTTCGTCGCCGGGCGAACCGGAATACCGGATCCGGATTTCCGTAGTATCGCCCGCGGGGAGGACCGCCGGGAGTTCGATCGTAAGCAGGGCATCGTCATACCGGTATGTCGCGATCTGGCCGGATACCTCGACGGACGCGATGTTCATCCCCACGAGATCGAGCGGAATCTCCGACAGATCGCCGCGTGCGGCGTTTCGTATGGTGAGCGTTGCGTCGCCGGTGACGGTGCGCGCTGCAAGATCGAAACGCACCTCCGCCCGGTAATGCGCCACATCGATCAGTGCCGACTCAGCGGAGAGCGGAGATACAAAGATGAGGAGTGCAAAAAGAGTCAGGAATAGGCGCATGGGTGTTTCGATTTCTGTTTGCAGCAGGTTGTTCATTTTTTATCACGACGCGGTGACGTCGGTGCCTTGTTCTCGAACACGGAATCGGGTATGCCCTTGTTGACAACGTATCCGATGTATTTCATGCTGATCCGTGCTTTCCCATCGCCCGCATTGTCATCGGGCTTCACTTTCTGACCCGGCCGCTGCCAGCGCATGGGGGAATCCATCTCGATGTCGATGCGTGACGGCAGGAAGTACTTGTTGTCGACCAGGCCATAGGAGAAGTCGGCCGTAGCGGAAGCGCCCGTGCCCGGATCGAAATCCATGCGCAGGATGATCGCGCGCTTCGTATCGACGTAGATCATGGCGCGCTGCAGGCGGAGGGTGTCGGAGCGCGCGAGCAGCTTGACCTTCGTGCACTCGATATTCTGCACGCGCTCGGTTCCCTGCACCACCAGATCGTATTCATCCTTGTTGAACATGGCGGGGTGGAATCCCACCGCATCGCGCGGCAGCATCGCAAAGCCGTCACTTTCCACCTGAATCTTGTCGGGCTTCTTGAAATACATCGTCGCATCCATCGGGGGCACGCTCAGTCCTTTCATCTTGATGACGGCGTTGATGCGCACTTTGTAGTCGTTCACCTTGTCATACTGCGCCTTGACCGCGTCGAGAATCGCGCCGGCGTCCTGCTGGGCGTGCCCGAATGCGGGTAGCATGAGCAGGGATATCAGGAGGGGAAGAATTATTCGGGACATGGGCGATGCTGCCTGTTTTGAAAAAAAGTACGGAAGTCCGCGCGGAAATAACAGCCGATTCTTCCGCATCATCTGAATGAGTTTCCTCCTGCGGGAGGCCGCTCCATAGCTTCAGCGGAGATGCGGGCGCATCAGGAGAGAATGTCCTTTCTGCGGAATATGGTCCATGCAATGCCGAGGAAGAGCAGAAGGAAGCCGCCGAGAATCAGGACGTCCCTGCCGATCGCGGAGAAGTCGAGAGGATCGCTGAAGGCCTTCCGCCACACGTCGGTGTAGGTAGTGAAGAGAAAGGGCCGGATGCTTTCGAAGAATTCGAAGGGCAGATTGCCGAGAATGAAAAACAGGATGATGACGGCAAATGAGCCGACGATCGGTCCGATGGCATTTTCCACGAAGGAGCTGAAGAGTATGCCCAGTGAGGCGACCACGCACATGGCCCAGCCCGCGAGCAGGTAGGAAAACAGGAAACGCCACCAGAGCTCGCCGCGTGCGATGATGGCGATGCCGTCGTCGCGCACGATGAACATATCTCCATGGCCGAAGAGCAGCAACCCGAGTGCGATGCTGAAGAGTCCAAGAAAAAACACCAGCGAATAGGTGTAGATCACGGCGCTGATGGCTTTCGCGGTAAATATGCGGGTGCGGGACGGGGGCCGCGTCAGGAGAATGCGATAGGTGCCGCTGGTGGCCTCGCCGGCGAAGACGTCGCCGGCCACGAGCAGAATGAGAAAAGGGACGTGCACAAAGAGTGCGATCATCACCATGTTGGAGACGAACCACCCGTTGAATAGTGAACCTACGAAAAGGAAATTCTGCTGCAGTCCGCCGCTCATGCCTCGGACCATATCATCGCCTGCGACGGAGAAGCCCCAGTACGCCAGGGGAATGAGCACGGAGATCAGGCCGAAGCCGATGTAGGTGCGGAGCTTGCGGTACGTCTTCGCGAGTTCGTAGCGTACGAGTGATAGCATGGAAATCCTCGAACGGGTTGCGGGTTGCGCTGTCAGCTTTTTCCGCGTGACAGATTCTTCAGCGCGCGCACTTCGCTTTCCTCGAGATACCGCCAGGCACCGCGTTTGAGCCTCGTAAGCGAGAGACCAGCATAGCTGATGCGGTCGAGTTTACGCACGTCGTACCCGAGGGTCTCGAACATCCGGCGCACCTGGCGGTTGCGTCCTTCATGGATGGTCAGGCCGACGATGGTGTTTTGCGGACTGTTGAGGATCTCCGCGTCACAGGGCGCGGTCATCCCGTCTTCGAGCTTAATCCCTCTGCGCAATGCCTGGAGATCCTGCGGCTTCACTTTTGTCGCCACCTCGATGATGTAGTTTTTCGGGGCGTTGAATCGTGGATGCATCAGCTTGTTGGCAAGGTCTCCGTCGTTCGTCAGCAGCAGTGCGCCCGTCGTGTTGCGATCAAGGCGTCCGACGGGATACACATGATGCTCAGCCGGAATCAGATCCATCACGGTGCGACGACCCATGTCATCGTCTGTTGTCGTGATGCAATCCTTTGGCTTGTTCAGCAGGATGTAATACAGCTGCGATTGGATATACACCGGCGTGCCGCGTACACTGATCTCATCGCGATCGGGGTGCACCTTCATGCCGAGTTCCGTGACGATCTTTCCATTCACGCGCACGACACCTGATTCGATCAGCCCGTCGGCCTTGCGCCGCGCTGCGACTCCGGCTTCGGCGAGGAACTTGTTCAGACGCATCTCCTTCTCGACTTCACGGATCGCAGCTGTCTGGCGCCGCGGCTTGTTCTTCCCGGTATTGCGCTGGAGACGGGTGTGCGCCTGCTCGGTCGACTTGCGCTTGATGCCGTGTCCCCCCTGCGGCGACTGTCGCTTTGCGCCGCTGTCGCGTGGCCCCGGACCGGAACCGCGCTGCGGCGCGTCGCTCCGTGCATCGCCGCCGGAGGAACGTCTGGGCGGACCACCGTGCGGAGCCGCGCCGGAAGAACGCCTGGGCGGACCACCGTGCGGAGCCGCGCCGGAAGAACGCCTGGGCGGACCACCGTGCGGAGCCGCGCCGGAAGAACGTCTGGGCGGACCACCGTGCGGAGCCGCGCCGGAAGAACGTCTGGGCGGACCACCGTGCGGAGCCGCGCCGGAAGAACGTCTGGGTGGACCACCGTGCGGAGCCGCGCCGGAAGAACGTCTGGGCGGACCACCATGCGGTGCCGCGCCGGAGGAACGCCTGGGCGGACCGCCATGCGGAGCCGCGCCGGAAGGACGCCTGGGCGGACCACCATGCGATGCCGCGCCGGAAGAACGTTTCGGACCGCCGGTGCCGCGGGGTGCCGCGCCGGAAGAACGTCTGGGCGGACCACCATGCGGAGCCGCGCCGGAAGAACGTTTCGGACCGCCGCTGCCGCGGGGAGCCGCGCCGGAGGAACGTCTGGGCGGACCACCATGCGGTGCCGCGCCGGAAGAATGTCTGGGCGGACCACCATGCGATGCCGCGCCGGAAGAGCGTTTCGGACCGCCGCTGCCGCGGGGTGCCGCGCCGGAAGAACGTTTCGGACCGCCGCTGCCGCGGGGTCCTCCGCTGGAAGATTTTTTAGGACCGCCACGGGGGGCGCGTGTATTGCCTGCCATCAGATCATCTCCTCATCATCGGGTCGTTCGTCGTCAAACGGATTCTGCTCCGCCGGAAGGTCTTCTTCCACCTCGTTTTCATCGGTATCATCTGTCTCGAATGCCATTTCGTCATCAATCTCTTCCTGCATCGCGGCTTCTTCCTGCATCCCGGCTTCTTCCTGCATCCCGGCTTCTTCTTCGGGCGCGGGATCGAACTGCACATGCAGCACCGGTGCTGAAAGTTCTTCTTCGGCGGGAAGCGATTCTTCCTCGTCATCCGCGCGTTCCTTTTCGCGCAGCCGCGCGTTGTCGAAGAGGCGTTCGAGTTCCTGCGAGGAAACGCGAGTGAGCGCGGCGGCTTTTTCCGGATCCATCTCATCGATCGGATTGCTGGCGAGTTCATCCTCGGATGAGAGCAGGTCCTTGATCTCCCGGGGTTTCGGGAGGTCGTTGATGCTGCTCAGGCCGAAATGCTTGAGAAAGGTTTTTGTGGTGCCGTACAGCAGCGGACGCCCCGGACTGTCCTCCCGTCCAACGATGGAAATCAGGTTGCGTTCGAGCAGGGATTTCACCACGTGATCCGCATTGACGCCGCGAATTCCTTCGACGGCGGGCTTACTGATGGGCTGGCGGAAGGCGATGATCGACAACGTTTCGAGCGCGCTTTGCGTGAGGCGACGGCGCGAGCGTTCCGCGAACAGCCGTCCCACCCACGCACCGAAGTCGCCAGTTGTCTGGAAAGCGAATCCGCCCGAGACCTCGATGATGCGGAACGAGCGTCCCGTGTCGGCATACGCATCGTTGAGCCAGTCGATCGCCCGCTTGACGCGGGTGATGGTCAGCCGTCGTGATTTCTTCCGGCGTCCGCGCGTAGGAGCGGTTTCCTCCTCCGTAGTCTCTTCGCCACCCACCTCATTCGGTGCAAGCAGCTCCTTGATCTGTTTGAACGTGAGTGGCTCGTCGGATGCGAAAATCAGTGCCTCAAGAATTCCACGGAAATCCGGGTCTTCTTCTTCATCGCTCTCGTCCTCGCCGTCGCTATCGGCAGCATCGGCTTCCTCCGCTTCGGCTTCGTTCTCTGCAACCAACTCGGCTTCCGCGTCCGCGACAATCTCCGCAGCCTGCTCGACTTCCGCATCCGCGACGATCTCCGCGGCCGGTTGGTTTTCCGTCTCCACGGCGATCTCCGTGGCCGGTTCGGTCTGCGGGTCAGTCACGTTTTCCGCAATTTCAGTGGAGGCGATCCCGGATGCGTGGTCAGGCCGCTGGGGCTTCATTTTCTTCTTTTTCTTCTTCATTGCTTTCTATGGGGACCTCGTCGTCCACCGTTTCATTTCTGATAATTTCGAAGTCGTTGAACTGTCCGAAGATCTCGACGCGGATGCGATGCGCGCGGATGAGTTCGAGCAGGGCGACGAACGTCACGACGACCTGCACTTTCTCCTTCATCTCGCGCATGATTTCGAGGAAGTTGTATTTCGGCCTTCCGTCGAAGCGATTCATCAGCCAGCCGCCCTGTTCCTCGATGCTCCAGGGAATGGCGCGCACTTCGTGCACGGTTTTCTTCGGGATGTTCATCATGGCCCGCTGGAAGGCCTTGATGAGCTGATACATGGTGACGTCTTCGAGGATATCCTCGTCGTTCGCCACCGGGGTTTTCTTCACATCGTATTTGAACAGGCCGCGATAGTAGCGCTCTCGCTGCTCGAGTTCGAGCTTCTGCAGTTCCTCGGCCGATTCCTTGTAGCGCTTGTACTCGAGCAGGCGCTGCGTCAGTTCGGCGCGGGGATCGAACTCCTCCTCGCCCTCTTCGCTCGCCACCTGCGGAAGCAGCATGCGCACCTTGATGTGCATCAGCGTCGCGGCCATCACGATGAACTCGCCCGCAAGCTCGAGGTCGAGCATCTGCATCACGCGGATGTAGCTGAGGAATTCCTGCGTGATGTAGGCGATGGGAATGTTGTACACATCGAGTTCATCGCGGCGGATGAAGAACAGAAGCAGGTCGAGCGGACCCTCGAAATCCGGTATTCGTATTTTGAATGTCGCCACGCTCAGCCCAGCTTCATTGCATCATGCACGGCGGCCATGGTTTCTCGGGCGACAACACGGGCGCGTTTTTCGCCATCGCGGAGGATGTCTTCCACCAGTGACGGATTTTCTTCGTACCGCCTGCGCCCCTCGATATGCGGGGCAAGAAACTCGCTGATGCGCGCGCCGCAGCGTTTCTTGCAGTCGACGCAGCCGAGTTCGCCGGATTCGCAGCCCTGGCGGATTTCCGCGGTCTCGCCCGGATTGAATTTCTCGTGATACGTGTACACCAGGCAGACATCGGGACGCCCCGGATCGTTGCGGCGCACCTTCAGCACATCGGTCGGCGCTTTCCGCAATTTCTGATCGACCGTCGTGGGATCGTCGGAAAGCAGGATGGTGTTGTTCATCGACTTGGACATTTTACGGTCCTTGCCGTCGAGTCCGGGCAGACGCGCGAACTTCGTGACCCTGGGTTCGGGTTCGGGAAATACGTCTCCCCACGTACTGTTGAAGCGGCGCGCGATCTCGCGCGTGATCTCCACGTGAGAGAGTTGGTCCTCGCCCACGGGAACCAGTTCACCCCGGTACAGGAGGATATCCGCCGCCTGCAGCACCGGATAGCCGAGATGTCCGTACACGATGTTTTCGATCTCGAGATCACGCACCTGATCCTTGATCGAGGGATTGCGTTCGAGACGGCTTTTGGTGATCAGCATCGAAAAAATCAGGTGCAGCTCGGTGTGCTCCTTTACCTGCGACTGTCGGAACACCGGGCTTTTTTCCGGATCGATGCCGCCGGCCAGCCAGTCGATCACCATGTCGATGGTGTTCTGGTACAGGTTGCTGGTATCGAGGTTGGTCGTCAGCGCATGGTAATCGGCCACGAGGTGATAGTTGTTATACGACTCCTGCAGGGCGACCCAGTTCTCGAGCGCACCGGTCCAGTGGCCGAGGTGCAGCTTGCCGGTGGGACGCATCCCGCTCAGGATGGTTTTTTTTCTCATTTCATTCATGGCATGACATTGTCAGCGGAACATACATCCCATAAAGATATGAAACAGAAGGGCAGAGTTGAAAGGGAAATGGCGATGCGGGGAGGAAAGGCAGGAGGCAGGAGGCAGAGGCAGAGGCAGGAGGCAGGAAAAAAATAGGGGAGAAAACTGCAAGGCGCTGCTGGTAAACGACTCTTGACTGTACGAATCCTCAAGGGTATTGTTTGTCGTATTGTTGATGATACTGAAAGGAGTACTGTCGTG
Source organism: Bacteroidota bacterium (assembly GCA_014860565.1). Lineage (GTDB taxonomy): Bacteria > Bacteroidota > Ignavibacteria > SZUA-365 > SZUA-365 > SZUA-365. Next base: position 17,991 of record JACZJN010000196.1, read on the forward strand.
AAGACGATTTCGGCCAACGAGCTCAAAACCAGAGGTGTCGCATCCATCGATTCGGCACTGAAGGAGCAGGAGGAGGCGATCATTTCGGTGCGCGGAAAAGATCGCTATGTGGTGATGGATATGGAGACCTACAATCGGCTTCGTGTCTGTGAACTGGAGGCGGCCCTGTACCAGACGCAGAGGGAAATTGCCGAAGGGAAGGGGGTCGAGGAGAGCGTAGAG
>JACZJN010000197.1 GCA_014860565.1 Bacteroidota bacterium
GGTACACGCAGCATCATCGTGCCCATCACCCGTCCCGCCCAGATCGACATTCATCTCACTGACAAGGCCCTCCTGCCGCCTGTCGGCACGGCCGATGCGCACCCGCTTTCAGAAGCGATCGCCGCCCGGCTCGATAGCATCCTCCCAGTGCTGCTCTCGGACGAAACAGTGCAGCTCCGCCACGGGGGCATGCATCCCGACATGCCGCCCTTTCTCGCAAGCGAGGGAAGTGTGTCGCGTCGCGCCCTGCGCTGGTGGTCCGCGCGAACCGATGCGGGAGTTCTGCTCGCATGCCAGATCGTGCATAGCCGGCTGGCGGAGGAAGTCACCACTGCGGCAATACGGAGCACGCGCAATCCGGGAGGCGAAAAGATAGTGCGGCAAGGTCGCGCCGAGGCAGTGTGCCGCGTCATCCTGGTTGATCTGCGGAAGGAAATCCTTCTTTTCGACGACACACTCTCCGTCTCTGCCACGCATGAAACGCACACTCCCGATGCCGCACCCCCTCCGTTTGAGGAGGACGTGTTCAGCGACGATCTCGCGACGCAGATTGCCTCCGCCATCAAGAACGCCTCGCACCCCGTGTATGACCGGGAGGTCGTGACGTTTCTCGTCGATGATGCTTTTCCCGCGATCGAAACCGCGATAGCGTTCGCCGAGGAGGGCCGCTGGAATCGCGCTGCCGATCTGCTTCGCCGCCTCGCCTCTGAATCAGAGGGGCGTGACGATGCCGACATTCTCTGGTACGACCTCGGACTTGCCCTGCAGTATCAGCAGAATTTCAAGGAGGCGCTCGAGGCGTTCGACGCCGCGATGGCCATCCGTGACCGCAGCCGCTATAAAAATGCGCGCACCACCCTGCTGCGCGTTGAACAAGAATATCTCGACAAAATCCGTGACCAGAGATAGTGCAACAAAGACCACAGGTTTCTGTATACTTCGGAATATCAAAGCAGCGACGACCCGATGACCGGACTTCCATTTTTCAATTCCAACCTGCAGTGGACACGCGCGATCTATCTCTTCAGTCTCGCGGCCGTGCTTGTGTTCGGCTCGATCTGGATCGTCCGCTTCGCGTCCATTGTTACCGATGAGAACTGGTACACCGACATCGACGGCAAGGTGACCATCATCGAGGTGCAGCCCGGCGGCGTTTCCGACCGCGCGGGACTGCGCGTCGGCGATGTGATCACGGCCATCAACGGCACGCCGGTGCACGATAAGTTCGACGCCAACGACTACCTGCTCCGAAGCCGCGGGGGCACGCCGCTGGTTTATAGCATCATCCGCGGTGAACAGAAGCTGGTTGTCACGCTTTACCCTGCGGTGTTCGGCTTACCGCTGTTCTATCTTGCGCATATTCTCATCGGAATCGCGTTTATCGGCATCGGCACATGGGTTTTCCTCCGGCGCACGAAGCAGCCGGAAGCCCGGCTCTATGGCTGGTCCCACCTGAGCATCGGCTTCGCGCTCCTGATATCGCAGAGTTTTTCCTATTGGTTCTACCCCGATGCGTTTACGTCCATCGGGTTCTATCTCTCACCCCTCAGCTGGGCAATCAGCATCGGCGCCTTCATGCATCTCATGCTGCATTTCCCGGCACAGCGCTTTGTCAAACCGGTACGGCCTGTCGAAATCACGATGATGTACGCCATGCCCCTCAGCGTGATTTTCATATCGGTACTGCTGGTGAACATCCTCTCGCTCAAGGGAATCCCGAAAGCTCTGCTGCTCTTCGGCTTCACTGCGCTGACGATCCTCACCGTGCAGGTGCTGCTCCAGCGACGCTACCGGCTCTATGAAAGCGTGGAATACCGCGAACGTCTGCCCCTGCCGCGCCTCGCCATCATTATCGGCCTCGCCTTCATTCTCGGTTCGTTGGCCATGACGCATTACACCTCGTGGCAGGCGGTGTTTCTGCTGGGACTCGCATCCCCGGCACTTTTCTTCGCCACGATCGTCCGCTACCGCATATTTGATCTGTACGTGGTTGTGCGCCGCGGATCGGTCTATTCCATACTCACCGTCGCGGTGTCGGTTGCGAGTGTTGCCGTGTTCTTCATTCTCCTTTACCTGTTGCCTGCGCAGGATCTGAACCTTCCTGTCGTGCACATCACGGGTGAACATGTGGAGATTATCCGTCTGCAGACCCTCTCGGAGGAGCAGCGGATGGTTTTCGAAAAACGGCTCTTCCTCACTTTCGGCGTGTTGATCATCACCATGCTCTGGTGGCTGCATCGCAAGGGAAGAAAAATCCTCGACAACAGATTTTTTCGAGGGTCCTACGATTACAAGCGCGCGTTGACCACGTTCAGCAAGCTCTCGCACAGTTACGCCGATACCACTCTGCTCGCGCAGGCGGTAGTCAATGATCTTGTGAAGCTGATGTATCTGAAGGGTGCGGTGTTCGCCATGCGCAACGGACAGGGATATGTTCCCCTCGCGGCCAACAGCCTGCATGTAGATGCGGCATTGCTGCAGTTCGACGAAGCGACGCTGCAGTCCTTCGACTCGCTTTTCAGCCGGGGGCCTTCGCAGCCGATTGACAACCTTACGCTCAAGGACCGCTTCGCCGCAACGGGCGTGGAATTCATCACCGCTGTTTCCACCAATTCCCGCGTCGACGCGCTCATCCTTCTCGGAGAGAAGCAGGCCGAGACCAATTTCACGCGGGAAGATGTGGAATTGCTCGACAATCTCGCGATCAATATCGGCGACGCCCTGATGACGATGCGCTTCTACGAGGGCGCGCGGGACAAGGAGCGCATGCGCAAGGAATTGGAAATCGCACGGCAGATACAACTGAGCGCTTTGCCGGAGGCGATCCCCGACCTGCCGGGCATCGACATCGCGGCGGAATCCCTTCCCGCATACGAGGTGGGAGGCGATTTTTATGAGTTCCTGCCGCGACACGACTCGACCACGTTCGTGATCGGGGATGTCTCGGGCAAGGGCACCTCGGCAGCGATGTACCTCGCGCGCATCCAGGGCATACTCAAGACGATCGAATCGTATCAGCCGACGTTGTGGGAATTGTTCGTCCGCCTCAACACGCAGATCTTCGACCACATCGAGAAGCGCAGCTTCGTGACCGTGGCCGCACTGCGCGTGGAACTGCTGCGCAACGAAGTCACGTTCCTGCGTGCAGGGCATCTGCCGCTGCTGCACTACAACGCGCTCTCACGCGAGGTATCGCTGCATCAGCCGCAGGGACTCGCCATTGGGCTCGACCGCCATGCCTTCGCCGAACAGCTGGAGGAGGAAAGAATCTTTGTGCGCGGCGGCGACATCTTTGTCCTGATTTCGGATGGCGTGACGGAGGCAGAAAACGAAGCAGGTGAGCAGTTCGGCATGGAAGGTGTGATACGCTGCGTGCGTGAAAATGCCAACGGCACCGCCGTGCAAATCAAGAACGCGCTGCTCGAATGCGTCAGCGTATGGTCAGGCGCCTGCGAACGCAAGGACGATGTCACGCTGGTCATCATCAAATTTGCCGTGCCCCATTCCTCCTGAAAACCCTATTCCCATCATTTCATTTTTCCATTATCGCCCGAGGCCGGAGTTCCAGATGTAACGGAGCCGCGCGTCGTTGTAGGTTTTTTCCACCGTCTCGTACACGGTGATGATCGGAATGTCCCAACCCGTGGTGAGCTTGCGCAGGAAGGGTTCGAGTTCGCTGCGCCGCGCCCGCGCCTCGGTCATGTCCTTGCCGAACACCTGGATCTCAAGTTCATATATATGCTGTCGCGGAGCGCTGCGAATCAGATGCAGCATCTGGATAAATGCCTTGGACGTCTCATCAACCGCATTCCCCCGTTTGAATATTTCCATGAATACCCACGAGAGGCGCTGCACGGGATTGTAGTTGCTGCGCGGCAGCGGCGTGGGATCGGTGCCGTCGGGTATGCCGTCGCCGTCGGTGTCCGGATTGCGGGGATCAGTCATCAGGCCGAAATATTCACTGTAATCCGTCGCGCCGTCGTTGTCGGTATCGGGCTTGCGCGGATCGGTGCCAATACGCACCTCCATCTCGTCCAACAGCCCGTCCACGTCGAAATCGCTGTCGTACGAGCGCAGACCGTAGGCGGTTTCCATGCCGTCGTCGAGGCCGTCGCCGTCGGTGTCGCGCAGGAGCGGGCTCGAAACGGTCTCCAGTCCGTCGGGCAGGCCGTCGCCGTCAGTGTCGAGGCGCAGGGGATCGGTGCCATGCGCGTACTCGACGCTGTCGTTCAGACCGTCGTTATCCGTATCCGCGCGCAGGGGATTCGTACCGGTCACGGTTTCCTCGAGGTCGGCGAGACCGTCGCTGTCGCTGTCCTTGCGCAGCGGATCGGTGCCCCAGTGCCGCACTTCCTCCCCGTCGCTCAAGCCGTCGTTGTCGGTGTCGGCAAATAGCGGCGATGTGCCGATCGCAAGTTCTTCTCCGTCGCGCAGTCCGTCGCCGTCGGTATCCGGATTATCCGGATCGCTTTTGTAGAGATTGCGCTCCTCGCGATTCGACAGACCGTCGTAGTCACGATCGCCGTCGGGTTCCGGGAAGGAGTACGTGATCCCGATTCCGGTGGTGAGATAGACATCCGCCCAGTCGCCGGCCCGCAGTCCGTCGAGGTAATCGGTGAACAGCGGGTGCAGCGTGGCCTGTAGGGTGATGGAGAAATGATCGGTGAGCATGTAATCGAGCATCGCGGTCAGCGGGATGCCCACGGTCCACTTCCCGTACTTTTCCTGGGGCTTCGGCAACGCGTCGCCATTGGAATTCATGGGCGAGAAATAGGTGAATTCGAGCCCGCCTCCGAGAAACAGTTCCGCTTCCGAACCCACGCGCGTCCGCCACAATGCTTCGAGCGTAATCGGCATGGCGAAACTGCGATACACTTCGTTGATACGGATTTGCGAAGTATCGAAAACCGAGATCATCTGTCCGTCGGTCTTCCATTGCAGGTCGTAGAACCCGAGTCCCACCATGCCGTAGAGCGTACCGTTGCCCGGACCAAGGTTCCGGACATACCGGCGCAGCGTCAGCGCCCCGCCGTTCGAAAAGCGTGTATCCGAAAAATCGTCGAGCAGTTTCGTCGCGCTGCCTTCGATACTGAAAATCCATTCACGCGGCGTCTGCGGCTCGAGAGTGCGCAGCTGCGTCTCGCGTAGCTGCGTCTCGCGCACCTGCGGCTGCGAGATACCGGCGGGAGTGTCGCCCGTCTGGGCATATACGCACAGTGAAAGCAGCGGCAGAAGAAAAAGTACGGCAGACAGCACCGTGGACGGACCTGTTGAAAGGCTCTTTGGAAAAATGCAGGGGCGGATTGTCATGAGCGGCGCTCGTCTGTTGAGGATGATGGAGGAGGTGTCGATGGCTGCTGACGGTAGCGTTCTTCGAACCATGCCTCGATTTCGGCCTTCTGGAAATCGAGCGTCTCGGGCAGATACTGACGTACCAGTGCCTCGATATGATCAGGCGTCGTCCCACAGCACCCTCCGATGATGCGGGCGCCTTCGTCGACCCACGCGCGTGATGCTCGCACGAACCCTTCGACGTCGACGTCCCGGCGGATGGCGTCCTCTCCCAGCGGACCCGGGTGTCCTGTATTCGCATAGCAACCGCAGGGAACGGGAGAGATCGCGCGCAATGCGTGGAATGCCGGATGCATGTCGCCGGCGGCCACGCAGTTGACTAGAAGCGCGGTGGGACCATGCGGCACGACGGCTTCGACGGCCTCAGATAAAGGTTCGCCGGAAAGCAGCACTCCGGTGGCGTCGGTGACGAAGCTCACGGCAAACTCCTTCCCCGTCGCGGCGCAGGCTTCGGCGACGGCCCGTGCTTCGCGCGCGGTCATCATCGTTTCAGCCAGGAGAAAATCCACCCCGAGCATCGCAAGCAGCGCGGCCTGACGACTGTGCTCCTCACGCAGTTCAGCGTCGGGAGGAACGTCCTCGGGACGGTAGCAGTCCTCCACCGGGGCCAGTCCACCGGCGATGAGCACGGGACGGGCGGGACGAAAGCGTTCACGTGCCTCGAAGGCAAATTCTACAGCGCGAAGATTCACTTCCTCCCAACGGTCTTCCATCCCTGCCTTGCGCAGCGCACGGAGATTGCTGCGGAAGGTGTTCGTGGTGATGATGTCCGCCCCCGCGTTCAGATAATGATAATGGATGTTTCGCACAAGATGCGGCGCGCGCAGGATGGCATTCGCCGACCACAGCGGCGGAGCGAGGTCGACCTCCTGCCGCAGCAGTTCGGTACCGGTGGCGCCGTCGAGTATGAGAAGTGTTCGTTGTGCGAGGAGCTCGGTGAGCAGCATGCTGATCGGATGGTGGTGAAAAAGTGTAGCGAATGCGGGTCAGGGATGTCCTGCACTTACGCTGCCGGAGCGGAATGCGCGTTTTTCGACGCTTCGGAAGCCAAGAGCGGTCAGGGCATCGCTGCATTGGCCAAGGTCGATTGCGTCAAGAAGCGCTGCGTCTATTTCCAGCATGGCGGTATCGCCGGGAAGATGCCGCACACGGAAATTCACGGTCGATGTGAGACGGAAGGCGAGGCGCACGGCCTCTTCTGCCGCCTCGATGCGAAGCAGATGCGCGGCCGTGGCCGGGACGCCGATGTGCAGGCGCGAACGCAGGCAAGGACTCGCCGCGGCGTCCCAGTTCGGGAGGCCTGCATGGCGCGACAGCATGCGCACGTCTGCCTTCGTAAAGCGCGCGAGCGGACTTTGAACCATGTGCTCACGCGCCGCCTGCAATCCGACTCTTGTCGGATCGGAAAAGTCGTCGGCATTGGTGCCGTTGTACAGCAAGACATGCTCCGTATTACTGCTGACATCGTCATACACCGCTTCCATCGCGTCGTAGATGCTGCTCTTGCATACGTAGCAGCTCATGCCGTCATTGGCGATGTACGTCGGGTCCAGATGCTCCGAAGTTTCCACGAAGCGCAGGGGAATGCCGATATGCGCGGCTAATGCTACCGCGGATTCACGCATCGCTGCTGCGACGGAAGGAGATAGCGCCATGACGCAGGTGCTGTTCTGCGGAAAAACGTCAAAGACCGCTTTTGCCACGAGACTGCTGTCCACTCCTCCCGAGAATGCGACAAGGTGCTGTGGAAATTCCTGGCCCCTGGCGGCGATATCGGCGAGCAGGGATTGATACGTGGCGGCGATGTCAGTCATGGGATCCGGCCGCGATGAGAGTATTGATGCGATGCGCCGCCGCAGCAGCGCCGATGCCATTGTCGATATTGACGACAAGGACACCCGGTGCGCAGCTGCCAAGCATGGAGAGCAGTGCGTTGATTCCCCCCTGGTTGACGCCGTAGCCGGTGGAGGTCGGCACGCCGATGACGGGAATGGAAAGCAGTCCTGCCAGCACCGAGGGCAGCGCGGCTTCCATGCCCGCAACGCAAACGCAGACCTGCGCCCGCGCAATGTCGGGCAGCACCGCGAGAAGACGGTCGAGTCCGGCGACGCCCACGTCGGCAAAGCGAACGACACTGCTTCCCGCGAAAGTGCAGGCAACTTCAATTTCTTCCGCCACCGCCAGATCGGATGTACCGGCGGTCACCAGCGCGATGCGTCCGATCAGCGTTTCCGGAGGCTGCGGTGCGAACACCGCCGTCGAGGAGCGCTCATAGTAGCGCGCTTCAACCTTTCCTTCGGATAGTGCATCGAATGAATCCTTCGGGAGCCGCGACATGAGAATATTCTTCCTGTCATGCGCGAGCAACGAGCCAAGAATCCCATGCAGCTCGTCGAGCGTCTTGCCCGGCGCATACACCACTTCGGGGAATCCTGTACGTTCCCTGCGGGCGAGATCGAGCCGGGCGTAGTCGCCCACCTCGAGATGCCGACGCTGCGCCGCCTCGATCTCCTCCGCGCATTGATCGAGATTCATGCCGCCTTCGGAGAGCTGCTTCAGCAGCTGCCATATGCTTTGTGAACTGTCCATCACCGTAATATAACCGCCCCGGGACACATGCGACAATGCAAAATGCGCCGGGCTTTTCCCGCGATTCAGCTGAGTTGGCCACAGTTCCCAAGGCAGGCGCTTCTGCCCTTTTCCGTTCTTGGCGCTGCCGGATATTTGCTGCATGTTTGTAGGGAGATTGTCTCACACTGAAAATGACGCATGAAACTCTGGCACAGCATTCCCCTCCCCGACATTCTCCAAGAGTTCGGGAGTCATTCCGACGACGGCCTCAACGCCGAGGCGGTCGATCGATCCCGCGCAGCGTACGGTGCCAATGAACTCCCGCGTGAGAAAGTCAAACCGGGGTACATGCTGTTCCTCGAGCAGATGAACAACCCGATCATCATCATCCTCCTGATCGCGGCCGTCCTCACTGCCATTCTCGCCGATCCCGCCGATTCCATTGTCATTTTCGTGGTTGTCGTCGTCAACACCCTCATCGGCTACTACCAGGAAAACAAGGCCGAAGCCGCCCTGCGCGCGCTCAAGGATCTCACTTCGCCGACGGCCCGCGTCCTGCGGCACGGCACGCAGATGACCCTCCCATCGACCGAACTCGTGTGCGGCGATATCGTCTTCGTGGAATCCGGCACGAAAGTCCCCGCCGACATCAGACTCATCGATTCCCAGGAATTGATGATCGATGAATCGATGCTGACCGGAGAAAGCATGCATACGCTCAAACAGGCGCAGGCCGACGTCGCGGAAGACGCGAGTCTGGGCGACCGGAGCAATATGCTGTACTCGGGTACCGTGGTTCAGCGCGGACGCGGCAAGGGCGTCGTGATCGCGGTGGGGGTACAATCGGAGTTGGGCCAGATTACCAAGAATATCGTGGAAGCTGAAGAGACCATCTCTCCGCTGCAGCTGCGCCTCGCCCGCTTCGGGAAAAACCTCAGCATCACGATCGGCATCGCGATTGGTGTGCTGTTTGTCGCCGGCTGGCTGCAGGGCAACTCCCTTCTACAGATGTTCCTCACTTCCGTCGGACTCGCGGTCTCCGCCATTCCGGAAGGGCTGCCGGTTTCCGTGACCGTCGCACTATCGATCGGTGTGTATTCCATGGCCAAGAAAAACGCCATTATCCGGAAACTCGCCGCGGTGGAGACGCTTGGAAGCACAACGATTATCTGCACTGACAAAACGGGGACGCTGACGGAAAATGCCATGACCGTCACACGCATCATCGCAGGGGGTGAGACCTTCGTCGTCACTGGGACAGGATACGACGCCGACGGCGCCATCCACCAAAACGGGAAGCCGCTTTCTTCCATCGATCATGATTCTCCTCTCGGACGTACGCTGCTGATAGGCGCACTCTGCACCGAATCGCGCCTGGTCCAACGCGAGGGCATGGTGGCACTCATCGGAGATCCCACTGAAGGCGCGCTGATAACGAGCGCGATGAAAGCCGGGTTTGCGGTGGAGGAACTCGCAGCGCGCTACCCCATCGTCAACATCCGTCCGTTCGAATCAGAACTGCAGTACATGGCCATCACGATACGCAGAGACGGGAAGAAAATCCTGCTGGTCAAGGGCTCCATTGAAAAGATACTCGTGATGTGCAACCGCACGCAGACTGCTGACGCACTGCGACCCATGGACGCCGCGGCAGTGCGCGCGGAAGCGGACGCACTTTCCTCTCAGACGCTCCGCGTGATCGCCTGCTGCTGGCGCGAGCTCGAAGAGGATGCCACGGTCTACGACGACGCTTCCTACCAGGATTGCATCTTCAGTGGACTGCAGGGCATGTATGATCCACCGCGTGAATCCGCGAAGCAGGCGATCGCCGACTGCAAAAGCGCCGGCATCAAGGTCATCATGATCACAGGGGATCATCGTGATACCGCGCGCGCGATCGCCGAAGAACTGCATCTCGATGACGAGCAGATCGACGTACTCACGGGCGCGGAACTGGACGAGATCGACGACAAGCATTTACGTGGACTTTGCGACATGACCGAGGTATACGCGCGCGTCACGCCCATGCACAAGCTCCGCATCGTTCGTGAATTGCAGAACCGTAATCATATCGTCACCATGACCGGCGACGGCGTCAACGACGCACCCGCGCTCAAAGCCGCGAACATCGGCGTTGCCATGGGCGCCGGTACCGATGTCGCCAAGGAGGCTTCGAGCATGGTGGTGTTGGATAACAGCTTCGCCAGCATCGTATCGGCCGTGCGCTATGGCCGTGTGATCTTCGACAACCTGCGGCACATCATTCTGTTCGTGCTCAGCACCAGCTTCGGCGGCGTCCTGACGATCATGGCCAGCATTCTGGCTGGCATGCCCCTCCCACTGCTTCCCGCACAGCTGCTCTGGATAAATCTTGTGACCGATGGGATCTCAACCTTCCCGCTTGCTTACGAGAAGGAACACGGCAACGTGATGAAGCGTCCGCCGCGTCCGTTCGACGCAGGGCTGGTCCCCAAGGAGATGCTCGTCACGATTCTCTTCGCCGGCATCATCATGATGCTCGGCACGCTTGGCGTGTACAAGTGGGCGCTGTTCAACTACGGCTACAACTTCCTTGCTACTGAGCTGCAGGGCTTCCCGCTCGAGAAGGCGCGCACCATGGCCTTCGTCACCCTGGCCCTGTTCCAGATATTCAACGTGCACAACTCACGCTCGGTGCATTCCTCCCTGTTCCACATCGGCCTTTTCAGCAATCGGCCACTGCTGTTGATCATGCTCGTCTCCCTGAGCCTGCAGGTTGCCGCCGTTCATCTGCCCGGACTCAACACGCTGCTGCGCGTCACCCCTCTCGATTTATCCGAGTGGACCATCTGCGTCGGAACGTCGTTCTCGATCCTTGTACTTATCGAACTCAAGAAGCTGTTCACCCGGCGCTGGAGCGTCTGATCCCCGGTATTCCCGTCAATCGCCGAGCGGCTGTCGATGGAAGCGTCGCAAAAGCAGTGAATTGCTCACGACGCTCACTGAACTGAATGCCATCGCGGCGGCGGCGAGCATCGGGCTCAGTAAACCTGCCGCTGCAAGCGGAATCCCAACGACATTGTAGAAAAACGCCCAGAAAAGATTTTGCCTGATCTTGCCGAGTGTCGCGCCCGACAGACGTATGGCGTCGACCACTGCCCGAAGATCGCTTTTCATCAGCGTGATGTCGGCTGTTTCCATCGCGATGTCCGTCCCGCTTCCCATCGCGATGCTGACATCGGCCTGCGCCAGGGCCGGTGCATCGTTGATGCCGTCTCCCACCATTGCCACCACACGTCCTTCAGCCTGCAGCGCCTGAACCTCGTTGGCCTTCTGCTCCGGCCGCACACCGGCAATCACGCGATCGATCCCGGCCTCATCGGCAATCATGCGAGCCGCGTCTTCCGTATCTCCTGTCAACATGACGACGTCAATACCCTGACGGTGCAGCATCGCAATCGCCTGCGCCGAGGTAGGGCGAATTGCATCGGACAACGCAAGCGCACCGGCGAAACGGCCGTTGATCGCCACGTACAACACCGTGCGTCCGGGCAGGCGCAATTCCTCCGGCAGCTGCTCGGGAAGTTTGACGGCATACGATTTCATCAGCGATCGATTGCCCGCCATCACTGCATCCTCGCCGATGAATGCAATGACTCCGGCGCCTGGCTCATATTGGAATGACGCAGGTGCTCTCACTTCCAGCCCCTGCTCGCGGGCATGACGCAGAACGGCCTGCCCGAGAGGGTGTTCGGATGGTTGCTCGGCCGAGGCGACCAGCGCCAGCAGCGTTGATGCATCCAGCACGGCCGCGTTGCCTTCCGCGACATGAACAGCGACTACCGCGGGACGACCCTCGGTGACCGTCCCTGTTTTGTCGAGCACGATGGTGCTGATACTGCGGGCCCGCTCGAGACTTTCCGCGTCCTTGATGAGAATACCCCGGTCAGCGCCCACCCCGACGCCTACCATGATGGCCGCTGGTGTGGCGAGTCCGAGCGCGCAGGGACAGGCGATGATCAGGACCGCGATGAAGCGCAGCATACTCGGAGTGAATCCGGCGTCGATGCCGAAGTACCAGACAATACCAGTGATCAGGGCGATCCCGATAACGACAGGGACAAACACCGATGCGATGCGATCGACCAGTTTCTGCACCGGCGCCTTCGATCCCTGTGCCTCATCCACCATTCGCACGATATGTCCGAGCACGGACCCCGCACCTATGGCTGTTGCTCGCAGTGTGAGCGCTCCCTCTTTATTGACCGTTCCTCCGACCACGGCGTCGCCTTCCTGTTTCTCTACCGGCAGCGGCTCGCCGCTGATCATCGATTCGTCGACGGAAGAAATGCCGGCTGTCACGGAGCCATCCGCGGGAATGCGTTCCCCGGGACGCACCACCACCAGATCACCTATCCGAATGGCCGCCAGCGTGACCTCGATTTCATTACCTTCGCGAAGGACGCGGGCCGTGCGGGGTTGCAGTCCGATGAGCTTGCGGATGGCATCCGACGCACGGTTTTTCGCCTTGGCTTCCAGCATGCGACCGATGAGGATCAGCGTAATGATTGTTGCCGATGTATCGAAATACACTTCCATATGTCCCGCCTGCAGGCCCAGCCATTGTGGAAACAGCACGGCGGCGGTGCTGTAGGCATAGGCGGCTCCCGTTCCCACGGCCACGAGCGTATTCATATCCGCGGTGAAATGGCGGAGGGTCGCGAGAAACCCTCTGAAAAAACGCCTTCCCGGAAAGAAGAGCACGGGAGTCGTGAGAAGCAGAAGAATGCGGTTCGTCTCGTCCATCGTCAGGGGCCACCATGCGTGCACGGCATCGAGCATCGGGAGCATACTCAGCAGCATGACGGGGAGGGTGAATGCCGCGGATACGGCAACGTCCCGTCGCAGGATCTTGAACTCATCATCGTGCGGACTCGCCGCATCGAACTCCTGAAGTTCCGGTGCCTCCCCTCCATCAGTACGGGATGGCATCTGCAGTGCGTAGCCTGCCGAACGCACCGCTGCTTCGACGGCACGGAGATCGGCATCATCGGTGAGTTCGATGACCGCCTTGTTGGAAGCGAGATTCACCGCGGCGGCGCTGACGCCCGCGACGCCCTTGATGGCGCCCTCGACACGCAGCACGCAGCTCGCGCAGGTCATACCCTGTACGGGCAGACTCAGCTTATGCGTCGCCGCAGCCGGCTCGGTCACCGCAACCTGCTCGGTCGCCGCAGCCGGTTCAGTCGCCGCAGCCGGCTGCGGTGAAGCCTGATCATTCATGCGCCGTCACTGCAAATCCCGCCGTCTTTACGGCGCTGTCTATGTCCTCAGTCTCTACCTTGTCCTCGTCGTAGCTCACGATGGCGCTCCCGATCTGCACATCTTCGACTTCGAGATGATCGATTCCAGCAAGCTGACGGCGAACCGACATGACACAGTGGTTGCAGGTCATGCCTTCGATGCGAATGGTCTGGGTTGTCATGTCTTCTCTTTCGTTGGATGGTGAAATGATACGGAACTATCCCTTCCCTCCCTCCGCAATCACTTCATGAGCTTGCGAATGGTCTTCATCAGTTCATTCATGATTTCCGCGTCGTTTTCCTTCAGCTGTTCGACGACGCAGCTTCTCATGTGGTACTCGAGCAGCAGGCTCCCCACACCGCTGAGAGACGCCTGTATCGACGCAATCACATTCAGCACATCGTCGCAATACACGTCTTCGTCGATCATGCGCTTGACGCCGCGCACCTGTCCTTCGATGCGGTTCAGCCGGGAGGTCAGACTTGACTTGAGCTTATCCGAGTGATGACTCTGTCGCACGGCATCTCCCGCGTGGCAGTATCGTTTTCCTTGCTGGGCTTCCATTTCCACTCCTGTCTGTGACAATCCTCCCGCTGCCGCGGGGCGACTCATGTAATATACCCCCATACCCTATATTTGTCAATGCTGATTTTCATGATCGAAGGTCCACCCGGCAGCACTTCCTTCTTCTTTCCTGCTAACATGCGTTTCGTATATTCCCCTTACAGACTGTCATGCAACGCGTCATCGTCATACTGCCCCTGCTTCTGCTTCCGCTTTTCGGGACCGCTGCGCAGCAGCCGCTCCTCACCGACGCGGTGCGTGGGGCGATGGAACGGGTTTCCGTTGAGCGGTTGTGGCATCATGCGTCCGTGCTGGCCAGCGATGATTTCGAGGGCCGGGGAACCGGTTCCCAAGGAGAGAGAACGGCGGCGGCGTATATCAGTGCTGCAATGCAGGCGAGCGGACTCGAGCCGCTGGGCGATGACGGAGGATATGCGCAATACGTTCCCCTGCACGGATCCACTCCACTCCCCGACAGCCGGCTGACGCTGGTTACGCCAACGGGGAAACGGGAGCTTTCACTTGGACAGGATTATCTGCTGTATAAAACGGGGGCACAGACGTTCATCCCGCAGCCGCTGCCTCTGATCTTCGTCGGTTACGGAATCGTCGCGCCGGAGTACGATTACAACGACTACCAGCATCTCGACGTGCGGGATGCCATCGTGGTCTTCCTTTCCGGAGAACCCGAGTCCGATGACCCACGATACTTCGAGGGTTCGCAGCGCAGCATCTACGCCATCCCTGAGATGAAGCAGCGCATCGCCTTCACCCGTGGCGCACGCGGCAGCATTATGATTCCGCTCCCGCGGCTCGGCACCGGCTACGATTGGGAGGACTGGCAGCGCATGTTCGCCTCGGAAGACGTGACGCTCCCTATCAACGTGCCCTCCAATCTGAGCGTGATGCTCCGGCTCGAGCTCGCAGCGATGCTGTTCGACGGGGCGTCTTCGTCTCTTGATGACGTTCTGCGAATGAACGCCAATCAATCCATGCGGAGTTTTCCACTGGATGTATCCATGAGCTTTTCGGGCAGCTTCCGCGACCGCGATTTCCTGTCCGCCAATATCATCGGACTCCTCCGTGGCAGTGATCCACTGCTTCAGGATTCGTATGTGCTGTGCACTGCGCATTATGATCATCTTGGCATCGGCCTTCCCGTGGAGGGAGACTCGATATACAACGGACTTGTCGACAACGCCCTGGGGACAGCTGCGGCGATGGAACTCGCCCATGTACTCGCAGACAGCGCACTGCGACCAAAGAGATCCATCGTGTTTGTTTTTCTTGCCGCGGAGGAAAAGGGGCTCCTCGGATCGCTGTATTATACGTCGCATCCTGCCGTTCCACTTTACAGAACAACGGCGTGCCTCAACATCGACGGCCTCGCTATTATTGAT
The DNA here is from genome assembly GCA_014860565.1 of Bacteroidota bacterium. GTDB lineage: Bacteria > Bacteroidota > Ignavibacteria > SZUA-365 > SZUA-365 > SZUA-365. The sequence goes on from JACZJN010000197.1 coordinate 15,171, forward strand.
CGGTTCCATGATATCGTCGGCATCGGGACGGAATATTCGACGTTGAGCAATCTTCTTGAACGGCTTGCCGGCGAACTCGGACTGCGCGTCTCGGAGGTTCCACCCGATTTCAGTCTGCTCGACGCCTTCGCCAGCTCGGATCAGCTCGCATTCGCGCAGGCCGGCGTTCCCTCCCTTCTCGTCATGGAGGGCAACGACTATGCGAACGTGCCGGATCAGCTGGGCTACAATCGTTTTCTCGAATGGGGTCGGACTCGGTACCACACCCCCTTCGACGACACCCTTCAGCCGGTCGATCGCGATGCACTCACCGAACACGCGCAGGTGCTTTGCGCCGTGCTCGCCTCCCTGGCGAACACGTACGAGCCTCCGCAATGGATACAGGGTTCACGCTATATCAACGCCCGTCTTCAATCACAGGCGGAGGAACGATGACTGCATCCTTCCCCGGCGTGTTCCGCCGGCTCGCTTCGGGATACCGCCGGATGTCCATTTCCCTGCTTCCCGCAACCGTAATCTTTCTGGCTTTGCTGCTGTCGGGCTGCAGCGGCAGCGGCGCCGTATCCGGAAAACGTGTGCTGCGGATCAAGGGATCCGACACGATGCTGCTGCTTGCGACCCGCTGGGCCGAAGAATTTATGCAGCTGCATCCGGATGCTGCCGTGTACGTCGAAGGAGGCGGCAGTGCGACAGGAATCGATGCGCTGATCGAGGGGGATGTCGATCTTTGCACCGCCTCCCGAACACTGCGCGCCGACGAAGCACGGCGGCTGCTCGAGAAGAGAGGATCTCTTGGCATCAGCGTGCTCACCGCGAAAGATGCACTGAGCGTGTACCTCCATCCGGACAATCCCCTCCATAATCTCACCCAGGCCCAGCTGCGTGGACTGTTCACCGGAACGATCACGCGATGGGATGCGATCGGCGGGGCACCACTGCCCGTGCAGGTCATCAGTCGTTCGCCCAACTCCGGCACCTACCTGTTCTTCGAAGAGCATATTCTCGAAGGGCGCACGTATGCAGAAACGGCAGTCATCGTGCCAACAACCCCAGCGGTGATTCGACAGGTTCAGGCCAATCCGGGCGCGATCGGATATGGCGGCGTGGCCTACGGAGCGGAGGTCATACACGCATCTGTCGACGGTGTCGCTCCGACGCAGGAAAACGTGATGAACGGGACCTATCCCATTTCCCGCTATCTGTACCTGTACGCTGCGGCAATCCCCGACGGGTTGGTGAAGGAATTTATCGACTGGGTGCTCAGCATCGCCGGACAGCAGATCGTTCATGAAGTAGGATATATTCCGCTTTGGGATCTTACCAAGGAGGGGCTCGACGTACTGAAATGAAAACCCCGGCTGCAGGACCAGGGTTTCACGGAGGGTCGAGCGAATCTCTGAAAGAAGGGAGACCGCACAGAAGTGTATCGGAAGATCAGTCCGTGCGCTGATCCAGTATGGAAAGCACGCTGATGCATTTTTCCTTGGAGCGCGCGAGCAGGGCCTCTGCCTCGCCCGTGACTCGGAGTTTGAAATCCTCGTCGGTGATGCTGCCGAGGTTGATCATCACGTTTTTGTATGCGCCCCAGCATCCGGTTTCCAACGACTTCGCGCCGACCTCCAGATCCGACTTCGAATTAAGGTTTCCTTCCGCGGCCATTTCTTCCATGGATTCCCAGCAGGTGTCGACGATGCGCATGGTGGTTAGCGGTACGTCGACCGCTTTTTTCAAACCCGCCTGCATCGCCACGGTGCGCACCTTTTTCTGATCGTCCGTTTCCTTCGGCAGACCCAGCGCTTCCATGTAATCGTTGAACGCGTTCGTGTCGGCGTCGATCATGGGAATGAGTTTCCGCATCGCGAGGTCGAGCGGCGGAATGAGGCGGCGCATCGCGGCGTCCTTCTCCTCGAATTTTTTCTTGCCGTAGGTCATCCAGCCGACCATGGCGCCGAGCGCGGCACCGACGCCCGCGATCAGGGCCGAAGCCGAACCGCCGCCGGGTGCCGAAGTGCGTGCGCCGGTCAGTTCGATGAAGTCGCGCACCGACATCGAGGCAAGAGGTTCGCTGTTCTCATCCTCGATCATGTATTCGATGATGCGCTTCTCCGGCACGAATGCGGAAACGGAATTGAGTCCCAGCCGTTCGACGGCGAGTCGGATTTTCTGCCGCTCGTCGATGATGAACAGGTTTTCTTTCTCGATATAGTACTCGGCGGCCATGAGCATGGCCTCGAGCGGAATGAGGCCGACGAGCTCCGAGCCCGCGACCGCGAGGTTCAGTTCACGTGCATCCTTCGCGCATTCCTCGAAAGCGATATGCGGAGGGGTGATCGTGTAGTTATCGAGGTTCATCGACACCTGGGCCATATTGTATTCGTCGACGTACCAGCCGATGCCTTTTACCGCCTTGAGACGGCCGGGCTCACCCTCGCCGCGTCCCTGCTCGCGCACATTCAGCGCGATGCGGTGCGCCTGCTCCTTGGTTCCGAGCACGTTGACATTGTAGGCGACGAGGAAAAAGCGTGCACCGGTGGCGGTGGCGCCCCAGCGCGGCACGAATTTCGCCGGACCGAAGTCGGGCTTCCACTCGGGCTTGACGATCCTGTCTTTCAACGCTTCGTATTCTCCGGCCCGTATCTGTTTGAGACTTTTACGGTAGGCGGTGGTCGACGCTTCCTCATAGAGAAATATCGGAATGTCGAGTTCCTCGGCGGCACGGCGGCCGAATTCCTTCGCGCAGGCCACGCATTCGTCCATCGTCACGTTTGCGACCGGGACGAAAGGACAGACGTCCATCGCACCCATGCGAGGATGTTCACCGGTCTGCCTGGTCATATCGATGCGTTCGTGGGCCACGCGCGCGGCGCTCAACGCGCCTTCGACGACCGCCGCAGGGGATCCGACAAAGGTGTATACCGTGCGGTTGGTGGATTTCCCCGGATCGACGTCCAGCAGCGTGCAGCCGGGCGTTTGCCGGATGCTGTCTGCGATGGCTTCAATCACGGCCGGATCGCGGCCCTCGGAAAAGTTCGGAACACATTCGACAATTTTTTTCATGGTATGCGACAGGATGATGAAACATGCGGGTCCGCGCCCTATTGCTGCGGAAGCGTAAAAAATAGCACATCCGTATCGGAAATGGAAACCTCGGTCCGCGTTGCGATTTCACGAATAATGCTGGCACCGGAAGCGGAGGTTTCGTATTATTGCGGTCGAAACACCTTTCTCGCCGTCTTTAGCCCGGACACAGGAATACTGTTTCATATACTGTTCATACAGTAACATTCGAAGCACCATGTCAAATGATGCCGTAAAAAAGCAGATCCTCGTTGTCGAAGATGACGAGCAGAGCACACGATACATTCAAGTGCTGCTCGCCAACACTTATGCCGTGCGCAACGCGACATGGGCGGAAGCGGCATGGCGCATTCTGCAGGAAAATCACATTGATCTTGTGCTCATGGATATCTCCCTCCCCGGCGAAGAAAATGGACTTGAACTCACCCGCCGCATTCGCGCATCAGAACAGCTGCATGCACTCCCTGTCATCGCGGTGACCGCGCACGCATTCCCTCGCGACAGGGAAAACAGCCTGGCAGCAGGCTGCAATGAGTATATCTCAAAACCCTTCGAGCGCGGCCTTCTTCTCACAACCGTCCAGCGCTACCTTTCCTGACATTACGACATTCCGCTTCCTGCCTCCTCAACCCCCGTTGCCGAAATTCCGGATCTCGGTCAATACCGCATCGATTTCATCGAATGTGTTATAGCAATGCGGTGAGATCCGCACATGCCCCACGCGGGCGGAGACAACGATATTTTTCCGCATGAGATGCTGCTGCAATTCGTCCGCCTGCTCGTGCCGGAAGGTCACGATGCCGGCGCGGGAATGCGTATCCTCCGGCGTGATAACTTCGAAGCCGTATTCCCTCGCGCGCGCGCAGGTATGCTCTGCGTTCGCCTGCACCAGCTGCGCGACCCGGTCGTGTCCTATCGCTTCAAATAGCCGAAGAGCGCCGTGATATCCGGTGATGCCGATGGAATTGTATGTCCCGTTTTCGTAGCGCCGGGCATCTTCCTGTAAAGGATTATCGTAGTCGAAGAAATTCCAGGAATTCTGCACGCTGATCCACCCCATATGTGACTGGCTGATCAATTCCTGTGCGCGCGCGGAGACGTAAATGATCGCGACTCCCTGCGGACCAAGCTGCCATTTCTGCACGCCTGCGGAGAGGAAATCCACGGGAGTCGCCTGCAGGTCGAGGCGCACCGCGCCGATGCCCTGAATGGCGTCCACGCTGAGCAGCGCGCCGAAACGATCGCAGATCTGCCGAAGCACGGCGAGATCGATACGGAAGCCGGAAAGAAACTGCACCCAGCTCACGGCGACGAGACGGGTGCGGGAAGTCATCGCGCGCGCGACATCCTCCATGTCGACTCGTCCGTCACGCTGCGGTACAAAGTCGATTTCCACACCAAAGCGCCGCGTATTCAGAAAGGGATACACGTTGGAGGGAAATTCCCTGTCGATGAGCAGAATGCGGTCACCGGGCTTCCAGTCGAGACCCGCCGCGAGCACGTTGAGTCCTTCCGATGTATTCTGCACGAAGGCGAGCCGCGCGGGATCGGCTCCGATCATCGCTGCGGCCATGGATCTCGTCTCGCCGATGATTCGCATGGTGTCCATGAAAACATCAATGGACCCTCGTGCGCGCCCATCGATGTGCGCCTGCACATCTGCTTCGACATAGCGGGACCATGGACCGGTTGCCGCATGGTTCAGGTACATTTTTCCGCTCTCGAGATAGGGAAATTGCTGACGGATTTCTTCGACTGTCATGGATGTATCCTGATTGGTTTCACTGAACGGTATTTCGCCATCGGCTGAGTGTGCGCTGGAGAAACATGCCTGCGGCCACCGCACACAGGAGCAGCGCAATCCATAACACGCGCCTGCGCTGCAATGGCGGCAGAACTTCAATGCGGAGCAGCTGCTGCCGCTTCGACCATATACCTTCACCGATCGTTGCCTGCACCACAAGAGTATAATTGCCGGGCTCGAGTCCGGTGTAAAGGATGCTCCCGTCGTCGCTGCGGTGCCAGGTGTATTCCATTCCCTGCAGCTGGTACAGAAAGTGGACCTGACCGGGATTGCGGAAGCTGGGCAGCAGGACACGGGCGCGCAGCACATGATCGGCTTCCCCGAGCGTCAACACGCCGCGCACGCCGGTGCATGTGTCGTTGACGCAGAGTTCCGTCAGAATAATGTGGAGGGGCAATGCATCGTCCTCGCTATTGCCGCTCGGACGACAGGGTGGCGGGACCCATCGACCGACACCCACGGGCTTGGCCGGATTATAACTCGTTGCACCGCGGCTGCTCCCGAACCACATTCGTCCCGCACGATCACGCAGCACGGCGCCGTCCTGCATGCCCTCCCCGATCAATCCCATTTCATGTGTGAGCGAGTACATGGAGGTTGCACGGAGAAACGGCAGTTGTGCCGGTGTTGCACCGTGCCAGCCGGAGTATACCGAATCGACCGGCAGCAGATACTGCAGATTTTCCTGCGGCAGAACGGTGACACCGCGGTTGTTCCCGAAGTAAAGCGCGCCATAGTTGTCCTGGCCGATAAAGGCGATGTTTCCGCCGGCGAGCCCCTGCGCGGCACCGAGCTGCACCAGCTTCCCGTCGATGCTCACAATCACGCCGGATCCGATGGTTCCCACCCACAGTCGCTCCTTGCCGTCGATAAACAGCGATGAGATATGCATTCCGCCCAGTTCATGAACGCTGGTGACGTTCCCGCCGCCAGTTGGGCGCACGCGCGCGAGGCCGTCATGCGTTCCCACGAGGATGAATCCGAAGGCGTCTTCGGTGAGGCAGGCGATCCGGTTGGAAGGCAGTCCGTCATGCATGGTGAAAACAGTGCTGCGGTCTCCGTCCCAATGCACCAGTCCGTTCATCGTCGCAAACCAGTAGCTTCGGTCCCGGGCGAGGAGAATCTGATTGATCCGCTGATCCGGCAAGAGCAGCGTCGCGGGCATCGGCTGCACGCCTTTCTTACCCCAGACAACAACCCCGTTCGAAGTCCCGACGAGCAGTTCACCCGTCGGCAGTTCGTGGAGGGCCATGATATCATCGGAAGGGAGTCCGTCGCTCACGGTGATCCTTCGTTGCGGACCATCGAAAACGTTGTATACGCCCGACCCACGCGTCCCGAAATACATACCGCGTTCGGGCGTCTCGAGTATGCACGACACGGCCGTCTCGCTGCCGAATTGAAGAGAAAAAAAGCGTTGCGGCACCAGATGGAACAACCCGTCGCTGCTCCCGCACCACACGCCGGATTCCTGGTCGATACATACACTGGTGATATTCCGTACCGACAAACCGTCTTCGGCACCGAAGACGTGCCGCGAGGCATCGGTCAGGAAGACGAGTCCGCTGTCAGTCGCGAGCCACGAGCGCCCGTTGCAATCCCGCGCCCAGCCACGCAGTTGCATGCCCGGCAGACGCGACTGGAGAAAGGCGAACGGCCGATCGGCGACGCTGCAGCGTGTCAGGCTGCTGTCACGAACGGAGAATTGCCAGGCCATGTCAAGGCACTCGATGTAGAGTTTTCCGTCACGCCGCATACGCATATAGCGCACGGGCGATGCGATGCGTCCCAGCAAGCGGTTCAGAACGGTGTCGGGTCGGTCATTGCCGTACGGATCAAGCCGAAGCACACGCACCCCGCCATTGGAGCCGGCGAAGATCCAGCGTTCTCCGTCCGTCGCGAGCGCGAATACTCCACCATGGATGGAGGCGTCATGTCCGCCGAAATGCAGAAACTCCTTTCCGTCGAAACGTACGATACCGCGTTCCGCTGTCGCGGCCCAGAGAAAGCCTCGATGATCCGTCGCAACAGCGGTCACATGATCCTGCGGAAGTCCCTGCTCGGTCCCATATCTGGTGAAAGGATACTGCTGTGCATGTACCGCCACGGCGGCAAATAGGAGTGTCAGAAAATGGATGCGAACACGCATGCATGCAATCTACACGCGCGGATTTGATTTGAAAACGGAAATGTGTCTGCCGCTCCCGAGTGCGAAAAAATGAGGGGCGGTGTGCGGTGGGTTCCGCGGGGAGGTGGGAATACTGACTGATACACCGGCCCCTCGCCTTTCGCTCTTTTCAGGAGGGTGACGAAATATCGTGTCTGAGTATGAGGCGCATGTTCGGCCCACGTGTTCGTTGTGTGAGAATTGGAGAGAACCCGCCCGGAGTGCTACTTTGCACCAAGCATAAGAAAGCAGTGACAGCCGATCAGGATACACGATGGCAAAACAGACACTACACGATCTCTCCGATTTGCGCAGCCTTTTTCCGGGGAGTGGGGCAGACGAAAACGAGACGACTCTGTCAGGTCAGGAGTCCCATCATGCCGGGAAGGAGAAAAAAAACAGCGCGGCCGACAGAGCGATCGCGCTGAGCAAGCTGCATGTGCAGCTGGAGAAGAAGGGACGCAAGGGGAAGGGCGTCACCGTCATCAAAGGATTCTTTCATACGAAACACGACCTGGAAACGTTTGCGCGGGAACTCAAGACACGCTGCGGATCGGGCGGAACGGTGAAGGACGATACGATCGAAATCCAGGGCGATCATCGCAGCACCGCGGTCGCGTATTTCAAGGCCAAGGGATTCAAGGTCACGGGAGGAGGCTGAACACGAGCCCTCCTTCTCCGGCATCGATCATCACCGTCATGCCTTTCTGCAACTCTCCGCGCACGATGCGGTTGGAAATTTCATTCACGATTGCCTTGAGCATGAGGCGTTTGAGGGGACGCGCACCGAACACCGGGTCGTAGCCCTCGTTGGCAAGCCAGTCCTTCGCCGCTGGGGTTATCTGCGCGTCCATTCCGCTGCGCTGAAGGTTCGCGCGAACAAGGCGTTCGAACTGTACTTCCACAATGCGGTGCAGATTGCCTTTTGAAAGCGGATGGAACACCAGCACTTCGTCGACGCGGTTGAGAAATTCCGGTCGCAGCGTTTTCTGCAGCAGTCGCATGATATCACGGCGCGTGTCTTCGTAGACACTCTCCGCACTGTGTTCGTTCAGATTGCGGAAACGCTCCATGATCTGCTCCGCGCCGAGGTTCGAGGTCATGATGATGATGGTATTCTTGAAATTCACCACATGTCCCTTGCTGTCGGTCAGCCTGCCGTCGTCGAGCACCTGCAGCAGTACGTTGAATACCTCCGGATGCGCTTTCTCTATTTCATCGAGCAGCACGACGCTGTAGGGACGGCGGCGCACGGCCTCGGTCAGCTGTCCGCCCTCCTCGTAGCCGACATATCCCGGAGGTGCGCCGACCAGGCGGCTGACGTTGAACTGCTCCATGTACTCCGACATGTCGATCCGCACGACGGCGTTCTCATCGTCGAAAAGAAATTCCGCCAGTGCCCGCGCGAGTTCGGTTTTACCGACGCCCGTAGGACCAAGAAAGATGAAAGAACCGATCGGTCGCCGTTCATCGCTCATCCCGGCACGGGAGCGCAAAACGGCCTCGGAAACCGCATCGACTGCTTCGTCCTGACCGACGACGCGCTCTCTGAGCCTCTGCGGCATCTGCAGGATTTTCTCCCGCTCACTTTCGAGCATACGTGCGACAGGAATACCGGTCCAGCGCGAAACCACGTCAGCAATGTCCTCCTCGGTGACTTCCTGTTTCAGCAATGACCCTTCTTTCTGTACATCAACCAACCGGGCATTCAGCTCGTTCTGCCGTTTTTCCAGCTCGATCATCTTGCCGTACTTGAGCTCGGCCGCACGGTTGTAATCGCCGTCGCGCTCCGCTTTCTCGGCTTCGAAGCGCATGACCTCGAGTGCTTCCTTCGAGCCGCGGATTTCCTGAATGATTTCTTTCTCGGCCTGCCAATGAACCCGGAGCGAATCATAGCGCTCCTTCAGATCGGCAAGCTCCTGTCCGATTTTTGCGTCTCGCTCGCGCGAGGCGTCGTCTTTCTCTTTTTTCAGCGCAACGGATTCGATTTCCAGCTGCTTGATGCGCCTGTCGATTTCGTCCATCTCCTCAGGCATGGAATCGATTTCCGTGCGCAGCCGCGCGGCGGACTCGTCGATGAGATCGATGGCCTTGTCCGGGAGAAAGCGGTCCGAAATATAGCGCTCCGACAGCGTCGCGGCGGCGACAATTGCTCCATCGGTGATGCGCACACCGTGATGAAGCTCATACTTTTCCTTGAGTCCGCGGAGGATGGATATGGTGTCCTCGACCGATGGTTCTCCGACGAGGACGGGCTGGAAGCGGCGTTCGAGCGCCTTGTCCTTCTCGATATATTTTCTGTATTCGTCGAGCGTGGTAGCGCCGATCATACGGAGTTCACCGCGTGCGAGCAGTGGCTTGAGCATATTGCCGGCATCCACCGCGCCCTCCGCCGCGCCCGCTCCGACGACGGTGTGTAACTCGTCGACAAAAAGAATGATACGGCCGTCCGACTCCGCCACTTCCTTGAGTACGGCCTTCAGCCGTTCTTCGAACTCCCCACGGAATTTCGCGCCGGCGATAAGCGAGCCCATGTCGAGCTGGAATACCGTTTTATCCTTGATTCCCTCTGGCACGTCGCCTGCGGCGATGCGCTGTGCAATGCCCTCGACCAGAGCGGTCTTGCCAACGCCCGGCTCGCCCACAAGCACGGGATTGTTCTTGGTGCGGCGTGACAGTACCTGGATGGACCGACGAATTTCTTCGTCGCGTCCGATGACCGGATCCAGGCGGCCGCGCCGCGCATATTCGGTCAGGTCGCGTCCGAAGCGCTTGAGCGCTTGATACAGTTCTTCGGGATTCTGGTCCGTGATGCGCTGCGATCCGCGGATGCCCTGCAGTGCCTGCAGGATCACCTGCCGGTTCACCCCTTGCCCTGTCAGCAGCTGTCCTGCCTCGCTGTGCAGATCAGCAGTCAATGCGAGAAGCAGGTGCTCGGTGCTTACGTATTCATCGTGAAAACCGCGCATTTCCTCTTCCGCCTTGCGGAAAAGCGTCTCAAGAGCGGGGGACATGAACACGCGGGAGACGTCCCCTCCATAAACCTTCGGTTTTCCCTGCAGTACCCGATTCGTTTCTGCGCGAAGCATGTCGAGATCAGCCCCGATCTTTTTAATGAGGGAAACGGGAACACCCTCGCCGTCGGCGAGCAGTGAAGCCAGCAGATGCGTCGGTTCAAGCTGCTGATGGGAATGTTCGGCAGCGATGCCCTGTGCGGTAGTGATGGCGTCCTGCGCCTTCACCGTGAATTGATCCAATCTCATTCTATTGTCCTCCTAGAAGCGCATCCCCAACTCCCTGAGCAGGGCTGCCGCTTTTGTTTTCTGTTCTTCCGTCAGGTTGACAGGGATGGTCAGGTGCGTGCGGATGTACAGGTCACCGCCTTGCCCCCGGTCGTTGAAACCCATTCCGCGTACGCGAAGCACCGCCTCTGGCTGTGTTCCGGGAACGATTTTGACGTTCACCCTCTTCCCCTGCGGGGTTCGAACGCGGATCGTCGATCCCAGCAGTGCCTGGCCAAGGTTAATGGGGATATCGACGTACGCGTCGTCACCCTTACGCTTGAAAAATGCGTCATGCGTGGCTTCAGGGTGCATCGCTTCGCTGTTGCTTTTCGCGCCGCCAAAATCGAAATGGTAGCTCCGGCTTCGCTGCGATGGACGACGGCTCCGATTTCCTGCCCCTCCGAATAGCTGTGAGAAGATATCGTCGAGACCACCACCGAAGCCCCAGGTGAATTCTTCCTGTTCACCGCCGCGACCACGATAACCGCCAAAGCGGTTGATGAAATCCTCGTACGACATATTTCCCGGTGGAGGCTGCCCTGCGCCGTAGCGACGCAATTCGTCGTATTTCCGGCGCTTCTCGGTGTCCTTCAGCACCTCATACGCTTCGCCGATCTCCTTGAATTTAGACTCGGCACTTATATCGTCGGGATGCCTGTCCGGATGATATTCCTTCGCCAGCTTCCGATACGCCTGTTTGATTTCCGCTTCGGTCGCGGACTCGGCGACTTGCAATATTTCGTAGTAGTTCTTTTGATTCATGGTAATCCTGTTCTAATGCAATCATCATACCAAAGCGCTTTTAAGGGAAAAATCAACCACATTGGCATCATTTGTTGCCAATACGTCGCCACACTATGACATATTGGCATGCTCATGACATTTATTGTAAATTCATAGGCCTTCTAGGGTCATATTGTCATGCAAATATGCCATTATTGACAATCAACGTAATTGGCATAACAGTTGAGTATACTCTTGGCGAAGAAACAAATCACGATTCAACGATCTTAACCTAACAGGAGGAATGATACCATGACAGTCGTACGCTGGAACCCCGTCAACGAAATGATGAACCTGCAGCGCGAGATGAACCGCTTTTTCAACGGCATGCCGACCCGTCGGGAGCGCGACGAAGACTATGAGTCCGCGGTCTGGAGTCCGATGACCGACATCACCGAAGACGCCGACAAGTATGAGCTGACCTTCGATATTCCTGGAATGACGAAGGAAAACATCAAGATGAATTTCACCGACAACACGCTGAAAATCAGCGGCGAACGCAAATCCGAAGTGGAGAAGAAGGACGCAACCTGCCATCGGGTCGAGCGGTTGAGCGGGAAATTCTATCGCAGCTTCAACTTCCCGACGCAGGTGGATGCAGAGCATATTTCCGCTTCGTACAAGGATGGCGTCCTCATCGTGACGGTCCCCAAGTCCGAGGAAGTCAAACCTCGTCAGATCTCCATCAACTGATATTTTTCAATCACATCGCTTTTCGCGCACATCATCCCCCGGTGGGTTTGCTCTCCGGGGGATTTTCTATTCCGAGTGTCTTCCTGAGGGAATGGATCCACTCATGAGCACACCGATCGGCTTGAGGGGTTCGATATTTTCAAAAATGATCTTCAGAATCGACATTATGGGCACCGCGAGTATCATACCCCAGATTCCCCACAGCCAGCCCCAGAAAATCAGTGCAACCAACACAAGAAGCGGACTGAGGTTGAGACTGAATTCCATGACCTTGGGCTCGACCACGTTGCCCATGATCCCCTGCGTCACGGCAAGCAGTGCGAGTATAAGCAGCGGTGTGGACACGGAATCGAACTGCAGAAAGGAAATCGTGATGGGGAAAATGATCGCGACGATCGAGCCGATATTGGGAATAAAATTCAACAGGAAGGTCAGGAATCCCCAGAGCAGCGCAAAATCCACCCCGAAAATGATGAGAATGCCCGTCGTCAGCGCTCCAGTCGCCAGACTGATGAGCGTCTTGGCGATCAGATATTGCCGCACGCGCTGATCGATGCTCACGAGCATGGCGGAAAGGGCCTGGGAATGGCGTTTGACCATCGAGTAGCGCACTTTGGCGACAAGATCCCCGCTTCCGGCCAGTATGAAGAACATCAGGAGGAGTATCAGGAAGATATTGCCCAATCCCGAAAAAACGGATCCAGCGCCCGAGGTCACGACGGAAGTAAGTGCGGAGAAATCAACCAGGTCCCCGAACCCGAAATTTTCCGGTTTGATATCGAAGCGGGCGGCAAAGTGATCGAGTTTGAGGGTGAGTTCGCGCAGGATCAGTGAGAGTTTGTCCTGATATTTCGGCGCCTCGCGGATAAAAGACTCGAAGCTGGAATAGACAATTACCGACAGCCCGAAAAAGAGTCCCGAAATGAAAATGAATACCATCAGGAGTGCAAGCGGAGCGGGAATCTTCTTCTTTTTCAGATACAGGACGAATGGCTTGAAAATGTAAGAAAGGAATATGGCGAGAATGAAGGGAAGAAGCACGGATTGCAGTTGATACAACAATACACCCGTTGCGAAAACGACGATAATTCCAAGAAAAACATTTGTCAGCTGTAATTCTTTGCTTTCCATTGGCGCTCCTATAACGGAATATCCCAAAGTACACCGATCCGGGATGAATCGAAAGCCCCATGAATCCCTTGGCCCCCATACGACATCCCATGTTTCATGGGCCTGATTTCCCGGGTCCGACAATCCAGGCCGGCAGGAAAGCGAAGGAAATTTCCGATCGCAGGACAGAAGACGCTGCGAAGGACTATTTCACTGCATGTCGCGAGGGCTTGACCGGTATTGTAAAAAGGTGGTAACTTTTTATTCGTCTCGCCTTGGGCGGGACCGCATGGAGTTACTACTAGTACGGAGACCTATGAAGAAGAAGATCATTGTGAAAGCTCTTATTATGCTTTCGCTTGCAATCGGACTGGCCTCGATGCCCGCCATGATGTCGGGAGCCCCGATACCCAACGGCAGCAGCAAGGACGCCAAGACCACCAAAGCTGAAAAGAAACGGATTGCCAGAAAAGAACGCGCACTATCTGTGCTTCGCGAGTACCTGCCCCGGTACGCTGATATTCTCGAAACAGAGATGGTCAGGTTTGAAGACGCGTTTTACGGCGGAAGTTCGTTACTCCCCATCAAGACAAACTTCGACGCTCGCTCACCGTTTACCAATCCCTTCATGCGCCTGCAGCTGATGCAGGTGATCAATGACTGGCTCGGAACCCGCTACCGCTTCGGCGGACGGTCGAAAGCCGGCGTTGACTGCTCGGGTTTCACTTCAAAAGCGATGACCGAGGCGCTCGGGCACGATTTCATCGGGAGTTCCCGCGTGCAGGCTGCACAGTTCTCCCCGATTATCAGCGTGGACAGTCTCCAATTCGGCGATATCATCTTTTTCACCGGCACGAGCCGCCGCTCCAATCGCATCGGACACGTGGGCATCTATCTGGGGAACGGTGTTTTCGCGCATTCCTCGACATCGGTCGGCGTGACGTTCAATCACCTGAGTGACGGGTACTATTCACGTCGGTATCGCTTCGGAGGACGCTTCACAAACAGCCCCGCCTCAGACATAGAACGGGCCGGCGTCTACGCGCACCCCTGATCTCTATCGAGAAGCACTCCGCTCACCCCTGAATTTCATCTGTAGAAATTGGAAAGTCCGCCACGTGGCGGACTTTTTCATTTTGTCTGTCCTGTTCCGTTAATCAGCGACTTGCGGCTTTTCGCGACGAAGCTCTGTCTTGAACACCATATCCCAGAGAGGCGAACTCACTCCGAAGCCGTTTTCCGGGTCCTGGAAGTGGTGGCGCATGTGCAGCTCGCGCAACCTGCCAAAAAACTTCCCCTTGATCGGGAAATGGTGAACAGCGTAGTGCGTCATGTCATAAAACAGATAACCCGTGAGAAAGCCCGCGGAAAACGGTGCGGCAGCAGGGAACCCCATGACAGCGGCGAACAGAAAGTAGAAAAGGCCGGCAAGGGGAAGACTGATGGTCGGCACCATCACCAGGCGCAGCGGATCACTGGGATAGTCGTGATGTACGCCATGAAACATCCAGTGGATGCGCGCTCCCCATGCGCTCGTCGGTTTATAATGGAATATGAAACGATGAAGAAAGTACTCCGCAAAGGTCCAGAACGCCAGTCCGATGAGCGCAAGCGGAACGATCGTCACGATGCGCAGCGCGTAATGTTCAACGGACAAGAAAAGCAGAGCCGCGATGATCGGGACGAAAAACAGAAGCGGAACAACCCAATGCACATGTGAGAGAAACTCGGCGATGTCATTCTGAAACATCCGGGGAGTTTCGCGCTTATTCGATACATACATCTTCATGAAACAGCTCTCGGGAAGATTCAATGCAGCTATAACAGCCGACCACCTGCATTGCGTTCCATTACGGTCAATTTGGGAGTCGTCCGGATGAAAAATATGCGCCCCGGCCTCATGACCGGGGGCGCTTCCAATCTGCATCCGAGGTTCAGGTCACGTTCTGACACATCTCACCAGCGACCTATGAGAGGGAGGTCGGTCCTAACGTTCGACGACGACGATACCGCCGATGGTTGTTCGCAGGGAGATGGAACGGATATGCTCGAGCGTGAGCATGCTGTACCATTTCAGATCGTTTGACGCAACGTACACCACCTTGTTGTTGTGGTTGACGGCGATGCCGTTGAGCACGACGCCCGAGTTGAAAATCTTGGTGATTTCGTTCTTGGATGCGTCGATAACGTTGACGCCGTCGATTTCCTTGAACGTATCCTTGTGGTTGAGCACAAAGGCGTATTTTCCGTCGGGACTGAAGATGATACGCTTCTGGATACCAGTGTGGTATTTCGGAACGTCGATCACGCCGGTCTGCTGATTATTGGCCGTGTTGATCACCTGGATCTTGTTCGCCGAGCCATAGGTCACGTAGCCGAGCGCGGCGGTCGGGCTGCAGGCAATGCCCCAGACATTGCTTTCAAACCCGGCAAGCAGCTTGACGCTGCCGACCTGCTTGTTGTCCTCGGTATTGAAGACGCGGATACCTTCACCCTTGTTCACGACAAAGAGCTTCGTCCCGTCGCCGGATACCGCCATCGCACTGATATTCTTTCCAGCGTCGAATTGTGCGGTGACATTTTCCTTCTGTGTATCGATGACGTACACGCGAAGATCGCGCGAAGGATCATCGGAGCGTTCGGCAACATAGACGCGTGTACCTTCCCAGTTCCGGATCATGACACCGGTATTGATGCCCCTGCGGTTCACTGGCAGACGCAGTACCTGCACTTCTCTCGCTTCCGCCAGATCAACGATTGATACCGTGATATCTCCCGTGTTGCTGACATAGAGTCTCGACAGGTCTGCGTTCAGCACGACATCGAGTGGATCGCGGCCCACCTGGATGCGCTGCACCAGACGGCTGCTACCGGGATCGACCACGGCAATGTTCCCCTCGTCCGTCAGTGCGGCATAAACAAATGGTTTCTGTGCGGACGCAATTTCACTGCAGAGAAGCACTGCCAGGACAAACAGGGCGAAAGCGGTGAGGAATGGTTTCATAAGTAAACTCGTTTGGCTATGGGTAAGGACTACTCGGCTGAATACAATGGTAGCAAACAGGGATGTCTCAATCAAGAACAGAGGACGAAAAACACTCTTTGAGGTAAAAAGCCACCGCAACAATTCCTGTGGGGCACGCATAGTTCCATTGATTCCGAGACCGCATATTCCGATAATACGTAAATGAATGCAGGACTGTTCCCATGAGAGTGTATTTCCCGATTCTGTTCAGCATGGTTGTGATCGCGATTCTCAGTGGATTCGAGATCCTCCTCCTGAAGAAACTCCATCGTGACTGGTGGCAATACCGGAAGGTACGGCAGCTATCGTACGGCATCCCCCTTGCGGGTATTGCCGGTCTGACCTTGTGGGCATTGGGAGTGGCGCTCGAGTTCGATTTGATCGTCACCATTGGCGCATCGCTTACGACCGGAATTCTGGTACTCGGACTCGCGCTCATGATCTCCCTGCCGCTCTCTGGCGTTTTTCATGCCATCGACAGGTTCGTCTCCTTTCTTCTTCGGAAGCGGAGTGAGCGGCGAGGCAATGAACCGCCTCCTGATCCGTCGCGACGAAGACTCCTCACGACATCCGCCGCGGCTTTCCCGATTCTCGCGATCGCCGCGGGCGGGAAAGGCCTGGCGACGGCGTACAGCGAGCCACGCATGCCCGTCATCCCGCTGCACTATCCGGATCTTCCGGCGGGCCTCGAGGGTCTGCGTATTCTTCACATCACCGACGTACACATCGGCCTGATTATCGGCTTTGATGAAGTGGAACGGATGGTCGAGCTCTCCGCAGCGCAAAAGCCTGATCTCGTGCTGCTGACCGGTGATTTTTCAGACGACGCCGACAGCTACCTCGACGCGCTTCGGCTGGCGGGGCAAATACCTGCCCGTTACGGCGGCTTCGCCTCCATCGGAAACCATGAATATTTCCGAGGCATCAAGGCCATCGTGAGAGCGTATGAAAAGGGTCCTATTCCCCTGTTCATAAACAGCGGCACAAACATCGATATTGGTGGCACGCCGCTTTATATCGCCGGTGTCGATGATCCGCGCTCCAATTTCGGACTCCCCGCGGGTTTCTTTGAACGCGGCATCGACGTTGCCATGCGCGATGCTCCGTCGAATGTGTTTTCCATACTCATGTGCCATCGCCCCAATGGATTCGATGCCGCCGCGCAAGCCGGCATTCCGCTCACGCTCTCGGGCCACACCCACGGCGGCCAGATCGGCTTCAATGGGCGCAGCCTTCTTTATGCCACCAATCCCGAGAAATACATGTGGGGGCAATATCAGAAAAACGGATCCCAGTTGTACGTCTCGTCGGGAGCGGGACACTGGTTCCCCTATCGTCTGGGCTGCCCGACCGAAATTCCCCTCTACGTGTTGACGTCCATCCCCCCCTCGGCTCAGGAGTGATCGGCCAGCCAGCGCACGAGCGGCGCCATCGCGGCAAAATGCTCCACGAGGCTGTCGAGTAGCGCCGCCTCCGTCACCTGCGCAACGGGGAGGGTCTGCCAGCAGAGAAACTGCTTTTTTTTCAGAAGATCGGCATCAGGATGTTCCTTGTCGTATCCCTGCGGTACGCGGGTCAGTTCCTCCCCCACCAGTTCACCAAAAAACCGTTTGAATTTCTTTTCCTTCAAAATGGCGCGCAGCGGCGCTGCATCCGCATCAATGGCCTTGCGCAGATTTTTCAGACGGTCGCCCTGCGGTGCGTATAATCCGCCCCCGATTCCCAGTTCGTCGGGCGTGATGTGGAAGTAGAATGCCGCATCGATCTTACGGTCGAAACCGCGGTAGGTAAACGCGGCGGCGATCCAAACCTTGTACGGCGATTTATCCGCACTGAAGCGCACGTCACGATAGATCCGGTACATCGCCTTTTTCGGTTCAAGTACGATATCGGGATCGATCGCGTGAAGCCGCGCTGCCAGGCTGCTCAGCAGCATCTGCATCGGGTCCTTTACATTCTGCTCATATCGCTGCTTGTGTTCCGCAAACCACTCGCGGTTGTTGTTTTTCTTCAGGTCCTTGAGAAACTTCAATGTGTCTTTGGGGAAACCGTCGAAGGGAGGAAGGGTGTCTTCATTGAAGGGATTTATCTGTCGGGCCATGGGAAACTCGCATGATTGTTGAACTGATGGTGAATGTCCTTGTCTTCGTATCGATCTCCCGGAGAAGCGAGATCCTCCTCTGAGTATCCGCTGAACACCTCCTGAATATCGACGACACGCCTGTCGTCGTCGACGCGAAAGCGCAGTCGCCAGGTGCGATACGCCAGCATGTACTCTTCTGACACATGCCCGGAGGGGTACACGCGCTTGCGCGCTCCGTCGCGAGGCGCTGCCTCGAGCTGGGTGCGCGCGAAGGGGAAAATGTCGACGCCGTGTTCACGCAGCCAGGCCAGCTGCGCCTCGGCACGTTGCTGGCACTGCACGGTATACAATTCCTCGTTTCTCGGTACCCAGCCCGTCGCCGCGTCTGTGAAACTGTCGGCATACGGCAGGTAGGGCTTGATATCCAGCACCGGCGTTCCGTCCAGCAGATCGCATTCGGCGATGTGCAGCGTCAGTCCGTCGATTCCGAGAAGGCGCACACAGCTGAGGCCGACCGGATTCGGCCGATACGGTGCGCGGGTGGCGAACACGCCGACCTTGTCCGCACGGTGGCGGGGGACATGGACCCGCGGCTTCCAGCCCGTGTTCAGGTGAAAAACGTATATGAGCCAGATGCGTTCAAATCCTTCGAGATCATCCAGCGCCTGTTCGAAATTACGGCCGGGAAGCAGAAGCACGCGCGCGGTATGCGATGCATCGAGCGTACCCTGCCGCGGTACGTCATAGCGGTTGCGCCGCTCAGAGGCCACGGTGGCGATCGGGTTGAAGGTCCAGGAGTCCATCCGCTAATATAGGAAAGGACGGCGACGGGCGCGAGTTCGCTTACGCACGCTGATCGGTTGTGCCATTGCATGCATCTGACGGGAAACCGACCCCCAAGGGCAAATGCGATGAAATGCGTATGTTAGGGATTGCGGCAGATGGCGCCGTGCATCCCACGCTTCGCAGAACGAGTGCAGTTCATGGACCTTTACGATCTTATCCCTTTGGTAGACGAAATACCGGCCGACAGTCGTCCGCCCTTCGTCGAACTTCGCCAGTATCTCTGTTCGACAATCTTGGAGACGGAGGGATCGCCGCATCCGGTGTTTTCTCCGATCCCCGTGCGTGACGGCGATCTCGTGCGGTATCCGCTGCTCGGTTCATACCCGGATCTTGGTGAAAACGAGGCGGCGGCTGTCCTCGACGCTGCGCTTGAGGCCTTTGACTCGGGGGACGGCGTCTGGCCCTCGCTTGCGCTCGAAGAACGGGCTGAGCGCGTACGAAATTTCATCGACGCGCTGCGCCCTTTGCGCGATGTGATTGCCCTGCACATTATGTGGGAAGTTGGGAAGGTGCATTCCGAGGCGCTGAATGAATTTGACCGCACGCTCGAATACGCTCTCGAAACCGTCGATGCGGCGCTTGCGCTCGACAAGCGTGAACGCCGGGATACTTCGCTGCAGCAGGTCATAGGGCGCGTCGATCTGCTGCCGATCGGTGTTGTACTCTGCGTCGGTCCGTACAATTATCCGTTCTATGAAACGCTGACCAACGCCATTCCCGCCCTGCTGATGGGCAACAGCGTGATCATCAAGGCGCCGCCACGGGGAGGACTGCTCTACACCCACCTTCTGCCGCACTTCGCCGAAAATTTTCCCGCCGGCACGATCGGCCTGCTTTTCGGTGACGGCGAACGACTGCTGACGCCGTTGATGGCTTCGGGATACATCGACGTTTTCGCCTTCATCGGCAGCAGTGCCGTAGCGGACAGTCTCATCGCACTGCATCCGCAACCACACCGATTGCATAAAGTGCTGGGACTCGAAGCGAAAAATGCCGCCATCGTTTTTCCGGATGCGCCGATGGACATCACCATCGAGGAGTGCGTCAAGGGGGCGCTCGCATTCAACGGACAGCGCTGCGCCGCCATCAAGATGATTCTCGTCCATGAAGATATCGCGGTGCCGCTGCTCGACCGTATGGTCGCCGAACTTGAGAAAATCGAGCCCGGCATGCCGTGGCACGATGTGCGCTGCACCCCGCTCAGCAGTCCTGAGCACGCCACCTGGCTGGCGGAGCTGCTCGATGATGCTGTATGCAGCGGCGCGACCGTTCGCAATTCAGACGGTGGAGAATGCGTGTACACCATGATGCGCCCCGCTCTGCTGACGGGCGTCACCGCGGACATGCGCATTTTCGAGGAAGAGCAGTTCGGCCCCATCATCCCTGTGCTGACCTTCCGCGAAGAGCATGAAGCGCTTTCCTATCTCAAGTATTCACGCTTCGGTCAGCAATGCAGCGTATTCGGCACATCCCCCGAACAGCTGACACGCATCGTCACGTCGGCTGCGCGGTATGTCGGACGCGTCAACATCAACGGGAAATGCCAGCGTGGTCCTGATCATTTCCCGTTTACCGGAAAGCGTGATTCCGCATTCGGTACCGTATCGATCGAAGAAGCTCTGCGGAGATTCTGCATCAGCACCGTCATCGCAACACCGGAATATCCGGAGAACACGGAGCTCTGGACAAAGTTGTTTTAATACGTGCTCGGGATGGAGAGAGCGGGAAATCAGGCCCGGAGATGTTCCTGAATCTGGGAAATGAAGGTTCCGGGGTTGATGGGTTTGGCAATATGATCAGTGAAGCCGTGCTTGAGAAGACGCTCGCGATCACCGGGGTTCGCGAGTGCGGTTACTGCCAGAATATGCAGGTTCTTGCCATGGGGGAGGATGCGAATGAATGAGAGAACTTCCTCGCCGTGCATGCCAGGGAGCATGATATCGCAGAGAATAAGGGCGGGCTCGTTATCACGCATCCACTCGCATGCGGCTTCACCCGTGTCGAACGTTGTCACCTCAAATCCAGCTTTGCGTAGAATGATCGTCAACAGCTTGGTGATCGATCCAATATCTTCAATAACCAGAATGGTGTTGGGAAGCTTGTTCACGGCCATGATGATGCGTCCATGATTAGGGATGAAACTCGCCTTCTGAATATAACACGTTGCGGGAGCAATTCGGAATGCTGCCACCGATGCCCGAAGCACAATGTCAGCGGAGTACCGGCGCAACGCTCAATGCCTGTGATGCGTGCACAGGCGATCAGGGCATGTTGAAATCGATTTTGTACTCTTTCGGGAGCACAGGGAGAGCCTCGTTTCCGAGATCCTCACGTTCCGTATTGAAACGAATGATGGCCTTGTAGCGGCCCGGGGGCATTGATTTGTCCTTGATATCCAGGACCTGCCGCTGCCGATCGTAAATATCAACGGGGCGATGCGTCGTGTACACGATCTTGTTCCTGGTGTTCTTGATATCCACAAGCATGTTGCCCCTGTATGCGGCATTGCCGAGAGGGATCAGATCGACATAAAAATGGACACCGTCACTTTCCCGCGTCCCGCCGGCGGAAACGAGTTTCACATCGGCAAAGGCCTCGCCTTTCCGATACACCACTCCAATGACAGACGAAGAGCCGTCGGCAGAATCGGCACCGGCTTGCTGTTCGCCCGCGGTCCAGGCCACAACGATGCGTGCCCAATACTCGCCCTGCGGCAGCGCGGCGGGCAAAGAAGCCTCGCATGTGATCTGCTGCTGCGCTCCCGGCAGCAGCACAACGCTGCTGTCTCCCGTCTTCAGGTAGGCAACCAGAGACCGCTCCGGTTGCGCATCGGTATTCGCGCCTCCGGCATTTCCGGGAATCACACGGAGCGAAACCATAACAGGGACTTTTTCCCGAGACAGTATTCTGAACGTGCGCGCCCGTGTTCCGTCATTGAGGAAAATCACAGACGGCTCAACGAGAACGTCAGCCCAGAGACCGTCAGTGGCGCAGGAACTGAACAGCAGAAAAAAGAGAAAAAATGCGGTGGTTCGATACACTCGTATGCCGGAAGTAATGAACGGAGAAATTTCAGATATACTTGTCGATGACGCTTTTCAGATGCACCCACTGGAAGGGTTTGGATACATAGTCGTTGCAGCCGGCTTCGAGACTGCGCTTGCGGTCTTCGGGGAATGCATGTGCGGTGAGAGCGATGATGGGCACATTGGGATTGGGGCCGCTTTCGCGAATTTTCCGCGTGATTTTCAAACCATCCTCACCGTCACGAAGAGAGAGATCCATCAGGATCAATGCCACATTCTCGGACTCAAGGATTTCCCAGGCCTGTGAGCTGCCAGCGGCGATAAACACTTCGAATTCACGTGAAAGCAGGATTCGCATATACTTCTGACTTTGCTCGTCGTCTTCAACGACAAGAATATTTTTCCTCAGGTCAGACATGAAAACTCTCCATTACCTGATTTGTTCGCGGCGGTCTGAATAGAGACAACATACGATTTTGTCGGTTAAGTTTCGACTTATGGGTGTCTGGAAGCAGCCGAGGCCGAGAATCCGGGGAAACGAACCTCAATACGCGTCCCTTCCCCTTTTTTGCTCACGATATTTATAAGCGCCCCATGCGCTTCGAGATACAACTTCACCAGCGTCAGTCCCAGACCGATTCCTTCGTACATGCGATTATAACCCATGTCCTCCTGCAGATAGGGATCAAAGACTCTTTCGAGAAACGTCTCTGATATTCCGATCCCCGTGTCTGCGATGAGCACGACCGCTTCACCCTCCTGGCCTTCTGTCAGCGAGAGTGCGACACTCCCTTTGGAAGTGAATTTGACCGCGTTATCGAGCAGGTGTTCGAAGGCCTCGGCAAGAAAATGCTGATCCCCGCGCAATTCGATCGCACCGGATGTGTTTTCAAAGACAAACTCCAATCCTTTCTCCTCCGCTTGCCGGCGAAATTTTTCGCCGCAATCAGCGAGAAGTTTGTCCAGACGAAGCGGGACGCTATTTATCGCAATGTCATGTGCGTGAAAGCGGGAAATATTCAGAATCGAATCGACAGTACGGATGAGGCGAAGACTGGCTTCGTTGATGGCGACGACGAACTCCTGCAGCTCCTCACCATTTTCGCGTTCCATCAGCTCCGCCACCAAGGCAAGGTAGCCAAGGATAATATTCAGCGGCGTCCTGACTTCATGCGAGATGTTCGCGATAAATGACTTTTTGATTGCATCAGCCTGTACCGCCTGTTCGCGAGAGGCAACCAATTGCTCTTCCGCCAGTTTCCTCCGGATGGCAGCTCCGAGTGTTTCCGCGCTGACCCCCATCGCCTCGAGCTCTGCGCGAAGCCAGCTGCGTCTGAGACGGCATTCGTCAAAGCGGATGATGCCCCACCAGTGATCGCCGCAGAATACCGGGAGCACCGCGAGGGATCGTACATTCTGTCTCGCAAGGAACACCTGTTCCTCGTCGGGAAGGTTGTCGATGATGCCGGCGATCGGATTCCCCGCCGAGAGCTCGGCGGCCCAGCGTCGGAAGGGTTCGTCTTCGAACGATTGGCCGTCGGGGACGCGATCGATCATGCTGTCGCGCATTTCCGGGCGCACCCACACTGCCCGCTGGCGCATTATACGTGCCCCGTTTTCGTCAGGGACATTCTCGAATATGACAAGGCGACAGACGTTTGCCGCCGCTCCAAATCGTTCCAGAACTTCCATGATGGAGTCCTTCCAGTCCGCCGTGCGCAGAAATCGCGCCGCGGCGAAACCAGCTGCACGGATCAGGGCATCGCTCCGTTTGAGCTCCTCTTCCTGCGACTTGCGCGACGTGATATCACGGACGGTCACCAGCGCCGCGGCTTCACCTTCGTAACGAATCAACGTTGTGGCGAATTCACCCGTACGGATAGTGCCGTCCTTGGTCAGAATCCGTCCTTCATAGACGATTGGGGCCTTGCTGCCCTCCAGCCGCTGCGCAGCAACGGATTGAATGCGTTGGCGATCATCCGGATGTATGAGTGTCCACGGATTCAATGATGCGAGTTCGTCTCGCGTGTAGCCGGTAAGCGCCAGCGTCTTCTCGTTGACAAATACGAGGTGGTCATCACGGTAAATGAAAATGGCGTCATGGCTTTTTTCAACGACGGCGCGATAGAGCAGGTCGCTCTCCTTCCTCGCCTCCTCGGCGAGCATCCGCGCGAGTACTCCGCCCAGGAAGGAGGCGATGGATTCGAGGGTGCGCTGCACGGGTTCATCGAATCGCTCCGCCGTCAACGACGCGACGTCCAGGGCCGCGATACTCAAGCCTCCGTGCAGCACCGGGATCAGGCCAAACGCGCGTATCCCCTCGGGAGAAAGCATCTTTCCGATGCGATCATCAGAGAGCGATTCGGCGTCCAGATACAGAGGGGTTGTTTCCCGTACGAGGCGGTTGTGCACCTGATCGAAAACCGCTTGCGATGCGGCCGAGGGGAACGGACCGCAAAGGCCCCGCCAGGCTGCCTGGTGAAAAGTGCCGGTATCGGGGTCCTGCACATAGATCGCGGCCAGGTCGATGTTTTCAATGCGCAGTACTCCCTGGAGTACGTGATCATAGATTTCTTCCCGCTGCTGGCTATGGGCGAGTTCAATGGCCAGCCGATGCTGAAGCCGCATCAGATAGGAAACGCGATACTGTTCAGTAATATTCTTCAGCGTCCCCATCACCCCGATGCCGTCTTTCAGCGGAATGCGCCCGACGCTGAGCTGAACCCGCAGCCGTGAACCGTTACGGTGAAGTGCGGTGAAATCATACCGCCCTCCCACTTCCTCACCTGCCACACGCCTGCGATAATTCGAAAGCACAAGCTCATGGTCCTCGGGTGCAACCAGGTTGACGATCTCCTTGTCCACCAGCTCTTCTGCTTCATAGCCGAGCATATCCGCAAGGGCGGCGTTCGCGAAGACAATCTTTCCGTCAGAGAGGACGAAGACTCCATCCTGGCTGTGCTCAACCAGCGCCCGGTAGCGGGTCTCCATCTCTTTCCCCTCACTGTCCTCATCCACGCCGGCGGGCGCCGCGACGACCGTCCCCTGCACCAGCCCACTGTCGGTGCCGGTTGAAACACGAGACAGAATGATCAACAGCCTTCCGCCCGGGCCTTTCGGAGCGGCCGCATGTGCGATGAGCGTTTCAGCGCTCCCGCTGCGCTGCACGCGCGTCAATGCCGCCGTGACCCGGGGTGTATCCAACGGATCGATAAAGGACAGAATCGGCTTGTAAAGCAGGGCGAAGGGGTCGGTTTGCTCGAACAGGCGGGCGAGCTGCGCCGCAGCCAGACAGATGTTGCCTTCCGCATCGAGAGCGAAGGAGGCTGAAAGCGGAAGTTCGGGATTGTCGGCATGGAGGGAGATGCGTCCGCTCAGACCGGCAGCCTGCTTTCTCGCAATCGCATATCCGACCACACGGGTGAGCGTCTCGCTGGTAATGCTCCCTTTGACAAGATAATCCTGTGCACCGTGTCGAATGGCGGCTCGTGCCAGCCTGTCATCGGCAACAGCCGAGACGATGACGACGGGGAGTTCGGGGGCCGCGGTCTGCAACGCCAGGAACGTATCAATGCCTTTGGAATCCGGGAGATTGAGATCCAGGAGCGCTACATCGTAATTTCCGCCCTCAAGTGAGGCGAGCGCTTCATGGAGCGTCCGGAAACTTTCAAAATGAAATTCTGTAGTGTACGAGCGTTCGAGCAGCCGCTGGTTGAGACGCGCTTCCCCTTCATGGTCTTCCAGCAGCAGCACCTGGACGATTTCCATTGATACTCCTGTCAATCTGGATCTCGAAACGTTAATCCTCGCGTCCGTGCAGGTGATCTTTGGGGAGGATCATCCGATGCGCGATATAGCTATAATACTGCAATTCACAGCTGTTCACAAGATACGCGACTCAGCCGCCCTGGCACACATATTTCCGAGGCACGCGCGTGTTCAGCATGGTCAGAATCTCGTATGGAATAGTGTCGCAGTACGAGGCCAATTCTTCCACCGAGATGCGCTCTTCGCCCTGCCCCCCGATCAGAACGACTTCATCTCCGGTGTACGCGGAATCCTGACCAATGTCGACCATGCACTGATCCATCGAGATGCGCCCGACGATGGGGTACCGACGTCCATTAATCAGGACCTCGGCGTGATTGGACAGGCTGCGTGCGTAGCCGTCGCCGTATCCCACCGGCAGCGTGACGATGCGTGTATTCTTCTCCGCCGTCCACGTGTGATCATAGCCGATCGACGCGCCTGCGAGTACGACCTTGAAGTACACGACGCGGGTCTTCATGCTCAGCACGGGCCGGATCTCCACCGACCGATCCACCGCGGGTCCGGGGTACACTCCGTAGAGTATGATTCCAGGACGCACCATATCAAGCGTCGCTTCCGGATGCTGCAGCACCGCGGCAGAGTTTGCAATGTGCCTGATCGGCATCGGAAGTCCGTTGCCCGGGAAATACTCCAGCACGTCGAGGAAACGCGCGAGCTGGAGCCTGGTGAAGCTTTTATCGGGATCGTGCGACGACGCGAAATGAGAGAATACGCCGCGGAGGTCGCAATGCCGCGCCTCCTGCATCGCGTCGAACAATTGTGCCGCGTTTTCATGACGGATGCCGATGCGTCCCATACCCGTATCGATTTTCAGCTGAACCTGTGCACGTATCCCCATGGCCGCGGCGGTTTCGTCGATCTGTCTGAGTTTGTACACGCTGGAGGCAGTGATCTGCAGGTCGTATTCGAGGAAGTGCGCGATCTGGTTGCCGATGATTCCACCCAGCACCAGCACCGGTGCGGTGATGCCGGCGCGGCGGAGCATGATCCCTTCTTCGAGAAAGGCCACGCCGAGTTCATCCACCCCGAAGCGGAGCAGTTCCTGTGCCGTGCGGACGAGGCCATGTCCGTACGCATTCGCCTTGACCGAGGCCATGATCCGTGTTTTCCCGACGCGTTCCCGCAGGCGCGCAACATTGTCGCGCAGTGCATCAAGATCGACCTCGATCACCGTCGGCCGCATGGCGATGGACCCATCGTCGAATACGCTTTGAATCATGCGTGTGCCCTCCTGATCTACCCGCAGATGAGCAGGAGCTGCTGGGATTCGTCTTCCTGAACCGAGAACACCTGACATGAGATTTTCGCGTTCTGTGCCGGCAGTGTTGTAAATACCGTTTCACCGACACCCTTGGTCATCAACACATCAGAAAGAAATTCAGCCATGCCGTCGCCGAAGAAATCGGAAGGAGAAACACCCACGGTTTCACCCGAGGCACCGAAAAGCGCGCATGCGGCGCGGTTGGACTCCAGCACCTGTCCCTCTTCCATGAATCGTGCCAGGCGGGTTTCCGCCTTTGCGCGGGCTCCGAAGCGTGGAGCGGACATCCGGATCACCGCGGGCGTGTCCGGAGCATCACCCAAGGAAACGGCCGAAGTGATCTCGCCAGTCTGTCCTTCCGCAACGGATGCTCCGGCATCCAGGCGATATGCGACATAAAGCAGCTGCTCGTTGCCCGATTCACCCGCAACCGGAACGATGCGCCAGCTCCAATGCATCTCCTGTCCCTGCCAATCCGTGAACACTTCATCTTCGCAGCCGACGGTTTCCACGCCAGAAGCCGCTTCCGCCATCCGCTGATAGATGTCGCGATGGTACACCGCATACATGATGTCGGTGATGAAGCAGCCTTCTATGCCTGTGCTGCGATACGGTTCGTCCACCAATGCGAGGAAATGGGCGTTCGCGGATTCGCAGCGGAAAGGCTCACGGATATCGAAACGCGCGACGGCTACGGGAAGGGTACTGTTGTAGATGTCGAGCAGCATTTTCTGCGTCGCGTATTCACCTCGCACGATGCGATCGGCTTCTGCACGGCGCCTCATGCCTATCCCGTAGGAAAAGAGGGTGGCGATCTCCTTCAGCCGTTCGAGCTCGGAACCGACGAAGTGATTTTTATCCTGCGCATAGCATACGAGAATCCCCACGTTCGCGCCGAGGAATTCCAGGGGGAAGGCCACCAGCGAGTGCAGCCCCATGCGTTCCGCCTGTCGCAGCCAGGGCTCATAGGTGGAATCGGCGGAAAGATCGGGCACGATAACCGGTTGCCGGGTTTTCATGGCCCTGCCGATGGGTCCGTTGCCGTATTCGCTCTCGTCATAGCGAATCTTGATCTTCATCAGGTAGTCGGTGGCAGCGCCTGCGCTCACCGTGGGATGAATGCGTTCGTCGCTCGCCTTAGTTATGCCCCTCCAGACGAGATGGTAATCACCGTGTCGGACCAGCGCCTCACAGACATTTCGTTCCAGGTCATCTTCCGATCCCGCCGTGATCATCGCCTGCACCACATCGCGGTACATGGCGTTGAGGCTGGTATCCCGCCGCACCTGTTCCTTGCGCTCGGTGCTGTCGTCATAGGGCCGCAGACAGCCGATGGCCCCTGTGAGCGAGCCCGCATCGTCGTAGATCGGGGCCGCGTTGATCATCATCATCCGCCGTGAACCATCGAGCGCGAGCATGTGAATCCGCCGGTTCGACACCGGCTGTTCCTCCACGAGCGCGATCATCATCGGGTGGCTGCTGATCCCGAGTGGTGAGCCGTCACTGTCGACGAGACGCCAGCGGGAGTCGATGCAGGACCGTCCGTTTATTTCGCTTTTCGATACACCGAGAAGTCGTTCGGCGACGGCGTTGCTTTCGATGATGGTTCCGCGCGTATCGACGACGAGCACGCCGTCGGACGTTGACTGCATCAGCACCTGTTCCCTGGTTCGCACTGTGGAGGCAGGACTGCGTTTCCCCTCCATGCGGTCGATTCCCTTCCCGACACAGAGCACATACGTACGTGATTTGTATGTGACATACGACGCCGAGATTTCCTTCGCCTTCACACTGCCGTCCCGCGCAATATGCTCGGTTTCAAAAATGTCGGGCTCTTCCGATTGTTTCAGACGGGATACTCTGCCGAGCCAGGCCGCGCGGGTGTTATTCGGATCGATGC
Organism: Bacteroidota bacterium; assembly: GCA_014860565.1. GTDB lineage: Bacteria > Bacteroidota > Ignavibacteria > SZUA-365 > SZUA-365 > SZUA-365. The sequence continues at coordinate 44,062 of JACZJN010000197.1, forward strand.
GGGGGAGCGACATCCCGAGAATTTCCTGTTCCTCATATCCGAGGCGTTGCAGCGCGGTATCGTTCACAAATACGAAGCGCCCCGTCTCAGTGACAAGAAAGAGTTCGTCACCTTCGGCATCCTCGACGAGGGCAAACAGCGCATCCTCATCAAACTTGCCGTTTGCCTCGCTCGTCTCGGCGCATTCCTCGTATTGCAGGCGCAGGCGGTTGACCTCTTCAATGAGTTCAGCTTTTGTCATACTGGTGACATTGGACATGAGAACCTCGTAAAATCAGAAACGATGGAAAATGAAAGAAACGCACACGGCATCGTACCGCGTTGTACTGAGAACGGGATGCCGGCAACAGCACAGCAGTTGATTCCGGCAGAGAACACGACCTCAGGGTAGAATGGTCACCATGCGGGAGACGATCTCCGTCCCCATGCCAGGTCCCTGCATCACGGCGCGGCAGATGTACACTCCCGGCCGGCAGCCGCGAACGTCGACGGACAGTGCATGCACTCCCTCGGTGACGCGATGTTCCGTTGTCGGGCCCACGTGTCGACCCATCAGATCAAAAAACGCGATTTCCGCCAACCCGTCCGCCTCCGCATGCAGCCGCAGCGTCAGTTTCGTGCCGGAAGTATACGGCACGGGATTGGGGAATGCCTGCATGTTGAAACCCTCGGAAGGACGGGGCGGCGTAATGCCGTTGGGGGCCTTGTCGATCAACGCGGTGTGGATGGTCAGCTCACCCTGATCGAGTTCGACCCAGATCGGACGTACCCGCCCGCCGTAAGCGGCAATTCCATTATAGTCGCCGAAAAACACCATGGGGCTCGGATAAAACGCCAGGTCGCTCAAGCGCTCGTTGACGAAGGTCTGGCCGCCGTCGCTCGAGTGTGCAATGGAGACATCCGTTGAGTCGCTGCCGTAGCGGCGGCGATCATGAAATACGACCCAGAGTTCGCCGGTCAACGGATCGACGGTCGCCCAGGTGAAAAACTGGTCGCGGCCGTTCCCGATGGCGTCGTCGTTGACGCGGATCGGGGCCGACCAGGTTTCACCCTGATCCGTAGACGTCGCAACGAACACGTCCGGATCACCGTGGCGCTGATCCACCCAGTTGACGTAAACATTCCCGCGATAGGACGAGGAAGAAATATCGGCTACCGTCACCGGTAGACCGTTTGAGCGGGAGATGCCTGAAATATCGATATCCCACCCACCCGGCATGTCAGCGATGACCTTATCGGTGCCGAAGGTCCTGCCACCGTCCAGCGAACGGTCGAAGTACAGTCCGTCAGGGCCGGCCCAGGCGATGTATATCTGTCCCTCCGGCCCGACCGCAGGCACCGCCCCTTCCATCGTTTCATCGCTGTCGATCGCATCACCCGCCTTGTCGCTGACCCGCACGAAGGGCTCGAAGCTCTCACCACGGTCCGTTGATCGCGCAAAGACGATGACGCTGCTGTCGCGCGGATCGTTGCTTCCGTATTTCGTGAAGTCTGTCCAGGAAGCGTAAATGTTCCCGCTGTACGGACCGTCGGTCAAATCCGTGGCGAGGAATTCCTTGTCCTGCAGGCTCGAGCGAAACAGACTGCCGGCCTTCGCGCTGTCGGAGCTCGGTCCAAACAGCTTCACCGCGTCGGACCAGGTGAGACCACCGTCGTCGCTGTGCCGTACGATGATGGCATCCCATCCATAGACGAGATTCGCGATGTATGCCCGCCCGGTCTTGTCGAACAGTACCGCGGGATCTCCCCACGTGCCGCCCGGCAATTCGCCCTGCGTCCAAGTTTTGCCTCCGTCAAAGGAGGCGAAATAATAGCTGAGATTCGCACCCGCAACGATGTTGTCGGGATCGAGCGGATTGATGGCGATCGACACTTCCTCGGCGGAACTGCCGGGCTTGTCGATACGCACATTTTGGGGCTGCGCGGCAAGTTCAACCGCAAGAACGGAAAGAACTGCCATCAGCAGATAGGTGTACAGCTTGTTCATCGATGTAGGAGTCGCATTTCGGAGTGGAAGGTCCGAAATTTATGTTAGTAACAATCCGGCTGGGGAGTCGGTGCCGGTATGTCCGCGATCGGATCGGAAGATAAACGGATGCTTCTGCCCTGTCAGGTAGCCCCGTTGAGATGCTGAAAGATCGTAATCGTAAAATACACTCCAAAACCAATGATCACAAGAGCAGTTATTGATGACGCCATTTTCACGAAGCCATCGGAAATGACATGTCTGCGATTGCGAACGAAGAGTGCAAGCGAAAGAAACCAGCCCATGCTGCCGGCACCGACAGCGAGCGAAAACAGCAATTTGTGCACCGTGCTGTCGATCAGGAGACCATGGGCGCTTACGAAGCTGAGCACTGCCACCCAGGAGAAGAAGAGCGTCGGATTGGCCAGCGTCATCGAAATGCCAATCAGCACGCCGCCGTAATGCGATTTCTTGAATAGGCGGGGCCGAACTTCCGGGAGACTGTCGTCATCGGCGTCGCCGTTGTTTTCTTCATTCCCTGCCTCGTCCTCATCGCGGATGTGTTTCTTTTCGAAGAACAGCATCTTCACGCCGTAGCCGATCAGGAAAACCGAAAACACTATCTGCACGACCGCGTTCTGCATGTAGGGATGCACCAGGGCGATCAGCCCCATGGTGATGATCAGGCAGTAGAATATATCGACGATCACAGCTCCCACGGCGACCAGCAGACCCTTCCTCGTATCGCCGCGCAGCGTCCGTTGCGCGACATAGATGGATGTGGGGCCGAGCGGAACTGTAATCAGAATTCCGACCAGCGTCCCGATGAGTACTGTGGCAATATATTCCATGCAGGACGGAGTTGTGGCTCGATACAGAAGAGAGATTGTTGGATCTCAGCTGGGCAAGCTAAGAAAATCGCCCCTTTGATCAAAGGAACGACGCGCGTGAGCAGCCCGGCGGACAATGATGTCTGCCGGGGTGAAACCGGAGCTCAACCCGGCAGATACCGCAGCGGACCGTCGGGACCGACGGGGAGCTCGAAGAGCATCCACGCCACGAGCAGCAGCGTCCACACAATACCAAAGACGATGCTGTATGGCAGCATGGTGGATATGATGGTGCCGATGCCGTAATCCTCGTCGTATTTCTCCGCGAACGCGACGATAAGTGCGAAATATGACATCATCGGAGTGATGACGTTCGTTATCGAATCGCCGACCCGGAACACCATCTGGGTCAAGGACGGGTGATATCCGAGAAGCATGAACATCGGCACGAACACTGGTGCCATGATTGCCCATTTCGCCGATGCGGAACCCATGAACATGTTGATGAACGCGGAAACGATGATGAAGGCGATCATCAGCGGTATGCCGGTAAAGCCGATATGGCTCAGAAGCTCGGCACCCTCGATAGCAAGAATCAGACCAAGGCGCGAATAATTGAAGTAGAAGACGAACTGCGCTGCAAAAAACACCAGGACGATATACGTGGCGAGATGGCTCATGGACGTGATCATCTGCTTGATCCCATCCTTGTCCGAGCGGATGGAACCGGTGACGATTCCATACACGACGCCGGGAATCAGGAAGAAGATCATGATGGCGGTGATCATGCCGTTGAAGAACGCGGAATGCAGGACCGTTTCGCCTGGAATGCGCAGCAGTCCTTTTTCGGGAATCACGGTGATCGCGAATAGTGCGAGGACGACCAGTACACTGATGCCCGCCAGAAGAATCCCCTTGCGCTCGACCACCGTCAGACGTTCCATCTCTATTGGTTTTTCCTCACCCTGATATTTGCCGAGGCGAGGTTCGACGATTTTTTCCGTAACGAGCGAGCCGATAATGACAACCATAGCCGCGGATACAAACATGAAATAGATATTGGTTGCCGGGGAAATCAGTATCTCTGGATCGATAATCTGCGCCGCGCTCTGCGTGAGTCCCGCGAGAACGGGATCGACACTGCCGATCAGGAAATTGGCCCCGAAGCCGCCGCTGACGCCTGCGAATGCCGCCGCGAGTCCCGCGATCGGATGCCGCCCCAACGCATAGAACATCACGGCGCCAAGCGGAATGAGAACGACGTAGCCGGCCTCCGAGGCGAGATGGCTGAGCACGCCCGCCGCCACCACCGCCATCGTGATAAGACGGGGCGGAGCCTTGAGCACGAGTGCCCGGATAACCACGGTAATCAGGCCGGATCCCTCCGCCACGCCGATGCCGATCATCGCGACGAGCACCAATCCCAGCGGCGGAAATGACACGAAATTCGCCTCCACGTTTTCGAACATCCAGCGGATGCCTTCGGCGGAAAGAAGATTGCGAACGGTGATGATTTCCTTTGTGCCGGGATGGATGGCCGAGAGGTCCATCGTGGCGGTGATGCCCGAGACGATGACTACGACGACGGCGAGAATACCGAAAATGGTAGCGGGATGGGGAAGGGCGTTGCCTATGACTTCGACGGAATCAAGCGAGCGTCGGAAGAGGGATTTTTTCTCACTCATTCAGCAGCTCCTCGATCTGCGAAATCACGTTCCCCTCGAGAGGATCGACCTTCGTTTCGAAACGCGCAACGACTTTCCCTTCACGATCAACGAGGAACTTCGTGAAATTCCAGCGGATGTCTCCCGGGAAGTCCGTTTCCGTGGTCAGGTACCGATACAGCGGATGTATGTCCTCGCCCTTGACGCTGATCTTCTCGAAAAGATCGAAGGTGACAGCGTAATTCGAAGAGCAGAATTCCTTGATCTCGGCGTTGCTGCCCGGCTCCTGTCCGCCGAAATTGTTTGCAGGGAAAGCCAGAATGCGGAGGCCCTTGTCGTGGAACCGGCGGTAGAGTTTCTCAAGCGGCGCATACTGCGGCGTGTAGCCGCATTTCGATGCGGTATTCACGATCAGAAGCACTTTCCCGGAATAATCGGAGAGCGGTGTTTCCTTCCCGTCGATGTTGTTCAGCGTAAAATCGTACACGCCTTTGGACCGGTCCGTGCTCTTCTCCTGTGCGGACACGATGACCGTGGCGCAGAGCAGCAGCAAAACAACGATGGATGTGGAGTTCATGGATGCAGGTTCCTTCTATGTAGTAATTGAATGTTCATTGTCTTCAGGGGATGGAAAACGGACCGACGCGCATCGCGGCGAGGGCGAGGCCGGTGATGGTCTTCCCGTCGCGGATGCGTCCGTCGGCGCACATGGCGAGCGCCTCATGCATGGGGACACGAAGCACGGCGATGCTTTCCTCACCTTCTTCCAAAGCCTGTTCGCCGTCGTGGAGTTCCCGCGCAAGAAAAATGTGCAGGACCTCGCTGCAGAAACCCGGGGTGGTCAGCATGGCGGTAAGCTTCTCCCAACGATCGGCACGGCAGCCGGTTTCCTCGCGCAGTTCCCGTTTCGCGCATTCCAGCGGATCCTCGCCCTCGCCGAGTTTTCCGGCGGGGAGTTCGAGTATTTCACCGGCAACGGGATAGCGGAATTGCCGGATGAGCAGCACATCGCCGTTTTCATGCACCGCGGCAATGACCGCCCCGCCGAGATGCTCAACGACCTCGCGTACGGAGGCATAGCCGCTTTCATGCCGCACCTCGTCGCGGACAATGGTAAAGACGCGCCCTTCATAGATGATTTCATGGCGCGTAATTTCATACGGGTTTTTCATACGGACCTTTCGGTTTCTCTTCCTCACGGAATGAACGCTCGAGCGCCTCTCGCGCCTCGGGAGCCAGGTGCAGAACGCGCTGCGGGAAGGGAATTTCTATCCGATGCTCGTAGAGCGTATTGTACATGATCAACAGCAGGTCGCTTTTACGCCGGGGAATATTGTTGGGATTACGGATTTTGCACAGAAGCTTGGCGTTCATCGACGAATCCGCCATCTCGGTGATGCGCACCTCGGATGTCTCCGGCTCGACGACGTCGCCTTCCCGGTTGATGCGTTCGAGAATGATGTTCCGCATCGCGTTCAGATCGGTGCCGTACGCCACGCCGAAGGGCACCTCGAAACGCACGATATCGTTGGGGTAGGAGAAATTCTTGATCTGGCTCTTGACGATCTCGGCGTTGGGGGTGATGACCATGACCTGATAATCGTCGATCACCTTCGTCGACCGGATGCCGATTTCCCTGACGAGGCCGATTGTACCGTCGGGCAGACAGATACGGTCGCCAATGCGGAACGGACGGTCGATCATGAGCACGAAGCCTGCAATCATGTTGGCGAGTGTTTCCTGCGCCGCCAGGGCGATCGCGAGGGAACCCACGCCGAGCGACACGACGAGCGTGCTGATATTCTGCTGGAAATGATCGAGAATGATGACGACGCCGACAATGTAAATCAGGATTTTCAGCACTCTGTTGGCCAGCGGTGCCAGTTCGTCGTCGAGATGCGTCTGCGTCCGCGTCGCGACCTCATGCAGGTACCAGCGCACCGCGGCATCGATCAGACGCGTAATGAAATAGCACGCGTACAGGACCGAAACGACATACAGGCCCTCCACCACAATCGTAAGGCCTTGCTTGAGCAGGGAGATCGAATCGTCGAGGGCCATTGCTGCCCACGAGATGGACCAGTACATCACGAAAATGGTCAGGACGGGCGTGATGTATTGGGCAAGTGTATTGACGATCAGGTCATCGAGAGCCGAGCGCGTTTTTTTTGTTATCTTATCGCTGAACAGCCGCAGCACTACTTTGAGTGCGCGTCCCGCCACGTACCCCAATACGATAAGCAGAAGCGTGGAAAGCAGGACTGAAAGCAGCGTTTTACCGAGAAAGAACTCGAGTATGTTCATGGCTGATCGCGGACTGTTGCAATTCACCCAATATAGAAAAAATCAGGGCACCTGACATGCTGCTGCCCGACATCCGCATCCCGACCCTGCTGCTCAGCGAATCCGTATGCCGGCGTAATATCGCGCATATGCGGGACAGAGCCCGGGCGCACGGACTGCACTTTCGGCCGCACTTCAAAACACATCAATCGCGGCGTATCGGTTCATGGTTCCGCGACGAGGGCGTTACCTCGATCACGGTTTCCTCGGTCGGCATGGCGCGCTATTTCGCGGATGACGATTGGGAAGACATCACCATCGCCTTCCCTGTCAACCTTCGTGAAGTCGAGGATATTGACTCCCTCGCCGCGCAGGTCGCGCTCGGCGTGCTGCTCGAATCCGTTCCGGTGGCCCAGCGGCTCGATGCTGCGCTGAAAAATCCCGTGGACGTCTGGATCAAGATCGATACCGGATATGGACGCAGCGGCATCGCCCATGATGACATCGATGCGCTCCGCAGGCTCGCCGAGACCGTCGGAGCTTCACGCCATCTCCGGCCGAGGGGAATATTGACGCATGGCGGCGATACGTACCGGGCCGCGGGTCCCGCCGAAGTGCTGCAGCGCTTTTCGCTTTCGCGCGACCGCATGATCATGGCGGCCGACAGCCTGCGGGATCAATACCCTGAGATCCGAATTTCAGTCGGCGATACTCCGGGCTGTACGCTCGCCGATGACTTTTCGGGGATAGACGAAATCCGCCCGGGGAATTTCGTCTTCTATGATGTCATGCAGCTGCAGCGGGGGGTATGCCGCGCCGAAGATATCGCCGTCGCCCTGGCCTGTCCCGTGGTCTCTCTCCACGAACGACGCAGCGAGGTCGTGCTGTACGGAGGTGCCGTTCATCTTTCCCGCGAACATGTCGCCGATGCTCGCGGGACACAGCTTTTCGGGCTCGTGGCCCAGCTCGCATCGGGCGGCTGGGGTGCTCCGCTCTCCGGGGCCTTCGTCACCCGGATGTCGCAGGAACACGGCATCGTCCATCTGCCGGACTCACGCACAACCGCAATCATCGAGGGAGATTTGCTGGCGATTCTGCCTGTCCATTCCTGCCTGACGGCGGAATGCATGAAGGGGTATCGCCTTCTCGACGGCAGCAGTGCCGATCATTTCGCAGGTGTTTCGAAACTCGCACCTGCACCGTCCGCACCCGCGCAAACAGACAGACAGGAGACACACACACCATGAAAACCGCTTCGGATCGGATTCGCGCGCTGATGAGCGCACATCCCGTGGTCGACACCCATTCCGATTATGCGATAGAACTGTACCGGCGGGAGCAGGACGGGGTGTCTGACGCGCTCGCGAGCGAACATCTTCCAGCCCTGCGGGAGGGCATGGTGAGCATGGAAGTGCTGACCGTGGCCGGCGATTTCGATATCGACACGCTGAAACTCTGGGATCAGCGCCTGACGCGGGGCGTCATCGATGCCACCCGGCGGCAGATCACCGCGCATGCTGATTTCCACATCGTGCGCAGCGCCGAGGACGTGGCCCATGCCGCGAAACGCGAGGGCACGCACTTCATGCTCGCGCTCGAGGGCATCCGCGGCGTCGAAGACCTTGCCGCCCTGCGGATGCTGCATGCATTCGACGTGCGGGCCGTGATCCTGACGCATAACGAGCGGAATCTCGCGGCCGACGGCTGCGGCGAACCGCAGCCGGGAGGCCTCAGTAAATTCGGCCGCGCCGTCGCGCGGGAACTCGAACAGCTGCGGATGATATTCGATCTTGCGCATCTCTCGGATCCTTCGTTCTGGGACGCCCTCGATCACTACACGCTGCCGCCGGTGGTCTCGCACAGCAACGCCCGCGCACTTTGCGACCATCGCAGGAATCTGACCGACGAACAAATACGCGAGATCGGACGGCGCGGCGGCGTCATAGGATTGAACTTCCTCGCCATGTTCATCGATGCGGATCGCGGCAGCGCGACGACCGACCGGCTGGCCGACCATGCCGTGCACATCTCCGCACTGGCAGGCGCGCAGTCGCTGGCACTCGGCCCCGATTACGCGGATTATTACATGGACGCCATGCTGCGCTGGCTGCAGCGCGACCAACTCCCCGCGGATCTGATGACCTTCGTCCACGGCGCCGAGACCGTGCGTACGCTCCCTGTCTTCATCCAGGCCCTGGCCGACCGCGGGTTCAGCGACGACGAACTCATCGGCATTCTCGGCGGCAATGCCCTGCGCATCTATTCCACGGTTCTTTCTCACAACAATTGACTGCCATGCCTGCGCTGCCCCTCCTGCTGTTGACCGCATTGATGCTTCCCCTTCATGGCGGAGGCGATCCCGAACGCCATTTCCGCGAAGCGGGCGTGAAGGGTTCCTTTCTTCTCTGCGAACTCGATGGCGACAGCTGTCTGCGCATCAATCCGGAGCGCTGCGCACAGCGCTTCATTCCCGCCTCCACGTTCAAGATTCTCAACTCGATGATCGCACTCGAGTACGGCGCGGTGAACGGACTCGACGATACGCTTCGATGGGACGGCACCCGGTACAGCATCGAATCCTGGAATCAGCATCAGTGCATGCGCGATGCATTCCAGCGTTCCTGCGTCTGGTTTTATCAGGAGCTTGCACGGCGCATCGGCGAAAAGCGCATGAAAGCTGCCGTTACGGCCGTCGGCTACGGGAATACGGATATCGGCGGAGGTATAGACCGCTTCTGGCTTGACGGCGCCCTGCGTGTATCTTCGGAGGAACAGCTCTCTTTTTTGAGGCGTCTGTGGAAGGAAGATCTGCCGTTTTCCGTGGATGTGCAGCGTACGGTGAAGGAATTGATGGTGCTCGAGCGCACGGACGCCTACACACTGCGTGGGAAAACCGGCACGGCGATGCGCAGCGACGACATCGTCGGCTGGCTGGTCGGGTTTCTCGATCGTGGGGATCACGTGTACGTGTATGTCCTCAACCTTGAATTGCCTGACACGGACGACTTATCCGGGTTCCTGAAAATACGGTACGATCTGCTTCGCACTCTCCTGCACGATCAGGGCCTGATATAGCCCTCCGGCTTCCGGCGGATGCAGCGCATCTGCGAAATGAGTTAGCCGCGGGCGGAACCCTCGACGCCCCTTTCCCTGTTTTGCTGACATGTCCTTTTGCAATGCACTCTTCCGGAGCATAGAATGGTTTCACTTTCCCTCGGTCTCGGTGTTCTCCTCAGTCTTCTGGGCGTCGTCGGCTTCGCAGCCTCCGGCGCCGAAAGCATTACCGCTCTTATTCCCACGTTCTTCGGCATTCCCATCCTCATTCTCGGGTTTCTTGCCCGCAAGGAGCATCTGCGCAAGCACATGATGCACGCGATCGCGGCTCTGGCGCTGCTCGGCTTCGCCGGATCGGCCCGCGGGCTCGCGTCCCTGATCGATATGCTCGGCGGACACGAGGTCACGCGTCCCCTTGCCACCATCATGCAGAGCATCATGGCGCTGCTCACCCTCGGCTTTGTCATTCTTGCAGTGAAATCCTTCATCGACGCGCGCCGCCAGCGCAGCGTGCCAGCCGGGCCGGGACAATAACGGCGATGCCTCCGCGCAAACGCGAGGTCGAAGAACTGCGCTCGCTGAAGGAGCCGACACTCGATAGCCATCAGCGAGAGAATTTCCTCAAGGGCGTTGCCCTTTTCAATCAGGGGAAGTACTGGCACGCACATGAAGCGTGGGAGGCCGCCTGGCTTCCGATGGGTGATGGCCCGGAAGACGACGGTGAAATTTTCTTCCGGGCGTTGATACAGCTTGCCTCAGGTCTGCATTTAAAGAAATGCGGGCGCTATCACGGCGCACGGAATCATTTCTCCAAGGCGGGAAGCAAATTCGCGGTGATGCCTGGAGTGTTTCTCGGCCTTGATACGGTGGCGCTGCGCATATTCTCCGCGCATCAGCTCTCCCATTTTGACCAGAATTTTACCTGCCTGCTTCGGCTGCGGGGAGAGTGAAACTGAAGGTGCTCCCCCGTCCCTCTTCCGAAACGACATCCACCTCGCCACCCGTTTTCTCAATGATGCGCTTGACAATGGAGAGTCCCAGCCCGTGACCCTCGATTTTCGCCTGGGCAAGACGAGTAAAGGGCTGAAAAAGTTCGCCAAGCCGGTGGGCCGGAATTCCTGGACCATTGTCAGCGACCGAATACCGCAGCATACCGTCAGGAAGTTTTTCGGCGGTGATGGAAACGTGGCAGCCTTTGCCACCGTACTTGACGGCATTTCCGATATAATTGACCCACACTTCCTCGATCCAGGGGGCATACCCTCGCGGTACGAACCATTCGTCCGGCAGAATGATCGTACTCCGATTGTCGTTGATCTGCTTCTGCAATCGTCGAAGGGCGTCGCTGACGATCTGCTGCATTTCGATACGGTTGAAGTCGACATCCTCCTCGCGCACACTCGCGAGAAGCAGCAGGGAATTGATGATGGCGATCATCTTGCGGCCGTTGAACAGAATGCTGCTCATGTAATCTGTTAATTCCTCGACAGAGAATTCGCCGCCTTCGAATTGCACCATGTCGGCATAGCCGAGAATAAGGCTCAACGGATTTTTCAGATCGTGCGCGACACTGTGTGTAAACGTGTCGAGTTCCTCATTTCGCTCGCGCAGCTCCGCATTCTGTTCTCCAAGCAGCCGGTTTTTCTCCTCGACGTCCTGCTCGGCAAGCTTGATTTCGGTGATATCGCGGGTGACCGAGCCCGTAAGTGTGCCGAAAGATGAATTTACGCGGAAGCTGACCATTTCGATGAATCGCCGTTCACCGTCCGGCTGCTGTATCCATTGTTGAAACAACCGATGCAGCCAATCGGGATTACCGGTTTCGAGATATTCCTGGGTCTCCTTCTTGATCTCATCGAGCCTCGCAGCATCCTGGCGAGATTTCTCCGGCAGCATACGGAATTGCACGTCCCAGTAAAACAGCGACAGCGCTTCCGGCTTCGTGATGCCCGTAATACGCTCCATGGAAGGATTCCACTCGATGATCCGTCCGCTGTTGTCCATGAGTACGATGCCGTCGGTCGAGTTCTCGATGATGCCGCGGAATTTTTCCTCTTCACGCCGCAGGGTGTCCTGCCCGCGAATTTCATCGGTCACATCCCGGGCGAAGACCACGACCATGGTAGGAGCACCGTTTCCATCGAGTACAGGCGTTCCACGCACACGAATGTGACGATCCTGGAATTCCGTGGTGTATTCAATCACCTCGCATGCGTGACAAAGCCGGAGCAGTCGTTCGCGCCGCTCCTCCGGAAAATCCGCAGGGAAATAATCGGTGAGATTCGCCCCAGCCATTTCATCAGGCGTTTTGCCGAAAAAGTCGGCTATTGTCGCACCCACCGTGAGCACTGTCCCGTCCGTGGCCAGAAGCAGAGCGTAATCCTGCGTCGAATTGATGAGCGCATCGAGTGTGTGTTTGGCCAACCGCTCCGACTCCCGGGCGGCTTTTTCCGCGGAAATATCCTTCACCGCGCCGAGGATGCCGACGAGCCGTCCCGTCTGTTTGTCAAACGTGGGATGGATATTGTCGCGCAGCCAGCGGATGGATCCGTCTTTACGATGGATTCGGTATTGGAACACGCTCGGTCCCTTCTCGCAGTCCCGGAGGAATTCATCCGGTTTCGGCAGTTCCTTGGCAACTAAGACTCTCAACCAGGCATCGGGCAAGCCGATTATTTCACCTGGTGCATATCCAGTGATTCGCTCGAAGGCACCTTCAACCCACCGGGTGACGATGTGGCCGTCATCATCGATGCTGGCGGAATAGGCATAGTCCGAGGTCATTTCCGAGAGGATGCGGAATCGCTGCTCGCTTTCGAGTATACCATCGTTGGCATTGCGCCGATCGGTGACGTCATTGCCCACGAGCATGCAGCCCATGACCTCGTTTGCGTTCCCGCGGATAATGGTGGAATTCCACGAGATGACGCGGTGCTCGCCCGAGGCGGTGCGGATATCGGTTTCGAAGTCACGAATCCCCCGCTCATTCTGAAGGAGGATCTCATATTGTTCGATCATCTCTCGCCTTTTTTCCGCGTCCGGATAGAGATATTCCCATCGATTCCGGCTGGCGAGGATGGATTCAGGTCCGTATCCCGATATTTTTTCCGCTCCCTTGTTCCAGAGAATCACATTTCCCTGGCGGTCGAGTGCCTCGACCCACACATTTGCTTCCCTGAGCAGGTTCTCATAAAATTCTTTCTGCGTGCGCAGATCGTGCTCGTGCCGCTTGCGTTCGATCGCATAGAGCAGCGCTTTTCCGAGTACGGAAGGACTGATCTCATCGATGCGGAGATAATCCTGCGCTCCTTTTTTCACTGCCTCCAGCGTGACGTCATGGCTGGTGGAATTCGTGATGAGGATGAGAGGAAGCGAGGAGGCGTGACTGCGCATGGCGACATACGTGTCGAGACCCCGGCTGTCGGAAAGAGTGAGATTGAGCAGGACGGCGTCGAAACGGGCATTGAGCGACTGCTGCAGTGCGTCAGCGAGACGCCTGACATGAGTGACCGAGCAGGAAACAGAGCTTTGCCGCAATGCTTCCTGAATCAGTTCCGCATCCGCGATGCGTTCTTCTACAAGAAGAACCTGATACGACATACCTTCCATCTATAGCAGGTGGGAAAGGTGGTTTCGTAAGGTGGCATAATACTGGAAAGCCACGATAAAAAAAACGAAGTGCTCCGCAACGAAGCAAGGAAAGCGACGCTATCGCGATTCGACCCGGTACGCCGGGTTAAGCGGACGTCGATCGTCATACATTCGTTTCAGAGAATTGAAGGCCGTCTGACTGCCGCGCACGGCGCAGTCGCGATAGCGCCGCGCGGCTTCGCCGATGTCGGCGGTGCGTCCGGTACCCCGCTCATAGGTCGACGCCAGGGCGACCTGCGCGAGCAGCGACCCCTGCTTCGCTCCCGCTTCGAGCAACGAGAGAGCGGAGGCCAGTTCCATCGTAGCATTTTGCCCAAACACCCTCGCGGCCGCGAGCCGTAGCCGCGCTTCGTCCATTGGCAGTGATGCGGCCTGAGTCCACAGGGCAGTCGCCTTCTTCGTGTCCGCCGTCACCCAGCGTCCCGTCGCATAACAGATTCCAAGCTGCACGAGCGCGGGGGCATACTGCTGCACTGCCGCGCGTTTGAGCAGACCCAGCGCCTGCGCATCGGAGAGGCGCGTATCGATATCCATGGCCTTGAGGGATGCCCAGACATATTGCGCCTGGGCATCGCCGCCCCATGCACGATCCGGCAGCTGCGCGGGAAGGCCGGAATTCCGCAGCAATTCGATCAGGAGGGCCGGCGCACGCGCGGATTCGAGATAGATTGCCGTGACAAACAGTGACGCGGCGGTCATGCGGTTTCGCGTGACATGTATTCCTTCGTCATATAATCTTCCCAGCAATGCGAGCGCTTCCGGATTTCCCCACTCCGCCATGCGCGTGAGCTGCAGCCATGCGGCGGTATCGACATGCTCCTCAAGCAGCGTTCCGAGCGATAACGAATCGCCGGCCGTGAAATCTCGCGATGCCAGCAATTCATCGAAGAGCAGAGGAGTCGCAAGTGCTTTCGGCTGCGCCTCGCGGCTGAAGTCGAGCAGCACCGGCGTCCAGGCAACGAGCGATTGCGCGTCGCTGCTTTCTTCCCCGTCCGGTTTCGGCGACGCAGGTTCAACGCGTGCCGAGTCGGCGGAGAGGTGGACATATCCCCTGCGCTGAATTTCCTGTTTCGCACGGAGCGCTGGCTCATACCCTGCCTGGGCGGCTTTGTCCACCCACACCCACGCGCTGTCCCAGTTCCGCGGCACGACGAGGTTGTCGGTATAGAAAATCCCGGTCACATGCTGTGCCTCAACCATGCCTTTCTCCGCCGCGGCGCGAAACAGGCGATATGCCTTGAAGGGATTCCACACGGTACCCCGGCCGTTGTTGAGCAGCATCGCGTAATTGTACATGGCGGGCGGAAGCTCCTGCAGCGCCGCTTTCTCAATCCAGTACGCGCTTTTCACGGTATCGGCCGCCACCCCGTTTCCGGTCAGCAGTCGTACGCCGAGTTCGTGCTGCGCCAGAGGATCGCCGTTGGCGGCGTCGCGTTCGAGCAGGAAAATGTTGATCTGTTTGCGCAGCCCGTCATTCCGCGCATCCTTGTTGCTGCTCTCGGGCCGATAGCCGCGAAATACCGGTGAATTTGGATAGCCCTGTGCGTGTACCATTGAAGTGCAGAAAATCGTGGATACAACAATCAGGCTATATGCGAGGCGTTTTGAAGTCATTTATGCATTCTATGCTGCCGAATGATCAGAAACAATGGATTTCCGCAGTTGCGTGAAACCCAACCCCATGCGCGCATTCCTCGCGAACCATTGCCTTTGCTACCAGGATGAACTAGATTCAAGACATGTATCTCCAACATCGGACACAACTATGAAAATCAGACGTACGCTCGGCATCGTCTTTTCGGTCCTTATCGCATTGATGATCCTGCTCGGGCTTGTATCCTCTTTCGTCACCGACATGTGGTGGTTCGACAGCGTGGGCTACATCGAGGTATTCTGGAAAAGCTACAGCGCCCAGTACATGCTCTGGATCGCGGGTTTTTTGATTTTCCTCATCGCGATGAATCTCAATCTGAGCATCGCACTCCGCTCCGAATCCAATCTGACGGTCGATCCCCGGCTGCAGAAATTCGTTGAAGGTTTCCAGAAGGCCATCCGCTGGCTCGCCTATGGCGCTTCGCTCTTCCTCGGCGTCATCATGGCCGGCATGCTCAGCAGCAACTGGATGGAAATGCTGGTATATGGCAGCAGCGAAAGCTTTCATCTGGCGGATCCGATTTTCGGCAATGACGTTTCGTTCTATCTCTTTCAACTTCCCTTCATCACCACCATTCAGTCGTGGCTTATCGGCCTCGTGGTGCTGACGATCATCGGGACGGTGGCCGTGTACGTCGTGCGCCAGGGCGTCAGTTTCGCCGTGGGACGCATTTCCATTTCCGCCATGGCGCGCAAACATCTCGCCATCCTTCTCGGCATACTGTTTCTTCTCATCGCATCGAGCTACTGGCTCGGCCGCTATGATATCCTCTCCTCCGGACGCTCTTCGAGCTTTTTCGGTGCGGGATTCAGCGACGTTAATGCGCAGCTCCCCGCGGCCTGGATCATGACCTTCGTCTCACTTGTGGGCGGCGCCGCGATCGTGTACGCTCTCTTTTCCCGCAGCTTCAAGCTGCTCGCGAAAGTCGGCGTCGGCTACATCGTGATCGCGATACTCGCCGGTTCGGTCTATCCGGCTCTCGTCCAGAAATTCATCGTCAATCCGAACGAACAGAGCAAGGAACTGCCGTTCATCGAAAACAACGTGAAGTTCACGCGCGAGGCCTACGACCTCAATCGCATCGAGGAAAAGCCGATCGATCCGCAGTACACGCTGAACTCCGACGATATCATCGCCGACAGCTCCACCGTGCGCAACATCATGCTGTGGGACTACCGTCCGCTGGCCAGCACGCTCGATCAGCTGCAGGTCATCCGCCTCTATTACACATTCCCCGACGTGGACATCGACCGCTATCGCCTGCCCGACGGCAGCTTCCGCCAGGTGATGCTCAGCGCGCGCGAACTCGACCAGAACAAGCTGCCCGCCAACGCGCAGACCTGGGTCAACACCAATCTCGTCTACACGCACGGCTACGGACTCGGGATGAGTCCGGTGAACGTCGTAACGGAAGAGGGACTCCCCGAATTCTTCATCAAGGACATTCCCCCGATCTCGGAACACGGGTTGACCGTCGACCGTCCGGAGATCTACTATGGCGAGGAGACGAACAAACACGTCATTGTGAAAGGCAATATCGAGGAATTCGACTATCCGCTCGGCGATGTGAACCAGATGACGAAGTATCTCGAGACTTCGGGCGTTTCGACCGGATCGATGCTCCGCCGCTTGATTTTCGCGATGCATTTCAGCGATCTGAACATGCTGATTTCCGGATACATCGCTCCGGAAAGCAGGGTGCTCTACTATCGCAACATCCACGAACGTGTCCGCAAAATTGCGCCGTTCCTTACCTTCGACGGGGACCCGTACCTGGTCGTCGCGGACGGGCGGTTGTACTGGATTTACGACGCCTATACCACCAGCCGCAATTTCCCGTATTCGAAACCGACCGCGGATTTCAATTACATACGCAACTCGGTGAAAATCGTGATCGACGCCTATAACGGTGACACGAAATTCTATCTGTTCAATGCGGACATGGACCCCTTCATCCGCGTCTACAAAAGCGTCTTCCCGGACCTCTTCCTCGACCAGAGCGAATTGCCGGAAAATCTCCGCGCGCATATCCGCTATCCGCAGGATCTCTTCGATATTCAGTCCGAAGTCTACTCGACCTATCACATGGATGACCCACAGGTCTTTTATAACAAGGAAGATCTTTGGAACATCGCCAACGAGAAGCTGCAGGATCAGGTGGTGCAAATGGAAAGCTATTACGCCATCATGCGCCTCCCGGGCGAACCGCATGAGGAATTCATCCAGATGATTCCCTACACGCCGAACAAGCGCGACAACATGATCGCATGGCTGTGCGCGCGCAGCGACGGCGATAATTACGGGAAAATGCTGGTGTACAAGTTCCCGAAGAAAGAGCAGGTGTACGGTCCGATGCAGGTCGCGGCGCGCATGGACCAGGATCCCGTGATTTCGCAGCAGCTCACGCTGTGGAACCAGCAGGGATCGAGTGTCTACCGCGGTAATCTGCTCGTGATTCCCATCCGCGAAGAAGTTATCTACGTGCAGCCGATTTACCTGCAGGCGACCTCGGGCAAGCTCCCCGAACTCAAGCGCGTGATCGTCGCATACCACAATCGTCTCGCGATGGAAACCACGCTCGAACAGAGTCTCCGGCAGGTGTTCCGCGGGAGCGTCCCGGCCGAGGCCGATGGAACCGTGCCGACCGTGGTGCAGTCCCAGGACGCGCAACGTTCGACCAAGGGCGTCCGTGAACTCTCACGTTCCGCGATGAAATACTTTAACGACGCCATCAGCGCGCAGCGCAGCGGTGACTGGGCGCGATACGGCGAGGAGATCGAACTTCTGAAGAAGGAACTCGAAGCCCTCGTCAAGGAAGCAGGAAAATAGATCAGCTCCCGGTAACGATCGGATTCTCTTCGTAGCTGATCCAGTCGCTCCAACTGCCGGCATAGAGACGCGGAATATCGAGTCCCGCGCGCGCGGCGGCGAGCACGTTGACGCAGGCCGTCACGCCCGACCCGCAGTAAACAATACTGCGTTCGTCGGCCACGGCGAGCGCATCGGCCATGCGGGCGATACTCACAAAATGCCCGTTCTCCGCAACCAGGTCCCGCCAGGGCACGTTGATCGCGCCGGGGATATGTCCGGCTTTCACATCGATGGTTTCCTCCTCGCCGGTGAAGCGTTCCGAAGCGCGGCAGTCGAAGAGGATTTCCGATGCGGTGCGATCGCGGACATCCTCCATCGACGCCAGCATTTCCGATTGCACTTCCGCGGTGAACAGGACGGGTACCGGCGCGGCCGACTCCCCGCTGACCTCTCCGCCCATGTCCTTCCATGCCGTGAATCCACCGTCCAGCACACGGACGTTCTCTTGTCCGCAATACCGCAGCATCCACCACAGCCGCGCGGCGTAACACCCGCCTTCGTCGTCGTATGCGACGACCGCGGTTTTCCCGCGCTCGATGCCGAGGCGGCCGAACAGCGCCTGCATGTCTTCGACGGTTGGCAGAGGATGCCGTCCGCCATGCTCAGCGAGCGGCGCGGTCAGGTCATCATCGAGAGAGACATAGTTCGCACCAGGAATATGTCCCTCATCGAAACGGCGTCGGCCGTCCGCCGGCTGCGCGAGGTCGAAGCGGCAGTCGAAGAGCAGAACGGAAGAAATTTCCTGTGAAAGCTGTTCCGGGGAAATAAGAACCGACATGGTCATCCTCTGTTGAAATCGTCCGCACCCGCGCGGGGTTCCATCCAAACACGCGGTTTTTCCAAACATACGGAATTCATCCTCATCGGCGTGCATGGACGAAATTTTGACCTGGATTGCACTGCGCCGCGGGTAACTATTTCGTAACATAAAGCGTTAAGAAACTAGGAAGTGTGAAGCGAACGGACCCCTTCTTCACAATGATGGATAGACTCAATACCCTTCCTGAGAAAAAGGCTCAAGTAACGGCACCTCTCGAAAAGTCCCTCGTTTCCCTTCCTTTTTAAAAGATCCCGGTTCCCCTCCTCTGACCGGGATCTTTTTTTATTTCCCGCCTCCCGCTCTCCCTCCCATGCTTGAAAAAGCGCGTCAAATCAGATACCTTCTATCTTCGATCACCACATTCATTCTCCTGCGGAATTCGATTCCGTCAGTACGATTCGTTGCAGCTCGCAGGCATCCGTCATGACTTCTTTCATCCGACATTCCATTTTTTTCCTGGGGCTGCTGCTCCTCTGCGCGGTCCCCGGGTACGGGCAGGTCATCCTCTGGGACAGCACCGGCGTCCCCGTCTGTACGGCTGCCGGCTGGCAGCGGAATCCGCGCATGGTCACCGACGGTGCGAAGGGAGCGATCATCGTGTGGGAAGACTTGCGTTCGGGTTCCGATGCTGCGATTTACGCTGCGCGCATCCGCGAGGATGGGACGATGGTGACGACCACGGACGGACGGGAGCTCGTTCCCCCACAGAGCGGACAGCGTCTCGCCGGCATCGTCAGCGACGGCATGGGCGGCGCGTATGTCGGCTGGTGGAATCGCGTCGGGAACGACGGCGACGTGTTCGTGCAGCGCATCGACCATACCTGCATGCAGATCTGGCCGGGTGGCGACGTGGCCGTCTGCGCCGCCGTGGGCCGGCAGGAATGGGCGGAGATGACCTCCGACGGACAGAACGGGGTGATTCTCACATGGCATGACAAGCGCACTGGGAGCGACAATGACATTTACGCACAGCGCGTCGATCCCTTCGGCGCCGTGCTGTGGACCGCCGACGGGGTCGCGGTTTCCACCGCCCCGGGCGACCAGAACTATCCTCAGCTGGCGACCGACCAGGCGGGAGGCGCCTACGTCGCGTGGATGGACCGGCGAACGGAGGACGATATCTACGCACAGCATGTCCTCGCCGACGGCACGCTGGACTGGAAGGAAGATCTGCCGGTCTGCGTCGAAAGCAATCGCCAGGTGGCCCCGAAGGTGATTCCCTACGGCGAAAAATCCGTCGCGTTCTTCTGGCAGGATTACCGTCTCGGTCCATCGACCTCGGCGCTGTACCTGCAGGTCATCGACGAGAATGGGGATCGTCTGTATCCGGAGGATTACCAGGTCTCGCAATCCGACAACGCGCAAAGCGGGATGGCGCTCACCGACGACGGACAGAAGGGCGCGCTCGCGGTATGGACCGACTACCGCAGCGGCGCGGGCGAAGGAGACGTGTACATGCGGCGCATCCGCGCTGACGGTATGATCGTCGGTGATTTCGGCAACGCGCTCTGTGATTATGCGAACACGCAGGAGCGTCCGGCGATGATCTCCGACGGACACGGCGGCGGTTTCGCGGTTTGGCAGGACAAGCGCAACACGTTCGACTACGACCTGTACATGAACCGCATCTCATCGCAGGGCCAGACGAATTACCCGGAATGGAACGGACACAGCGGCGTCCTGCTCGCCAGGCACGACAACAACCAGCTCGCACCGCAGGTGATCGCGAGCGGCGTGGGTCACGCGTTGATCTGCTGGTACGACGGCCGGACACTGGACGGGCAGGCCGACATTTACGCACAGCGCGTCGCCTGGGCGCCCAGCCTCAGCTTCCCCGATTCTGTCGATTTCGGCATACTCAAAGTCGGCAAGACCGCGTACGACACCATTCGAGTGTTCAATGATGGCGCGCGTCCGCTGACCATCACCAACATCCGGCGAGCCAGCAATCCCGGGACGACGCATCCGCAGGATTTCATTTTCTACCCGACGTTTGCGCTTCCCGCCACACTGCAGCCCGGCGAGGGCGTCGACATCGCGCTGTCATTCACACCGGGCGGAACCGGCGATCGGATTTCCGAACTGCGCGTCACCAGCGATGCGCCACAGGATCCGGTGATCATTCCCCTGCACGGACTGGGAACGAATCCCGAGCTGCGGCTGAAAAGCGTCCACCAGTTCCGTGTCACGAAAGTCGGCGCCGTGAACGAAGAAACCGTGGAAGGAATGATACAGAACACCGGCACCGGCATGCTCGTCGTGCCCGGTATCGAGATCGACGGCACCGACAGGGAGCGATTCTCGCTCGGCGCGAATCCGCCCTTTCCCCTGCTGATTCCCGAAGGCGAATCCTACGCGCTCAAGCTGCGCTTCGCCCCGCTGGGCACGGGTCCAAAGGAAGCCACCATACGTGTCTTCAGCAACGCGGAGGATATGCCGAAGGAAGCCCGTCTCTCGGGCATCGGCGCGGAGCCCTCGCTGATTACCATCCCCGTCGGCGCGCATTTCGATACCACGATGACGACGCGCAACCGGGAAACGGAGCTGCGTATCCGCAACACTTCAGGCGTGGAACTGGTGGTGACAGACATTCAGCTTTCGGGCGGCGACGCCGATCAGTTCGAGATCGACGCGACTCTGCCGATGCGCATTCCCGGCGAGGGCAGCGAGCCCTTCCTCGTGCGTTTCACTCCGAGCACCGTGGGCATCAAGCGCGCCGACATTCTCATTTTTTCCGACGCACCGACATCTCCGAACTCGACGCGCGTCGACGGGACGGCCATACTCCTCGGCGTCGGGGATCCGTCCGTGGGAGGCGATTTCCGCATCGAAGCACTGTATCCGCAGCCGGTCGTGCAGGACCAGCCGCTGCTGCTCCGGCTCGCGTGTGCGTCGCCATCGCCGGTGCAGATCCGGCTGTACGATGTGCTGGGCAGAATGCGCGGTGAGCTCTTCGACGGACGTCTCCCGTTCTCGACCTCGACGCTGCAGTTCCCCACCGCATCGCTCGGCCTCGATCCGGGCATATACATGCTGCGCGTAGAGAGCGGACCGCGGCGCGTCACGCGCATGGTCGTCGTCTCGCGCTGACAAGCAGAGACAACCACCTTCTCCCCACTTCGCTCGACCAGGGGCCGCGCGCCGAATTGCCGAGGACACCCCGGTGTCGTTGAAAAGCCGGACTATTTCTTCCAGTAGAATCCGCGCTCATGGCGGTCGTGGCGGAAAAGGGCGAGGGCTGCGAAATCAGGTTCGATGATCTGCAGTTCCGCGTCCCCCGTGGCTCGGAAGAACGCAGCGGGCTCCATACCCGTCGTGTCAGCGAAGCCGCCGACGCCACTCGTGATATGCTTCGGCAGCTGCGACGGAAAGCCCCAGTCGCTGATGCCGGCGAGGACGCCGAATTCATAGGCACGGCTGATGGCCAGATTCCGCCACAGGGCGCGTGAGTAGTCCGGAGTGGACTTCCGTGTCACGGACAATGCGGGAACCAGGACAAGATCCGGCAGCGCCTTCGCCTGGAAGAAAAGGTCGCTGAACCAGAAATCCGCACAAATCGTCACCAGCACGTTCAGCTCCCCGATACGGAATTCTCCCAGCCGCGTTCCGGCATCCACCCGGCTGCGTTCGTCGGAATAGGGCCTCAGCTTGTCGAACCAGCCCAGCACCTCTCCTTCCGGCGTAAGCACGGCGCCCGTGTTGCGCTTCGCATTCTCCCCGATTTCATGAAAAGATCCTGCCACCAGGTGGCAGCCATGCTCCCGCGCCAACGGCGCGACGATGTCCAGGTATTCTGCCTTCGTCTCCACGAAAAACGCATGCTCCGGCAGCAACACGATATCATCGTGCGACAGCCCTCCCGGCACCCCGTCCAGGATGCGGCGGAAGGTCTCGAGCGAATGCGCGTTGTCGAAGGCGGAGAGTTGGGGTTGAGTGAGAATCAAACGCATGCTACATCATCCTTCCATGTTTCCATCATTCCATCTTTCCATTCTTCCATGGAGTCATCCTGTCATTCTCCCAGCACAGTCACCACGATCCGCCTCGCCCCACCATGCTCCCGATGTTCGCCGAGGTAGATTCCCTGCCAGGTACCGAGATGGAATCGTCCGTCACGGACGGGAACGAGCACACCGCTGCCGAGCAGGGAGGCTTTCAGATGTGCGGGCATGTCGTCCGGCCCCTCGCTTGTATGGCGGTAGTAGGAGGCGTTCTCCGGCACGACACGGTCGAACCAGCGTTCGAAGTCCCCTCGCACCGTGGGATCCGCGTTCTCGTTAAGCGTCAGCGACGCGGAGGTGTGGAGGATATGGATGTGCGCGAGTCCGGTGTGCACATTCCGCAGCTCCGGCAGCTGTTCGAGTATCTCGCCGGTCACGAGATGGAAGCCCCGCGCGCGGGGACGGAGGGTGATGGTTTTCTGGAGGATAGTCATCGATTGGATTCCCTGCGATGTGCAACCTTGACGACGGTAATGATCAATCCTTTGTCGAGGACTTCGTAGAGAACACGATACCGGCCTTGGCGCAGGCGGTATTGCTCACGGTCCGTCAGCTTCTCCGCTTGCTGGGGACGAGGGTCCGTGCGCAGGCTGTCAACGGCCTTCAGGATCATTTGCACGTCCCTGGCCGGGAGTCCGCGCAGGTCTTTCGCGACGGACTTCCGGAACACGATCTCATAGTGCGCCATGCTTCTTCAAATCCTTGAGCAGGGCTTCGTAGCTCAGCCTCGGTTCCGCGGCCCGTTCCTCGAAAGCCCGGATATCCTCCTCGTCCTCACGCAGCAGTTGCCGCACCGCCTGGTTGATCAGTTCCGAGACGCTGGTCTCCGTTTCCATCGATTTTACCCGCAGCGCCCTGTGCAGCGCAGGATCAAGATAAATCGTCGTCCGCTTGTTCATTCCTGCTCCGATATCGTAACGTTATGACATAATAACATTATAACATTACAACGTCAAGATGAAACACCCGCCTTCATCGAGCTGAATCCGATGCGTCATGAAAACGCTCATCCACGAAAATCCGTTCAATCCGTGTTCACCCGTGTTCCTGCATTTTTATGTTCGACCCAGGATGCGTAATTTTGGAGTCGGCGGTATGCTGTTTACTCCACCACGGGGAATTGACATATCAGAGGGGCTCAACACTGCTTTCGAGCATACATCCCGATACACGAATCGCAGGAGATTTTTCATGTCCAACGCATATTTCAAGGTACCGGCGCCGATCAACGAGCCGATCAAAGCATATGCACCCGGAAGTCCGGAAAAGGCCGAACTCAAGGCCAAAATCGCCGAACTCAAGGCAATGGAAATCGAAGTGCCGCTCATTATCGGCGGCGAGGAAATCCGCACCGGCGACACCGCCGAGATGCGCATTCCGCATGATCACGGCCACAAGCTGGGCGTGTATCATCGCGCCTCCGAAAAAGAAGTGAACATGGCCATCGCGGCCTCGCTCGAAGCGCAGAAGGAATGGGCGGTGATGCCCTGGGAGCAGCGCGCGGCGATCTTCCTCAAGGCGGCGGATCTGCTCGCGGGTCCCTGGCGTGCCACCATCAACGCCGCGACCATGCTCGGACAGTCGAAGACCGCGTTCCAGGCGGAAATCGACTCTGCCTGCGAACTGATCGACTTCTGGCGCTTCAACGTGCATTACATGACCGAGCTGATGAAGGACCAGCCCTACTCGCCCGCGGGAATGTGGAACCGCGTGGAATACCGTCCGCTTGAAGGCTTCGTCTTCGCCGTCACGCCGTTCAACTTCACGTCCATCGCGGGCAACCTTCCGACCGCGCCCGCCATGGTCGGCGGCGTAGCGCTGTGGAAGCCGGCCTCGAGCGCAGTGTACTCAGCGTACTTCCTCATGCAGCTGCTGATCGAGGCGGGACTCCCGAAGGGCGTGGTGAACTTCATTCCGGGATCCGGCGCCAAGGTCGGCAATCCCGTCATGGCCAGCGAGCATCTCGCGGGCATTCACTTCACCGGTTCCACCGCGGTCTTCCAGGACATGTGGAAAACCGTGAGCGAGAATATCGCGAAGTACCATGCCTATCCGCGCATCGTGGGCGAGACGGGCGGGAAGGACTTCATCTTCGCGCATAACAGTTCGGACGTCGACGCGCTGGCGATCGCCGCGCTGCGTGGCGCCTTCGAATACCAGGGACAGAAATGTTCCGCCGCCTCGCGCATGTACATTCCGCAATCCATCTGGCCCGCCTTCAAGGCGAAATACACCGCCGAGGTCGCGAAGATCAAGATGGGCGACCCCGAGAACTTTACGAACTTCATGAGCGCCGTCATCGACAAGGGCGCGTTCACGACCATCACTTCGTACATCGATCACGCAAAGGCAGCTGACGATGCAGAGATCATCACCGGCGGCGGATACGACGCATCGAAGGGATACTTCATCGAACCGACCACCATCGTGACGACCAACCCGCGTTTCAAGAGCATGGAAGAGGAGATCTTCGGTCCGGTGCTGACGATTTACGTGTACGAGGATGAGAAATTCGACGAAGCGCTGGACCTCTGCGACACGACGTCGATGTACGCCCTCACCGGCGCCATCTTCGGACAGGACCGCTACGCACTGACGAAGATGTCCGACCGCCTTCGCAACGCCGCGGGCAATTTCTACCTCAACGACAAGCCCACGGGCGCCGTGGTCGGACAGCAGCCGTTCGGCGGCGGTCGCGCCTCGGGCACCAACGACAAGGCCGGTTCGGCGATGAACCTGCTGCGCTGGATGTCCGTCCGCACGCTGAAGGAGACCTTCGCGCCGCCGAAAGCGTGGGAGTATCCGTTCATGGGAGAAGAGTAACCCCCCGCCTTCGTGCCGCTTCACGGCACTTCAGCGCGGCCGGCGGATTACACGGATGACACAGATTGGATTATTCAAGGCGGGTCTATTCCAGACCCGCCTTTTTTTGTTGATGTTTCGGGAATTCTTCCTCACCTCCGGTGTCATGAATACGAATGGCGACACGATTCTGTGTAACATCGGGGAGGTTCATCTGTTATATTCAAATAAGCCGGCAGCCACGGCGCGCTGGAGCGCGCCACTCCCGGACACATTCGCATTCAGCCATCTTGTCATCTTGCTATTTTGCCATCTTGCCATCCTCCCGGAGGAACCATGCACCGTTTCGCAACAATCCTCGCCCTGCTGCTCCTCACTTCGCTCTCCGCGAAATCGCAATGGCCCGACTGGGACCGGCTGCCGGGGCCGACCGGCGGAATGATCAGCTCCTTCGCCGAGATCGGGGGCGATATCATCGCCGCGCCCACGCAGGGCGCGTTCTATCACTCCACCGATGGAGGAGCGAGTTGGGAATTCCTCTATCAAGCTTCGTGGACGAGAAGCACTGCCACTCTGCACGGCAGCGCGGACGGGATGCTCTACGCGCTCGGCTACGGCGGTGCGTACCTAAGTTCGGATCATGGTGTGAGCTGGACGAAATGCAACCCCGGCGGTACCGCGCTGTTTGCAGCATCCGCGCCGGACGGTACCGTGCTGTTCGGCATGCGGGGATC
Organism: Bacteroidota bacterium; assembly: GCA_014860565.1. Lineage (GTDB taxonomy): Bacteria > Bacteroidota > Ignavibacteria > SZUA-365 > SZUA-365 > SZUA-365. The sequence continues at coordinate 70,392 of JACZJN010000197.1, forward strand.
CATCGCCGTGTCCACAGACAAAGGAGAAAGCTGGACCGAGATCATTCCCTCGCCGGGAGCAACGCGCGATTACAAGGTCGCCATGGATGTTGTCGGGAACTGGTATGCAGGAGCATACGAAACCGGAGTGTTCCTCTCTACCGACCGGGGCGCCACCTGGACGGCGATCGATACGGGACTGCCCAACAATGCGGTATACATGGTCAGCGTGCCAGCGGGAGATGCGCTGTATGTCGGGCTGAATAACACGACGTACCGCTCCAGTGATCAGGGCAGTACGTGGGAAGAGATCAGCAGCCTTGGCGGCCTGAATGTTTACACCATCCAGCATGCCGGGGGGAACATCATGTTCGCCGAGTCCACGGGCGGCATGCTGCGTTCCACGGATTTCGGCGCCAGCTGGGAGCAGGGTCCTTTCGCCGCCTATCCCATGTCCAATCGAATCTTCGCAAATCGGAATGGAACCGTGCTGCTCTCTTCGGCGGGCCGGGTCCTTCGCAGTAGCGATCAGGGTGCGAGCTTCTCCATCAGCGACGCAGGACTGTTCGTGCAGAACATCAGCCAGATTTTGTCAATGAAGAACGGAGTTCTTCTCGTCGGCAATGACGGCGGCGGCATCTATCGTTCCACTGATGCCGGAGCAAGCTGGGAGTGTGCTGCCATCGGGCGATGGGGAGTATCCGTACAACAGATCCTCGAAACCGCCAGAGGATCGATCTACGCGTTGTGCGATGGGGATATCCTCCGCAGCAGCGACGGAGGTGTCGTATGGACAGAACTTCCACGTGTCAATGCCACCGAGATTTCGGTCTCCATTTGCGAAGATCGCGATACACTGCTGACAGCGATTTCCGACGGCAGCCTCCACGCCTATTTCGAATCAACAGGGACTCATGTGAAACTGGGCGACATCGTTCCTTCCGGCGGTATCGCTGCGGCCGCACTCACGGCGCAGCCGGGCGGTCCGATCGTGCTGGCTGGAACCGACCGCGGATTGTACCGAAGCACGGATAACGGGCAGAGCTGGAATCTCGTGCTCGTCGACGGACTCCCGCAGTGGTTCACCGAAATCGCTGCCAATCCTACGACGTGGTGGGGGCCCATGTATGCCAGCACCCCGACGTCATTCTTCGTGGCAGCGGATGATGGCTCCACGTGGATGGAGATTCCGAACCTGAGCGTGTCTGCGCCACGGCAATTGACATTCTACAAGGACGGGCAGGACTTCGCCTTCGTCGACAGGGAGAGGATTCTCTTTTATGCGCGTCTTTCGAAAGACTGGGAAACCCTCCCGCCGCTCCCCTTTCAGGGACTGAATGCGATCGCCTACCAACTTCCCAGCCCGGGAGTCTGGGCCGGGCGACTGCTTGCAGGTACAGCGACGCGCGGCCTCTTCCGTAGCGTGCAAAGCCTGCTCAACACTCCCGCTGCAGCGGCTGTCCCTGCAGGCTTCTCCATCGCCGCAGTCTATCCCCTTCCGCTTTCCACAGGTGCCAATGCGTTGCATCTCCAGCTCGACATGGAGAGCGGAAGCAACGTCACGATGGAAATCTGCGACATGCTTGGTCGCGTGCTTCAGCGCTTCGAGCGCGGGACATTGCCTGCGGGACGCAGCGATATCGCGCTTGCGCTCGACCGGATCCCATCGTCGATGCTGCTGCTGCGGGTGCATGGACCGGGTGGTACGGCGCAGCGGTTGCTGCCGGTCATGGCTTCGCATCCCTGATTCGGATCCTGCGTGCATGGGCACGCCAGGGGCGCAGCATGCTGCGCCCCTACAAATGCCTTCCTATGTTCTGGGCACGCCAAGCGGGGAGCATGCTGCGCCCCTACAAATGCCTTCCTATGTTCTGGGCACGCCAAGCGGGGAGCATGCTGCGCCCCTACAAATGCCTTCCTATGTTCTGGGCACGCCAAGGGGCGCGGCGTGCTGCGCCCCTACAAATGCCTTCCTATGTTCAATGTCCTGCGTCCTACATCGCGCGCGGCAGTGCCGCGCGCTTCCCCGCGTTGGAACTTCCCGCCGTTTTCGATATTATTGCTACGGCACAGGCGCTCCATACGAGCACTTTATCTTATTTCGCCCTGATAGATCTTCCCCTCCGCAGTCCCGAAAGCCGCGGAAGGGTTCGTTTTCCGCTTCACGTCCAGCGCGACAGAAGGAATCTGCTGTGGAAAAACCCACCGGCGCAGCTTCGGTCGACCATTTTAATCTCTTTCCATCGGAGAATCCGTTCCCGGTACTTCGCGTCCTGCGGAGCGGCGTCCTTTCTTTCGCCAATCCGGCCAGCCAGCCCCTCCTCGATTTCTGGGGACGACGGGTGGGCGAGCGGCTACCTGTCGAGTGGCTCGAACTGATTTCGAAAGTGCTGCGCAACGGGACGCGCTTCGACACCGAGGTGTACGCGGGGAAAATACTGCTCTACCTATCACTGATTCCCGTCCCTTCCTGCGACTGCGTGAACATTTACGGCTTCGACGACACGGAGAAAGCCGTCGCCAGGAAGCGGCTGGAGGAAAGCGAAAATCTGTTCCGCGGTGCCTTTCATACCAGTCCCGACGCAGTGAACATCAACCGCCTCTCCGATGGCCTGTACGTCGACATCAACCAGGGTTTCACCGCGCTCACCGGTTATACCCGCGAAGAGGTGATCGGGCGGACCTCATTCGAAATCAACATCTGGGACAACATCGATGATCGCACGAAACTGATCGCCGGCCTGAAGGAACAGGGCATCGTGCAGAATCTCGAAGCACGCTTTCGCCTCAAGGACGGACGCGCCAAAATGGCGCTTCTGTCGGCGCAGATACTGCAGATCAACGGCGAGCTGCACATTCTCTCGATCACGCGCGACATCGAAGAGATCATAACCGCGCAGGAAGCGTTGCGGGAGAGCGAGGCGCGCATGCGCTCGCTGCAGGAGAATCTCCCGCTCGCCCTGTACCGAACGACCCCGGACGGCCGCATCGTATATGCCAACACGGCGATGGCGCGCATGTTCGGCTTCGACAGCATCGAAGATCTCTACCAGGTACGCACAGGCGATTTGTATGTGGATCCGCACCAGCGGGAACAGGTGCTGAGCGTTCTCAAGAAACATGGCCTCGTGAAGGATTGGGAAGTGAAGTTGTTTCGCAGGGACGGCAGCATCATCGACTGCGCCCTCAACGTGCGCGCGGTGTTTGATTCCCATGGAACACTCGTCAACCAGGACGGCATCGTCAACGATATCACCGAACGCAAACGCATCCAGCAGGCGGTCCTCTTCGCAAAGGAGAGAGCCGAGGAAGTGAGCCGGATCAAATCGAACTTTCTTGCCACCATGAGTCACGAGCTGCGCACTCCCCTCAACGGTATCCTCGGTTTCGCCAGCCTTCTCGAGGAGGCGCTGGAGGACGAAGGTCTGCGCGACATGGCCGCGGTCATCAATACCAGCGGACACCGCCTTCTTGAAACACTCAACAGCATCCTGGACCTTTCCATCATCGAGGCGGACAAACTCAATGTTAACTGGGACGATGTTGCCGTCACCGATATCATCGCCGAGGTAGAGGTGCTGTACAAGGCCAACGCGCGGAAGAAGGGACTTTCCCTGCGGAGCCAACTTCCGGAAACTGCCCTGACCATTCGTTCCGACGAACGGCTGCTCCGGCAGATTCTCACCAATTTGCTGAACAATGCGGTGAAATATACAGAGACGGGAGGGATCACGCTCGTGGTCGAAACCGCCTCCGATATACACCGCGAGGGAATTTCCATTCATGTGTGTGATACCGGTATCGGCATCTCACCACATGACCAGGAAGTGATTTTCGATGAATTCCGACAGGCGAGTGAAGGCTACAGCCGTGCATACGACGGCTCGGGTCTGGGGCTGAGCGTCAGCCAGAAGTTCGCACACGTGCTCGGCGGCCGTATTACACTGCAGAGCACGCCGGGCAAGGGTTCCTGTTTCACTCTGCACCTGCCTCACAGAAACGTCTGATCAGTATCACAGAACGGAGGTTGCCCATCATGCGTACTGCCATTATTTCCCTGTTTCTTTTATTGTGCACTCCGCTCCTGTATGGTCAGGACAGCACCTGGTTCCGCATCATCACCACCGACGTCGGATTCGGTCAGGATACGAAGGCGCTGCGCTTCAACGCCATGGATCTCAACGGGGATCACTACCCCGACATCGCCGTCGTGCGCGGGACGTACAAGCGCGGCGACATGCGCGTCTACATGAACGAGGCAAATCAGACCGTTCCTCCGGCACCTGCTCCCCCCCGTCGTTTCGTCGATTTCACCGCGGCAAGCGGCGTCAACGCGCATCCTACCCTCGACACGACAAAAAAAGTAGAATCCATTTCCTTCGGCGATGCCGACAACGACGGCGATCTCGACCTGATCAACGGCGTATGGATGTATAACGACAACATTCCCTTTCGGGAAGACCGCTGCGAGGTTCTGCTCAACGACGGACATGGCGTGTTTTCCCATGTGGCGGACGACGGACTCGAATCGCTCACCGATCCCACCGATTCCCAGTGGGCGATCAGCTCGTCAGGCGCCTCATGGCTCGATTACGATCTCGACGGTATTCTCGACGTGTATGTCGCGGCCTACTGGCGCACACCGAACGGTCCCTATCACGCCGACCGCCTGATGAAGGGCAATGGCGACGGGACGTTCACCGACGTCTCATCACAGGCGCGCGTCACCACCGCCTATCCGATGCAGGGGGCGTCGTGCGTGGACTGGAACAACGACCGCTGGACCGACGTCCTGACTTCGCCCTACTGCCGCAGCAACGGCAGCCTGCTCCGCAACGAGGGCAACGGCACCTTCCGCGATATTGCCCCCATGGTGGGATACAACGCGCGGACACTGCAGGGCGACAACGGACAGAACCTCTGTCAGTGGGGCGCCTATCCCTACGACTACGACAACGACGGCGACATGGATGTGCTGCAGGTGATGGTGCACGGCGGACTTGACGCAGGCGAAGGACGTACGGTCATTTCGGTGAACCAGGGGGCTGCGGGCGATTATCGGCTCGTACAGAATCTGAACCTCCTGCATCGGAGCAATCCGCAGTCCACTCACCTCGGCAACATGGATGCACAGTGGCTCGACATGAACAACGACATGCTTGCCGACGTTGTCATCACCGAATGCGAATACATCGACGCCACCGATCGTCCGTATTTCTACCTGCAGAGTGCGGAGCACCAATTCTTCGACATCACCCCCGAACTGAACCTGATAGGAAAAATCCGCAGTGCGCATTCGCTCGAAGCGTTGGACTATGACCGCGACGGAGACTACGACCTCGTCATGAATTCGAATCACTTCTCCGCGCAGGGCAATACCGACCGCGCGGACATCGTATTCCTCGAAAACACCATCGGCAATAAAAACAACTGGATCGGGATACAGCTCACGGGTCCGTCAGGCGTGAACCGCGCGGCCATCGGCGCGCGCGTCATCGTCCATGCGGGAGGCGTGCGGCAGATGCGCGAGGTGCATGCGGGCCGGGGACATTTTTCCGGACAACAGCCTCTGGAACTCCTCTTCGGACTCGGCGGCAACGCGCAGGCCGACAGCATCATCGTGCTTTGGCCGCGGCAGCCCTTCGCCCACACCCTGCTGACCGACGTCCCGGCGAACCAGTACATCGACATCGACGGCAGCGTGCTCGCGGCCGACGATCTCGCCTCAGCCGAGGACCTGGCGCTCGATTTCTTCCCGAATCCCGTCCGCGGCAGGCTCCGGCTGCAGATCGCCGCGCCGCAGGATGCGCGGGTGGCGCTGTACAGCCCGCTCGGCCAGCGCGTGTACGACGGTCCGGCTTCATCGCAGTGGATCGACGTCGGGTCTCTGCGTCCGGGGATGTATTTCCTTCGCCTGCAGTCGGCGGCGGGGATACTCGTGCGCAAGGTGTGTGTCGTCCGTTGACCTCGAACCGGCGCCCGTCGGGCTGCTGACTGCGTTTCGGCAGGGAGTCGCGCTCCCTGCCGCTCAGCTCTCGACGGAGTTGCGCTGGCGCTGCGAAATCGCGCGGAGCGCAAGCCACAGGAGAGCGCTGATCAGCAGGACATAGAGGCCGAACAGCGTCGTGTTGAAGGAGACCAGCACCCCCTCCGCGATGATCTGCGGCGAGACATTCGTCGCGTGCACGATCACGACAGCGGCCCGGTACAGGCCGGTCAGCTGTGCGATGGCACCGAGGAGCAAGGCGGTCAGGCCGAGATAGAGCACGGTGTTGACGGGGGCGGGGGCGAGCGGCCGTCCGGTGCGCATACACTGGGCGGCGCGGAAAATCGTCAGAACGAGCGCGGTGATGCCGAGCAGGAGGATCGGAACCATGAACGGTCCTCCTGCAGAAAAGAACGTTGCCATGATGGACTCCTGTGGAGATTGTGTGTACAGTGGGTTTTGTACCATGATGTCTGGAAAGACCAGCATGAGGGAATTTCCTTGCGAGATGTTCCGTCGGCAAGGTACGGAGACAAAACAGCCGGTGGCGGGAAATGCGGCCTGCTGTCCTCCTCCGGCGACGCAGGAACTGCCTTCCGCCATCAGAGACGTGCGTCGCATGATTCGCGTCGTTCATCCCGGGAAACGCGACCGCCGTCTCATTTTCTGGCACCAGAACCCTCAGATGGGTAGATTACGCGCATGAACGCCTTACGGGCATCGGAATCGGACTCTGCTCCCAAACCCGGACGATGGCGGCGCGTTGGAAGACACGCCGTGTTCTGGGCGGTCGCCGCCGTGGCGATGCTGGCGCTGTACACCCGCATGCTCGGCAGCCCGACCGCGGCGATGTGGATGATCGCGGCGACATCCCCGCTGTTTTTAGGCGCGGTGTACTTCACCCTCTATGTCACCCTTCCCCACGCACTGTACACACGACGCTACGGCCTGCTGCTCATACTCGTGCTTTACACCCTGCTCGGGGTGGTCTTCCTCGAGATTCTGTTCTTTATTCTGCTGACCGTGGGCGTCATCCCCTTCCCCAACATCCCGGACTACCTTCCCCCCGAGCGCGCGTTCGATGCCGTGCTGCTTTCCGCGGGGCCGTTTATCGTCACGCTCGCGGCTGTCGCGGTCAAGCAGGTGCTCCGGGCGCGGGACAGCGAACGCACGGCACAGCGGCTGCGGCAGGAAAAGCTCGAAGTCGAGCTGGCCATGCTCCGTTCCCAGGTTCATCCGCATTTCCTTTTCAACACGCTCAACAACCTGTACGCGCTCACCCTAAAGAAATCCGACCAGGCGCCGGAGGCGGTGCTCATGCTGTCGCAGCTGCTCGATTACATGCTGCATGAGAGCGGCGCCGAGCGGGTCGCCGTCGCCCGGGAAGCCGCGCTTATCGAGCAGTATCTCGCGCTGGAGAGGCTTCGTTACGGTCCTGATGTGCGCATGCAATTCGATCAGCGGATCGAGGCGGCACGCAGCATCGCGCCGCTGCTCTTCCTCCCCCTCGTCGAGAACAGCTTCAAGCACGGCGTCAGCCGTTGCGGCAGCGGTGCATGGGTGGAAATCAGCCTGCACTGCGACAGACGCGAACTGCTGTTCCGCGTCGCGAACAGCCTCCCTTCCGCTCGCGCCGATTCACGACAGTCCGAAGAGGAGGAGGGGCATGAGCTGATGCAGAAGGACAAAGAGGGGCTCGGCCTGAAGAATGTCCGCTCCCGGCTGGCACTGCTGTATCCCGGGGCGCACCGCTTCAAGGTCGAACACGGATCCGACAGCTTCACGGCAGAGCTTTCCATCACCTTCACGGGTACCACCGATTCGGAGGGCACATGAAAACACGCTGCATGGTCGTCGACGACGAACCGCTGGCCCGCGAAGTGCTGGCCGCGCACATTGCGAAGGTCGAGACGCTGGAACTCACCGCGGCCCTCGACACCGCCGAGCGCGCATTCTCGGCGCTGCAGCGGCAGGACGTCGACATCCTCTTCCTCGACATCGAAATGCCGGGCATGAGCGGGCTCGGCCTGCTGCGTGCCCTGCGCCATCCTCCCTCCGTGGTCATCACCACGGCCCACCGGAACTACGCAGTGGAAGGCTTCGAACTGGACGTGGTGGATTTCCTTCTCAAGCCCATCCCCTTCGACCGATTCCTGCGGGCCGTGCAGAAATACTACGATCAGCGTCCCGCGCAGCAAACCGTCATCGAGGCGCCGCCAGGTCTGGAGGAGGCGAGTCTTTCGCTGCGTGCCGACCGCAAAGTGCACAAGCTTCCGTTGCGGGATATTCTCTATGCGGAAAGCGCCGGAGATTATGTCACGGTGCATGCCACGGACCGCAGCATTACCGCACGCATTTCCATGTCGGCACTGGAGCAGCTGCTTCCGGCCCCGCGCTTCCTGCGCATCCACCGCTCCCTCATCGTTTCCGTCGAGCGCATAGACGCGTTTACCTCGAACAGCGTGGAAATCGGGCGGCATGAGCTGACGATCGGGCGCAATTATCGTCACGCGGTCTTGCTCGCGCTCAACGCCGATCCACGCACCACTTGAAGGAGAACCGCATGTCCGTCGCCGCCGCCGCACGCCTGCTTCGCAACGCCCGTCATGCCACCGCCTTCACCGGAGCGGGCATTTCAGTGGAGAGCGGCATTCCGCCCTTTCGCGGGGTGGATGGACTCTGGAACAACTATGACCCGCGGTGCCTGGACATCGGATATTTCCACGCGCATCCCGAGGATGCATGGCGCGTGATCAAGGAACTATTCTATGATTTTTTCGGGAGCGCGCACCCCAACGACGCGCACCGGTCGCTCGCCGTACTTGAACAGGATGGGATCGTGAAGGCGCTGATCACGCAGAACATCGACAACCTGCATCAGGAAGCGGGGAGCCGGACGGTGTTCGAGTTCCACGGCAGCTCGCGGCAGCTTCTCTGCCTCGCCTGCGGAGCGCGGCGGTCTGCGCAGACGATCGATCTCTCAACCCTCCCTCCCCGCTGCGGCTGCGGCGGCATATTAAAACCCGATTTCGTTTTTTTCGGTGAGAGTATCCCGGAGGAGGCCAGTCGCCTTTCCTTTGCGGAGGCGGAACGAGCCGACGTATTCCTTCTTATCGGAACCACGGGCGAAGTCATGCCCGCCTGCCTGATACCGGAGGAAGCGAAGCGCCGCGGTGCAACGATCATAGAGATCAATACCGAACCATCCAACTATACGGGGCGCATATCGGATATTTTCCTGCGCGGCAAAGCGACGGAACTGATGCGCGCGCTGCTCGGGGAAATGGGTCTGCGCGACCGGCTTCCCCCGCCGCCTCTTCCTTGACGCTCACGCAAACAGCCATCCGTTAAAAAGGGAAGCGCCCCGTGGTATGCGGGGCGCTATGAGCCGATTTGTTCACCTGACGAAGCGCGTGCAGCGCCCTGATAATGCTCAGGCGTTCACTTCTTCTTCAATTTTGATGTTCTCGATCCAGCCGTAGGGATCCTCGAGTTCACCGTACTGGATGCCGGTGAGCGTATCGTAGAATTTCTGCGCCAGGGGACCGATTTTCCGATCGTTGATGACGAGCGATTCACCGCGATAGACGAATTCTCCGACAGGGGAGATAACCGCGGCCGTGCCGGTGCCGAAGGCTTCCTGTAGCGTGCCGGCGCGGTGTGCCTCATGGATTTCGTCGATGCCGATCGACCGTTCCGAGACCTTCATGCCCCAGTCGCGGCCGAGATGAAGCACGGAGTCGCGGGTGATGCCCGGCAGGATCGATCCCTGTGTGAGCGGCGGGGTGATCAGTTCGTTGTCGATGATGAACATGATGTTCATCGCACCGATTTCATCGACGAAATTGCGCGTGACAGCTTCGAGGAAAAGCACCTGCGCAAAGCCTTCCTTCTTGGCCTGCATGCCGGCATAGAGACTGGCGGCATAGTTGGCCGCGGTCTTGGCTTGCCCGAGTCCGCCCCGCACGGCGCGGATATGTTCTTCATCGACCTTGATGCGCACGGGATTGAGTCCCTCCGCGTAGTAGGAAGCGACGGGTGAGGTGATGACCATGAAGCGGTATTTCAATGACGCCTGCACACCGAGGAAGTTTCCGGTGCCGAAGGCGAAGGGCCGCAGGTACAGCGAATGTCCGCGTTCCTTCGGGATGAATTCATGATCGATGGCGATCAGCTCGCGGATGCCGTCGACAAAAATTTCTTCATCGATGGTCGGGATACACACGGCTTTCGCCGAGTTGTTCATGCGTTTCGCATTCATGTACGGACGAAAGAGATTCACGCCGCCCTTTGCGGAGCGGTATGCCTTCATGCCCTCGAAAATGGTCTGTCCGTAATGCAGGGTGCAGTTGGCGGGTTCGATATCCATCGCGCCATAGGGGTCGATGCGGGGATCTCCCCACGCGCCGTCCGCATAATCCACGACGAACATGTGATCGGAAAAAAACCTTCCGAAGCCGAGATTGCTGTAATCGATTCCGCTCATGCGGGACTGTTCGGCCTTTGTGATCTTGAGATTCTCCATAAACTTCTCCTCAATTTGCGCAGAACAGGTAGTGTTGGCTCCCCGGAAATCCTCCGAAATATACGGAGAAATTTGTCACGAATCCTCGCCCGAAAGCCCCAATGCCGGCTGTTTCGGCACATCAGGATGCGGGACATCCCAATTCTTACTTTTTTCCGGCTCCCAGCAGACTCGCGACCCAGAGAAAGGCGATGGCGCCGACGGTGGCCACGAAGAGGCTCCAGGGATTGAAGCCCGTGACGGATTCCTCTCCGAGCCATGAGAACAGCAGTCCCCCCACCACGCTGCCGATCACACCGATAACGATCGAAAAGAAGCATCCCTTATCCGACCCGATGCCGGTGACGCTTTTCCCGATCCATCCGGCGATGCCGCCGAGAATGATCCAACCAAGAATACCCATGGAAGCTCCGTGATTTCCAGCCAAGATGTCTTTAGAATATAGGGGGCAGAAGATGACGATGCAATGACCCTCGCGGTGCACGCGAAACGATGTGATAGTTCGTTGGGAAAGTCCGTGGAACGCAGCACCCTGGGCCATTCAACAAAAAATCCCGCACGATGTCGAATGCGTGCGGGACGAGGAAGTCAATCGGTAAAAAGCGCGATATCAGACGGTGGCGGTTTCTTTCACCGTCGTGTAGATGTCGAATGCGGGCGGTTCTTCCATATGCTTTTTCACCGCGCAGAGAGAGGCCGATTTCACCAGCGCTTCGTGATATTTCTCAGGGAACGCCGGAGGGACGGTGATCTCGAGATTGATCTTGCTGACCATGCGGCGCACGGGATCGAATTCGAGTTTCTGCGTCAATTCGATGCCTTCGGTGGGCAGTCCGCGCTGCTGGCAGAAACCGAGAACGTAAATCCCCGCGCAGGTACCGAGCGAGGCAAGAAAGAGATCGAAAGGTGCGGGGGCGGTTCCGTCGCCGCCGCCGAATGCGGGCTGGTCGGTGCTGATGCGGAAGCCGTTATAAAGTGCGTCGACTTTCTTGTTACCCGGGAAAACGATTTTCATTTCCATTGGTGCTGCTATCCTTGCGTGAATGATGAATTCCATTCCAATACCCATAGGATGAATGAACACGCGAAAAGGATTCCATGGACTCCTGCCGCACTGTACGCGGCCGGGGCGGAAGTATGGTCCCTCCTCCGCAAGTGGATTCTGACCGGCGGAGGACGTATGTTTGCCCCAGCGCCACACCTGCTGTTCACCTCGCCCCCGTACCGTTGTGAAACTTCCTGCCACAAAACTCAAGACCAAGCTCCAGCTCGCCTTCGTTTCCATCGGATTCATTTCGATTTTCATCACCGGTTGGCAGGCGTATGAAAATGCGCGCACCGCACTGGAAGAAGTGACCTTTCAGCGTCTGACCGCCGTGCGCGAATCGCGCAGGCGTCAGATCGAGTTCTATTTCGAGCGCATCCGCAGCGACGTCGTGTCGTATTCCAACGATCAGCTCGTCATACGCGCGGCGAAGCTTCTGACTGTTGGGTCCGGCGGAAAGGATGGCGCGATGGCATCCTATGACCGCGACATACGCGCACATCTCGATCAGCAGGGGTATTACGACATTTTCCTGGTCACTCCCTCGGGCGACGTCATCTATACCGTGAAACACGAGGCGGATTTCGGCACGAACCTGCGCAGCGGCCCGTATCGCGATTCCAACATCGCCGAGGTGTACCGCGCGGCGGCCGAGTCCACGGACCGGCAATTCGCCCGCTTCGTCGATTTCAAACCCTACCAGCCTTCCGGATTCACTCCTGCGGCGTTCGTCGCCTCCCCCGTATACGACGGCGACCGCATGCTCGCGGTGCTGATTTTCCAGATATCCATCGATGACATCAACGCGGTGATGACGGAGAACAGCAACTGGCAGAGCGAAGGGTTCGGGCAAAGCGGCGAAACCTATATCGTCGGCACCGACCACCGCATGCGCAACGATTCGCGCTTCTTCATCGAACAGCCGCGTGCGTATTACCGGACGCTCGAAAGCGTCGGCACCGACTCCGCCACCATCGGCGCCATCCGCCGGCACCGGACCTCGGTGCTGCTGCAGGAAGTGCGGACCGAGGCCACGGAAGCCGCGCTTGCCGGACGCACCGACACCCGCAACGTGCTCGATTACCGCGGGGTTCGGGTGCTCAGCTCCTTCGCGCCACTCGACATTCCGGATCTCCACTGGGTGATGCTCTCCGAGATCGACGAAATCGAGGCGTTCCGTTCCGTTTACACGCTGCGCGAGCAGCTGATCCTCAGCGGACTGATCATCCTGCTCTTCGCTGTGGGGCTCGGCTTCGGCATTTCGCAGACCATCTCGCGTCCCATCCAGGCATTGACCACCGTCACCGAAAAATTCGGCCGCGGCGATCTCGACAACCGTGCCGACGTCGGCGCACGGGATGAAATCGGACTGCTCGCGCAGACCTTCAACACCATGGCCGACAAGATCAAGTCGCACACACAGCAGCTCGAAGAAGAGGTGCAGGTGCGCCGACGGACGGAAGAGGAACTCGTACATTCGCAGGAGCTGTTCCGCAATCTCTCTCGCCATCTGCAGACCGTGCGCGAGGAGGAACGCAAGGGCATCGCGCGGGAAATCCACGACGAACTCGGCCAGAACCTCACCACGCTGAAGCTGCATCTGAGCCTGCTGATCGAAGATCTGCCCGAGGACACCGCCGCGCCGCGCGCGAAATTCCAGGCGATCATCGAAGACATCGACGTGACCATCCAGTCGGTGAAGCGGCTGATCTCCGATCTGCGTCCCGGACTGCTCGACGACCTCGGTCTCGTCGCCGCCATCGAATGGCAGGCGGAAGAATTCCAGCGCCGCACGGGAATTCACTGTGATCTGCATATCGATCCACCCGACATTTCTCTCGACGCCGACCGGTCCACCGCGGTGTTTCGTATTTTCCAGGAAACGCTGACCAACATCGCGCGGCATGCGCAGGCCGACCGTGTGATGATCACGTTGCACGCGGATGACGCGGCGATCATGCTGCAGGTACGCGACAACGGCCGCGGAATATCATCCGAAGACATTTCCGCTCCCCGCTCCTTTGGCCTGATGGGCATTCGCGAACGCGCGCATTACTGGGGCGGCGCCACGGAGATACACGGTGCGTCGGGCAGCGGAACGACGGTAACGGTGACCATTCCCCTTGACCACGCAGGAGCAACATCATGATTCGCATTCTTCTCGCCGACGACCATGTCCTCTTCCGTGAGGGGCTCAAGCAGATTCTCGGAAAGCACAAGGAACTGCGCGTGCTCGACGAAGCCGGCAGCGGCACCGAAGCGCTGGAGAAAATTTTCAGCAAGCGCTACGACGTGGTCATCCTCGACATCTCCATGCCGGGCCGGGGCGGACTCGACATTCTCGGCGAGATCAAGAAAGAGCATCCCGATCTGCCGGTGCTGATTCTCAGCATGCATCCCGAGGATCAGTACGCCGTGCGCGTGCTCCGCGCAGGGGCCGCCGGTTATCTGACAAAGGAAAGCGCCGCGTCGGAGCTCATCACCGCGATTCACAAAGTCGCCTCGGGAGGCCGGTATATCAGTCCGAGCGTGGCCGAGCGCCTTGCCGACGCCGTCGTCGTCGATCACCAGGAGGCGCCGCATCAGACGCTCTCGAACCGCGAATACCAGGTCATGCGCATGCTCGCGTCGGGAAAGACGCTAAAGGAAATCGCCGAGGACCTTTTCCTCAGCGAAAAGACCATCACCACCTACCGCGCGCGCATCCTCGAAAAGATGAAGCTGCGCAACAACGTCGACCTCTCGCACTACGCGATCAAGCACAAGCTGCTGGATTGAGTGCGAAGAACCGCCTTTGGTGGTTCTTCGCGCAGGAGGCAGTAGGCAGGAAGTAGTACGATGGCGATCCTCCCCCGTCATGCCGAGTAGTCCAGCGAAGCGGGACGTATCGAGGCACGCCCCCTCGATACGCGCCACCCTGCGGGCGTCGCTACTCGGTGTGACGGATCAGGCCATCCCTCCCGTAGGGAATCCCCTACATCCGCACGGCGTACATCCGCACAGGGAATTCAGGCTTCCGCGTATTTGGCGGCCGGGCCGGGAACGGTAGTTTCAGAGCGTATTATCTGCTTATTGCGGAATCGCGTCTCGTGCTATCGTTCTACCCATCCCCATACACAGGAGACCTCCATGTTTGACACCGGAAACACCGGCTTCATGCTCGTGGCGACCAGCCTTGTCATGCTCATGACCCCCGGACTCGCCTTCTTCTACGGCGGCCTGGTCGGCCGTAAAAACGTCCTCACCATCATGATCCAGAGCTTCGTCTCCATGGGCATCACTACGGTGCTGTGGTTCGCGGTCGGCTATTCGATGTGCTTCAGCGGAGACATCGGCGGCATCATCGAGAACCTCGATCATGCTTTTCTTGCCGGCGTATCCGTGAACGAGGTTTTCGGCAGCGGACAGAACAACATTCCCCTGCTCGTATTCATCGCCTACCAGATGATGTTCGCCATCATCACCCCCGCACTCATCACCGGTGCCTTCACGAATCGCGTGACCTTCAAAGCCTACCTGATTTTCCTCGTGGTGTGGCTGCTGTTCGTGTATTTCCCGTTCGTGCACATGGTATGGGGCGGCGGCATGCTCGCGCAGTGGGGCGTGCTCGATTTCGCGGGCGGCATCGTCGTTCATGCGATCGCGGGTATGGCGGCACTGGCGTCGGTGTTCTACCTGGGCAAGCGCCGCGTCGAAGAGAAAGGGCCGCACAGCATTCCACTCGTGGCGCTGGGTACCGGTCTTCTCTGGTTCGGCTGGTATGGCTTCAACGCCGGAAGTGAACTGCGCGTGGACGAAGTGACCGCACTCGCTTTCCTCAATACCGACGTCGCGGCCTCATTCGCCGGCGTCACCTGGCTGATCCTCGCCTGGGTCATCGAGAAAAAACCGAAATTCGTCGGCCTGCTCACGGGCGCCGTGGCGGGACTCGCCACCATCACTCCCGCCGCGGGCTTTGTTACCACCAGCAGCGCAGTCATCATTGGCATCTCGTCTGGCATTATCTGCTACTTCGCGGTCACCATGAAAAACCGGTTGAAATGGGACGATGCGCTTGACGTGTGGGGCGTCCACGGCGTCGGCGGCATCATCGGCACCATAGCCCTCGGCCTGTTCGGAACCACGGCAGTCAATGCAGCGGGCGCCAACGGGCTGCTCTTCGGCGGACCCGATTTCTTCTTCAAGCAGGTCGTCGCCGTGATCGGCGCCAGCGCCTATGCGTTCTTCTTCACCTACGGCGCCCTGAAGCTCATCAATCTCATCACCCCCGTGCGCACGTCCGACGCCGAAGAGGCGAACATGGACGAAGTGCTGCACGGCGAAACCGCGTACATCGAGGGTATCTGATATGAAATTCCGCACCATCACGCTGATCGCACTGTTTCTCTTCACCGGACTTTCCCTGCATGCACAGGATGCCCGGTGGTACGACTCCGTGGAAATGCAGGGCTTTCTCTCCACGTCGTTCACCTATAACCTCAACACGCCGGCGAGCGGAGAAAACGGTTTCCGTATTTTCGACCGTCATCACAACAGCTTCAACCTCGACGTGTTTCAGCTCGTACTGAAGCGCGACGCGGAGAAAGCGGGCGACGCCGGATTCCGCTTCGACGGCATTTTCGGCCAGCTGCCGATGTACACTGCGTCGTCGGGACTCTTCGGCGGACAGAACATCGACGTGCTGCAGGCCTATGCCACCTACATCATCCCGATCGGCGACGGACTGACGCTCGACGGTGGAAAGTTCCTCACCCATATGGGCTATGAGTTGATCGAAGGCCGCGACGGCTGGAACGACAACATCAGCCGCTCGTTCTGTTTCGGTTACGCCATTCCCTTCGCGCACACCGGTCTCCGCGCGCGTTACGGCTTCGGCGAACGCGTTTCGGCGATGGTCATGCTCGCGAACGGCTGGGACAACGCGGTCGAAAACAACAGCAATAAAACCGTGGGCGCGCAGCTGGCCTTTGTCCCTGTCGACGGACTCAACCTCGTGGCGAACGCGATCTACGGTGCCGAAGGCAGCGATGACAACAGCAACAACACGTCGGTCATCGACATCGTCGCCAGCTGGTCGGCCAGCGATCTGATCACCATCGGTGCGAACGTCGACCTCGGTTCCGCGCAGGCCGCTGCCGCGGAAGGCGCGGACGCAGCATGGACCGGTTTCGCCGGCTATGTCCGCCTCAACTTCAGCGACGCATTCTCGCTGGCCCTTCGCGGCGAGCAGTTCGACGATGCCGACGGTGTGCGCACCGGTGGCGTGCAGAAACTCACGGAGTTCACCATCACCCCGGAATACCGGCCGACCGACAACCTGGTCTTCCGTGCCGAGTTCCGCATGGACACTTCCGACAAGGAAGTGTTCGAGGACGGCGACTCGTTTGAAAATCCTTCCCTCCCAAACAGCGATGCGCAGTCCACGATCGGACTGAACATGCTCGTTTTGTTCTAATCCCTCCTTCGAGCGCGAACGGCGGCGGTTCCTACCTCAGGAACCGCCGTTTTTGTTTCAGGCATTAAAGCGGATAGGGATCCCATTTCTTACAAAAAATTAATGTAAAAAATGAAGATAATTTTGGCCATTCAGGGTGAACTCCCACGATAGAGTGGTATGGAGGCTCCGTGGCCGCGAACACGGCCGCCTCGGCGGAAAATCGGCCAGTACCGTACAATGGACACCGTCACCAGACGGTCTCCGAGAATGTGGGGCACCTGCCAGGTCGGACGAGCTGGTCAACCCGCGCCCGCATCCCGGGCCCGGGGGATTGCTCTTTGCGTCTCTTTTTCCTTCATTTATCATGGAGTTACCCATGAAGCAACACGACACCGCCTCAATGGGGCGGATCCCGGCACGGTTCTTGACACACACACACACACACACAGCACATGTGATGAGCCGGGCAAAACCCGTCGACCACGGGATCCCCGACGATCCCGTCACTGTCACTTCCCGCTTCGTTTTCTCCCGTTCCTTCTGCTCCTTCTCTTCATGATAAGCGGTGTGTGGAATATCGCGCTGGGGCAAACCGAATGGAAGGACCGCTCTCCATGCCTCGCGCCCAATGACCAGCTCAATCCGGCGGTTGCCCTGCCCACGCAGACCGACTTCACCGTCAGCGTCTGGGAAGACGAACGTGATTTCGGTGATTCGGGCTCGGATATCTACATTCAGCGCATCGATAACATCACCGGTGTTTCCACCTGGATCGGGGACAAGACGGGGTATTACTATTATGGAAACATCAACGTCGTGGAGGACCGCTTCGACGGCATCCCCGTGTGCACCGCCCCGGAGGACCAGCGCAATCCCCGCGCGGCCTATGACGGCATGGGCGGTGTGGTGGTGGTCTGGGAGGACTATCGGAGCGGAATCTGCGATGTGTACGCGCAGCGCATCGATCTTGCCACGGGCCGCCCCGATCCGGCCTGGCCTGTTGATGGCATCCCCGTCTGCCAGACCGGCGCGCGCAGCGAACGCCCGCGAGTGGTCGGAACGAGCGACGGCGTGTTCATCACCTGGATCGACTATCGCAACGACCCGGGCACGCCGCCACGCGACCGGGACATTTTCCTGCAGTACATCCAGAGCGCCACGGCCAGCTGGCCGCCGCCGCCGACCGCCTGGGTGCAGAACGGCATCCAGGTCACCACGAACACGCGGCCCGACCAGATCAATCCCGAGTTGGACGCGGACAATATTTTCGCACTCGACCTGCTCGGCAACATGACGCAGGGAGTGGTTGTCACCTACCAGGATGACCGCTTTCGAGGGCTGTCTTCCGGACAGCCGGTGTGGACGGTGTTCGCCAATCGCATCGACGCGAACGGCGCGCAGATGTACACGATGGGCATGCCGCCATGGACGGCCGACGTGCCCGCGGCGCCGTCGTACGAGCACCAGGAGTATCCGCGCATCGTGACCACCGGCAAGCAGCCGAACGTGACCAACCAATCGGCGGTGATCGTCTGGCAGGACATGATCGAGAATCCCGTCCTGGGCTATACCGACATCTTCGCCCAGCGCCTCGACGCCAGCGGACTCGCGCTGTTCGGCGGCGCGACCGGACTTCCGGTCTGCCAGGTGCCGCTCGCGCAGATGCTCCCGCAGCCCGTGCTCTGGGAATCGGGCGATCCGCTGCTGGGGACCTACGTGCCGTACGTGACCGTGGGTTGGATCGATTACCGGAACGCGACCCTCAACGGAACGGATATTTACGGCGGACTGATCATGGCCAACGCGCCGGGCGGGATGGTCAATCCGCAGGGAGGGATGG
>JACZJN010000198.1 GCA_014860565.1 Bacteroidota bacterium
GTCGTTATCGTCGTCTGACGGTGCTGCGAGATGCAGATCGCCCGAGGAGTAATCGAGGAAGGTGATGTCCTTGCTCACCGAATTCTGATCCATACCCGAAGCGGTCTGCAGGGCGAGCAGATTGGCGCGGTTTCCAGCCCAATATGCAAGCACCGGACCATTGGAGAAGAAGTTATTGAAGTTCGATTCGACGACCGAGGCAGCACTCGGGACATACCAGGCCATGCCAGCCCCGGAATGCTTCACGATGTTGTTGAGGTACCGCTGGTTGGAGCCGTAGTACGAATAAAGCGCGTAGCCGGAGGCGTAGGTGCCGTCCATATAGACCGTGTTATGCGCGAAGAGCATGTCGTTGCAGTAGTAAATGCGTGCAGCACTGTACTGATAGGTCGTCGAGTTGGTGCACGTGATGAAGTTGTTCACGATGCGCGAACTGCCGGTCTGGTAATAGTTGTCGTAGTAGACATAAAGGCCGTAGCAGTAGGTACCGCCATCCGAAAAGAAGGTATTGCGTTCGATCTGGCTGTCGTATCCATAGTACATGATCATGAGGTACTTGTACGCGTAGCCGTAATTCTGGATAACCGTGTTATCGAAGAATTTGATCTGGCCCATGTAGTAGAAATAGATCGGGTACAGGTACTGGCCCGTGTAGGTGCAGTGGTCGACGCGAAGGTTGTTCTCGGTCGACGTCGTACCGGCACCGTACATGTACATGCCGTAGCTGCCGTTGCGGAAGTTGCAATTGAGGAAGGTGTTGTTATGGTCGAGCGATCCACTGGGCGACCACACGACGGTCATGTAGCTCGAGGTACTCGTCGTCAGCACACCGTTGAGATCGATATTCTCGTAGGTGTCATTCTCCGAGCCGCCCCCGATTTCCAGAACTGTTCCGTACGTGGGATTCGTCGCGGTGAAGGTCATATTTTTGAAAGTGACGTAATCCGCGCCTGCAAGGCGCACAACGTAGTTGTTTCCTGTCCCTGTAGCAGCGCCCGATGTAATGGTAACATCGGCGCGGTTACCGCTTTCAGACTGGAAAGTCACAGTATTCACGGCAGAGCTTCCGGCAATTTCACCGAGTGAAACCTGCTCGTTATATGTTCCTGAACGGATATTGAAAACAGCCGGCCCGCAGAGTCCAAACTGGGTAATTGCATCTGCCGCCTGCGAAATGGTGGCGAAGTCAGGAGCGGTTCCACCGATGGTGTACGTGCCGGTGATGGCGGACTGCACCGTTTGGCTAAGCGAATCGTTCGCTGTGAAGCTGTCCTGAGTGTTGTTCGGCGAGGAGGTCCATGCCGTAACTGTATGGGGCACACCCGATGCGAACATTTTGGAACCGAGAGTGAGCTCGACCTCACCCAGCGTGGCGAGCGGTGTCGTGTAGGAGATCGGTGTTTCAGGAACACCATCGAATGACCAGTTCACTGTCACGCTCGACAGCGTGTTCGTACCGTAATTGCGAAGCTTCACTTTGATATCCTGCTGCCCGGCGCAGAAATTCACCGGTGAAGTCAGTTCAGAGATGCCGGCATCGTCAGGGAGAGCAGGGTTCAAATCAAACCCGAAATTCTGACGGTACGAGGCCGTATACCCTGAAGGAGTCGCGGCCGTGCAGCCCGGACCACCATAGAGTCGACCAACGTTGGGCGAGGTCATCGCGCCCCCGTCGAGAGCAGTGATACCCGTGCCAGCCGACAGACCGCTGCTGCAAATCTGAATGATCAGCGTCTGGTTGGGATTGTAATACACGGGCGTCGACAGCTGCACTTCAAACCAGGTATTGGCAGCCCCGGATGGGATGGTATAGGTCGCGGCCGACAGTGCCGTGGTCATCGGGGTAAACCAGGCGCTGGTCGAGAAGGTCGTTGACGCGGACTGGCCTATCGACACGCTGAAATTGGAATACGTCGTGCCGGTCGAGGCAGAATACCGCTTGAAATATACCTTGGTGATGTTTCCGGCATATGCGCCGGTGAACATATTGGCACTGTAAAAGCCCTGCCACTTCTGGAAGGTTGTTGAGATCGGATTCCAGGGAATTGCGTTCCCGCCCGTCGCGAGATCGTAATAATACTGCGGCGTTTGGGCCGATGCATGCAGCCCAAAACCGAAAAACATCGCGATCAGCAACACAATGAAACCCAACCCGCGTCTGCGGGCCACATTGTCGCTATGATTACCCATGTTACAGTTCTCCTGAATGTGAGTTGAGGACAGTGTTCTATTTGCCTATCGGATTCTGTTAACGCGGTAACGATGAGGTCTCGTGAATTTCACGGGCAGCATGTTGCCTTCCTTCACTGTGCGTATATAGCCGTCTCTTTACCGAACAAGACGCGTGTTTTCCAGAGCGGCCAGGGGGACAATCCACTGAACTCAACTTCATGTTCAGTATTACAAATCGTTTTGTGGGATACGTTTGTGACTACTTCAATTCCAATTTACGTCCAAAAATCACTTTTCCAAGCAGACAAAGAATATTTTTTCTCTTATGGCATTTTCCACAACCATCATGCCCGTATTCAGCACTCGGCTCCCTTTTTTTTTACTCGTTTTCCGCAAAAATAATGCGTCCCTCCAGCCAGATGGCCGGAGGGACGCTCCTGTGATCGTCTGCGAGGATGGCTTACTTGTTCAGCACCATCTTCACGGTCTTGTTGAATCCGAGTCCGGTCTCCTGACCCGTCATCGAAACGATGGCGAGGTACTGACCGCTCGGCAGCGACGATCCGTCGAACTCAACTTTGTACACGCCCGCTTCCACGATGCCGTTGACCGGCATGGCGATCTCGCGACCCAGCATGTCAACGATGCGAAGCTGCACCTGCGTGCGCTCGGGAACGCTGTATTCGATCTGCGTCGTCGGGTTGAACGGGTTCGGGTAGTTCTGCGTCATGTCGAACGTCGTCGGCTGGAACTGGTCCGTATGCTTCGGCGTGATCGCGCCATGCGAACGATTCCAGTTCAGCTTGATCGCGATGTAGTCGAAGTTGTTGACCACGCCGTTACCATCGGCATCCATGTAGCAACCCATCGTCGTGTACCACGGCACACTCGCCTGCGGCTGCCACATCAGATACGTCAGCGGATTCTGTGCGGCATCGGCACGGTAGCGTGCGGGACCGTTCAGCCACAGCGTATTCAGGTTCGCGTCGTAGATATAGAGGTTCAGGTCCTTGCGATCCGTGTAATTGACGAGGCCGTCGTTGTTCACGTCGCCCGGCCACACTTCGCACGGCGTCGAGCCCTGACCGATGAGCATCAGTGACGACGGGTACGGCATGTAGTCGCGATAGTAGCCGCAGCTGTTCTTCGTGTTGAACACCAGCTCGATGCGGTAGAAGCCCACGGGCATGTTCGAGGGAATGTTGAAGTATGACGTTCCGTCGAGCGTCTGTCCTGCCAGTTTGGCCGCGCTGAACGATTGCGTGTACATCAGCTGATTGCCGGGCACGCTGTAGAAGTTGGCCGTCATCTGGATCGTGGCGTCGAAGTCCGGGAAGATGACCGTGTAATGCACGCCCACCGTTCCGGGAATCTCCGCGTAGCCGATCGGCTGGCCGCCACCGTCCACGAACTCATACTGCAGGCTGTTCGGGATCAGGTAGCAGGCTTCGTCGGCGCCCATGTACGGACGTACGCGCGGGTCGTTGTCGATGTCGTCGGTCACCTCAGAGAGCAGCGTGCCGATCAGATCGTTGTCGTCGTCGGACGGTGCGGCAAGGTGC
>JACZJN010000199.1 GCA_014860565.1 Bacteroidota bacterium
GCCTCGCCAACAACGACATCTTCTTCGTCGGAGAGGTGACGACCGTCATGCATTACAACGGCAAGTCCTTTCGCGTCTATGACGAGATCAAACAACATGCGGCAATGAGCAGATTCTATGATGTTGCGATGGTCGGCGACAAGGTGTATATCGTCGGCGGCAGGACATTCGAAGGGAGATATCAGGCAGCATTGATCATCGGGACGAAACGATAGACCGTTCTCTGAATGAACACGAGATCGACGATCATATTGCTTGCATTCATGGCAGTCATGCTCTCGATCGCATGCGAGGACGAGCATGGCTTGGCTCCAACGGACGCTCCCTGCGCGGCCTGCGATACATGCAACAACCTGAAACTCCCACCCACCGGGCCGTGGTACCAGGACGGCGAACGTGTCCCTGCCGTGCAATTCACGTACCGGGGGAAAATCTCACCGGATGGAAGGTATCTCGCGTTTCTCGGGGGCAATTCCGATTACAGGAACGACGAGAGAACCTATCCGATAAGCGGATTGGTGGTGCAGGATGTCGCGACGCGACGAGTGCTTCACTTTTTTCTGGGATTTTACAGTTGGTTCGCATGGCATCCCGACGCGCTGCATCTGTATTATGTCAAGGGATCGATACTTTTCAGATTGAATGTACAAACAGGTGAAAGCGTTCACTATGACGGCCTTGGTCATTGGGAAGGGGTACAGGTGACTGCATCAGGCAAGTTCATCTATTTGTCAGGTTATATTGACGGAGTGGCGAAAAACGGTATCTGGCGATGCAAAGAAGACGGAACGGAGTTGTTCTTCATAACGGATGATGCACGTTTCAAGTGGAATTACATGACTGTCGATGATTCGCTGCTTTACGCATTGAATATCGGAACGACCGCCCAACCCGAGGGTGTTTACATACTGAATGTCTTTTCTTGATCCGTGCGATTCATACGAATTCCCGCTCTCCATGAGCAATTTTCCGCATCAAGTTATGCTGGGTCGTTATCAAGGGATGGTAAGGTGATCCTGTTCCAGCCTTACGTCGCGGACAAGAATCTCAACGACGGATATTTCGATGCGGGAATCTGGATACTCGACCTCGAAAATTTGACATTGCGGCAGGTGCTGCCGAAGCATCTTCATTTCCGGTTCAGCTATCGGAATCCGCAGTGGTGCACGGACAGAAGCTTCATCGCCGACTGGCTCTGTGTGAAAGACTCATCGGTCTCTTTGTATGAGTACACACTGGACGGCCGTCCGGTGAGGAGACTGACGGACAGGAATCTCAGATTCTGGGAATGACGATCAGGGTATTGGGATCATTGTTTCAACATATTCGAAGTTCATGGACAGGTTGCGGGATACGCGACGCAGGACTCGAGAAACGCCATCATTCTGAGTCGCCCGCCACGGCGTCCGTACGGAGGATGGCTTCTGCTGTCCTCGTCACCCCGATTCTGACTCTTCACCGCATGCAGTATCGCGACCTTTCTCCTCGGTCTTTTGAGCCTCATCGGCTCGTTCCGATCCCGGTAACATCGCGACTCTGACGTGCGAGATGTCCGCCGCCATGCGCATGCTGTGCGTGCTGTACGACATTGATTATGTGTTGCATATGTGCTACAATTCAGGGAGAACACAATGGAGCTCATCATGAATAAAACATCCACGGTCCATGCCCGCATCGAACCTGGTCTGAAGGACAAAGCTGAACTGGTATTCCAGGAGTTGGGGTTGACGGCGACGCAGGCGATTACGCTTTTCTACAAACAGGTAGAATTGCGGAAAGGTCTGCCTTTCGACATCGTCATCCCGACGAAAACGACGCAGCGTACTTTCGATGACACCGACGCCGGGCGCAACCTGATTGTGTGCAAGGATGTCGACGATATGTTCGGCAAGCTCGGTCTATGACGCTGCAGCCAATCTACACCCGGCAGTTCGAGAAGGATATCCGCAGGATGCGCCGCAGGAGAAAGGAGATGGAGAAATTGAAGTTGCTGTTATCTCAGTTGGTTGACGGAAAACTCCCTGATCCGCTGCATCGGGATCATCTGTTGATTGGCAACTGGCAGGGACGGCGTGAATGCCATGTTGAATCCGACTGGCTCCTGATCTACAAACCCGAATCTGAACGCATCATTTTCGAACGCACTGGTTCGCACGCTGACCTGTTCGGCAAGTGAACCTCCTCTCGCCCCGACAGTTCTGGGAAATGCAGAGACAGGGGACTTGACATTCATTCCGCGTTGTTGTATTGTTGGTTAGACAAAAGTCTAACTTTTATACTCCATCGCCTTCTGTAGGGGCGCAACATGCTGCGCCCCTACACGGACGAAGGAAGGTTTCCTGTTATGGAGCATGCTGCACCCCTGCGGGGGACGAAGAACAATATCTCTGTCATGGAGAATCCCAATGTTTGAGCCCGGTACGGCGCCCACGCGCTGCATGCATCTGGATATGGATACGTTTTTCGTGTCGGTCGAGCGCCTGCTTGATCCGGCGCTCAACGGACGGCCGGTGATCGTCGGCGGCACGCCGTATCAGCGCGGCGTGGTGGCGGGCTGTTCCCGCGAGGCGCGGCGCTACGGCGTGCATTCGGCCATGCCGCTGCGGCAGGCGTATGAACTCTGTCCCCAGGCCGTGTTCCTGCATCCGAGCTTCACGCATTACGCCGAGTACAGCGACCGCGTCTCCGAACTGCTCGAGGATTTCGTGCCGGTGATGGAGAAGGCCTCGATCGACGAATTCTACCTCGACCTCAGCGGCTGCGGGCGCATTCTCGGCAACGAGGAATCGTGGGGCGTGCGGGTCAAGCACACCATCCTCGGCGAACTGCATCTGCCGCTCACCTACGGCATCGCGCGCAACAAGCTGGTGGCGAAGGTGGCGACGAACGTCGGCAAACGCGCGGGCGACATGCGCGTGCCCGAAGGCCGGGAAGCCGATTTCCTCGCGCCGCATCCCATTCGCATCATGCCCGGCATCGGGGAAGTGATGGAGCGCGACCTGCTGAACATGGGCATTCCTTATATCGGCAGCATCGCCGCGCTGTCGCTGCGGCTGTTTTCCAACATGTACGGGAAATCCGGCCGCACCCTGCACGAACATTCCCGCGGCATCGACCATGCGCCCATCATGCCGTATCGCCGGCAGAAGTCCCTCAGCGCCGAGCATACCTTCAACGAGGACGTGCTCGACCCGCGCGCGATGGAGGCCACGCTCAAACAGCTGGCGGCGCGGGTGGGACGCGATCTGCGCGAGCGCCGCTTCCTGACCCGCACCATAACGCTGAAGCTGCGCTACGCCGACTTCATCACCGCGACGAAAACGCTGCACTGCGATTACACCAACGCCGATCACGTGCTGTATCGCGTGGCCGAACGGCTGTTCCGCGCCCTCTACACCCGCCGCGTGCGTGTGCGCCTGCTGGGCATCGGCACCAGCGACCTGATCGACGATTACGGACAGCTTTTCCTTTTCAGCGAGGAGGAGGAGAAATTCGACGGCCTCTATGCCGGACTCGACGACATCCGCCGCCGCTTCGGCAAGCACGCCATCACCTACGGCAGCGTGCTGGA
>JACZJN010000200.1 GCA_014860565.1 Bacteroidota bacterium
CAGCGAAGGCATTTCCCTCCCCGACTTCACCCGTCTCCACGGCAGCGATCTCTATGCCGACAACCGCGCCTTCATCGACCGCTGCATCGCGGACGGAATGCTCGTCATCGCGGACGAACGCCTCATGCTCACCAGGAAGGGGTTGCTGGTGTGCGACGAGATCTGCGCGGAATTGAATTAAGATGGAACGCGGATGAAGATGGAACACGGATGATCACGGATTGAACGGATTTTCACGGATTGGTTTTGGAGAGCGCCGCCCCTGGGCGGCGCGTTGCGTTTGCGGAAGGCAGCCGTCAGAGATCTCGTATGGGTGGGTGCATTTTCCCCAAACGTAATATATTTTTGACATTGTGTATGAATTATATTACATTTCTCCCAAGATCGGAACAGCAAGGAGAACACAATGACGATCGAAGAAATTTTTCCGGTGGCGCAGGCTGGAATGTCCATGTGGTGGTCTCTGCTGCTGGCATTTCTCCTCGCGGTGCTCGGGAGTGTCGCGCTCTATGTGCATCTGGAAAGAAAAAGAATGCGCGGCGACGAACCGCTGCTCGACGACGAGGGCAAGCGCATACGGCTGCCGTTGACCATGCAGCAGACTCGGGCGCTCTGGGCGCTTGTCATCGGGACCGCGGCGATGCTCGCGATTGTGGGCGTCTTTTTCTCATACGGCGCCGAAAACTATTACCATGACGATGCGATGCGCATTACCATCTACATGATCGCGCTGGGTGGGGTGCCCCTTTATCTCATTGCGCACGTACTCGCTGGCAGGAAGTATCCCGATGCGGAACCGGACGAACGCGATATCGCCGTGATGCACTGGGCGCCGACGGTGCAGGTGCTGGGCATGACGTTCGCCCTTGCGACATGGGCAATCGGCCTGACGGAGAACTACTGGACAACCGGATATGTCCCTATCGCTTACCCGAATCTTATCTTTCTCTCAACGCTTCTGGTCGGCATGCTTTCCAGGGCGCTCGGAGTCCTCATCGGGTACCGGAGGTTCTGACAGTGGGCGACACCGTCATTAGGAATCATATCCGCCGGCTCCGTTTCGAACACGGAGAAATGACGCAGCAGCAGCTCGCCGACGCAGCGGGCTGCACGCGGCAGACCATCATCCTCCTCGAACAGGAACGCTATTCCCCGTCGTTGGCGCTGGCCTTCCGGATCGCGCGAATATTCGGGAAATCCGTGGAAGATGTGTTTGAACTCGAACAGCCGGGATCTCGCGGATATTGACGGCGTGGGATGCAGCGTTCCCCGGGGCATAAGGAGCGTTCCCAGCATTTTTCTTGCGCTCACGGGAAGGGATGCTGATATTGGGTCGTGAAACGGACGCGTGAAATACTGCTCCATCTCGGTGCCTGGCTCTTGTATGCCGGCAATTCGGTGCTGACCTATCCTTCCGAATATCTCGAGAAATACGGCTTCGCCGCCATCGGTTTCAAGCAGGGGACGTACTACGTCGTCATGTCCGTGGCGTTTTATGCGAATTACCTGCTGCTCGTCCCGCGCCTGCTGGCGCGTCGACGCCATGCATGGTACGCAGGATCCGTCGCCCTGCTTCTTCCCTTCATGCTGGGACTCTTCCTCCTGCATGCGGTTTTTCTCGACTGGTACTTCGACGCCGGGACTTTCTTTCTCGACGACCGTATTGCCGCACTTCCCTATCTCGCTTTCCAGGTCCTGTTTTTCCTGCTGATCAGCACCGGGGCACGATTTACGGCCGACTGGTTCCACCTCCAGCGTCTGCGCGAGGAAATGCAGCATGAGAAGGAGCAGGCCGAGCTGGCCCTGCTGCGGCAGCAGCTGAGTCCCCATTTTCTTTTCAACACGCTCAACAACATCTATTCGCTCGCGGTGCACAATCCGAAGGATGTGCCCCGCGCCATTCTCATGCTCGCCGATCTGATGCGCGCGATTCTCCGGAACATGAACGGAGAACAAATTCTGCTCGAACAGGAAATCGCACAACTGCGCAGCTTCATCGAACTCAAGCGCCTTCAGTATCCCGATCCCGAGAGGATCCGCTTCACCGTGTCCGGTGAAAGCGATGGCCAGCGGATCGCCCCGATGCTGCTGCTTCCCTTTGTGGAGAACGCCTTCAAACACGGCGATCTGCGCTCACCCGGCGCAGTGGTGGACATGCGTCTCGCGATAGGTGATGCGGCGCTGCAGTTTTCCATCGAGAACCGCATTTCGAACGGAAGCAAAGACGCGACCAGCGGCATCGGTCTGACCAATGTACGCCGGCGGCTCGAACTGCTGTATCCGGATCGGCACGTTCTTGATATCCACGAAGAAAACCGGCGCTATCGTGCGTCGCTGATGCTGAGGTTTTCATGACGCTCACCTGCCTTGCCGTCGACGACGAACCACTGGCGCTCGACATCATCGAATCGTATGCCGGGAAAGTGGACTGGCTCCGCCTCTCAGGCCGCTGTACTTCTTCGACGGACGCGATTTCCTTTCTGCAGGGTCAAGACGTGGATCTGCTCCTTCTCGACATCCAGCTCCCCGACCTCAACGGTTTCGAACTGCTCTCCACCTTGCGACACCCTCCCCTGGTGATCTTCACCACCGCGTATGAAAGCTATGCCGTCGAGAGCTACACGGTCGATGCCGTCGACTACCTGGTCAAACCCTTCTCCTTCGAGCGCTTCCTCCGTGCCGCGCAAAAAGCTGCCGCGCAGAAGACGGCATCACCGATCCCACCTCTGGCGCAGCAGATCAAAGACGATTCCGTGCGTCCGCTGTTCATACATACCGACACGGGCGACGTGCGCGTCGAAGTCGACGATCTGCTGTATGTGAAGGGGATGAACGAATACGCTGTCGTGCGCAGCGGCACACAGGAGTACGTCGTGCGCGAATCGCTGCGCCAGCTCGAGGCGCGGCTGGCGCCGTTCGGCTTTATCCGCGTGCACAAATCCTGGATCGTCTCCCTGCGGAAAATCACCGTCGTCGACCGCGGCATCCTGCGTGTGGGCGATGCGGTCATACCCGTCGGGAAATCCTACCGCGACGCCCTCCGGCAGCTCATCGAACAATCCCGTATCGGATGAATCCATGCGACAACGCGAACACCACATAGATCGCCTATAATTTCGGAGGTTCTCATGCGTTATCTGCTACTCCCTCTCATTCTCTTCCTGTGTGCAGGCGCTGCACAGGCCCAATGGAAACCGGGCGACCCGATCGTCGATACCCGGGACGGACAGTCATACCGCACCGTGGTTATCGGGTCACAGGTATGGATGGCCGAGAATCTCAATATCGGGGTGTCCATTCCCTCCACCGGCGCAGGCGCGTTGATGAAAGACAACGGAGTGATCGAGAAATACTGCTGGGGTGACGACAAAGGAAACTGCGACGGTACCGGCGGCGTCATGAAGCGCGGCGGTTTCTACGAATGGCAGGAAGCCGTGCAGTACTGGAACGGTCAGCCCGCGCTTCCCGTACGCGGACTCTGCCCCGAAGGCTGGCACCTGCCCTCGAACGCCGAATGGAACACGTTGCTCAACTATCTCGGTGGCGCCACGGCCTATACCGCGATGGTCGCAGGCGGCGCGTCGGGATTCGATGCCCTGCTCACAGGATACCGCTGCACGATGTCGGGCAGCTACCGGGTCAGTGCGATGAGTGCTGATACGCGCACGTATTTCTGGACCGCGGAGCAGACCGATGCCGCGAACGCACCCTTCGTCGAAGTAGGGCAGAATTCCCTTCAGGCAATTTCCTTCCAGAAGTCGGTCGGACTCTGCGTGCGCTGCATCCTCGATGCGGTCACCACCGGCAGTGGTGAGATCGACGCCCCACTTGAGCTGCACCTCCGTTCGCACACAGTCTCTCCCCAGCGCGAGGTGACCGTGTATTATCAATCCGACGAAGGACCCGTCGACATCCTCGTCGTCGACATCCTGGGACGTGTGCTGCTGCGGACGACACGCGAGGCGGTACGAGGCGAGAATATTCTCAACATCGATCTTTCCGGCGTCGCGGCAGGGACGTGTGTGTTTCGCATTTCAAGAGGTCGGGAAGTTGTAACGCAGTTGATGCAGTTGAACTGAGATCAGGACTATTGGCTCATTGTTGATAGCTGATCCTAGGCAATGCCGTTGATCAGCTATCAGCATTATCACTCCAGCCCCAGCTTCTCCCGAATCCGGTGCCATGCATCGACGTAGCGGGTGAAACGGTCGCTGTCGCTGCTGTTGAAGTGGGAAATGCGGGAAGTGTCCATGTTCTGCTCGAGATCGAGCAGTTTGAGATGCATCGCCGGTTCATACTCCATGACGCGCGCGATGTACTGTTCCCAATCTTCTTCCCGGCCGTCGATCACGCGCTTGCTCAGGTGATCGACGATGATCACCACTTCTTCGGGAAAGCCTTCCGTCCGCAGCGTCTCGAGCGTCACCGCGCCATCGCTGTCCTCCACGACATCGTGCAGAAAACCGGCAATCATTTCGACCTCGTTGCGCGCGCGCAACCCCACCCGCAATGGGTGGAGGATATACGGCGCACCGTGTTTATCCTTTTGCCCGCGATGCACATTGAGCGCCAGCGCTATCGCTTGTTCGATCATTTCAGAGCTGTTTGGTTTCATCCTTTACCTGACTTTGGCTGTTGGCTCTTGGCAGTTGGCTCTTGGCCAAAAGCCAACTGCCAACTGCCAAAGTTTCTACTCCATT
Organism: Bacteroidota bacterium; assembly: GCA_014860565.1. Taxonomy (GTDB): domain Bacteria; phylum Bacteroidota; class Ignavibacteria; order SZUA-365; family SZUA-365; genus SZUA-365. Next base: position 4,701 of record JACZJN010000200.1, read on the forward strand.
TCCCGCACGCGGCTGCCCGAATCCGCGCCGCGCATGAGCTCAATCCGATGTCCGGCTCCCGCAAAGGACTCTTCGTGGCTGATGACGAAGAGCTGGTCGAACCATGGATCGCCGTCGCCGGTGAGTTGCTCGAGATGCTGGATGACATCGGCGAGGTGGCGGCGCGTTTCGCGGTCGAGGTGTGTGGTGGGTTCGTCGAGAAAGCCGATGCGGCACTGCGAATACCATTTGATCAGGGCGAGCTTGACGGCGAGGGAAACGCCCATCAGTTGTCCGCCCGAAAGTTCGCGTCCCCGCACCGTACCCTGCGCGCCGCGCAGTTCCACGGCGTAGGTCTGCGGATCCCAGAACAGCATCAGGTCCTGCTCCGGCGCGATGCGCGTGTAGAGTTCCGCCGCGAACGCCGACAGCGCGCTGACGATGCTGGCACCGACGTGGCGCGCG
>JACZJN010000201.1 GCA_014860565.1 Bacteroidota bacterium
CTTACAGGGCTGAGGAGAGGATGCGGAGGGGTGCGCCTCGTCCCCAGGGCTGACCCGTCTTCGTTCCGCTTCGCGGAACTTCGCCGCGGTCTCGCCCTGGGCTGCAATGGGTCGCTCCTTCGGGGCGGAAGGAGAGGATCTCGAACTCGATGGCGATCTCGATCTCGAACTCAGGAAGCGAAGACAGCGTTAGCGAGTTTTTCCGTGTGTTTCCGGATGCCCGCGGGCCAGGATGCGATTTGTTCGCCGAAACGGACGGGGTCTCCGGCGTAAAGCGCCCGTAGGGCCTCTTCGAAGCCTTGCTGATCCCCTGCCATCGCGTTCATGAATCGGTAGCACGATTCCTGCGCCTGGCGGATGCGGTCCTTGTCCAGGTTGCGCTTGCGCGCTTCCTCGACGAGTTTGCGCAGCGTCACCGAGGCGCTTCCCGGCTGCTGTTCGAGCCATTCCCAGTGCCGCGGCAGCAAGGTGACTTCGCGGGAAACGACACCGAGCTTGGGTCGACCGGGACCGCGATGCTCCTCGGACACTTCGTCTGTCTGCAATCCCGCATGCTTCAGTCGCGCTTCCACGCTCCGCATCACATCGTCAATATCCCCCCGCAAATCCAGCTCGACGATGTAAGAGGTGACGCCATCGAACATCAGCACCGAGGCGTCCGGTTTCCTGTCGACATGGGCTTTCACTTTCTGCACGACGTCGAGAATGTCTCCGTCTGCGATAAGCCGGTTTCCGTCAAATGCGATGCAGGTTTCAGCGATCTGTGTGTACATGAGTCATCCTTCGTGATTGATGCATATGTACAAATATACCCGGGTAATATTTAAGATACAATATTACCCGGGTAATATTATCCGCGGTTTTTACCCGGTTGGAATTATCCCATACAAACCGAATTGTCTGACGCCCGTGGTTTGCGCGAACGTGGCCGAGCCGCGTGGCTCGCCCCTCCGTTAATAATGATATCTGAGTTGGACGATCTGGACGGTATCGTCGGTAACTTTGTACACGAGACGATGCTCCTCGCTGATGCGCCGCGACCAGCAGCCGGCGAGCGCATGGCGCAGCGGTTCGGGTTTGCCTGTCCCGCTGAAGGGCGTGCGTTGCATTTCCCGGATCAGGGTGTTGATACGCGTGAGAATTTGCCGGTCATGCGCCTGCCAGAAGAGATAATCCTCCCACGCTCCTTCGGAGCATACCAGCTTCAATCAATCAGCTCCCTTTCGACGCCTCTTCCCTCCTCGAGTTCGAGCAGGGCCTCGAGCAATCGGCGGGCGTTTTTTGGGGAGCGCAGAAGATGGGCCGTTTCCTCCAGCGCTTCATACTCCTCGAGCGAAAGCATGACGACGCTCTCGTTGTTTGCGCGCGTGACGATGAGCGGCTCGCGGTCACCGCACACGCCTTCCATGACCTTCGCAAGATTCTGCCGCGCAAACGTATAGGTGATTGCTTTCATGCGTCCTTCCAATAACTGTACAGGATAATGTACAGATCCTATGGAAGGGAATCAAGAGCCTGTATGGTCCTGAGCGCAGTCTCGAACTCCGGCGCGCCGGAGCGCGCCGCTCCAGATTCTCACCGTGCGGTTCCACTCCCATCCCTCGTCCTACGTCCTACGTCCTACAGCCAACAGCCAACAGCCAACAGCCAACAGCCAACGTCCTAGAGCGAAAAAACCCCGCCGAGGCGGGGTTTTTTCACTACAAAAACTTCGGATCTTACAGATCGTCGAAGTTGAGTTCGTCCGGCTTGACCTCGGTATTCTCGGCGTCGGCTGCATTGAGCAGGCCGTGCGAGGCGAGGTAAGCTTCGAGATTTTCGCTGTCCTTGTCCTTGAAAAACTCGACGACGGAAAGCACGATCTTCTTGTTTTCCTTGTCGAATTCGATGACGCGGAGCGGGAGGCTGTCGCCTTCCTTGAAATTCTCGGGGATGTTCTTCACCTGCTTGGTCGCGAGCTGCGAGGAAGGAACGAAGCCGTCGACGCCGGCAGGCAGTTCGACGATGACGCCCTTCTCGATCAGGCGCACGATCTTTCCTTCACTGTCGGTACCGAGCGCGAAGAGCGTTTCGAAGGTATCCCACGGATTGTCCTGCACCTGCTTGTGGCCAAGGGAGATGCGGCGCTGGTCGGTGTCGACGCCAAGGATGACGACGTCGATCTTGTCGCCCTTCTTGACGAGTTCTCCCGGGTGGCGGATCTTCTTGGTCCATGACAGGTCGGAGATGTGCACGAGGCCGTCGACACCCGGCTCGAGCTCAACGAACACACCGAAGTTGGTGAGGTTGCGCACGGTGCCGGTATGCTGCGAGCCGACCGGGTACTTGGCGATGAGATTCGACCAGGGATCCGGTTCGAGCTGCTTCATGCCGAGGGAGATCTTCTTGTCTTCAACGTCGAGGTTGAGGATGACGGCGTCCACCATCTGTCCCATCGACACGACCTGTGACGGGTGCTTGATGTGCTGGGTCCAGCTCATTTCGGAGATGTGGATGAGGCCTTCGATGCCCTTCTCGATTTCAATGAATGCGCCGTAGTCGGCGAGGGACACGACCTTTCCGCGCACCTGCGTGCCGGAGGGATATTTCTGGTCGATGTTTTCCCAGGGATGCGGCTGCAGCTGCTTCATGCCGAGAGAAATGCGGCGCTTCTCCTCGTCGAAATCGAGCACGACGACGTTGACGGTCTGATCGAGCTTGACGATTTCGGTCGGGTGATTGACGCGTCCCCATGACAGGTCGGTGATATGCACGAGACCGTCGACGCCGCCAAGGTCGATGAACACGCCGAAGTCGGCGATCGCCTTGACGATACCTTCGAGGATCTGACCCTTCTCGAGACTGTCGAGAATGGCCTTGCGCTGACCGGCGATCTGCTCTTCGATGATCGCCTTGCGGCTGACGACGATATTTTCCGCGGGCTGGTTGATCTTGACCACGCGCACGTCGAGTGTGCGGCCAAGGTAGGCGTCAAAGTCGCGCACGGGACGGATGTCGATCTGCGATCCGGGAAGGAAGGCATCGACGCCCATGAGGTCCATGACGATACCGCCCTTGATGCGGCGGATGCAACGGCCCTGCAGGATTTCGTCGGTGTCGTAGGCCTTCTGGATGCGCTCCCAGATGCGCACGAAATCGGCGCGCTTGCGGGAGAGGATCACGTTGCCGTCTTTGTTTTCGACGGACTCGAGGAAGACTTCGACCTTGACTCCGACGGTAAGCTCGGAGGCGTTGGTGAATTCATTGGTGTCAACGATACCCTCGGACTTGAAGCCGATATCAATCGTCACGTAGTCCTTGTTCATATGCACGATCGTTCCCTCGATGATCTCGCCCTGCTTCAGGGTGTTGAGGGTTTTCTCGTACATCGCGCGCATGTCGGCGATTTCCGCGGGGGCGTAATCCTTCTCGTCGACGACAACGCCGACGGTGCGGAAAATAGCCTTGTCCTTGCTGTTCTGCGGCGCGGTCTCGACCGGGGCTTCAGCGACGGGGGTGTTGGTTTCTTCAGACATTAAAACTCCTTGGTTGAACAATCACTTCGCCGTCGGGCTCGCTCAGACGCCACCGGAATGAGCACGTCGACGGGAAGCGTGAATTATGGATTTGTTGGAACTTGCTGTTGTTTATTGGTGGCTGCAGCGCGGTCGTCCCCTTCGAGGACGGCCATTTGTTCGATATGGATTTTCACTTCATTCATAAGCCATTGCGGCGTGCTGGTCGCGCCGCTGATTCCGACGTTTGCAGTGTTCTCGAACCATGAAGGGTCGATTTCATTCACATCCTCGATAAAATGCGTCCGCGGATTCGCTTCAAGGCAGATGTGGTACAGCACCTTGCCGTTGGAGCTCTTCCGCCCGGCCACAAAGACCATAACGTCATTTTCTTCCGCGAAAGCGCGGAGCTTTTTGTCTCGGCCCGACACCTGTCCGCAGATGGTGTCCTTTGCATGGAAGCTCGTGGCGATTTCCTCCATCGACCCTTCGTGGAATTCCCCTACGCGGCTGCGCAGGAATTCGCGGATATCGTGGAAGGTCGCCTTGTCCATCGTCGTCTGTGAAAACAGCACCGTCGGTCTCGAGAGATCCACTGCTTCGCGTGCCTCGTCGAGTGTTTTGATGACGATGCAGTCGTCATTGCATACGCCGCGCAATCCAATCACCTCTGCATGGTCCTTCTTTCCGAAGATCACCACCTGCCAGCCGTCCAGATAATACTTCCGGATACGCTCCTGCAGCTTCGTGACGATGGGGCAGGTGGCGTCGATCAGCTGGATGCCGAGTTCGTTGGCCCGGCGATAGGTGGATGCGGGTTCGCCGTGGGCGCGGATCAGCACACGTGTGCCGTCGGGCAATTCCTCCATCTTCGCATGGTCGATGGTGTGCATGCCGAGGGCGTCGAGCCGCTCGATCTCTTTCGGGTTGTGAATAATGTCGCCGAGAGAAACGAGGGCATTGCCGTTGCGGAGTTCTTCCTCCGCGATATCTATGGTGCGGACCACACCCCAGCAGAAGCCTGCGGTGGGGTCGATGCGTACGTTCATTCTATGATTCCTTTCTGGAACTGGTCGATTCTTCTCTTCACCAAACTCAAAATCATCGAAACTTGTTCATCGATGGTGGTATTGGTGGTTTCGACCTCGATCGCATCCTTTGCCTTGCGGAGCGGGGAATGCTCACGTTCGGCGTCGTTGCGGTCACGTTCCTCGATCTCCCGTCTGATGGTCGCGAGATCGGAAGGAATACCGTTCTCCTCCAACTGCAGCTTGCGCCGAAGCGCCCGCGTGTCGGCGTCGGCCACGAGAAAAACCTTGCACCGCGAATCCGGAAACACGACCGTGCCGATGTCGCGACCCTCCAGCACGGCACCCTGGGCACCGCGCGCGGCCTTGCGCTGCAGATCGACCATCGCCTCACGCACACAGGGAATGGCGCTGATGTCGCTGGCGGCCTTGCTCATCTCCTGCGTGCGGATATGCGCTTCCACGTTGTCGCCATTGAGCAGCGTATGCTGTTCGCCATCGATCCGTTCGAGTCGGATATCCACATCCGGCAGCAGTGCGCAGATCGCCTCTTGCTCCGTAATCGGAACGCCACGCCGCATCGCGAACAGAGCGACCGCGCGGTACATCGCACCGGTGTCGACATAGATAAACCCGAGATCGCGCGCAAGGGCCTTGGCCGTGGTCGTTTTACCCGACCCGGCAGGTCCGTCGATTGCCACGATAAACGGGCGATGTTTCTGCGCAATCTCCATAAGCCATATAAAATACTATGGGTTACGGGAAAAAGCAACGAACTTGACAACGTATTTCATTATGCATAACTTGAATCAATTGGTGTAAAAGGTATTATAACATTGGATTACGCCTTCCCTCCACCGGCCTTTGGAGTGTGAAAATGTTCAGAAGACGCCGTTCTCTCCTCCCCTTCTTCATTCTTGTCATCAGCTGTGTCGGATATCTGCAGGCGCAGCCGCATGCCGCGTTCTCAGTGGATATCGATTCGGGCGCGGCGCCGCTGTCGCTGCAGTTCTTCGATCTGAGCACGATACAGGATTCGATCATCGGATGGTCGTGGGACCTCGACGGAGACGGCATCGCGGATACGGGGGAAAAAAATCCACGGTGGACGTATGAGGTTCCCGGCCGGTACACGATCACTCTGATCGTGCGAGACAGTACATCAAGCGATACCGCCAGGTATGTAGATTTCATCGACGTCGCTCCCGTGGAGGAAGACAACATCGCCTGCCTGATCCGTTTGGTGGAATATTCCGCGCCACTCGCGAAATACATCGAACTCTGGGGATATGCCGGGACCGGTCTGTCGGGGCCGCTCTCTCCGGTATCGCTTCGCATGCCGCTGGATACGAACAGCTGCGCAGCGTTCTACTGGTCGAAATTCCTGCCTGTGTTTTCACAGAACATCACCGACGTGCTGGTGTTGGACGAAAATTATCGCGTGATCGGCAAGGCCGGATTTTCGTATCCGTACAAGGATCTCGTCGCACGCCGGCGGAGGGACGCCGTCGTGTTTCTGCACCGCGATCTGATATCGTACCAGCAGCACCCGCGTGAAATGGCCGATCTTTCCGGATGGATTTTCCCGTCGCGTGTGCGCTTCCCCTGGCTGCCCGGCGTCGCGCTCGCGGCACTTGCCGCGGCAGGCGATTCGCAGGACGGCCCCCTCTGCCAGACGACGGTGTTGCTTCCCCCCGCCGCACATGACAGCGGCGCCTCCGGATTCGCGCAGTTCCGCCTGGCGAACATTCGTCCCGACCGCATTCCATACGTCCTGCTGCCGGAGAAGGACCGGATGCGCAATGCGTGGGGAGAGGACAACGACATCATCACGCCGGCGGATACGCTGCAGCCGGATTTCAACGGTAAGCGGGATTATGTTTTCACGTCGTACACCGGACGCCTTCAGCGCGAGGACCACAATCACGCCAATCGTTTCGACGTGTGGGAATACTATTATCCTCCTGATCAAAACTGGGAGGAATCGGGCTATCTTTTCGCGCGTGATCTCTCGTGGCTGCTCGACCAGTACGATACGTCGCAGGCGGCAGTCGCCGCGCATGGGATGGGCGGACTTGTGCTTCGTTCCTATCTCGAAGGCACGGCCCGCAACTTCACCTATTTCGGCGATCCCGCGAGCGCCGTACCCTATCGCGGCGATCTCTTCAAGGCAGTGATGCTGGGCACGCCTCATGCGGGCCGGCTCCGCGCAGGCATGGCATACGCCGGACCGGATGCGCTGCCCATGACAGATGTCACGGACCGTCATGCGCCTGCGCTGCGGGAACTGATGCCCGGGCGCGATGCGCTTCTGCGCCTCGATCCGATGCAGCTCCCTGCGGGAATCTCAGTACTGAATATTGCCGGTTCCGCGGCGTTCTCTCCCCCGGCGACGCTCGTCGAATCCGCACTTCACGACGACGGGGAAACGGCACTCAGTTCCGCTGCGTATCCTGCTCCGCGAACCATCAACGGTGTGCTGGGCGGATATGCGTCGCAGATGCTGCAGTCGCCGGACGATGGTGACGCCGGACAGTTCGATGCCCCCGATGCCCAGCTTGTGCCGGAGCTGTTATATGCGTTTGCACTGAGCGATACCACGCTCGGCGCGTACCGTTCCCGCTTTCTGATATACAATCCACCGGATACTTTGCTCTTTTCTCAGCAGGAATATCCTGTCTCCGGAGCGCCGCCCCTGCGCGTGGATGTGGGCCTCCCCACGCTGCGCATCATGGCGAACGGAGTCCCGTTCCCCGCATCGGACAGGGTCCGCCTGCACCTCGATCTTTCATCAGGGAACCGTCTCCGCATGGAGCCGGTGGAAACATATTCCGATCTTGATGATAACGGACTCTACTTCTATCCATCATCCCTCTGTTTCTCCGATGATCCCGTGATACGGCAGCTGACCTGGCAGGAGGCATCCTTCTTCGCGGTTTCGCATGCGGGCGGACTCAACCCGTTTCGCGGAACGCCGCTGCTGCATAGCGGCCTCGGCTGGCAGCTTGCAGTGCAGCAACAAAGCATTATTCCGGATCCGATACTCTCCCGAGCCGACGATATGGGACGATCGTTCGACGTCGCTCGCGGCGTCGGCGATCTGCGCATGTCGTGGTCGCGGGAAAAACGGAATGCCCTCGTCATCACTCCCCATGAAGCCATGCTGCTCGATCCGCAGCAGATACTGCGGGGCGCCAGGCCCGACTCCGGCGCATTCGTGGATTTCACGGTCGACTGTCTCACCGATCAACTCTCGGTGCTGCTCGACTACGGAAGCAATTCCGCCCCACTCTTCGCACTGATGGCTCCGGGTGGTGCTCCCGTCGGCGCAGCCGAGGCGAACGACAGCACGGTTTTCTTCACGCATAACGTGGCGCTTCGCGTCATGTTCATTACGGTCAAACATCCCGCCCCGGGTGAGTGGCGGCTTCTTGTGGACAATGCGCCCGCACTCCCATCGGGCTGCCGGCTGGCCTATGTCGCCGGAGCCTCGAAAGAACTGCAGCTTACGGTGACGCCCAGCGAGCCACTGAGCCGCCAGCAGATTGTCGTCACGCTTGCACTCGACAATACGGGGGCAGTGGCGACGGAAACTTCCGCCAGTTGTGTGATTATCGACAGCACGGGCAATCGCGCGGTGATCCCTGTGCACGACGACGGGACAGCCCCTGACGTGGCCGCCAACGACGGCGTGTTCACGGGCACGGTCCAGCTCGGACGGGCTGGAAGCTACCGCATCGAAGGATTTTATTTCGCAACCGCTGGCGGATGCCGCATACGCCGCAGCGCTGCGCGTAATCTCGTCCTCCTTCCCTCGTTGGAATTGCTCGCTCCCGTGGGAGCCGAAGAATGGAAGAGCGGTACACAGAAGCGTATTCGCTGGCAGGGCGTGGCCGCACAGCAGATCGCGCTTGATTTCAGTGCCGACGGAGGCGGCTCCTGGACCGAATTCGCGGGTCCCCTGCCTGCGGCGGATGGGTCATATCTCTGGACTGTACCCGGAATCACCTCGACCGCGTGCCGCATCCGCGTGCGTGACGTCAGCGGCAGTATTTCCGATGCGTCGCCCGCGAATTTTACCATCTACCTGCGTCCTGAAGTGACCCTGACAGTTCCCAATGGCGGCGAGGAATGGCAGGTCGCAACGACACACGATGTCCACTGGACATCGATCGCCGTGGATCGCATCAATCTCGCGTATTCGACGAACAACGGCCGCACGTGGCGTCCTATCGAAAGCGCGGTGAATGCGCGTCTCGGCGGCTATTCCTGGCGCGTCCCGATCACTGCCTCTGATTCCTGCCTGCTGCGCATCGTTTCGAGCGATGACGTCTCGGTATTCGATCGAAGCGATGCAGGCTTCCGCATCACGGCGATTCCCGCGCTCTCGCTGCTTTCTCCCAACGGCGGAGAGCGCTGGCGCATCGGCAGCACCCATGCGGTGCGATGGCAGCAGGCCGAAATCGACAGTGTCCGTATCGATTTGAGTCTCGATGCCGGAGCGACATGGGAACAGATCGCGGCCGAATCCGCTCATGCGGGGGAATGGTGGTGGGACGTCCCCGACCGCGTATCGGATCGCTGTCTGATGCGTGTCACGGCCACCGATCATCCGCAGCTTACGGATGAGAGCAACGCCGTTTTCGCCATCACCCCCGAACCGTTTCTGCAGCTGCTCGCCCCGGTCGGAGGAGAGAGCTGGGAAATCGGGACCTCGCGGAACATCCGCTGGGCAAGCGCCGAAATCGCGAGTGTCGATATCGATTACTCCCTCGATAACGGACAGAACTGGATAACAGCTGCGGTCAACATTCCGGCCGTCACCGGAAGCTACGCATGGGCAGTTCCCAGCGAACCGACCGACTTCTGCCGTGTCCGTCTGACAGACACCTACGATACCACACGCATCGTCATCTCGCCGCTTCCCTTCCGCATAAGCGAATCCGAAACCCGTCCGACGCTGTTTGCCCCGAAGGATCGGGCTGACGGAGAGTCCACGCGACCCATTCTGCGTTGGCTGCCATTCAACGGAGCGCTCACCTACCAGCTTCAGGTGACGAACGACGTTACGCTGAACACATGGGTGATCAATGAAAACGGCCTCACCACGACCACGTATCAGGCGCCCGAACTCGCGAAAAACACGAAGTACTTCTGGCGGGTCAAGGCGTATCGCAGTGGATGGGTCAGCGAATGGAGCACGATGTGGGAATTCACCACCAGCGGCAGCACGCTTACCGCGCCGTCGCTGATGATGCCGCTCAACGGCGCGATCGGCCTGCCCACGACAACGAATCTGCGGTGGAATCCTGTACCGGATGCCGATGCCTATCACCTGCAGATCGCGTTTGACGATCAGTTCACATCCCTCGTGGATGAGCAGACGGGACTCACAGGGCTCACGGCCCTGGCGTCGAACCTCGCTTTCGACACCGATTACTGGTGGCGCCTGAGGGCGGGAAACACCTCGTCCACGGCACAGAGCGATTGGTCGCGCGCATGGAAATTCAGCACCGCACCGGCGGCTCCGCGTCAGCTGACTCCGTTCGATGGGTTCCCCGATGTGCCTCTCAACACGCTGCTCAACTGGTATCCGGTATTGGGCGCGCGCAGTTACCGGCTGCAGCTGGCCACGGACCGGGACTTCAACACCATTGTGTTCGACAGCTCGGGCATTGTGAGTACAACGCTTCAAACGGCGCGACTCTGGAGTTTCTGGACGTATTACTGGCGACTGAATGTGACCACCGCCCACGGCACGAGCGACTGGAACACTCCCTGGATGTTCCGCACCGTGGATCTCGGGACAGCGGTGGAGGCTGCTTCCACGGTTCCGGTCCAGCCATCCATCACGGGCATCTGGCCGCAACCGGCAGACGATGTACTCACCGTCTCCCTCTCGTTCGCGAAGCAATCGGATTATCAGCTTGTCATTTTCGACATGCTCGGGCGGACAATGATACGCACGATCCCTGTAGCGGCTGAACACGGATCCGCCGTTCATTCACTCCGTCTCGATGGGTTGAAAGCCGGGTTCTACTTACTGCAGCTGCAAACTCCCGACAGCCGCACAGGCCGGATGATACGGATCAGGTAGCGCGTCTTATTCCCGCACCACCGCCACTTTCGCGACCGCGGATTGCGATCCGTTCGGAGCGGCGGCGACGATGAAATAAATACCGGACGGAGCAAAGTCGCCCTTGCTCGTGCGCCCATCCCAGAATCCGATACGTCCCCCCGGTGTTGCGATCTCGGCAACAAGGTCACCAGAAACCGAAAGAATCTTGATGATGGAGGCCTCAACGAGACCATCGATCATGACGTGCTCGTCCTTCCCCGGACGGAAGGGATTCGGCCCGACGGTCAACGTACCGAAGGTTGTTTCCGGCTGCACGAACGCGGTGACCAGACTGGAAAGGCCGCGCTTCGTGGCGATATAGGCGACACCGGTGCCGGGATGGATCAGCAGGGTTTCGATCTCATCATCGAGCAACGGGCTGTTGTCGGTGTCGTAATGCGCGAGGATATCGCTCCCGTCGGCACTGAGCACAAATACACCTTCCTTGGTTCCGAGCCATTTGTTGTTGACCGGATCGACTGCGATACTGGTGATGTACTGTCCTTCGATATTGCAGCGCGTATTGAAGCAGGTCTTGGAAACGCGGTCGGGTTGACCGGGATTAAACACCGTGCGCAGCCCCCTGTCGGTACCGATCCACATGTCGCCCAGAACATCCACCGCGAGTGAGGTAACGTCTTCATCTGCGTTGATGCCGTTTTCGTCATTGGCGCGAAGACGTGTCCAACTGTCATCGGATGTTTGCGCGGGAGTGCGGTTGGCGTTGAAGATCAGGATTCCCCGGAATGCGGGGTCATCGACCATCACCCAGACCTGATCAAATTGATCGATGGCGAAATCGGTGACGATCATACCGTTGGGGAGCGACGGATCGCTGAAAAAATACCATTGCCCCTGTGGCGTCCTGCATCCGAGCATGCGTGCATTCGAGAGATAGTGCAGGGTCCACAGATTTCCGCGACTGTCAAACTGCAATGCGCGTACCGCGGGAAAGTTCGCGTTGTCGGTAATACCCGGGAATCCCGGAACGTTGCTTCCGTCGTAATAGGTCGTTTCACCGTCCGGTTGCCGACTGAAGACGCCGTTCCCCCAGGTTGCGAACCACATGACACCGCCGCTTTCAGGCGCGGCGTCGGTGATACCGTCTGTGCGAATGCGCGGGTCGAGCGCGACCGTGTGATTGACCCACTCCACCCCGTCGAAAGCGTAGGCACCGCGACCGCCGTCGGTGATACCGGAGGCGGCCCAAAGCACGCCGTCGGAATCGACGGACAGTGCGCGGAAGAAATTCGAATTCGGCCCGTCCGGTTTCCTAAAGGTCCATGGGGTGCCGGGGGCGTAGAGCGTCATGCCGAACGTGCTCCCGAGACCGATGGTCCCGTCCTTCGCAATGTCGATATCCATGAAGCGCGTGCCCTGGGGATAGAGCGGAAGATTGAGCATGTCTCCAAGCTGAAGCACCGCGCTGCTGCGGTCCACTTCGTAGAGGCCAAGATCCGTGATCATGTACAGCACACCCGCGTGTTCCGCCATGCGAAGGATGGTGCCGCCGGGCGAACCCACCCAGGGCAGCCAGGCGCTTCCGTTGTATCGGGTGATGACGTTGTTTTCGAGGATGGCGAGGGGATTGCCCTCATAGACGAAGACATCCTGCACATTGCCGAACGCCTCACCGTTCTCGGTATCCCATGACGTCCAGTTTGCAGGATCCTTGAGATTGATGTTGGTCAGGTCGCCCACGGCCACACCGGCCGCGGTCGCGACCCAGATTTTCGTCCCGTCGAAATGCACGGCGTTGACGCGGCTGCGCAGCGGGAGCGACCCGAATTTCTGATAAGTATCTCCGAATTCACGACGTTCGAGGTCGTACACGGCAAGACCGAACTCGGTACCGATATATGCTTTCCCCTCATGTGTCCTGATCGTCGTCACGCCGCGGGCGGGAATTTCTTCCGCGCGGGTGATATCAGACACTTCGTACCACCCGCCAGTCGGTGTGTAGACATTGATCATGCCGGTGGAGGACCCCGCGATGACCGAACCGCCCGCGTCCATTGCGATCGCCGTATAGTCGATCACGGAGAGACCATCGACATTCGTGTAGCGGTCGAAGCTGCCGTCGGCGTGCGCGTGAAAAACACCGCCGCTGGTCGCGGCCCAGTAACCATCGTCGCCCGCGACCACGTCGCGTACGAGTTTCATGTCAGTGTACGTATGCCATGTCCCCACCTGCGCCGTCGCGGCGGAAGTGATGAGGAGAAGCAGCAGGACAACGCGCTTCATGCTCTTCCTTCTGCTGGAAAAATTACTTTTTGTCGATCGCCGCGAACAGGTTCAGCATCTCCATCACGGTTTGAGCAGCTTCCCACCCTTTGTTTCCATGCTTGAGTCCCGCCCTTTCGAGCGCCTGCTCGGTCGTATCGGTCGTCAGGACGCCGAAAGCGATCGGCACGCGGCTCTCCATCGAGAGATTCGCGATGCCCTTCGTCACTTCGGCGGCGATATAATCGAAATGCGGTGTCGATCCGCGGATCACTGCGCCGATGCAGATAATACCGTCGTATTTGCCACTGTCAACCATTTTGCGCGCAACCATCGGCAGTTCGAAGGAGCCCGGACAGAGCACGACTTCCATCTGCTCGTCCTTCGCCCCGTGCCGCGTCAGGCAATCGACAGCGCCGTCGATCAACCGCCGCGTGATGATATCATTGAAGCGGCTCGCCACGATTCCATATTTGAATGAGCCGGCCTTGAGATCGCCCTGGATGGGAGTGAACATGTGATCCTCGGTCAATTTCTATTGAATGAACAGTCTGCGCTTCATTGCATCGACGACGTCGCGCGTGACGCCGAAAGTGCCGAAATTCTGATAATCGTTCCGTTTGCCGCCGTGAAAATCGGAGCCGCCGCTTTCGAGCAGAAAATAGGTGGAGGCGATGCCGCGGTAATAGCGCACACGGCTCTGATCATGCGCCGGATGCACTACTTCAATGCCGTCAATGCCGGCGCGTATCAGGTAGGATAGATCCTGTTCGCTGACATACCAGCCCGGATGCGCCACGGTGGAAACCCCGCCGGCATTGGCGATGATATCGACCGCGTCTTCCGGGGAGATCTTGTATTTGGGTTCGTAGGCGGGACCGGAATCTCCGATATACTGCTCGAACGCCTCGGCGTAATCGTTGGTAAGTCCTTCATCGAGCATCGCGGCCGCGATATGCGGACGTCCCACCGCCCCGTGTCCTGCCCGTTCAAGCACAATATCGAAATCCAGAGGCAAATCGAGATTGTTGAGCTTTCGCACGATGCGCTCGGCACGGATGAAGCGTTCCTTCTTGAGAAACTCAAGCGTATCGCGCAGTTGCTTGTTATCTGGATCGAACATATAGCCGAGAATGTGGATGTCTTTTGTGCCAAGAGTAGAACTTAGCTCAACACCCGGGATCACTTCAATCCCAAAATCCTTCGCCACATCAGCGGCGGGTTCGATGCCTGCGATGTTGTCGTGGTCTGTAATGCTCAGGACGGAAATGCCCACTTCATGGGCACGCAGAACCAGCTCCCGCGGTGAGAGAGCACCGTCGGAGAAGTATGTGTGCGTATGGAGATCTACTTTTCCGGCCATGGCTCAAGGAATGAGGATTCGTGCAGGAGGACGACGGAGCTTCATTCATCAAACAGTCGATAAATGAAATACCCTAACCCGAACTGCAGCAATGCAAGTGAAACACCTGCGTAAATATCGTACTTTTTCGTTTGAGATAACAGCGATTCGTCACCGGTGCGCAAGTAATCATCGTAAATGGCATCGCCTTTCTGCTTGAGAATCACCGCAAGCACGCCCGCGGCAAGGCCGACACCGGCCGGAAGCAGCACATCGGCGGGAGGGATGCGGAGACCGTTGTCCTGCACCCTCGCACTGCCCGCCGGGATACCGACAAAAAGCTCCCTTGCATCGAAACGCAGGAGTCGCACGCCCACACCTGCATCCGGACCTTCCACCTCCGGTCGCAGAACCTGCGCATTCCATGCGGTGCGCGAAGGATACCAGACCGAAATACTGTCGAGCATCGCGCTCTGGACGCGCATCGGTGTGCGTCCGATGAGCGAATCACCCGCGAATATATCCGCACCCGAGGGTTCGGAAGAAAGATTCACAAGGCCTGTCATCGGTGGTTCGCGATCCTGCGCGAAGAGGGGTCCACACCAGCTCGTGATGGACATCACGAGCGTGATAATCAACCATGCGATGGACATTATTTTGTTTTTTTTCGTCATAGTAACAAACCACGATAAGGCGGATTCATGAATCCGTCCGACATCGTCATTTCAAATTCCGTCCTTTTATAATGTCAACGCACACGGCCTCGCCTTGCTCATCGACCAACACGATGCCATGGGGTGCGAGAAGAGGCGGGGTTTCGCTGCGTGTCCGAAGGCGTGCGATCTCCGTGATGCCCCCGGTCCGCGGATCGATGTCCATCAGCACACCCCTGCGCTGCAGGAGCAGGATGCCGCGCTCATGAAAGAGCGGCGCGGCGCCGGGAAGTTCGTCGGTCGCGATACGAACATTTTCACTTCCATCCGCGGCATCGAGCAACACGAGATCGCCGCCCGAAAGCGCGACCGCTATCGTGTCTCCGCGCACTGCGAGACCCTGATACACCGGTTGCCCCAGATCGTGCGTCCAGCGCAGCTCCCCTGTCACGACGTCCACCAATCTGACCACGCCCGCGGAATTCACAGATACGACAGAGGTACCAAATATCGTGGCACCGGCGAGAAACGCGTCGCCGGTGGAGACGCGCCAGAGCCGTCGACCGTCCGTGACCGCAAGCGCCGTGAGATCACCATTCTGTCCCGCGACAACAACAACGCTGTCGGAAGCCGCCGGTGCGGCAATTATTACATCCTCGAGCGCGGTACGCCAGAGCGGGACGGTATCCGCGGCGGCAAAGGCCGCGACGACCCCATTACGGGCCGCCATGATCACGCGCTTCCCCACGGCACACAGCGAAGCATGGACGGATGGGATCAGGGTTTCATAGCGAATCACTCGCTCCTTCAAATCGAAGCAAAGCAACAACGGCTCGATGCCATTCGTGGCAACGAAAAGGCAGCCGTCGGTGATGGCGGGCGTCGCATGGATGAACCACTTGCACGGAAATACTCCGATGCGTTCGCCGCTGGAAAGTTCCACCGCTTCACCCACACCCGTCGTGGAAAAAAACAGTACGGCGCCATCCACCAGCAAGGGTGCGGCTTTCGCTGCCGGACCATCCAGTTCGAATTTCCAGACAATGCCTTCGTCCACATCTGCGTGTGCTTCGTCCGCATCCGCGCGTGCTTCGTCCGCATCCGCACGTGCTTCGTCCGCATCCGCGCGTGCTTCGTCCGCATCCGCGCGTGCTTCGTCCGCATCCGCGCGTGCTTCGCCGTCACCATAAGCATCACTCCCCTCTTGCCTGCTGCTTTCGCTGGTCGCGTTTCCTTCACCGGGATTCCCGGCGATGTTGCTGCGCCGTGCGTCGCCACCGAGCTGTAGCCAGTCACCGGGTTGCGGCGTCAACGGACGCTCGAGTTCATACGACGTGCTGCATGCCACCAACAGCAAGGCGAGGACGGGCAGTATCGTGATATGCGTACGCATCAGAAATCCCATCCGAAAAAAAACTGTGTGAAAATGTCGTTTTGCAGATGGGTGAAGTTATTTTCAATGCGTTTCCCGATATCATATCGAAGCACCAGGACGCCAAAGAGGCTGAAGCGCAATCCCGCGCCGATGCTGCCCAGCGTTTCCGAATAGTCGTTGTCCCATGAGTTACCTGCGTCGAAGAATATCGCGCCCCGAAGCACACCAAGCGTGATCGAGCCAAAGGGAAAATCGAATCCAACGCGGTCGAGCACTGGGAAACGCAGCTCGTAGCTCGTGATCCAACGCTTGGTGCCGCGGATGGACCAGCGCGGCCAGCCGCGCAAATCCCAGCTGCCGCCGAGGAAATAGCGCCGCGCTTCCTTCCCGTGGTTGTACAGGAATTCGAAGCGTGTGGCCACCGCGGAACGCAGTCCTAAGCGGAAGTACCGACGGTAGTCGAACATGACCGAGTAGTAATTAACGTTCGAATACCGGAGATCGGTCGTGTATGAGAGCGTGACGTTGAAGCGATTGCCGTCTATCGGTCCCGTCCAATAGTACAGGGCGTTGTCCTTGACATACGAGATCGAGTTCGTCAACAGCAGTGCTTTGCGCTGTCTGACGTCGGTGAGCGCTTCCTTGTCGGAATTGCTGAAGCTGAATGATCCCTCGAAGCGGCGGAATTTCGAAAGCGGATACGCAACGGCAAAAAATCCGCCATAGGCCCGTTCGTAGAAATACAGGTCGGGGTCGAGCAGATCGTAACGGCGTCCGGCATAATGAAACACGCCATAGCTGTATGGCGTTTTCCGCGCGAGGGAAAGGTGTGAGACAGCGATGTTGAAGCTTGAGAAAAGTTCGCTCGATGTCTGTGCCGAGTTCGATATCAGGAAATAGTAACGGTCATCTCCCAGCACATCGCTCATGCTCAGCACCGCCCCACCGAGCGTACCGAATACCGGGTCGGTGGAGATGGCGCTCTGGGCGATGTCTATCTGGTATTCCTTTTCGTAGCTGATGCGCGACGACACCGTCGTGCCTGAAATCGAGGGCACCGACCACGGCTCCACACTCCGCGCGGAGCGGGGCTCGTACACTGCCGTCAGCGAATCGAGCTTCGCCGCGATCTTCCGCAAACCCAGGATTTGAAAATTCGCACCGTCATAGGCGGAAAAAATCACGTCTCCTTTCGGTGTCCATACCGGATCGAACGCGGCCGTGGTGAAATGCGAAAGCTGCCGTACGGGAGGCAGAAGCGTCCCTGTATCGGAGAGTGGGATCACGTACAGATTATGTGTGCCGTCGCGGTCGCTGGTACAGACGATGCTGCTGCCGTCGCCCGACCAGGCCGGGGATGCGTAGCTGCTGCTGTCCTGTGTCAGATAGCGCAGCGCCCCGCTTTCCAGATCGAGCAGATAGAGCTGCTGCCGTCCGTGATTTCCGCCCGGACCGCGATCGGAAGTGAAGACGATACGATCGCCTTCCGGAGACCAGGCGGGGTCACGGTCGTCGTACAGGTCGTGCGTCAGACGTGTCAGCCCGCGGGTTCCCGTTTCGACGCTGTAGAGATCCTGCTCGCCTGCTTCGTTCAAAGCTGAAAAAACGATCTGCGTGCCGTCCGGATTCCACGAGGGCGAACCGATCATGACAAGGCCGTCGAAGGAAAGCGTCTGCACAAGACGCTCCGCGTCAAGATCATACAGGTGGAGAACATCCGATTCTCCGCTTTTCGTCACGAAGGCCAGCATCCCGTCGCGGCTGACCGACATGCGGCTGCCGAACAGATGGAAGGCCTCGAAGCGGTCTGTTTTCTCGCCCTCGAGCAGCAGCTTGATCTCCCCGCCCGTGAGGGATTTCATATAGACCCCGGAGTAGCCGGTGTTGTTGGCAATGTAGACGACGTACGATGAATCCCCGCGGGTGTAATAGACGGGTTTCGCGTTGAAGCCCTCGCGCACGATCGGCGTAGCGGCGTCGCTCGGACGATCGTGTGTTTCAACCAGCGGGTATATTCTCCTCCGCAGGTCGCGCAGCCATGCGCGGTCGAAGGCCTCGTAGCCGACACCGATCGTGAGCCGCATGACTTCCTGGAAGTCTTCCGACATCCAGAAGTTATCGACGAGTTGGACGATTTTTTCCCGGCCATATTCCCGCGCTATAAAACCGAGCGCATCCTGACCTTCCTTGTACATGAGGAAGCTTCCGCTGATGGCGTAGATGTAGGACAGCGGAGCGAAATAGCCCGAGAGCACCGCATCGCGCAGCACCATTTCCGCCTGTGCGTCCCACTCGGTGGAGTAGTATTCCGCGAGTCCTTCGACGAACCACAGCGGGAGATAACGGTCGGTGCGCTGCCCATTGTTGCGCAGAGTCCATTCCAGCTTGTTGTGCATGAACACGTGGACGAGTTCATGATTGATCACGTGGCGGAACTGCTCCATGGATCCGGAACTCGGGATCACCACGCGTCCTTTGATGAATTCGAAAAAGCCACCCACGCCATCAGGGATGAAGCCCGGTGTGACATTGGTCTGCTGAAAATGGATAGGAGAAGAATAGAATATGAGCGGGATGCGGTGGCCGACGGTGAAATTGAAATCCCGCTCCAGCTTTCCGTAGCTCTCCTCGGCGAAATGCGCACCCTTCCCCGCCAGCTCTTCCATCTCGGGATAGTAGTAAATATCGAAATGTTCGGTTTTCAGGATCTGCCAATCGAAATTAGCGTACTGGACCTTATTGCGTCCGAAGGGGAGGAACTGGGCATGCGAAACCTGCGGCGAGATTCCGATCAGACACGAAGTCACGAAGACACAAAGACACAATGCCATGTTTGCATGGACGCGTCCAGGAAAATCTCTGCCTTTGCCAGACATCATTGTGTCTTCGAATCTTTGTGTCTTTGTGTACGAACGGATTACCCGGAGAGTGCAGCCTTGAGCCGATCGATGTTCACGATCGGATAGGGATCGACTCCGCTTGTCATGGCGAGGTAGAAACTAACCCAATCACCGAGGCAAATCAATCCAAAAATCCGAGCGAGCGGATGCTCCTCCTCGGCGTAGATCTCGATGATGTCGGCCGCGAAAGGACGGATGATGTCGAGCGTGACGGCAATACGCTTGCGTATCTGCGGCAGGTCATCACGGTCGTGCAGCATGACGACGGCGATGCGGCGCAGCAGATCTTCGTTCTGCTCCCAGCCCACGATTTCATTGTGATTCATTTCCGGGAATACGTTGGTGTACGCGAGCATTTTCGCATTCTCCTCGATCTGGCAGCGCCAGCGCATAAGTACGGCGTCAAGTCCGAGCTGCGCGCCGTAGAGCACCGGCAGCCGTCCTCGCAGCCGCTCGGCGATCGCGATCGCCTTGTTACCAGGATCGTCATGATCGGCATACTCGCGCGTGCACTGTTCGAGCACCGCCAGAGTGCCCTGTAATGCAGATTGCGGGAGGTCGAGAATATCGAGGCGTGCCGCGATCATGAGCAACGGAAAGAACAGGTAGCCAAGTGCGCAGCGCGGGGCGAGGCCACCCGGGATGATCGCCGCCGGCACGCCGTCCGCTTCCGCCTGATCAAGAAGCACGCCGCCCGACGTCACGACGACGCATTGCGCCTTGCGGCGGCGGGCCTCCGCATATGCGGCGAGTGATTCTTCCGTGCCACCCGAATAGCTCATCACGACGACCAGCGTGTGCCGGTCGACGTAGCCCGGGATGATGTAGCCGCGGTTGACGGCGATGGGAATGCGCGCGGTCTTCTCGGCGAACACGCGGAGCACGTCTCCCCCGATCGCGGAACCCCCCATGCCGCAAACAAGCATGTTGCGCAGACCCGGGGCATCGATGCCGCTGAGGTTCAGCGCATTGCCTACGTCCATGCCTGTGCGGGCCTGGCCCGGATAGTCGCAGATCACACTGTAGATGTCGTGAGTGTCAAGTAAAGAAATGCGCTGGGCGTATTCGGTACTGCTCATGATGGTCCTTGAGATGGAGGAAAAATCGGTCAGCCGGCGACGGCATTTCCATCGCGACTGATCTGCGCGAGGAGTTCGGAACGCCGCGCCTCGTTTCCCGGCTTGCCGAGAAGCGCAAACATATTGCTCTTGTAGGCCTCGACGCCCGGCTGGTCGAATGGATTGACCCCCAGCGCGTAACCGCACAGGGCAACGGTGCTTTCAAAGAAATACAGCAACGCGCCTATCGAGGCGGCGTTGATGCCGGGGAGAAGGATGGTCGCGTTGGGCACGCCGCCGTCGAGGTGCGCGAGTGCGGTGCCGCGGAGCGCATTCGCGTTCACTTCCGCAAAACCGCTGCCCGCAAGGTAATTCAACCCGTCGGTGTCGCCCGCGACCTCGGGAACGACGATATCATCTGCACTCCGCTCCGCGAAAAGAAAGGTTTCAAACAGACGGCGTTCGCCGTCCTGGATGTACTGTCCCATGGAATGAAGGTCGGTGGTGTTCGTCACCGCAGCCGGGAAAATCCCCTTGCCGTCCTTTCCTTCGCTTTCTCCGAACAACTGCTTCCACCATTCGGAGACAACCGTGAGTTCAGGATGGAAGGACGCGAGCACTTCGATGTGTTTTCCCTGCCGGTACAGCGCATCACGCAGCATGGCGTATCGCAGCACGGGGTTGCTGTCAGGATTCGTTCCCGCGGCAATCCCGCGCATCGCTATCGCGCCATCGAGGAACGCCCCGATATCGATCCCTGCGGCGGCGATGGGAAGCAAGCCCACAGGTGTTATCACCGAAAAGCGGCCGCCGACATCGTCAGGAATGACGAAGGTGGTGTACCCTTCCTCGTCTGCCACACGGCGAAGCGCGCCGCGCTGCGCGTCGGTGGTCGCATACGTGCGCCGTGCGGCCTCCTCCCTGCCGTATCGCTGCTCCATCCACTGCCGGAGTACGCGAAACGCAAGCGCCGGCTCAGTGGTAGTACCAGATTTTGATATCACGTTGATGCATACTCTGTGGTCACCGCAGGAATCCATCAGCGAGCGGAGATAGGCGCCGTCGATATGATGTCCGGCATAGATCACGGCAGGTCCCTCGGCGGCAAACGGCGGACGCAGCGCCTCGATCACGGCGCGCGCGCCGAGATAGGATCCACCGATACCGACGACGATCAACACATCCGCCTGCGCGCGGATGCGTGCCGCGGCTTCGAGTATCGGCGACAGGTCTGTGCGGGCCTGCGATGGAAGGTCCACCCATCCGAGGAAGTCCGCTCCGGGACCGCTGCGCGAAGCGAGCAGCTGCTGCGCATTGATGATGCGCTGGTGGGCAGACTCCATCGCGGATGTGTCAATAAAACCGAGTGTGTTGGCATAATCGATTCGTATGCGTGCGTCAGCGAGTTCCATGTCAGGCTCCGTGTTCACCGTCCAGTTTGTGATTTCCGTTGTCTCCGTTCTCCCCGTTCAGCAGCGTCGCCATGAAATGCGGGTAGCGCTCCCGCATGTATGATTCGAGATAGGCACGGACTTCCGAAGCCACAGGCATGCGCAGAACGGTCTCGGCGACCCCCTTCGCATCCTCGTAGCTGGTGGAACGGATAATTTTCTTCACTTCGGGGATGACCGATGGTACCATGGAAAACTCGTCCAGCCCGAGGCCGAGCAGCATCACCGTGGCGAGGGGATTCCCGGCCAGCTCTCCACACATTCCGACCCAGATACCGTTGGCGTGGCCGGTTGCTATGATGGATTTCACGGCGCGGATCACGGCGGGGTGGAATTCCTGGTAGAGATCGGCGATCAGTTCGTTGTTTCGATCCACTGCCATCAGGTACTGCACCAGATCGTTGGTTCCGATGCTGAAGAAATCGACGCGCTTCGCCAGTTCGTCGGCGACGAAAATGGCCGAAGGAACTTCGATCATCAAACCCACTTCCATGTGTTCGTCGAAAGGGACGAGTTCCTCTGTCAGTTCGTTTTTGACATCCGCGAGCACGGCCAGCACTTCGTCGAGTTCCGCAACGCCTGATATCATCGGAAACATGATCTTGATGTTCTTCATCGACGATGCGCGCAGGATGGCCCGCAGCTGACGGCGAAAGATGTCGGTCTTGTCGAGCATCATGCGGATGCCGCGCCAGCCGAGGAAAGGGTTCATTTCCGAGACGCCACGTTCGAGCAGTTTGTCGCCGCCGATATCGAAGGTGCGGAATATCACCGGCTGTGGATACATCGAAAACGCTATCTCGCTGTATTCGATGTACTGCTCCTGTTCCGAAGGGAAGTCGCCCTTGGCGATATAGAGATGTTCGGTGCGATAGAGACCGATGCCGTTCGAGCCCTGTGTAATGATGAACTCGAGTTCATTCACGAATTCCGCGTTCGCTGAAAGCTCGACTTTGTGACAGTCCGAAGTTTCGCAGGGGAGATCGACAAGGTCCGCCAGTTCGGCTTCAAGAAGTTCGATGCGCTCGATCTTCCGCGCGTATTCCCGCTGATGTTCTTCCGTGGGATTGACGATGAGGAGACCATGCTGTCCGTCGAGAATGACCATATCGCCGGTAACGATATCCTTCGAGGCCCCATGCAGCGCGGTCACTGCGGGAATTTTCAGTGAACGGGAGAGAATGGCGGCGTGGGAGGTGATGCCGCCGATATCAGTGGCGTATCCAAGCACGTCGTTACGGCTGAAGAGCAGCGTATCGGAAGGGGTTAGCTGTTCTGCAATGATGACATGCTCCCCTTCCACCGTGGAGTGCAGCCTCTTTTTCTGCAGGTTGCGCATGATGCGCTGGCCGACCTCGTCGAGATCCGCCATGCGGTCGCGCAGCAATTCATCCTTCGCCGCACCGAAGATGGCACGATACTTCTCCAGTTCGTCGTGGATGAGGAAATCCGCATTCTTGCGCTCATCCCGCAGCCGTTTTTCCAGCGCTTTGTGCATCTGCGGGTCGCTGAGCATAAGCAGCTGACTTTCGAAAATAGCCGCTGCTTCCTCGTTGATTTTCTGACGTGCGAAAGAAACGATTTTCTCGAGTTCGACATGCGCGCGCTCCATTGCCTCGGCAAGCAACTGGATTTCCAGTTCGACCTCGCTGACGGTGAGGATGCGTTCGCTGACGTAGACTTCCTCCCTCTCGTACACATAGGCGGGACCGATGGCAATGCCGCCGGAGGCTGGCAGCCCCTTGATGATGCGTTCCTGTTTCCCGTTTTCCACGCGAAACCCCTGGCTGTCGAGAAAATGGTTAGAGTTCGCCGAATCCTTCGTCAAAAAGCTGTGTGACCGCATCGGCCATGTCGGTCTCATCGGCGCCGGAAAAACTCAACTGCAGCGTCGATCCCTGTTCGGCCGCCAGCGTCATCACACCGATGATGCTTTTGCCGTTGATCTCGAAGCTGTCCTTCTTGATATAAAACTCCGATTCGAATCGCGCGGCGGTTTTCACCAGAGACGCCGCGGGACGCGTATGCAGACCGGAGCGGTTTTTTATGGTTACGGTGCGTTCTATCATGTCGGTCAGTGTTTGCGTTCGAGAAGCATCTGTGCAAGCCAGACGAGCATCTGCCGTCCGTCGTTGTCCTCGAGCGCTTCGAGCGCACGAATGGCCGCATCGGTATCCTGCGCAATTTTTTCGCGCGCGATATCGAGCACTCCGTACTCCTCGTAGATCGCGGTCACCCGCGCTACGAGATTCTCCTGTGTGGCGGTCTTCATCGCCACGGCTTCGAGAAGCGCGAGATCGTCGCCCGTGGCTCGATTCAGTGCTTTGACGAGCAGAAAGGTCTTCTTTCCTTCAATGATGTCGCCGCCAATGGGCTTGCCGAATTCCTCTTTGTCGGCGACAACGTCGAGCAGATCGTCCTGAACCTGAAATGCGCGGCCCACGCATCGGGCGTATTCAACAAGCGCGGCCCGGCGTGCATCGTCCGCGCCGCCGATAATGGCGCCCATCTCCGCGGATATCGCGACCAGCCAGCCTGTCTTCTTGCTGATCATCATCATGTATTCTTCTTCACTCACCGTGGGCAGGAGTTCGAACTCCTTGTCGTAGCTCTGGCCTTCACAAACCTCGATGACGCCATCGGTGAATACGCGTGTCAACGCGCGCATGTCTCCCTTCTCCGTGTTGAGCAGCGTCTTGTATGCGATGCCCATCAGTTCGTCGCCGACGAGGATCGCAATGTTCTCATCCCACTTCTTGTGCACGGTCAGTCGTCCTCGTCGTGTATCGGCGCGATCCATGATGTCGTCGTGCACCAGTGTGAAATTATGGAGGATTTCCACGGCCACGCCGGCATCCACCGCGTCACGCGGGTCGCCGCCGGCAGCCTCACAAGCGAGCATGACGAGGACGGGACGGACACGCTTCCCGCCACCGCTCAGCACGTAGCGCGCGGGTTCGTACATGGTCACGGGCTTATCGCGGTCGATAACAGTGGAGAGCCGTGTATCGATCAAGCTGCGATAGGTGTTGTAGCGGTCGAAGAAACGATCCATGATTCCGTCGGTAATTGAGAATGCTTTTGAAAACCTGTCGCTTGGCTAGGCGGTTCTTTCTTCCTTGGCGTTCATGATGGGTTTGCGCTTCAGCTGCGCGATGGTTGAGGCACCCGTGAGGAACATGACGCCGATCAGGTCCCGCTTCCAGCCACAGAGCCGATTGCGCAGCGCAGCGATGCCGCCATCGTAATAGGCCGTGAGCAGTGGGCGTGCGGCGCCTGCGATCTCCGCACCGAGGGCGAGGCATTTGGCAATCATCACCCCGTCGGTGATTCCGCCGGATGCAATCAACTGGAGATCAGGCGGACGGTTGATACGCAGTTCTTCGAGCACCCGGGCAGTCGGGATGCCCCAGTCCCAGAACTGCGGTGACACTTCACACCCGTCGCGTCTGCGGAGGATTTCCACCCCGGCCCAGCTTGTTCCGCCGGCGCCGGCGACATCGATCCATCGCACACCAACCTCATGCGCGCGCATGGCCGCTTCGCGTGATATTCCCGCGCCGACTTCCTTGAGAATCACAGGTACGTCGAGTTCACGCACCAGCATTTCCAGTCCGTCCAGCACGCCACGGAAACGGGGTTCGCCTTCGGGCTGCAGAAATTCCTGCAGCGGATTCGTATGCACCACAAGCGCGTCGGCCTCGAGCAGATCGACCAGGTACTGCGCAGGACGCGTATCGCGCATCGCTGCCACCTCGACCGCGCCAATATTCGCGAGGATGGGGATATCTGGTCCATTCCGACGGAGGATGCGATACGACTCGTGGTAAGTATCGTTTTCGAGTGCCTGCCGCATGCTTCCCGCACCGATGCCGATCCGCAAATCCTGGCAGGCCTCGGCGAGGGCGCCGTTGATGCGCTCCGCCTGGTCATACCCCCCTGTCATGCCCGTGACGATCAGGGGAAACGACATTCGGTGGCCCAGGAAATCCGTCGCCGGATCGATGTCCTCGGTATTGAGTTCGGGCAGCGCATTGTGCACGAATTCCCACTCCTCGAGTCCATTGGTCTTCTGCCTGAACGAAACCTGTTCGTTCACGCACAAGTCAACATGGTCCTTCTTTCGGGATGGTGTACTCGACATGAAACTGCGCTTCATGAATGCCGTAAAATTCCCGATTCAGCATCGAGATGGCCATTTTGGCATGGTCTGAAATAATACAAAAGATCGCGGAGAATTGCGAGAGCGCCCCGGGAAGCAAAAGAGGCTGCCCGTGGCAGCCGCTTTTGCGATGGAGGACCTGGAACATAGGAATGCTCGCTTCGAGAGCATTCCCCGCCGGGAGAAGCGAACCTCCCATCCTACGTCCTACGTTCCACAGCGCGAAGCGCAACGCGCTTCAATCACATACCGGATTTCGTGAGGCCGTCCTTGAGGAAGCGGACGAACTCCTGCGGCTTGCGGGTCAGGCCTGGGAACGTGGTGAGTTGCTGGTCGTCGGTTGACATCGTCACGTAGAGTGGAAGTGCGACCGTACCGAAGCGTGATTCCTGGAAAATACGGTTCCGGTCGTACACGTCGCCCTGGCCGTCGGTATAGAGACGGACAAGAACAAATTCCTTGAACAGCGCCTGCACATCCTTCCGGGGGAAAATGTTCGCCTCCATCCAGCGGCAGTTCGTGCAGGCAAAGCCGGTGAAGTCAATGAAAATCGGTTTGGATTCCTCTTTCGCGACGACAAGCGCCTCGTTGTAATCGGAATACCAGGTGGCTTCCTCCGATTTTTCACTGCCCCCGATGGTGCCGGTATCCCCGAGCGAGGCGGCACTGATGGTCTCGGAATAATTCATCGGCGGGAGAAAGGCGTCGAGCTCGCCCAGTGGTTTGTCGTTGAGACCGGTGAAGATATAGATGGATATTCCGAGAAAGAACATTGACCACACCATGCGGAACACGCCGACTTTTTCGAGTTTGCTGTCATGAGGCAATTCGAATTTGCCGAGAAGGTACGCAGTGATAAGGACGCCGATTCCGACCCAGAAGCTCAGGAAGAGATCACGGCTCAGTATGCCGAGACCCCAGATCAAGTCGACATTGGAGAGGAATTTCATGGCTGCCGCGAATTCGAGGAAGCCCATGACGACCTTGACGGAATTGAGCCACCCACCGCTTTTGGGCATCGACTTGAGCCAGGAGGGAAACAGGGCGAGCAGGAAGAACGGCAGCGCAAAGACGCTTGAGAAGGCGAGCATTCCGACGATGGACCACCAGATCTCTCCTTTCGCCGCCGCGACCATGACGGTGCCGACAAACGGCACGGTGCAGGTGAAGCTGGTCAGCGTGAAGGTGAGGCCCATCAGAAGCAGACTCGCGATTCCGCGGCCGCTGCCCGAGGCAATGGTCAGTTTCGTGAGAATGCCCGACGGCACGACAATTTCGAAAAGACCGAAAAGGTTGAGGGCGAAGACAATGAATACCAGCGCGATGAGGATGTTCATCCATGGATTCGCGGCAAACTGGTTAATCCCCGACGCCCCGAATATCAGCGCCAGTAGTATCCCCAGACCGGTAAACGTAAAGATGATGCCGAAGGAATAGATCAGTGCATCGCGTACGGACTGGAAGCGGGTCGCCGCTTCACGCTTGGTGAAGAAACTCACGGTGATGGGAATCATCGGAAACACGCAGGGCGTGAGCAACGCCAGGGCACCGACGGACATTGCCAGACCGATATATGCCCAGAGTCCCTCTTCCTTCGCGTTTTCAACATCGCGCTCGTCTCCGTAGCCAAGCGATTCATTGTCTTCGGACTCCGTATCGGCATCCTTCATTTCCTCGGTGGCGGCATCCTGCTGACCTTCGGTCGCACTGTCAGCACCCGGCCCCATTTCAGCGTCGGCGCCCGTCTGTTGCGCGTCGACGGCGGCAGTTGCTTCGCCGGCCTCGATGGTAATGTCGAAGGGAACTTCAACGGTTTTCGGAGGGAGGCACATGCGGTCGTTGCAGGCCATGAAGGTCACTTCGACGACCACCTTCTGCTTGCCGAGCTTGGCCCCGGCCTTCACCTTCGCCGTCACCGTAAAAGCGACATCCTTGTCATAATATTCGGTGTCGATTCCGAAATTCTCGTCGTACTTCACGATCGGCTTCGGCTGCTTGATCTTTCCTGCACGCGTCAGCGGAGCGTTTTCCGCGAATTCGATCTCCGTCGGAACCGGACCTTCTTCCTGCGGTGTGGTCGAATAGATGTGCCAGCCCTCGATGACGTCCGCCGAAACCTTCACCTCCACCGTCGCGCCCGCCTTCACCGTGGCAGCCACCGGCTTCGCCGTCCACTTCGCAGCTTCCTGCGCCAGGAGCGATGAGGCCATGATCAGCGTGAGAATGAACAGTGCGGGGATCAGACGGGAGAGTTTTTTCATAGTGCTATCGTATGCGGATGCGAAATCAGTCAATTATTAAAAAATACGAAAGTCCGCCTCACGCGGCAATGGAAAAGTGGGGTGCGTCAATACCCGTAGATCTCGCGATCAGACCCGCGCTTCTCGAGCTTGATATCCTGCAGCTGCGCGGCCTTGAGACGGAGCACGAAGTAGAAATTGCGATACGGACCGGCGGGTACCCAGTTGAAATCCATCTCCCAGCAGTGAAGATCCTTGCGGATGTTGAGTTGCGGCGCGCCGAATTCCTTGTTCACAATATCGTAGTAGGTGCTGAACGTGAAGTTCCACGTGGGTGTCAGACTGAATGTCAGGTTGGCGCGAAGACCGGAATTCCGGGATTTCATCTCGGGGTTGAACTGATTCATCGTATAGTCGTATCCGAGCGTGAGATTCCACGGGATGCTGAAGTTATATGGCGCTTTCGGATCGAGTTGGATGCTGCGCCCGCCCTCGTCTTCTTCGTCATCGTACAATTTTTGTGTGCTGTCCTTTACTGCCGGAGTGGACTTGGACTTGAACATCTCATGCGACAGCGTTGTCGAGAGATTGATGTTGAAATTCGTCATTCGCGCGATGCCACTTCCGCGGTCCCAGAGATACTCGTCGATTTCATGCCCGCTGACCCTCTCCAGCCGCACTCCGTCCGCCGAGCGTCGTTCATAGGAATTCTGCCAGACATAGGGCGAAAAGGTGGTCCCGCCGTAAATATCCAGCACGCCTTGAATGCTCGTGCGAAAAGACAGGTTGACGGGAGCCAGCTTCATACTGTCTTTCACTATGTTGTAATTGGAACTGGCCTGCAGAGTGAAGAGCTGGAATTTCCGGGGGGTGGCCGTCGTATCGTCCGCGCGCGGATTAAGCTTCATCTCGAAAATGTTCGAGAGACTCATGCCGATCGTCTGCGACTCCCCTGCGCCCACACCGCCGAACACCTCGCCCGGCCGGTAAGAGAAACCCGAATACGGGTCGTAGCGCACATCGCTGCCTGTGCTGTCGACGTAACTCTGATAGTATCCCCAGCTTTCCTTCGAAAAATCAGGATTCCAGTTGTAGCTGATCGAGGGCTGAAGGGTGTGGCGAACACCGATGATGCCGAAGACATTCGGCGCGAACATGCCATAGATCTTGGTACTGGCGGTGAGACTGGCGCGGAATGTGCGATAGGTGAAGAAGCCGCTCGCATCGCGCGCCTCGACGACCGAATCCGCCGCGTTGTACGAACGCTCGAGCCGGTGATCATACCAGACCTCGTCGTACGACACGTTCGGAGAAATGGTAAAGAAACCGAGCTTCGGCGTCGCCAGCAATGACACCGAGTGCTTGATGCCGCGTCGATCAAACCGTTCCTTCGCAAGGATGGCCTGGTTGAGGGTGTCGCGTTCGCCGGTGGCGTACTCTTTCAGAACGATGCGGTTGAGCGCCTTGCCGCTGTAATTCAGACCGATCATCTCATACCATGCGTTGCCGAAGCCGCCCTCTCCCCGGAAGGGGTATATTTGCGATTGATTGAACGACAGGTCGGGGAGGGACATGGTGTATGTGCCGTTGACCAGGTTTTGGTCGCGCGTGATGCCGAGCGACATGCTGCGGCTCGTCCCCTCCCAATTCTTCGAATACATCGCTGACGACCGCGCAGTCTGGTTCAGCAGTTCATTCAGATTATTCGAGAAGTTCTGGTAGTACGAATTCGTGAGAAAGGAGAAATTCACACTCACGCGTGATGTCGGATCGATGTCCTGGTTGTGATTGATCGTCAGACTCCAGTCGGTGCCGGGTTTGTCGTCGGGTGCATAGACGTTTCCCACGTTGTAGGTTTGCTTGCCGTAGGTCGCGGACACCGAGCCGGTGAAGTTGTAGCGCAGGGCATAGCGCACATCAGTGCGCAGAAGATATCCGCCCTTTGAGTACAGATCGCCGGTCAGCGCGAGATCCCAGTAATCGCTCATCGCGAGATAGTAGCCGCCCTTGAGCAGGTAGCGTCCGCGAGTCGGACTCTCTCCGAACGAGGGCAGCATGATGCCGCTGCTGCGCCCGCCGCTCGATGGAATGACCGCGAAGGGCAGCCAGAGCAAAGGAATATCTTCGACGTAAAACGTGATCGGACGCGCGACAATGATTTCGTTGGGTACGAATTTCATTTCCGCCGAACCGAAATAATAATGCTTGTGATCGGGATTGTCGCAGGTGGTATAGCGTCCGCCCCCGATGAAATATTCGTCCTCGTTCACACGCTTTATGCGTTCTCCGAGATAGAATCCGTCGTCGATGGCGGTCTCCCCTTTTGTGATGACACCCTTCTTCGACTTGAAGTTGTAGGTCATCGCCTCCCCCCTGTACTCGTCAGTCCCTTCCTTGAACACAGGTGTGCCGGTCAGCTTGCCCTCGGCAGACGAATCCGGAACGCCCGTCGCCACGATGGTGGAATTGTCCCAGTTGACGGTGATGCGCGAGGCACGGATTGCGGTCTTGCCGTAGTCGATCGCCGCCTCGTCGTACATGTTCATTTTCTTGTCGTCGAGCACGTAGAGAACCGAATCCTTCGCCTTGTAGACGATGATGGTATCCACGGCGTCCTTGGTGGCATATACAGTCACACTGTCCTTCTGGAGGTCGAGCGAATCGCCAAGCGCGAGGGAATCGAGCGCAGGACTGCGAAGCGAATCAGCCGACCGCAGGCCAAGGCCGAGGGGGATTCTCACCTTCCCGCTGTCGGATGGCGCAACCGCCGTGCTGTCATTGGAGACCTGTGCCGACGCCACATACGGAAGCAGCGCACAGCTTGTAAGCAGCACGGTGAGAATGGAGACGATATGGATTGCGGTTCTCACGTCTGGATGCTCCCGCTCTCACGGGGCAAATGGAATGTCCCCGGAAGAAATGGATTCTCGTAAAGTACGAAATCGGAATGAGCGGAGAAACGGAGAATATTGCCCCCGGTTCCGACTGTAACAGCAGGGTAGAAATGTCCGGGTATATGCAAAGTAGAAATGTCCGCACGATTCGCCACAATGATTCCTTCACAACGAAGGGATCGCATCGTGCAGGAACTCCTACTGATGAACAAAACGGAACGCGAGCGCATC
>JACZJN010000202.1 GCA_014860565.1 Bacteroidota bacterium
GATGCGCTCGCGTTCCGTTTTGTTCATCAGTAGGAGTTCCTGCACGATGCGATCCCTTCGTTGTGAAGGAATCATTGTGGCGAATCGTGCGGACATTTCTACTTTGCATATACCCGGACATTTCTACCCTGCTGTTACAGAGTGAAAATAAATCTCGCCTCGGGGGTTGCGTTTCACAAAAACAGGGATATATTTGCGCGTAACAGAGATCCCCTTCTTCATATCCGATGCACTTCGCCTGCAACCCTTTGTAGCACAATATAGGAGAGATTACACTCTTAATTAATTTATATCGTGACATAGCGACCAGATCCCACATACACTTTATTCAGGAGTCCTGTATGTTCACATTCGCTACACGTTGGATGTCTTTTCCGGACGTCGGAAGAGGGAAATCCGCCATACTTCGGTTTACGACGCGTCTGTTCCTCGCGCTGCTTCTTGCAGGCTCCGCGGTGGCTCAAACACCTACCTACTATGTGACTGGGGGTACTGCCTCCAACAGCTTCCCGCTGAATTCGACAAGTACCAGGAAGGTGCAGCTCAACTACATCGCAGGCGAATTCACAGGCGCGTTCGCCGGACAGATCACGACCATATATCTGCATCGAGGCGGCACCTATACGACTTCTTCCACATATACCAACCTGACAGTGTGGCTGGGGCAGACCTCCAGCAGCGCATTCCCGTCAAATACCACCTTCTTCACTCCGGTGACGCAGGTCTACACGGCGGCGACGACGGTGATTCCGGCAGGGGCGACTGATACATGGTTCGCCATCACATTGACCAACCCGTTCTCCTACGATCCGACACAGGCGCTGGTCGTGCAGATATGCCAGGACGCCTACACGCCCTCGGGCATTACCCTTCGGCAAACCTCGATGACCACGCCGCCGTATAGGCGCATCTACGGCGCATCGGCCTGTTCCGCGACCGCCGGTTCGGCGACCGACGGCGCACGCTACGACTTCGGTTTCGACCTGATCGCGCCCGGACCGATGACATACGTGTCGAGCACGACGATCCAGCCGAACACCACGCCGACAAGCACAGGCACCACGGACCAGGAAATCATCGGCATGCAGGTGGTAACCTCGGGCGGACTTTCACCGCTTTCCGTATCATCGCTTACCCTGAGCACTGCGGGATCAACGACCTCCAACGATATCAGCAATGCGAAAGTGTATTACACCGGAGGCAGCAACACGTTCGCGGCAACGAATCAATTCGGTTCGACCATCGTGTCGCCTTCGGGTACGTTTGTCGTGAACGGTTCGCAGGTTCTTGGTCCGGGAACCAACTACTTCTGGCTGGCCTACGACATTCCACTAACCGCGACAGCCAATAATGTAGTGGACGGTCAATGCACATCGATTACCGTCGCCGGCGTACCGCGCACACCAACGGTGACGAGTCCGACCGGCAGCCGCACCATATTCGAAGCCCTGAACGGCATCTACACCATCAATCCCACGGGCAGCGGCAACCGGAACTTCACCTCGTTCACGAACGCAGTCAATGCATTGAATGCCGTCGGAGTAAGCGGTCCTGTAACGTTTAACGTTGCTGCCGCGACGTACAACGAGCAGCTTACGCTCGGGGTCATACCCGGCACCAGCGCGACGAACACTGTGACCTTCAATGGCGGGACAGGGAATGCGGCGTCACGCATTGTCACATTCGATGTCCCGACGACGTATCAGAGTGTGATCACGCTCGATGGTGCCGATTACGTGAAGTTCAAAAATCTGACCATCAATTCGACGAACAGTTCTTACGGGTACGGCTTCCTGTTCACGAACCAGGCGAGCAACAATGAGATCAGCAACTGCGTGATCAATCTGCCTTCGAACACGACATCGTCGTATCACCTCGGGATTGTCGCGAGCAGCACATCGAGCTATTCGGCATATGGCGATTGGGGCGACAACAACCTGATTCAGAACAACGAGATCAACAGCGGCTACTACGGCATCCGATGGAATGGATACAGCAGTACCACGAACACAACGTACTGCGTCAACAACCAGTTTATCGGCAATACAGTGCAGAACTGGTACTACTATGGCATATACGTGTATTACACCGCCGCCGTGAAGGTGAATGATAACATCGTCACGCAGCGCCGCACGGGGACGATCACCACGGGTGGCTACGGGATTTATTCCTATTATGCCAATCTTGGTCCACAGTTCAACAATAACTATGTGGATGCAAACATCTACGGTTTGAACGCCCGGTATTGCAACTACAACTATTCTACCACGGGACCGCCTGCTTCTGGCCGTGGTCAGGTGCTCAACAACATGGTTGTCGTGCAGCAATCCTCGACCAGCACGATCTACGCTTTTGGCGGATACTACTCCCGCTACACCGATATGGGGTTCAATTCCGTGAATATCGTGCGCACCGGTACTTCTGGTACTACCTACGCGGTGTATCATGGCGGAACCTCCACGAACTACGACACGAAATTCAAGAACAACTACATCTCGTACTCCGGCCCAGGCACGGTGTACATGCTGTACAATCCAACTGTCGGCGATCACTCGGAGAATGACTTCAATGCCTTCTGGTCAACGAACGGAGCAACCGAGTCATACTACTGGGGAACGACGTACACCTCGCTGGCAGCTCTTCAGACAGCGGTTTCGGGCTACCATCAGAATTCGGTCTGGGGCAATCCGTACTTCATCAGCGACACCGATCTGCACAGCCGTTCACACGTTGGTTACCAGGCCGGCGTTCCCTTCGCAGGGGTGACCGACGATTTCGATGGTCAGTCGCGCGGTGCGGCACCCTGCATCGGTGCGGATGAATATCCGGCCCCGCCGGCGGAAAATGACGTCGCCCTGACGCATCTGATGGTCAACACTGCCGAGGACAAATGGGCGCATCGCGAGAACCCTGACCTGCACGATGTCCTCGTCGTGCTGGAAAACATTGGTCTCGGACCCAATCCTGCCACCATCCCTGTGACCTACAAAGTCGGATCGATGCCGACGAGTGCGGTAGACGGCGTGCAGGAAGTCTTTACGCCTACATGGAACGGCGCCAAGACGGCGGTGGAATTTACCCAGGAGTTGTCCGGCCTTGCGCCTGGACCCGTCACGGTGTACGCGAAAATATTCTGGCCCGTTGACCAGAATACATCCAATGACGGCGGTATGGATATTATCACGGTGCAAACCGTGAAGGTGCAGGGCTTCGAAAACTTCGACAAGATGAACGTGTCGACGTATCCCCTCACGCGCGATCCGGGCTATCTGGATCTTCCGTGGACGATACAGGACGACAACGGCGGGATGACCCTCGAAGTGCTCGGCGGCATGGGCGTGGGTGCAAGCCAGGGCATGGCGATGATGGCTCCCTCGGAGTCTGCCAACGAATGGTTGATTTCTCCCTCGGCATCGCTTGAAGGTGGAGCGAGCTACCGTCTCGGATTTGATTTCCAGAACGCCGGTGGTTCACCGGTTACCATCCAGGCGGCGTTCGGCGACACGCCGGATCCGTCGCAGATGACCGTGTTCGCGACTTTCGCGAACATCGCCCCGGGTGGCTTCATGACGGCCAAGCAGCTGGCGGGCGGACTGAGTCCGTACTTCAACACCCCGCTCGTCAATACGGACTACTATATTGCGCTTCACTTCACCACGAGCGGAAGCAATGCTCAGTTCGTTCTTGACAATCTCAAGATAGACGACAATCCTTCGCCGCCGCCAAAAATCGCATTTGGTCTGCCGGGGACGGACCTGTCGACTTTCATCGACAATCCCGCGACCAAGCTGACCTTCATCGCCAACTACAAGGTGCCGGGCATCATCAACCGCACATACGAGGTGCAGTCGAAGACGAACATCTACGGCTTGAACGGCGACTTCCTCTGGGACGTGGAAACCAGCACCCCGTGGATCACGCTGACCAAGGAAACGCCGAACCCAACGATGCAGAACTACAACTTCGCCCCGCCGCGTCCGCGCCAGCTGCAGACCTTCACCATGTCAGTGAATCCGACGGGCCTGGCTCCGGGCACGCATATCGGCATGATCACATTCTACGGCATGCTGTTCAACGACGACTTCCCGCCTCCCGCAACCGGTCTCGTGGCGACCAACGAGCCATTGAACATCACCGTCGAATTGCAGCTTGTCAACGCAGGTTCGAAGGGCGGTCCGACCTACATCCAGGGCGGCATCAACACCGTGATGACCGTGCCGGGCAGTCCGTACAACATCTCGGACCCGACGACCGGCGATCCGATCGCGACGGTGCACGTGACCAGCGGCCAGATCAACACGATGACGATCCGCGCGTATCCGAACCAGCTGCCGCAGAACATCGCGCGCATGCTGTACGTGAAGCGTTACTGGCAGGTGACGTATACGGGCACGGGCTGGAC
>JACZJN010000203.1 GCA_014860565.1 Bacteroidota bacterium
TGATCAAGGGAGATACGTCGTTGATCGTGCATACCAGGTTCCACCCATCGTCGATCGAAGCGAATAGGTATCAAGCCCGATGCCGAGACGCATGGTCATGCTGGCGCGTGACGCACCATCATCCCAGTACAGAGAATATTCATCCAATCCCGTATCGGCGAAACGGTAAAGAGTGAGGTGCCCTGTGAACTCGTCAAAGATCCAGCCGCTCAGGCGATGCATCTCCGATGGATATTCGACGACCGTCTCGGAATTGACCGCGCCCGTGCGGGTCACCGTGCGGAACGTGTATTCAATGCGGTCACCAGTCGGCTCGATCCTCTCGAGAGTTCCGGTAACGGTATCCCGATGGACATTTCCCTGACTGTCCGTCATGAACTCATACGTCAGCTTGTCACCCGTTTTGAAGGTAACGAGAGGACGCGTGTTGTCGGTTACGAGATATGGCCCCAGGGTATCAGCGAAAAGTCGGGAGCCTCTCCATCCCTTTATCGCGTAGTAGCATTGCTGACCCGGCGGAAGTGGGAACAGCCTCGTGCACGTTTCATATCCTTTGGTCGCGAACGCATTCATCTCGACCTTCATCCATGTTGTGCCTCCGTCTGTCGACCAAAAATGCTCCGCTGAAGGACCGGTAGGATGCGACGCTCCACCGTACACAATAGTACCCCGTTTTATTGTTGCTCCCGGATTTGGACCGCTAAGACGGAAATCGACGACCACGTAAATGGGTGAATACGTCCATGCCGTATCGTCTTGTGCTCGAATGCGAAATCTTCGCCGAGGGTTGAGATCCAGATGCTCCGCATCAGAAATGCTGATAAGATCACTTGGACGGAATTCCTTGGCTGAGACATCGAACCATTTTGGCGATTCCCAGCTGCGCCCGACGATCTGCTGCTGCACATACACGCCATGTACTTCCTCTGCATGGTCCGGGAGTACATTCCAGCGCAGTAGATCACGATGATAGATCAATGTGTCCGAGGAGTTTGGAAGAAAAACAATGCTTCCGCGTACATCATCAGCAGCCACATGAATCTGTGCCGAGGTGGCGGAGATAGTGCCTCCTGTATTTCGAAGACGGAGGTAGAAATCACCTGCCGGGATTTCAGCTGCAGGAATTTCGGTGCAAAATTCTCCGATCACGACATTTCGAAGGAACTGCCAGTCGGCTTCCTGAAAGGGTCTGTATTCCATGATAAAAACTTCGTTTCGATCAAGATCGAGGGTGCTCCAGCATACCTGCAGTGTATCCCCCGCGCGAAGTACGCTGGCCTCCGTATACGTGGTGAACCAGAGCACCTTCAATTCGTATACTTCTATCCGAGCGGTCAGCGCCGCCTTCTCTGTTCCAGGCGTGCGAATGCGCAGGATGAATGCGGCCTTATTAATTTCACGTACGGGGATATACAGGCAGCCAGTACTGCATGGTACGGATCGGAGAAAAGTCCAGGATCGTGACGCAGAGTCAACGGCCAGGTATTCAACAATCAGGGAATCTGCATTGAGCTGACCTGCCACCTCCCAGCAGAAATGCAACGTATCATTGAGAGATACTTCAGCGCGAGCGGTCAATGACAGTAATCTGATTCCCTCCTGCACCGGGTCGGGCACCGGGTCGGGCTCCGGTTCAGTCGGTGTGTCCTTGCATCCCCAAAACGCGATCAAGAACACAGCCAGCAGGACGAATGTTCTCATCATGAGCATACACCCCTCTGAAATACTACTGCGATGTCAAACGACTTCAAAACAGAGTCACCGGCAATGCCCACGGATGTTTGCATCGTGGTTCGCATTTACCAGGATTGCGAAGTATCACGCACTCGGACAATCTGCTTCCTTCCGCCTTCATAGTCAAGGACACTTGTACGTCCAACATGTTCCTTCGTGATGGACGCCGTTTTCTCGCTGAGGGAAGATGGTGCTGGTGCGGTAGGTGGAACAATCGCGGTTCGGGATTCCACTTCACATACAACCGATTATCGGAAGTCGATCGTCCTGTTCCCGGGCAGAATCAGCCCAAGAATCGATTCTAAACTCGATCTTTAGAAAAAGAACCGGGCCTTCAGGTTCCTCCGCCTTTTCGCAGGTGGGGCGGCCACGGGAAGGTCCTCGCACGTTCATACACCGACAGGGAACGTTTTCATCGCTGCCGTGTCTTTCGGACGTCGCCGTATGACTGACTCTTCCTGAGAGCGCAGCTATCTTGACAACAATTCCGGAAGCTTCCCGAATGGAGGGGAAAATGCTTTGGCCATGGGTGCTGTTTCAGTTCTTTCATGTACACGTCCGTCCAGTAGGTCGTCGACCGTTCCGGCGCGTTTGTACCACGGCTGTAAAGAGTTGATCCTCGATCATCTGTTTCGTAACGTACCCCGGAATCGGGATGGCCGATCGTCATCGGTTCATGCCATATCGTCTGACAAATCGAGGAGGGATCATGCTGCTTCATCACACGTACCGTCGCCTGTTCGACTGGATGCTGATCTGTGTCTGTGGATTAACATCCGGACTGCATGCACAGATTGGCGGTATCGCCATGGAGTTTCCGAATGCTGATTCCATCACGGTCGCTGCCGGAGAACCGGTGTCGTTCGAACTTGTGGCGCGTGATGTGGCGGGAAATGTTATTACGAATTGGGATTCTGTCGGAACGAATGTTACGCTTGAGATAACGGGATCCGGCGCGATGAGCGATTCGAGCATGCGAACGTGGAATGTCGATCCCGACGGGTATTCATGGACGCGCGTCCATGACGGACAGGGACCTTTGACTCCGGCCACGGACTACACGTACCTCATCACGAAAGAACGGTTCCAGGACGGACGGTTGCCGCTCTGGTTTGTGGACACCCGTGTAGAGTACGGGGTGCGGCTGCGCGTACTGCCGGAATTTACTGCACTCGAGCAGCACTCACCGCCTATCAGTATTCTACCGGCGCCGTTCACCAACCTGCTCGTCGAGGTCACCTACGCGTATTATGACGGATTCAAGCGCGTGTATCGCGATCGTCCATTTGAAATCGTCTGTTTCCCGCGGGATCGATACATGAACTGGGTCAACGACACCATTCCCGTATTCCTGCGGACACGCTTTCCGGAAACGGTGCTTGATCCGCCTCCCCATCCCGTCGGATACGCTCGTCCCTCTCTCGCCGACTCGCTTTCCACTCTCTATGGTCCCACTGCATTCTACGGATCTCTCACGGTCACGCGTATTGAGAACCGGGATCCCGGGCAATGGATTGAAGTGCTATGCATTGACGACACCACCGTCCGGGCGATGTCGGATACCCTTTTCGTCCATGACCATGCCCCGTATCCGTTCGAACAATACGATCCCCCCGATGGCGTGCATGTGAACCTCAACACCGCTTCTCCCGACAGCCTGATGACCTTCCGGTGGCACCCGGAACGGCCCGCTGATCCGTACTCGGGGGCATATCAGAGCCGATTTGATCCGGGGCTCTATTCTGACAGGGTGTTTTACCGCGTAACGTTTTATGATCCGTCAACGCTGCGGTACGGCGGCAGCAGTGCGTGGACGACAGATACTCGGGACTCTTCCCTTTCCATCACCGCCGCGGAGTTCACCGTCTTTCTGCAGAATGCCCAGCCGCAATGGAGCGGTGGTCCGACCGAACTGTACTGGTACGCGGTTGCGACGGATACCACATACGAGACTCCCGCGGACTCGTTTACGCAGGATACCATACGCGGCTTCCGGATCCTGGTCAATGCACAAACAAGCGCGGCATCGCCCCTCCCCAGCGTGCGTACCCTCGTGCTTCAGCAGAACTATCCCAATCCTTTTAATCCGACAACGACAATTCTCTACACGCTCACCCATCCCGAACGCGTCTCGCTGATCGTGACCGATCTCTACGGTCGTGAAGTGCGGCGGTTGCTGGATGGCAGTTTCGAGGAAGCAGGTTCCCATCAGGTGCATTTCGACGCCGCGGGTTTACCCTCCGGCGTGTACTTCTACATCATGGCTGCCGACGGGCAAAGACTGACGAAGAAGATGGTGGTGCTGCGGTAGGTGCGCTCTGCAAGAGCCTCCACCCATGATCCTCCGAGGTTGCTTACGCGACGGACGAAGCTTACTTTTCAGAATACTCGGTCTTATTATATCATAATCCCGGTGATCTGCATGCTCACGCGCGTTCTTCCGATACTTGCCCTTCTTCTGTATTTCATTCAAAGCGCACAGCCCTGCTCCTCCCAGTCTGATGACGGTGAATTCAATCGCATTCTGCGAGAAGCCGCCGCACGTATCGATAGCGTGAACACAATACGTTTGTCCATCGAGAGTCATTTCACGAGGGAAGGCGAAGCAGGACCTATTGCGTCGAAATATTCGATGAGCGCCGAAAGAGCAGACTCTCTCTGGACCGGCTGCAAGGTCTTCGGTACGACAACGGACGGTGACTGCGTTTTATTTGATGGCGTACGTCTTCTCGAAGGACGTCCTGCATCCGGTCGGATGACATCGTACGCGGCAGCGCGTCAGCCGCAGCACCGCATCGCTGTTGTACTGAATGGCTGGGACCTCGCCCCCATTCCGATGAATAACACGTTGATGCGTCAGATCCTCAATGATGAGCATATCACGGAAAGAGTAATTTCCGCTGGTACATTGGGGCCAGATTCAGTGCTCATTCTTGCATGCGTAAGCTCCATCGGAGAGGGCATGATAGAAACATTCACCGAGTGGCAGTTGCGCACATCCGACCTGATGCCTCTGAAAGTAACCCAACTCTATAAAATGGCAGAAATGCAGCAGTGGTCTAATGAAATCTACATAAAGGCGATTCTCGTCGATCCCGAGCTTGAGCCAGGACTCTTCTCCGGAGCGACGCTGCCGAAGAACATCGCTATTACGGAAGCACCAAAACCCACGATCGACGGTCCAACACTGCTGAAGAAGGGAGACGCAGCCCCTGAGTTCGAAGCTGATGCTCTTCAAGGGGGATCAGTCAAGCTTTCTGATTGTAGAGGGAAAGTCGTTTTTCTTGATTTTTTCTATGTAGATTGCTTTCCTTGCCACCGCGCACTCCCCACTCTGGTGGAGCTGGCCAAGGAATTCCGCGACCAGGGTATCGTATTTCTTGGAATTGATTCTTTCGATGATCTGGGCAGCAGAAAACTGCACAAACTCATCGATTCCATGGGGATCAAATATCCTGTGTTGCTCACGAACAAAGTCGTCGACCGGCTGTACGGCGTCGGGGGCTACCCCACGGCAATCATTATTGACCGTGAAGGTAAGATCAGCTACGCCGATTCTGGCTTCGACAAGGAGTTTACACCCCAAGAGTGGCGCGAGGAGATCTTACGAGCTATTGAGCGGTGAGAAATTTGCCGGTGCATACTTTCTTACTTTCCCCCTCCTTAACAACGATCCTAACTCGATTTTACCAAACGTGACCCTTAGTACCTACCCCTCCGTCTAATCGCAGGCGAGTCGGGCACGGGATGATCGAAGACAGCCAAACGCACGTCGCCACGGCTC
Source organism: Bacteroidota bacterium (assembly GCA_014860565.1). GTDB lineage: Bacteria > Bacteroidota > Ignavibacteria > SZUA-365 > SZUA-365 > SZUA-365. The sequence continues at coordinate 5,519 of JACZJN010000203.1, forward strand.
GGAATACTGACACCCTGGATTGAGGTTGCTGAAGTACAACGCATAATCGGGTCCGACATCCATCGTCCTGAAAGTGAACGTGGAATCGTCCGGCATTCGCCATTGCATCGCCCCCGTGGAATCGACGCGGAAGACGAGTTGCACTTGACTCTCATATCCTCCAGCCACGACGATCTCACCGTCGGAGGTCGTGTGAATCGACTGCAAACCCAGGTTTTTCTCGCTTGCGAACGCCTTCGACCAGATCTCATGTCCTGTCGGATCATATTTCGTGATCCAGGCCGCATTGATATTGTCACTGCCATCGACCTTTGACAGGAGGTGGAAATTTCCTGCGTCATCAGCGGTTATCCCGCATCCCTCCTCGGTGCGCCCCATAGGGCCACGCACCCAGTCGCTGCAAACAAGATTCCCATCGATATCGTACTTAAGGAAGAACACATCTCTCTCGTCCCACTCGACAGTCCCTGAGATTTGGATGTTTCCCTGCTGGTCCGCATATATTTCGGTGCGCGTTATGGACAGGTCCGGAACAAACAACGTATCCCTTCTCCACTTGTGATTACGCAACGTGTAGAACTGCACGATTGCGACCCCGCGATTCGTCCCAAGACCGCCGGTGTCCGGAAGCATACCGAACAGGAAGATGCGGTCCTGCGAAACTGTGATCTTGTCATACCAGCCAATCAAGGTCGTATCCCAGTTAGTTCCTGCCTCGGAAGCTCGTTTACTGAGAGCGGCTTTTCTGCCAGACGCGATTTCTGGACAGTCCATACTTGTCTACATACGTCCCTGACTCGCGGACCGGCGGCGGTCGCCGGAGCGGCGACGGCTATCCTATCCGCAGCGAGGTCATCGCAATCGAGCCGCCGACGGCCGTATCGTTTAATGATTGGATTCGTTCGTTCTTGTTCGCGAGCGCCAGCGCGTAGAGCAGCGGCAGGTAATGCTCACCTTCGCCTCGATGGCCCAGTCGTAGCCGAACTCCGCTTCGTCAAGACGGTCCCAGGTGCCATGATCGAGTCCCCATGACTGATCGAGACCGATCTCCACGCCTCCCACCCGTTCCCGCATGGTGCGCGCCAGCGCAGGATCGCCCGGCGCGGGATATTGCACCTCGTACAGCTCAAGGGGGAAACCGCTGAAGTCATGGATCGTGCGCGGCCGCTCCATCGCGGTCACACGCGTACTGCGGGTCTCCCAGTGCGCCGAGATGCACACGATGGCCTTCGGCCGGGGAAGTGCGTGTACACGGATGCATGCATAGTCGAGTGTGTCCGTGCCAGGGAACGATCTGTCCACTCGTGTGGACTCGATAAAGTATTTCGCTTTCGAAACCGCGGATGCTTGAGCCGTCAATCGAACCAATCAGATTTCCCAGCCATCGAAGCTCTTGATCGATTTCCACACGCCATCCACTTTGCGGCAGAGTCGCTTCTCCCCGAAGTAGCACCAGAGCGTTATGGTGACGACGGCCTCGGTCATATCATGGTTCAGTGCGATGAAGCCGATGACGGGATGTGCGTAGAGCGGGTAGCGGTCGCCACCGTGCGAGAAACAGATCGGAAAGAACCTGCACAGCCAATCGAACCGATCCGTGGTCGGTGAACGCTGTCTGCTGTACTCGGTTGCTGCCTTCTCCCCGTTGATGAAACAGTTCAATGCTTCATACTGCGTTTGATCAATATGGATGATCCTGGCGGGCATTTCCAGATCGGGGTGGAATCTGCGCGTATCTGGATGCGAGTACAGAAGGGAGTTTCGCGCCCTGTGATCTCCGCTGCGTCCGCTGAGCGTCGCCCATGTCGACGAATCGGCAATAACAAGATACCGTACACTGTCGGGAATGAGGAGATATGGTGTTTTAACCGTCGACACCAGCCCACGCTTCTCCTCCGTGCGCACATTGGAATAGTACCTCGATCGGAAGACGTCCGAGTACACCTCCCTGCACACCTGCGCCGCGCTGCCGGCGGGCACCGCGGATGGCGTTCGATTCTCCTCCCACTCGTCCAGCAGCCACCTCATTCGGGTCTGTGCTGACGGGGTGCTGTCGACAACCACGTCATAGATGGCCCACAACGAGTCGAGGTACACCTGCGCACGGACAAGGGCGGCAGAATTCAGCGTACGCGGCTGGCTGCGTACTCCATCCGTTGTCGCAAGCAGAAGGCTCGTGAGGAGCAGGAAGTATCCGACAGGACGAGTCATATGCACATTCCCCTCAATATATCAGCAGTCATGCAAGTCTGGTTGAGACGATTATTCTAAAGTGATGCGAAAGCTCGCAATCGTAATCGGAGGAGCGACACCAGCAATTGAAATCGATTCCAGCTCCTGTACTGGCATACTGCTGCTGATGACGATATTCCCGTTTTTAGCTGCGCGATCAGCAGCGGAAGCATGATAGAATACGATCGGAGACGCCAGCGCGGTTGTGATTCCCAGACCGAGCGACAGCCAGTCCGGTGCGTCGATGGCGGAAAATACTGTCGTCAGACCGCCACCGATGGCGAGTCCCACCGCCGAACCCAGCAGCGTGTACCCGCCACTTCCGTTGCCATCCCACATTTCGCCTCCGAGCATTACCCCGGCGTACTGTCCCAGCACACCCGCCGCGACCAGCATGATAACACTTGCGTTTTGTTCGGCAGTGGTCATTCCTGACCCATCCGCTATGTTGAACCGGAATGCAATCGCAGCAGCGGCTCCTGCGCAGGCCTCTGACAGGCCGATGAAAATAACCTCCGTTACTGCTTGCGTCGCAATCATGCCAGCCCCCCAGGTCTCATCATTCCCGCTCTGGGAGACCGTTTCATCAATACACAGGGAAAGAGCGGCGAGCGAAGACGGCGTATACTCATCCTCGAGATATTGCGCATGCACTGAAGCGAAATACAGCGGTAAGCTCAGCGCAATCATCAATGCGGTTTTCATTTTTGCTCATTTCTCCTGTTTGAAAAGGAATCATTATTATACTACCTGCTATCGACTTATCGGATCATTCACTCTCTTTACGTTTGAACTTATCGAGATATCGGGCGGATGTCAAAGTTCTGTCTTTCCCACCATAATGGACGGTCCCGGGCACGTTCCCCCGTTTGTCCCTATTTTTCCTCACATCCGATCCACGCGCGGAGTTTCCTGAGCCAGGGCTTGAATCCGAAACGTCTCGCTTCACGATACGCGTCACAGGGGGCAACGCCCTCCACTTCGACACGGTAGCGTGCAATGACCGCGCCCGTTCGGTCGGCACCGTGCGCGCAATGCAGGTACACTCCTCCGCGTGCAAGCAGATCACGGATATTCTGCCAGTTCTTTTCAGACGGCGGAGAATCCCCGAGATAGACGGGCACGTATTTGATACCGAGTTCCCTTGACCACTCGATCTCACTCGGCCCTTTCTTCGGAAGCGCGTCCTTGGCCAGATTGATGACGGTCACGACTCCGTACATCCGGCGCATGGAATCCAGCTGCGCTCGCGAGGTGATGCGCGCACCTCGGTAGTTGCCGTTGACGGTTGTATCGAAATTCTTGGGAAGCCAGGGAAACGGCGACCGTACCTGGGCTTGGAGGCAGGAGAATGGAAACGAGCAAAGCACGCAAAGAAGCAACATGCCGTATCGCAGACTGCGCGTACGTAGTTTCATGACGTCCTGACTGATTACGTGCAACAGCTCCCGCATTGGGATACACGCTAAGATACCACATCGCAGCATGAATATCCGCGTCAGTGAAAGTTCATCGCCCATTCGAATCCCGGCGGCTTTCCGATACTCCCCAAACCGGAATCGCGGCTGCATTCGCAAGGGCCCCCCCGGCATAGCGGTTATTTCCACCTGATATACATGTTTTTATCAATTGCCGTCTTCACATTTTGCGCCATGAAGCAGTGGAACACCTGAGACGGGCGGCTGTACGAACTGCATATCCAGGAGTCTTCGTTAGAATTATCGATGCGCGCTGGGGATGCGGTTTCCCCTGAGTTGACAGCTACACCCGCCCAACGACGAAATATTGATCTCATTCTTCCTCCTTTTCAGCTTAAGACGATTAATGTTGTCAACTGCCCGGTATTCATTCATCCCCTAGACTGGGGATTGCAGCTTCCCCTTTCACGACAGAACCCACATGAGAATAAATTCGTGCAAGGCGGTGGATTCGTTACGCTCGATATGGTTTGTAGGGGGTTCATTACGGATGGCCAGTTTTATTTCTCGCAGCTATGAGAACTTGGGAACTATCCAGCACACTCACTCTCTCCATCTTCGTTGCAGCTCTACTTTTCGCTGCTTCCCCGATTACAGCCCAGCAGGCTCGCCTGCAGGTGATTCACAATGCCCCCGAGTAAAACGCTGAACGCTGGCCGTTGATCTGCAACAATGACGGTTGTTTGATGACACACAGCCCTGCTCCGCCTGCAAAAAAGCAATTACACAGGAGTTTAACGTCCGAAATAGCAGCACGGAAAGAACGTCGAGGCGCACTACTTCCGCATGAAATTCTCCGGCATGCCCTGCGGGAAGCGGGCGAACATTCTCAGGTCCTGAAGGGATATTTCCTTCTCGGTGTAGCGAAAGGCTGTTTCTCCACCCACGGTCACGGCGATGGTGGTGATGAGATTGACGGGAAACGTGAGCACGAGAAACCAGCCGTGTGTGATGGTGAACAAGGAAAACAGCGGAATGGTCCACGTATAGTCGACGGGCTGCGCATAATGGAGGCGGTATCGGTACATGTGCTCGATCGCCATCGTTCGAAGCGTCTCCTTCGGCGTCGCGGGATCGACCAGAATGGTCACCTTCTCATCATCGATGGCGATCAGTTCTCCCTCGGCCGTTTGCCCCTGCGCGTTCGTGATCTCGAGGTAGCCGCCGTATGGATTGACGTCGATATCCTCCACTTCCGGAATATACCCCGGTGCCCAGCAGCCGGCGGTCATGAGGAGCGGCAGGAGTGCGAATACCAGTGTTTTATTCTTCATGATAGGATAGCGCTTTTGTGTCGATTCGGGAATCCCAGAACAACTGTTCCATCGTTTCTTCATAGACCTTGTACGCCGCGGCTTCTTCCCGTAGGTAGTTTCGCGGCGATGCCACCATCTGCGCGAGTTTCCGGAGATCTTTTTCCTGCAGCCATTTCTCGCGCATCCATTCCAGGTAATACCCTTTCGAGTACAGGAAGAGCTCATAATCCCTTCCGCCGACCGGCAAGGGGAAGGTGATGCGATACGCGCTCCCCGGCATCGATATCAGATGCCTGTCAGGCGCCAGCAGCGCTGCCAGCGCCGCATCGTCCACCACTCCTCTGCTGGTCACCATCGTCGGTTGGATGCGAACGGGATTGACCTTCGCCTTGATGCTGGCGAGGGCAACATGGTCGATTCTCCAGAGCCCTTTGTTCATGACGAGCTTCAGCCGGACACGCGAATTCGACGGCGCGGTGACGAGCGGAAGGATCTGGAGATTCGATGCGATGGGGCCGGATTCGTATATGGCGCCCTGGCGCTGCCAGCTGTCCCGGTTCTCGTCCCACACGAAGACCTCGATTTCCCCGAGGAGCCGGGCCGCCGTGTCGAAGGTCTTCCTTGTCTCGCTCCGGGTTTCGAGAAGCGCGAACATGTCGCCGACTTCGTCACCCATGTACCCCATCGCGGAATAAAAAAGATAGGTGGTCATCAGCGTCTGGCGATAGGTCAGGACGAGACCGAGATTTTCGTGCTCCGCGACTCGATCGAAATTCACATACACTGCTTCCCTGCTGCAGAGATCGCTGCTGTCCGCGAGACTGAAGCGCTCGGTCCTGTCGCGATGCTTCAGCTTCGAGGAGACATCGCCCTCCGGTCCCGTGGCAGCGGACAGTGCGTATTGTGTGCCGCAGAGATAGTATTCGTCATTCCTCGAATGATACACGCGTTCCCCCTTCTCCCTCGGGTAGGCGAGAAGCAAGACATCGCTGACGCAATGCGTTTCCCGGGCTTCGTTCTTCATCGTAAGGGAAAACTGGCTCCCCGTGATCACGTCATTGTGCAGGGCATCGACGTCGCCATATTCCATGGACGGCAGGATGGCGTGTGTGAACCCTTCCGCATCCGCAAAGTGGATGTTGTCGTTTTCATTCATGTAAAACGTCGGGCAGGAACCGAAGCAGGCTTTCGGGTTCGAGAGACAGGCGATCGCGACCACCAGATCCACGCCGGCGACGATACTGAGCGCCGTGACCCTGTCAGACTCCGTCCCGAGGAGTTTCCTGTTCGTTTCAATGATGGCGATGCTGTCGATCGCGATCGTCATAGCGCCTTCGTGGAGAAGCAGGCGATGCATGTCGAAGCGCGTCCCTGTTCCGGACAGGACGGAGCGGCTCGTATCGATTTCCCAGGAATCCCGCAGAATGCACACGTCGCCGTTCTTCAGATGCGCCTTCAGATACAGCTTCGCCCTGGGACCATGATCCAGATGCAGGAGTTGATTGACATCCCTGTAGTTGGCGCGAAAATAGTACGTTTCACAGGCGGCAATGGAAAGCGCACATGCGACAAGTACGATCAGCACGCGCGATGCACCATTGATTTTCACGGATGGCATCGTCATACACTTCTCCATTCCCTCGGATAAGGTGGCATTCGATGGGATTCACATGTCTCTACCCGAGCCTATCACCCGGCTCATCGTCGCGGCGTCGGAGACCACTCCGCAGCCAGATGGATCAGCGCTGAAAAATGGGATGATGGTCTCGCGGATAATAAGTAATTACCATCTGATAAACAATGATACTGCGCAGCTCGCTGACACCGAAGTGCGGCTCGCTGCAGACTCCAATTCCAGACACGATCACGGCACCACTTCTTTCGATCGCTCGCCTGTCAGATCCATTTTCATTACCAACGCTTCAAAGGGAACAACCGCTTCCGGGGCCGGTGGTCGGTACCCGAGACTGCTGTGCGGTCGTTGGTGATTGAATTGCTAGCTCCACCGCTCGGTCAACACCTGCGCCTCGCCGCCATCGCGTATAGCTCTGATACGTGGCCCCGATCTGTCGGGCTGCCGCCTAAACCTTCATCCCTTTGGCGATGTGGATTTACACTTCGCGAAGCTTTTGAATGATCTGCTCCGGTGAATGATTCTTCTTGCCCATAGTGGACTCCTTTTCAGCTGAATGTATGAATTTTTCTAACATTTAGCATGGAACATATTTCGGGGGCAAGATCGCCTCAGTCGCAGCATCCACATTTTTCATGATCAAAGTATACAGCGATTACCATCCCGATATCGGAAATAATAAATATCTCCTCTACGGTGCAGCTGCGGTTCCGCCAATTGTGTTAGGTTATTTCAGAATAAAGTCGCTCCGGCATTTCCCATCCGATATCCTCGTGGGCATCGGCATCGGCGCGCTATGCGGCATTCTGGTTCCTGAACTTCACCGCTTGTCGGAAAACAATATTTCCATGGGATTATACACTTCGGTGGAAGGGTCCGGCCTCACCCTCCATTGGCAACCTTAGCGCCACAGCATTCGGGACAGTGAGTGCGCTTTCCCTTGGGTCATTCAATGGTGATCTTGACACGTTGTTCAGCGATTTGTATGTCACTATCGGTGATGCGCCATGGGTTTGTCAGCCCATGCATTTCTTAAGCCCGTCGGCAGTCAAGTGACTTCAGGGCTTCCACTGAATGGCGAATCCAGTGGCTTCTGGGCTCGTAAATAATCCCAGTGAGATGTTTTCCTGGGAGATGCGATGGAGTTCGGGAACCAGGATACCGCACAGCGCGCCGATCCCGATACCCATGAGAATATCCGAAGGAAAGTGCCGCAGCGACAACAGGCGGAAATACCCGAGAAGAATCGGCGGAACAAGCGCTGCCGCGTAAAGATAATATTTGTCGTTTCCGAGGGATGGATGGTAATCGCTGTAAACTTTCGCGATGAAAAACGTCGACGCTGCCGCCGAAGCTACGTGCCCGCTGTAGAAGGAATTCCGGTTGTTCCCCGACCTTCTCGCGTCATAGTCGAGCTCGTCGTAGTATGTGACAGGCCGGTATCTGTTCAGGAAGGAAGGACCAATGGGGGTCCATTCATAAATATTGGACGTGATCGACATCGTTTCCATATACATGAACAGAATGTCACACCAGTCCTTCCGAATCTGTCCGTCAAGCAGCAGGGCCACCGGAAGCAGAACCGTAGGAGTCAGAACGTAATTCGAATAAGCGAGGTAGTCGTCAATGAGTGCAGGATCCTGATGCAGAGCCCAGCGATCGAAGCCATTGATGATATCGGGGTCCAGTGCCTCGATCTCCAACTGGGAGATGGCCTTCTTTTCCATGATTGCAGGGATCCCCAGATAGTTCGCCGTCACTCCCACGGCCAGGAGCGGCCCGGTCACCCAGTAGTTCACATGATACGGATGGAATGTGGAATCACGCGAAGCGGTTTGCGCCTGTATCTGCGTGAGGCAACACATTCCGAGGAACACGAAGAGAATTGAATTTCGCATAGCGGTTTCCATGATAGCGCATGCCGCCCGCGACGGAACTGCGGATAAAAAGCTCTGAGACGTTGCATTGGCAATGTATGCAGAAGATGGAGAGAAAGCTAGCCATAATGTGTTGCTTCCCCCTGAAAGATTTTATACGTTGAAGGAAACGCAGGTACTCAGACCCACTCCGGACGAACAGAGGAACTTCCCTCATGCAACGCCACGTGACGTGAAAATTTACATCAAATATATGGTCAGCATACGCTGTAAAATGGTGGTGAAGGCTGAGCTCGATAAATTGGGCCTGCTGTATGGCGCGGTTGATCTCGGTGAAGTAGAGATCAAGGGGAAAATCACGGCGGCCCAGCGCGTGAAGTTGAAAACGGAGCTGGCGAGATCCGGCCTTGAGCTGATGGATGATAAAAGAGCGGTGCTTATCGAAAGAATCAAGAATGTCATCGTCGAAATGGTGCATTATTCGGACGAAGTTCCACGAGTGAAGAATTCCGAATATATAAGCATCAAGCTCAACCATGACTACACTTACCTTGCCAACATCTTTTCCGAGACCACGGGGGCCACGATTGAGCACTTCATCATCGCACATAAGATCGAGCGTGTGAAGGAACTTCTGCTCTATGATGAACTCACATTGACGGAGATCGCGTACAGACTTAACTACAGCAGCGTCGCGCACCTGTCAAACCAGTTCAAGAAAGTCACGGGCCTGACACCGACGTTTTTCAAGCATCTCAAGTATAAAAAGCGGAAGGTGCTTGAAAGCTTCTGACAGCTGAGCGCCTGCGGGGAACGATTTCCATAAGAGTAACAGGGACGAAAGGGACTGCCGCATGTTCTGGGGATATGGGACGATGTGTGAATCTTGCAAGCTAATTTCGGAGTTATGTAACGCTTCCAGGGTGCTGGGGATGTACCTTGCCATTGTCACTACATACGTGTAGAACTCGTTTCACTCACCGCTTTCGTCGTACGCAAAGTACCAGTGGAACGCTACTGAACCCTGCGGAGATGAAAAGGAAGCCGTCGGCACTCTGCCTTCGTGGGCTGTCCCTGATTCTGGAAGCATGAGCAGGTGAATGACATCGCATGGGCGTCATTTATAAAACCGTAGTATAAGGTCGTAATAATGGACAACAGTGATATCCATACAGCAACGCCGGTCATCATGGTAGAAATTATTGAATATGAATCGCACTCTGTCGTCTGCAAAACCATCATCAATAAAACGACCGGTAACGTGAGCGTCATGTCATTCGATGATGGCGAGGCGCTTGTAGAAAAGACGATCCCGTTCGATGCGTTCGCGCAAATCATCGACGGCCGAGCGGAGATCGTGATTGATGGCACTAGCCACTTTCTGGAAACCGGGCAATCCATCATAATTCCAGCACACAGCGCGAACATCGTGAGAGCAAATGAGCGCTTTAAGATGGTGCTGACAGTAATCAAGAGCGGATATGAATAGTTCTGATGCATTGGATCCTGCTACACGCAGGATCCATGTCAAAGTCGGTCTATGACCATTGGCAGCAACTAAATCCGAAGAATGAAATACGTTGAAGATGTTCAAATAATCCAAAGGATATCGAAGTGAAAACCTTGACACAGAATTTCATCGCCGGTGCGCTGGCAATCGTGGTGCTCATATTGATGAGTAGCGCGGTAAATGCGCAAGACACTCCTTTCAGGGATCAGGCCTGGCGCTTTGGTCTCAATTTAGGACTCAACGACAATTCTGCTTCCCTGGGCTTCCAGGATCTGCATGTGCCATTCCATAATTTCGACAAACCCAACACCGACACCGAAGACAACATCAATGGAAGAGGATATGGAGCGTACGGTGGCGCGTTTATCGAATTTCTGTCCTCGAGCTGGTGGGGTATTCAGTTGCGCGTTTCCTATGACATGCGTGATGCGGTTGTGACGGATGGCTATGCTACACCCAACACTGAGTTTGACACAAGAATGGCTTACATGTCATTCGAACCTTTATTCCGGGTCGATCAGCATCTGATCCCAAACCTGAGCTTCGTTGCCGGTCCGCTTATCGCAGCAAACATCCATGGTACATACTCTTTCAGAGCCGATGCCGCTGGACCCGTGACAGATGAAAACGTTAAAGTCCCGGATCGCCCGGTCGCGTCTCTAGGAGTGACCGGCGGTGTTGCTTATGATATCGAGATCGGGAGCAGCGCAAATTCGTCAATGTATCTGTCTCCCTTCTTTGACTATTCCTGGATCGCTGCTCAAAGGAAATCCGTGATAACAAGAGCCCAGAATTCCAGCAATGATATCTGGTCGACACAAACATTCCGATTTGGCATCCGATTGTCATGGGGGCCAGGTAGTGCCCAGCCGCCAATGACGGAAATCCCTGTGCCGGTGAAGCAAAAAGTCGTCGCCGAAGTGCAGGTAGATCACGTCGGTATGGTCATGCCGACAAATAATGAGATCGCTACGAAAGACGTCACCGGATACTTTCCGATTCTCCCCTACGTCTTCTTCGACGAAGGGAACCAGGATATTCCTGGTCGATACATCCTGGTTGACAAATCCTCAGCGGTGGCATTCAACGAAGACGATCTCGGAAAATTTGAAAAGGGAGAGCTGACAACGAAGGAAACAAACGTTGACCAGCTGCTCACGACTTATCGCAACGTCATTAACATATTCGCCATGCGGCTGAAAAAGCATCCCAGCGAGAAGCTCATTCTGCGTGGGAGCGATCCCGAAGGCAGGAATGGGAGAGCTTTCGCCGTGAAAGTCAAAAACTACATGGTGGATGCATTCCAGATAGAGCCGAGCAGAATCAGTGCCGAGGAAGAAGCTCCACTCAAGCCCTCGGGCAGTTCGCTGAGTGATCCCGCTTTTGCCAGCTTGATCGACGATGAAAACCGTCGGGTAGAATTTATTTTCACCAACCAGGACATGTACAAACCTGTCCCGTATACGACACGCGACGAGTCCGCCATCAAGAATGACATTGTGTTCTCTGTGGACAATATGCCTCAATTGAGGAGTTGGGAAGTGAATATCAGCAGCAATATGAAATCAGTGAAGTATGGTCCGTTCAGATCAAGCAGTGCCAGGATCAACGTCGTACCACTGATGCGGAACTCGGATAATGCCAAGTTCAAGGCGACTATCGTCATGACGCGTCTCGATGGCAAGACGATGACAGAAGTTCACGATTTCAAGCTCACGAAGAACACCGACGTCAAAATCGCCTCGCGCTATCTCATGATCTTTGATTATAACAAATCTCAGGCCGTGGCTTCCTACGAGAAGAAGATACGCAAGGAAATAACCCCTGGAATGAATACAGGAAATACCGTGATTGTGCATGGCCATACGGATATCATCGGTGATGAAGCAGAAAATCAGAAATTGTCGCAGAACCGATCAGATGAAGCAAAGCGTATCGTTGATGACGAACTCAGGAATGAGAACAAAAAAGTGGATGTCCAATCCATCGGAGTCGGTCAGACAAACATGCAATACACCTTCAACAACACCAATCCTGAAGGACGAATGTACAACCGCAATGTCTTTGTCGAGATCATTCGATAATACGTAGAATAGGATGCACGAGCAGTCGTGCATCCTAGCATATTCCCATGTCGACTTGAACGAAGCACGTCAAGCTTATCCGGGTAGTAATAATAAATGGTGGATACAATGTTGTACATGATAGCGGTAGTACTTTTGATCTTATGGATACTGGGTTTGCTGACCTCGTACACAATGAGCGGGTTCATACATATTCTATTAGTCGTGGCGATTGTGATTGTGCTGGTGAGAGTTATCAGCGGTAGAAAGGTGGCGTAGCATGAGGTCGTTCGTTCTGTTCATCCTTTTGCTGCCTTTGTACCCACTTTCAGCCCAAAGTATCTATACTTCCGCTGCTCCCCTACAAGAGCCAGGCTGCGAGGTGGAAGGTTCCCGGCTTTTCCAAAGTGTGATACACGTCGGAAATGGAGCGTTCGAATCGGATGGAGTGGGTGGAATGGATGATTCGCTTCGCCACAATCAGTATGGCAACCTTCGGGATGACAATCCACTTTATAATAAAAAATCGTCGGTTGCCATGGTGGCACTGCGCGTTACACTGGCGAACGTTTCCACTTGGGCGGTGGACCGCTTCATTTTCAACTACGATTTCGCCCGTGTTGGACCCGATACATGGCAACGCAATATTGAATCCGCTCCGGTCTGGGACTCTGACCGCTTCGGCATGAACTACTTTTTCCATCCCTTCTCAGGCGGCATGTTTTTCAACGCGGCACGGGCAAACGGGTTCGATTTTTATGAGTCGATCCCCTTCGCCTTTCTCGGCAGCCTGGAATGGGAGTACCTTGGAGAGAATACCCATCCGTCATACAACGACTTCATCAATACCCCCGTTAATGGTGTGTTTTTTGGAGAAATCCTGTATCGATTGGGCTCAAACATACTCGATGATGGTGCGACCGGCTGGAGCAGGTTCTTTAGGGAGACCGCTGTTGCGATTATGACGCCGACCCGATTTTTCAGCCGCCTTTTCAGCGGTGCGCTTGCACGCACGACGACGGACCTCGTGTATCAGAAAGAACCTCTGAACATCACGCTTTCCGGCGGCTATCATCGCGTAAATGAGGGAAAAACCTGGGAATTCGGTACAAACAGTGTGAACGTCAATCTCCATCTCGACTACGGAAATCCATTTGAAAAACGAACGCGAAAGCCATATGACTTTTTCAAATTGCGGACCGACCTTGACTTTGGTGTGGGGAGAAAAATCATCGATAATATCACGGGATATGGTGTTCTCGTTGGACGGAACGTGGCGACGGCCAACTCGGACCTGTTTGTCGGTATTTTCCAGCATATGAACTTTTTTGATAACAATACATTCGAACTTGGCACCATCGGCTTCGGTCCAGGTGTCATGTCGAAGCTACCGACATCAAAGAAGTCAAACCTTTATGCGAATCTCCACGTAGCACTGGTTCCCTTCGGCGGCCTGAGCGGACGATGGGGACCCGATACGACGCAGACAAGGGATTACAACTATAGCGGCGGCGCAGAACTCAAAGTGGAAGCGAGTTATGACTTTGGAGGTATTTGTGATCTCACACTGATCGGATACTACTGGGCCCTCCGCACATATGTCGGAACACCCGAGTCTAGCTACATCGCACTTGTCAAACCTCGCCTCACCTTTCACCTTTTCGATAATGTCAGTATTGGATTTGAGCATTTGATTTATTACAGTGACAGATACCCGACGAATTTTCCGTCCGTGCATTCCGTCAGAACCGAGCAAAAAGTATTTGTTTCGATATTCCTGGAAGAATTCAAGTTCAAACGGAACAGCGCAGCGAACTGAAGAAACGGAGACCGAATATATTAACCTAGTGAGGTATGACTGTGAACAAGGCTCTGTGGCTGTTGATTGTTTTGGTATTCTTTCCTTATTCGATGATGGGGCAGTACTCTGATCCGCCACCTCCCGCTGAACCGCTTTCATATACATTTTCACAGTTCGGGAACGAAACCTGGTCGTTTGTCAAGCAGCCGGGAAACTGGGATGCGGGCGACGTGCTGAGAATGGGTCTGATCGCTGGTGGAGCCTATCTTATTATGGAAACCGCCGACCAGCCGATCCGGGATTTGGCGCAGAGGAATCAAGCATCCGCAAAGAACATCCCGATGGAGTTTGGCCGGTTGTGGGGGGATCTCTCCGCGCCTGTCGTGCTGTTTACCGGATTTGCCGTGCATTCCTTGCTGACAGGTGATCCGAAAACTCGGAAGATCGGGTATGAAATCGGCCAGGCTTCTCTGTACGCTGGAGCGGTCGCTTTTATCATGAAATCTGTCATCGGCAGAGGGAGGCCCTATCTCAACGAGGGCACCACATCGTTTCACCCATTCTCATCTATTTTCAATGATGACTACAAGTCTTTACCCGGAGGGCATACAACCGCGGGGTTTGTCCTCTCCACAGTCCTTTCCAGAAACGTGGAGCCCACATGGCTCAAGATCGTCGCATACATCCCAGCCGCGCTGACCTTCATTTCACGGATTTATCAGGATAAGCATTGGACGTCCGATGACTTTACGGGAGCAGCGCTCGGCTACTTTATCGCTACCTGGGTGGTTGATCAGCATGAGATGAGCAGTACGACTGTTGGTATGTCATCGACGCTCCCTCTTTCGATTACGATCACATTCTGATTTCCCCGATCAGGCCTTGAAGGACAGGAAGTGACTTCTTCCCGCATGACACTGATATTCGCAGGGAGTCCTTCCAGCGGGCATCATTCTTCTTCCGGGAAGCCAACGATATCCGCCACGCCGCTGCGAAGCGAGAACCACAAATACTGCAGAAACAAGTCTTCCGTGTGTCTGCGGTAACGTACCTTTCCCTTCTTGAGCATCCCATCCCCGTCCCTCTGATTGTCCCCTCGAATAACAAAGAGATATCCGTAGAGCGACGCGATCTGATCCCACAATCCGTTCGCGCTCCCGGTCTTTTTATCGAGTATCGACAGCTCCAGCTCATCGTAAATAACATCGATCTCACCACGGGCTCTCCCATTGATGACCGAGACTGCATACCTGGCGGTCTTCACCTTTCCGGAAGTAATGCGGACATGTTCGCAAGGCTCGAGAAAGGCGTTGAGCACCGTTGCATCCATGCTGCCAAGAGAGCCGGAATAGTTCAAGGAAAAAGTATCAGATGTGAGAGGCATTGTCAGGGACAGCTTCATGGGAGCGGCATTCATGAATATTCCATCCGCGATCACCTGCATCGTGTCGGCTTCTTCCGATTGATTCGAAATCCCGCGCACGGAGACATTGACGGAATCGAAAGTAATGATTCCAGGAACGCCCCGGACCGTAACCCGTTCACCGTATTTCAGACGTCCATTTGTGATGGTAATACTCTCAATGGACAGGTCCTGCTGAATGGATACGAACACCTCATTCAGCATTTTTGGGGGAAGAGAGTCTGGTCTGTAGGGTTTGTCCATGTTCACCAGAATATCAGCGAACGCATCGCGCATCGCGATCGAGCGCACCTGATAGCTATCGCCCTTCAGAATCGATCGGAAGTTAATTCCGCTCATCACCGCGATGGGAATGCTGGCAGTGAAACGGGTTTGCCGGTCTGGACTCCTTGCAAAAAACTCCTCCGTCTCCAGGGTTGAAAAGAATTGGCTGGAATCCGCGGCAACAACAGAGTCGGGGATAGAAACGCGCATGCTCTGGCAGTGCCATTCATTCCCGGATGGATAAAAACGAAGCACCAGATTATCAATGTCCAGTCTGGACTGCGCAAAAATCTCCGACGTTGCCTCCTGATGCCAGAGGAGAGCGAGCCAGTCCATTCCCCGTATGCTGACAGCGGTCAGGTTTCCTGTAACAGAGGAATCGACCGAAAGCATGGAAACGCTATCGCATACCAGACGATTCTCCCAGACACTGTAGTGCAGGTCTCCGAGTTGAATGGTGTGTCCCGGGTATGCTTTGGCAAATGCACTCGCAGCCGCATCCTTCGCATACCAATTAATCAGAGGATCGCGAAAGATGAGGAACACGAAAAAGAAAAATACCAGAATCGCTCCGGTCACGATGCCGCTGTAAAGCGCGATTTTACGGAGAGAGCGTTTTTTTCGGGGATGCAATTTCATTTCGGGGTCTATCGTGTTCATTGGTATCCTTGCCTCCCCCTTGCGCGGATCACCGCATCAGGGGTATTTATGGCACATGCTGCCCGCACACGGTGGCCCAGCGCAGTGCGTTTCTGTTCATTTCTTGCGTTTCCCGCCGCCGTGCTTGCCGTTGCTGCTCTTGCCGTTGCCCTGTTTGCCACTGCTCCGCATCCGGGAACCGTTCTGTTTTCTGTCCTTGCTGGTCTTGTTGTAATGCCCGTTGTTGCCACCCTTCTGCTTCTGCTCACCCACCCACTTGCTGTGCTGGGGATGATGCTTATTGACGAAGTACTTTGAATCATGACTATCGCGGATAAATGCCTGACCGTGGCGGCCCTTGTAGGAGGAATATTTGTCGCGATAGGTATAATGATGTCGCCATGGGTCACGATCATTCACCACGATCTTGTAGGAATTGTAATAATCATAGTGCGCGTAACGGCTCGGCAGGTGCGACCGGTAAATCCAATGACCGCCTTCATAAAAGTAGAACCGGTGCCTGGGAACATTGTAATACACTTCGATATCCGGCAGGTAATAGTACTCCGCATAGTCATAGCCGACGGGCCCCCACGCGGGCTGAATATCGAGATTGAAGCTTATACCCACCTGTAATTGCGCAGAAAGCGCGGGCGGCAGCATTAATGCTGCGAGTAATACCAATACGTATCGCATGGGAATTCTCCTTTATCTTGCATCATTGAACGCGACTTCCCTTCTATAATGTATGAAGGGCTGCCGCAGCAAGCGTTACACAACCCCAGCAAAGAGTTATACTATTCACACGTCGGTCTCATGGTCGCTTCCCCGCAGTGCGCCCCTCGTGAGTGCGGCAGCAATAGAAACAGGATGCTGCATTCACGAGAGTCCCAGGCCGACATTCCCAGCGGGTCGTTCCGGATCCGAACGAACCTCGCGTGGGCAACGAACCTCATGAAGAAGGTGACGGATCAAAAACCCAAATGGGAATACATTGATACCTACGCGGCCCTGCTCTACAAGACCGGGAAGCTGAAAGAGGCGGAGAAGCAGGCGCTGCGGGCGATCGAGATCGGATCAAAAACCGGACAGGCGATGGATTCGACGCGCGCGCTCCTCGCGCGGATTCGCAATGCGCGAGAGACGAGCAGACAGAGAAAACCGTGATCAGACTTCTCTGCGAACGTGGCGTTCAATCCGCGACTGGACTGCCCTGCGGTTCCTCCTCTCGTCAATCCCCTCTGGACTCCCGGAGTGTCCACAGTTACCGACAAACGACAAACGTTCGCTTGATTATCCCTTGCCCACCGACGATGCAAAGCAAATATATCCCGTTCCGCAGGTCCTGCGTCTCAATCTCCAGATGAGTATCCCCCGTTTCAGACACCGGCACGACGTTGGAGGCGACGGACCGTCCTGTAAGGTCGGATACCCCTACTTCATACGTCCCAGGATGGGTAATCCAAAGGTTCATCGAGAGCGTTGACGCGGCAGGGCTGGGATACAGATCCGCGATCGCCATGCCACGATCAGCTGCAAGAACGGATGCGGTCGTTTCCGGGAACTTGCGGATAACGAAGGCGCCGAATTTCGGAAATTGCGAGACGGGGGTTTTCTCGCCCCCGATAGGGCTTGCCGTGCTGTGCCCCGTCATCGGCACGATGATCTCACTTCCTGCCGGACACACGCCCGTAATGACATCGTTGTAATAATCGGTTACATTGATCAACTGGTAGCGGTCGCCAGGACGGTATTGCAGCTGAGAAATGTCGATTCGCACCTCATCTGCATTCTCCCAGTTGTAGATGGCCACATGCGCGGTTCCCTGCTCGTATTTGTTCGGGAGCACGAAATACTCCACCCCTTCGGTCGGCACATCCTGTGATGCTTCCGTATTGCGCCACAAGGACCAATCAATGTCTCCAAATGTCGTAAGATATGGCAGCGCCGTGCCACCGTAGATCCTGTTGCCGTTTGCAGAAAAATCATCGAAAGGTGCGGTCAATCGCAGCTGCCCGAGAAAATAGTTGCTGTCCAATGTCATGTGAATCGAGCCGTAGTTCGCACCGATATTATTGCAGAGGCCTTTCACGGATGCGGTTATCCCGGCGTATGTGTAATTGTGCTTCATGACCAGGTTTCGCGTCGGCCGATCGGGGTTGTTGTTGACAATATAGAAGTTGTGCATGCGAGAATCGTCAAACCTCGAACATGCGCCACCGTTGAACACAATATTGTTCCGGATGTCGTAGTTGTCGATGCCCTGGTTCGTCGACCAAAGCTTCACGTTAAACCCATACCCGCTGAAAAAAATGTTGTCATGGATGATGCGTGTATTCGTTGTATCGTTCTGCGTATAGATACCATGCCCATGCGCCAAGGTCCCGTCATCCCATCCATTATGGTAGATCAGACAACCGTACAGTTCCGCTCCTTTCGCCGCGTTCCAGAGGTCGATCCCATCCGCCATATCGTGGAGCACCATATTGATGAACTTGATATTCGGGGCAAGGCATTGAATATAGGAACGCCACGACGCCCGTACGGCTGCGGAACTCATGACTTCGATTCCCCAGAACCAGGTATTGCTGCAGCCGGACGTGAACGAATTGGCCGCCCCCAGGTAGAGAACAATCTGATTCATCTCCCCATCCAACGTCGCCCGCTCGTTCCTGTAATTTCTGAATACGATCGGTGCATCGACGCTCCCGTTTGTATTGCAAACGAAGGAAATGTTGCCATAGGCCGGGTCCCACGTGACGGTGTTTGTGTATGTACCCCCTCGCAGCCATACCGTATCGCCCGGGAGCAGAGCGTCGGGCTGGTCCAGTGCCGTTTGCAGTGTCCAGGGACTGTCGATACTCCCCGTACCCATGGGTGCGGCCCCAGGTGCGACATAGAAACTGGACGCGATGCCGCTCCCGGTGTACAGCAGCATGATCAAGGCGCAGCAGAAAACAACATTCATGGTTTGCTACCAAGAGTATGACGGATATAGTGCACGATAAACTACAAGTCGCATGCATGTTTGTCAATCCATCCGGTCAGAATGGAGGGACGCGAAGCTGCCCATTCTTGCATCCGTTCCGGCGGTGAAGTAGTTTCCGGCACGTGCAATTCTTCAAAAGGTCCCGGAATGCTCAATCGCCTTTTCCTCCCACTGTTTCTGTTCGTCATTGTATACAGCACCAGTGCCCAGACGTGGAAGGCCCGCGTCGTGACCGACCGATGGGGCGTCACGCATGCCATCGGCGTCGGCGAAGATAGCGAGCAGCTCAAGCTTCAGGCACAGGCGGCCTTTCATGCGGCGGGATATGCCGAAGCCGGGCAGCGGCTGATGCAGATGGTGCTGGCACGGCTGTCTGTCCAGGGTCGGCTGGCAGAGGTGTTCGGGAACAGCTTCCTCGATCATGACAAGCGGATGCGGACGCTCGGTCTGTACCTGCATGCGCAACAGGTCACTCCCGCACTCCCTGATTCCGTTCGCATTCTCCTCGACATGTATGCGAGCGGAGTGAATTACTTCGTCAGCGAACATCGCGCGGAGGTTTCCACGGTGGAGAGCGTGCTCGGCATCCCGTTCGATGCGTGGACTGCCGCTGATGCCGTGGCGTGCTTCTACCGCATCTCTGAGTATTTTGACCGCGGCTGGACGAACGAAGTGCAGGCCCTGCGAAAATTCGAGACCATGCTCGCGACGATGACACGCGAAGAAGCGATCGCACAGTTGGAAGCCGCCAACCGGCAGGTGGACGACGCGGCTGCGATCGTGAGTCAAGACGAATACAACCGCTATGAGACGGAGTATCAGAAACTGCTCAGCGGCATCGCACCGACATCCGGCGGAGCGTCGCTGAAAAAAGGCGCGGCGGACGAACCATGGGAGCCGCCGAAAATGAGTCACAACTGGGTCGTGGGTCCTGCGAAATCGAGCACGGGGTATCCCATTCTCGAATCCGATCCGCAGATAACGGTGCAGTCGCCGGCGACATGGTACGAAACGCATATCTCCGGTGGTCCGTTCAACGTGCGCGGCATCTCCATGCCCGGCACGCCGGTCATGCTGCTGGGCTTCAATGAGCACGTTGCATGGGGACTCACCGCCCTGGGTTCCGACAACGCCGACCTCTTCCAGGAAGAATTGCGGCCAGGAACGCGAAACGAGTACAAGTGGAAAGGCGGTTGGGAGACGATGACGGAACGCACGGAGGTGATCAAGGTGAAAGGCGCCCGCGACGTCACGATCAATGTCATGGCGACGCGGCATGGCCCGGTCGTCAATGACCTCGTCACCGGAGTCCGCGCAGGTGAAATTTTCGCGCTGCACTGGCTCGTGCTCGAAGAAGATGCCACGACTATCACGGGACTGATGAAAATGATGTCGGCACGTAACTGGCCCGAGTTCGCCGAAGGCGTCTCGCTGTATCAGTCCCCGGGCGTCCACCTCATTTACGCGGACGTAAAAAAAACCATCGCGTATTATACCATGGCGCGCATTCCACTGCGTGTCCACAATGCGGGCATCCCCTATCGCGGAGGGGACGGTGACGAGGAATGGCTGGGCGTGGTACCCTTCGACGAGATGCCACGGATGCTCAATCCCGTCGCGGGATATATCAGCACGGCGAACAATGCGCCTGTGGGTTCGTGGTATCCCTACGCCGTGGGCGGCGGTCTCGGCGACAACGCGCGCAGCTGGCGACTGAAGGAACTGATGGAAGAGACCGACATCTTTTCCCCCGACGATTTCCTGAACGTGCATCGCGACATGGTCGAACCCATCGCACGCGATTTCGTTCGCTACGCCATCATGGCGGTGGACGAGAACCCGGATGCGGAAGCAGACGCCAAGGCCGCCGCCGATTCGCTGCGGACCTGGGATTACACGCAGAACACGACGTGGTCCGTCTATCGCCTCACGTCAACTATCGGCGTGGTCATCAAGCGGACCCTGCGCGGCACGCCGCTTGAATCCCGCTATCTCGGCAGCGATGCCGGTCTGATTCAGCTCTTCCGCGACCTCGAGGCATACGAAACCACGCAAGGGGGACTCATACCCGATCCGGATATCCGCGCATGGCTGATCGCCCAGCTGGCGGAAGTGTACCGGCGCAGTGGCATTGCAGATCCGGGCACACGTCCGCTCATCGTGCAGCACAGCATGCCGTGGCAGGATAATCTTGAGAAATTCGGTTCGCTGAACCGGAGCTTCGACCAGCAGTCGGGACCACTCACCTGCGGCGTGGTGGCGACCATCTGGTCGCAGTTGGGGAACAGTTACTCGCAGATCGTCGATCTTTCGTTGGTGGATTCCTCGCTCAGCGTTCTTCCCCCGGGCAATTCGGAAATCCCGACCAGCGCGCATTTCGGCGATATGATCCCGCTGTGGGAACAGGGCGGCATGCATCCCGCGCCGCTGACCTGGACTGCGGTGGCGCCATACGAAGAGAACCGCGAAGAGTGGTTCTTCGCGGAGGTCTCCGTCGGGGCCGAGAATGCAGCCCCCGACGCATTTCGCATCACGAATGTCTGGCCGAATCCCGGGTCCGGGATATTCACCGTTTCCTGCTCAGGTGTTACATCCGATGCAGTGGATCTGATTGTCCGCGACATCCTTGGCCGGGAGATCAGCCGTTCGCGCCCCGCTGTCCGCCCGGGCAGCACTGTGCTGCAGTGGACACCGCCTTCCGGACTGCCAGCCGGTATGTACCATGTCACCGTGCACGACGGAAAAACCCGAGCCACGGTGAAAGTCATGTATCAACCCTAGACGACCGTCCGTTTGTTTTAAGTCAGCTGATCATGGAATCAGACGGAATGCACAGCGATTCCCAGGATGGCATGTTTGAACCGCTTTCATCCGAGTATCGTGGATTTCGCCCGGAATTTTTTACTTTAGGGAAATCCCTCCACTGCGGTATTGCACACCTTGCAACGTATCCTGCGTAACACCATCATCCTCCTGCGAGATCTCCGCGACAAGCTGGAACTGTATTTCCATCGTTTCCGCGGGACCGAACACACATTCATGGTCATCGTCGCCGTGATTATCGGACTGCTGGGCGGATTCGGTGCGGTGGCGATACAGTGGCTGATTAAGCTGTTTCAGAAACTTTTCTGGGGAGATTGGGATCTGACACTACAGTATTTCGAGTCCGTTCCCGATTACTGGAAAATCGCCGTCCCTGTCATCGGCAGCGCCATCGTCGGACTCGTGGTCTACTACTTCTCCCGCGAGGCGAAGGGACATGGCGTGCCGGAAGTGATGGAAGCCATCGCGCTGCGCGATGGAAAAATCAGGCCGCGGGTCGTTCTCGCGAAGCTCTTCGCTTCGTCCGTCTACATCGGCGCAGGGGGGTCGGTCGGACGCGAAGGACCTGTGATCCAGATCGGTTCCTCGATCGGCTCCGCCATCGGTCAGCTGCTGCGCGTGAATCCGCGACGCACGAAAACGTTCGTCGCCTGCGGCGCGGCTTCGGGCATCGCCGCGGCGTTCAACGCACCCGTCGCGGGAGCGCTTTTCAGCGTCGAGATCATTCTCGGGGATTTCGGCGTCGCCCAGTTCAGCCCCATCGTCATCTCCTCGGTGGTCGCCACCGTGGTTTCACGGCATTTCCTGGGTGATTTCCCCGCATTCATCATCCCGAAATATCATCTTGTCAGTCCGCTGGAACTCATCCCGTACGCGTTCCTCGGCGTGCTCGCCGGGGCGGTCGCCCTGCTCTTCACCAAGACTCTGTACAAGCTCGAAGATTTCTTCGACGACATGAAGCTCAACGGCGTACTGAAAACCATGATCGGCGGATTGCTGCTCGGATGCATGGGCGTGTTCGTGCCCTATATTTTCGGAGTCGGCTACGACACGATGAATTTCGCGCTGCTGGGACAACTTTCCTGGCTGACCATGCTCCTGCTGATTTTCGCCAAAATCTTCGCAACGAGCCTCAGTCTCGGATCGGGCGGATCGGGCGGCGTTTTCGCTCCTTCGCTGTTTCTCGGCACGATGACCGGCGGCTTCTTCGGCGCCCTCGTGCACATGCTGATGCCCGAATACTCCGCCTCCTCGGGTGCATACTCCCTTGTCGGCATGGGCGCCGTCGTGGCGGGAGCGACGCATGCGCCGATCACGGCGATCCTGATCATCTTCGAGATGACCAACGATTACAAGATCATTCTTCCGCTGATGATCTCCTCGATCATCGCCACGGTGTTTTCGATCAAGATGCAGAAGGAGTCGATCTACACGCTGAAGCTGATCCGCAAGGGTATCGATCTCTTCGGCGGCCGAGATATCAACCTCCTCCGGCAGCATACCGTGCGAAGCATCATTCGACGCGATCAGAACATCATTCTCAATACGACGTCCCTGCCCTCTCTCCTGAAGACCATGCTCGCGGGCAAGCATGAGGAATATTTCGTCGTCAACAGCGAAGGCGCGCTGCAGGGAATCGTCAATCTGCAGATGGCGAAGGAGTTCATCGAAGACCAGGACATTCCGCCCGAACTGATCCTGGCCTCCGACCTGATGCGCACGGAAATGCAATGCCTGCAGCCGGACGACAACCTGGATCTCGTCATGCATCATTTCGGCCGCATCGACAGCCGGCAGTTGCCCGTCGTCGAAAACGAGCAGACGCGAAAGCTGCTCGGGCGCGTGCGCGCGAAGGATGTCATCGACATGTACAACAAGGAAATTTTCAAGAAGGACCTCGTCGGCGGCATGCATTCCATCGTTTCCGGAATGGAGCGCGACAGGACCATCGATGTATTCGACACGCATCAGATCGTGGAGACCACCATCCCCGGTCAGTTCGTGGGGCAATCGATCATCGAGCTGGACATCAGGAATCGCTATGGAGTGGAAGTCATCCTCGTCCGTAAAAAATCCGATGAAGGCGTCGACCCCTCCTCTCGTCCAGGCACCCTTCCCACCGGGCAATATCGTTTCGAAGAGGGAGACGATGTGCTGCTCATCGGGGAGAAGGACAACATCGAGCGCTTCCGGCACAATAATCCGCTTATCTGACCCGGCGACGGCACCGGGAGCGATGAGTCGCTTCGGCGAAGACGCGCAGCGCTTCGATGGCGAACGGTTTCACGGCACCCAGCGCAGGGTCGCGCTCATGGCGACAGGGTCGGTGTAGTTCAGCGCGTCACGCTCCAGGTCGTCTGTGCGCGTGAATTCGCTCCGCGCGTAATCGAACTGGATATCCAATCGCTGACCGAGATCGACGAATTCGCCCACGGGAATGATGACACCAAAGCCGTAGCGAAGAGTCGTCGGCACTTCCCACTTTGCAGCGGTGAGCTGTTCCTCATCCTCGCCGCCAACGCTGAACATCAGCATTTCGGCAACCGTGAACTCCAGCGCTGCAGAGTATTTCGCCCGGGTAAAATCATAGGAACTGCCGACAAGTGTCAGATCGGAGGCCAACATGATGTGCAATGCGTCCCGCTCAAGCAGTGTTCCGACGGGCGCCCTCCAGATATAGGCAATGCCCGAGCGGAGGTACTGATGCAAGTGCTCAGTGAAAGTCCAACTGTCCCAGACAATAGCGCTCCCCTGGACGTTCTGCAGATTGATCCCGTAATTGAATTGGTCCGATTTGTCGGAGAAGAACAGACCGGTATGGCGTCCGAACACGGATAGTCCCAAATCGATCGTATTTTTCGTCCCGAAGCGATACCCGTCCTCTCGGCTCGGTCCATCGCTTGTGCGTTCTGCCGAGTAATTGTAGAGGGATGCCCCCACGGAAAACAGGTGTCCGACCTTGACGGCAACGTGCGCGGTAGTCAACCGGGAATCCCACCGCGTCGGAGGATGATACGCGGTATCCATGTTCGCCCATACTTCCGCCTGCTGAAAATCGACACGCGAATGGGTTACGGCAATCGTCGTTCCCCAGGATTCGATATGTCCCGCTGCGGCAGCATTGTAGATATTTTCGAAGTTATATCGAAAAAGGAGTGCACCGGTATTCGAAGAGAAGGTCCCGGCGAAACCGGACTGAAACGCCAGTCCCGCCGGATTGTGCTGCACGGCCGCCAATCCCCGCGCGACCCCGGTATAGCTGCTCGCGAGACGAATGGACTCCGCGTACCGCGGTGCATCGAATTCGACGAACGACTGGGAGATGGCCGTATTCCCCACGAACAGGAGCAGAATCGCAACGGTGTATACCAGCCTCACCATGCGTGCATTCATGTCTACTCCTTTAATGGGAAATGATGAAGGAACGTGTGCGCCGGACTCCGGCCCCCTGCACTGAAAGCAGATAGATACCTGATGCGAATCCGGTTGTGGAAAGTGGAACGATGCGCCGCGCTGCGGCGTCGGCCGGGAGCGAAATCCGCCACCGTTCGCGGCCGAGTAAATCGTGCACAGTGACGAGCAGCGATTGTGCGGGCGGTGCGACGATCTCCGCGATGAGCATGCCACCCGCTCCGATGGGATTCGGATGTATGGATCTGATATATGGGACATCGGGAGACGGGACGTTTTCGACACCGAGTACGCCGCTGATGTGATACGAGATACGCACCGTGCCGGGATGCAGCGCCGCGGGAGCGAGCACGAGGCTGTCGACATGCTGCCCCGGAACCAGCATGCTGCTGTTCGGTCCCGCTTGCGTGCGGACGTGTCCCCGACCCCACGCGGGCTGAACGTCGAACCACGGCGGCGCCGCGGCAATGCTCCATAGTGGATCCACTCCACCGCCGGTCCAGACCTGCAGTTCGCGCGAAGGAGGAGGCGCCTCCCCGCGTTCGCCTTCAAAACGCAGAAGCCAGGGCGTGAGAACAATGCCTGCCGGAGCCTCGTCGGCAGCGCCGATACCATGTGCGCAGGAAACGTCGAGAAGGCTGTCGCCGCTGCGGACCTCCCAGCGCACAACCCATTCGCCCGCATACGCTTGTGCATCGTTTATCTCAAGCAGCCATTCGGCGGACCACTGTTCGCCGGGCTGCAGCACGGGAACGATGCGCACGCTGTCTTCCCCAGCCGCACAGCGCAGCATCGGGGGCAGAATGATCGCGATGTCGCATGAGGGCATGACGACTTCACCGGTATTGGCCAGGGTATACTGCAGCTGCAGCGGATTCGGGATGAAGCGTCCGTAATACGGGTCGTACCACACGGAGTCGTGTCCCGCCGTCGCGCACGCGTACGTGTAGCGTCCCCCTGCAGCCAGGACATGCAGCGTATGCGCGCAGCGCGTGGCTTCACTGTCATCCGCACGAAGCGCGATGGCCTCGAACAACAGATCATGCGCCTTCGCCTGCCGTGGAACTTCGAGATGCCACGTGACCGTGTCGCTTTGTCCCGGTTCGAGCGATGCGAGCGGCCGACGAAGCGATTCGCTGACGCCGACACTGTCGGGCGGACGTAGCCACGCTGTCGCCAGTTCCTGCCGCAGATCGCCCGTGTTGGTGAAGACGGCGGATATCTTCACGGTATCATCCAGCGCCGGCGTTTTTCCCGGAACAAGCGTGTCGGACGCGATCCACATGCATGCGAGCTGCGCGCGTCGCGGCATCAGCCGAATCACCGCCGTGCCGGTGTGCGTCGCGCCGTCCGAATCCGTGATGTACCGGATCCGGAGCGTATCGGTCACCTCCGAGTCGATACCGGGCATTGCTGCCAGACGCCAGTCAGTGATGCGGCGAAAGCGCTCCCGTACATAGAACGCGCCACGATGGAGCGTCTCACCATCGGCGGCGCGCAAATGCGGGGCGCTCGAGAGATCGAGAACCAGGTCGGAATAAAACCGCACGGTATCCGTCTCGTTCTCGACACGCAGGTGTACCGCGATAGTATCGAATTGCGTCATTCCGTCGCCGCGCAATAGCAGTGTCGCGGGCGCCTGAAGGTGATGAAAGGAACCCGATACGCCCGGCACGAACAGTTCCGCGACGCATGAGCGCTGTTCATACCCGAAGGTGTCGACGATCACGACCTGAGCGTAAACCTCCCGGTCGTACTGCCAGGTCTGCGCATGTATTGTCCACCCGAGTTCGACGGTGTCGCGCGGCGTGATCGGTGCGATTCCTCGCCACATGGTGTCGGGTGCGATGGGTGAAAGACCGCTGTTGGGAGGGAAACGCAATGCCAGTCCCTGAAGCGGTGCGTCGTTGTCGGAGTGGTTGATGATACGGACGCGCAGCGTCACTGAATCCGTTGCCAGTGTGGTTCTGTTCGCATCGGACTCGAACAGATTCATCTGATCCACCGAACAGCGTACGTCTGCGTACGTGAGATCCGTATAAATGACCTTGATGCTCTTGACGACCGAAGCGCCCATGGGACAGGGGTCCTCGGTACGCGCGGAGACGACGAGATACACATCCCCGCGCGGATAGATGCGATCGAAATCCGTCAGTACTGTCCAGTCACCTCCCACATCGCCGAGAGGTGAAAGAGCCGCATATTGCGTATCCGTACCTGCGCCAAACCCGTCGAGTTCAATGCCCCCTTCAACGTGGAGATGCATTTGCACTGTGCCGGTGGTGTCCGTCGCGGATTGGTTGCGGACGCGCAGCGATATCGGGAAGCGCGCGGGCTTGACAAGCTTGCGGGGAACGTCGATCAGCAGCGTATCCGGTGCGGTGAGTTCCAGCGCGATCTTCCGCATGCTGCTGTCTCCGAGGGCGGGACGCCCGCAGAGAGAACCCATCGCAAACGCGGCGATAAAGGCATCGCTGTTGTATCTCACGTTCCACGGACCCGGCAATCCCGGAGTCGGAGGCAGACCCGACGTATCGGCGACGCCGCTGAGAAAGAGCGCGTTTCCGTCGAGGCACAGCTGACCCTGGTCCGACTGCGGTCCTCTGATCCGCGTCGTCATTCGCACCGCGCCGGCGCGTGTATCGAACGCGGAGACGAAAGTACCGCCCGACGTCATCAGGGGGTTCGTCAGAATAAGTTCCTGTCCCGACACCCACCCGGTACACAGGACGAGCCCGCAGCCGTCCACCTCGATGTCGGAAATCCTGATGCCGTTTGGGTACCCCAGCAGACTCACGCGGCGGAGCGTGCCGTCTGGCTCGATGACACCGAGGAGCGTGGAACCGTAGCTCCCCATGAAGGGCATTATCTGCAGCGTGTCAGCGTGTGGAAATGGAGATGATGACGTCGTGCCGATGAAATACATGGTACCGGCGCTGTCGAGCTGCAGCAGATTGCCTGCCGATGTGGATTTGTCAATGGACTCGTATCTGGCGCCACCGAGATAACTTGAGAACAGAATATGTTTGGCGTCCGGATCCAGGCGCATGAGAATGAAATCCCTTGCACCCGCGATGGTGTCCTGCAGGGCATGGACGGCCGGGAAGCCGCCCGAGCCCGAAGAATAACCGATCAAAGCCACGCCGCTGCTGTTCACCGCGAGATCCTGGAAATCGTCATCGTCCGGTCCCCCGAGAAAGGTCGCGTATTCGAGACGATAATCCGAAGCGGAAAAGCGCATCAGGTAGCCGTCCCTCTTCCCCTGCTTGACGGGGAACAGGGCGTCCGGCGTCGTCATGGGTGGCGTTCCCGTTGTGCTGGAAAGCAGCCAGATCTCTCCCTCCGGACTCACCTCGAAATCCGTGATGCCGTTCAGACCGGACATCGGCACATACGACGCGTAGGCGACATTCCCCTGGCAATCCAATACCAGGAAGCCATAGTGTGAACGCGTGGAGTCGGCGGCATCGGCGGTCAACAGGGTATCAAGGCTCAGACCATTATAACAATCGACCAGCAACACCACAGCGTCGTTGGCGCCGATCGCGGCGTCCACCAGCCGAAGGTTTGAGCCGAAACGACGGCTGTAGAGCAGCGTCGCACCCTCACGGTCATGCTTGGCAATGAAGACCGAATAGTCGTTTTTCATGAACACGGGTCCGGCGGGCAGCTGCGGGAAATCGATGGACGAAGTCGTCCCGCAGAGTACGACGTTCCCTGCCCTGTCCACCAATGGTATAGGTGTGCTTTCCCCTGCCGACCCGCCATGGTAGTAGGTCAGATACAAATGCGCGTCAAACGGTGCCGGTACGCCCTGCGCGAGCAGTCCCCGTGAAGCAGACAGCGCCAGAAACAGCATCAGCAGCAGAATCGAATGAAAACTCCTTCGCCACGGCACAAACCACCTCCGTTCCTAGGGTGTTTAGCAATCCAGCAAGGGGATGAGTTCCTGTTCGGCACGGCGTAAATCCTCGACGGTGTCGAGCTCCATGCAGGGATACGCGCTGATGTCCACGGCGTACAGCGCGCGACCTTCACGAATGACCTCCTCGAAGGCGGCTTCGTAGAAAATGTCCACCCTTCCGTCGGCGACGATCATGCGTTCGAGCACTTCGTACAGATGCGCGGTGAATGGCGCGGAGAAGCGCTCGATGCCGATGGATTCCCCGACCGCATCGGCGACGGACACGACCTTGCTGATTTCGCGAATCCTTCCATCCCCGTCAAGGCGTACCTTGATTTCTTCCTCGCCGACATTGATCGCACAATTGAGGGCAATACAATCCGCATACGGTGATGCGAGCAGTGCACCGACGATGCGGTGGTCGAACAGGATGTCGCTGTCGAGCAGCAGCATGTCTCCCCCTGCGACGGCATCCTTCGCGAGCCACAGCGAATAAATGTTGTTTGTCGCGTCATACACCGGGTTATGGATGAATACGGCATCGAGTCCGGGCCATTGATTGGCGACGAAATCCTCGATCTGTTCGCGCAGATAGCCGGTGACGAAGACGAAGCGGCCGATACCATTGGCTAGCAGGTTGTCTACCGTGCGCTGGAGTATGGTTTTCTCCCCCAGCGTGAGCAGACACTTGGGTGTCGTGTCGGTCAGAGGACGCATACGCGAGGCGACACCGGCGGCGAGGATGAGTGCGGTCATGGGCGTGCCGTGTTTTTCAGTCGATGATTGATGATGCTCTGGAATGGGTACAGGACCAGGGCCCAGAGATTCGCCGCGATGACAAGTCCGTAGATGTAGAGGTCCATGCGGTTGAGAAGGGCGCATACCACAAGGAAGGTGATCTGCGTCGTCGGTCCAAGCAACAGCCAGAGCCGGATGATCACGCGATTGAGGCGATAATATTTCTTCGGATCCGCCTCCGCCAGATGGCTGTGTTCTCTGCTGCCGGACGTAATGCGGCTTTGCAGGCGCGAATATCCGACGTAGATGCCGATGAGAATGCGATCGAAGTAGTGGTCCCCTTGCCTGCGCATCTCCTCGCGCTCGGCTTCGAAGGCCTGAAGATCCTCCTCGAACGTGCTCACACGCCGCAGCACGACGTCGAGAAAGCGGTTTCGGTAGTAATCGACGATGATCGCATGCACGGCGTTGCTGAGTCCCGCGGCCACGAGCATCAGCCACCAGAATCCCGGATCGTCGGACGCATTGGCGAAGCCGATGCCGATGCCGATGTACACGGTGATGTCGACGACGTAATCAGAGACGCCGTCGAGAATGCGTCCGGTGCGCGTCCCGTTTTTCTTGAGCCGCGCGAGTTGCCCGTCGCTGCAGTCAAGCACATCGTAAATGATAAGAAGGACGGCGGCGGCAACGAGGGTGGTCGGAGTGCCGACAGCGAAGGCCGCCCCGGCGATGATGCCGAGAATCATCGAGACGACGGTGATCTGGTTCGGCGTGATGTCGGTGGCGTAGATCGCCTTGACGAAGAGAAATGCGAGGGGACGGTAGAAGACGAGATCGAAAAACTCTTCCACTTCCCGCATTTTCAGGGAGGATTGGTACTCTTCACGCAGCATCACGCAGGCACCCGTTCCTGAACAAAGGCACGAATCGCGTCAGCGAGGATACGGTTCTGTTCCTGCGTTCCGAGAGTGATGCGCATATGTGTGTGCAGTTCGTCTTCGTTCATGAACTTGACGATCAGTCCGCGCGCGGTAAGATCCTGCTTCAGCGGAGCGCAAAGCTCCTCCGGCATTTTCACCAGCACGAAATTCGCAACGGATTCGAACACTGTGAATCCCGGCAGCGCCCCGAGTGTGCGGCGGAACATGTCCCGATCCTCTTCCATCTTCGCGGTGATGTTCGTGTAATACTCGATGGAATCGAGCGCCGCCAGGGCGATCAGCTCCGAGAGTCTGCTGTATCCAAGATAGCGCGCACTGAAATGTTCAAGCGCGGTGAGATTGCTCCCCATCACTGCGTAGCCGATGCGTACTCCGGCAAGGGCGTAGTACTTGGAGAATGTCCGCACGATAAGGAGATTCGGGAACTCCGCACGCAGATCCCCGACGAGGTTGTTGTCCTGCGAGGCGTACGACCAGTATGCCTGATCGAGTACGATGATTCCTTCGCGCATATGCCGCAGCACCCGCAGCAGGTCATCATGCGCAAGCGCGTTGCCCGTGGGATTGTTGGGTGAACTGATCAGCACGACTGCGGGTTTGTGCTCGTCATAGATGCGAAGCATGGCGGGGATATCGTATGAGTAGGATTCCCCGCCTTCGACGATCGGATACTCCACCGACACGCCATTCACTTCCTCGGCGATGGTCTTGTAATACCACCACGAGTGCGAGGGGATCATGATGCGATCACCCGCGCCGAGATAGCAGTGCACGGTTTGCTTGAGAATGTCCTCCGCTCCGTAGCCCAGGAGAATGTCGCGTTCCGCGACTCCGAAATCGCCGGCGAGGCGCTCGGAAAGGATGGATTTCACCCCGCGAGAAAAATCGCGGGAATAGACGCTCATTTGTTCGATGCCGACGCCGCGGAGCACGTCGAAACATGCGGGAGCGGGACCGTACTGATTTTCATTCCGGTCGAAATAAAGCAGTTGAGATGACACTTCGGTCTCCTGATGCTGTGATAGTTCCCCAGGTACGGCGGATCATCCATGAAGGTGATCCGTCCATTCACATCCGTAATGGTATTCATAATCGAGAAATATTTCAAGCCGGAACGCCGTCCGGAATTTCTCATCCGAAACGGACGATCGGGGGTCGACACGAAGACAGATGGCTATAAATATTGACAGCGCCGGCTCCCCCGTCCCGAACAGGGCAGCGGCGACATCTTCCGCATGAGTGCCGGAATCATCGACGAACCACACGCGAAGGCGATGTGATAAATGGTCAGGGGGTTATTGACGTCATCAGCAGGTGCGCGAGTGTCGGCGGAAAAGCCACGGCTTTGCTGCGGGAGAATGGAAATTTTCCCGGCGGCGAAGCGTGACGTGCGATGGAAGGCACATGAATGCGCTGGCGATAGCGTTCCGCGATCGTCTCGCTGCTCATGTTGGTGATGAAGGAATTGACGATGGTTAAACTCGGACCGCAAAACGATCCCTCGGACGCGGAACCCGATGGAGCCCTATTTCCGTAGATCGAACTGTTTGAAATCCGACCTGTTGCATTGAAAATGTAAAATCCCCCCGAATGTGATTGTGAGACATTCTCATAGATCCGTGATGAATGAATGATCGCGGTTCCGAATGATACGTAGAGTCCTCCTCCACATGCCTCTCCCTCGCATATGACTGCCTCGTTCTGAGTTATTTCACAATCCCTGAGCGCAATGACGCCTCGGTTGAATCGTCCCCCGGCATAGATGCCCCCTCCGTTCCGCGCGCGTCCGTTCCGGATATCACAGCGGGAGACGGTCAGCATGCCGTCCTTGCACAAAAGGATGACCCCTCCGTCGGACTCCGTCTCCAGGCTGGAGACATCGCCACCTCGCAGCAGCAGGTTGGATATCGTCACAAGACGGCGAAATCCCGGATCGATGCGAAATACGCGCCAGGGTGATCGGCCAGGGTCTTGCACTTGTATGGTGACGTTGAAACCGCTCCCCGGTTCCTTGTTGCTGCCATCGATAATCAGGGATTTTCCCCGGATGTACAGTTCCGATTCGATAGTGATGATCTCGCTTCCCGAAGGGAGCGCGAAGACGATATGGTCACCGTCCTTTGCATGGTGGAGCGCAGCGCGCAATGTACCCGGACCGCTGTCCGCATTCGATGTGACGACCAGGGGGCTGGCGGCTATAGACGTGACCGACATGAAAAACAGAAATAGAAGAAGAAAACGTGTCGTTTTCATGACCTTGCCTCATACTTATCTAGGTGCGAAACGCCGTCCTCGTCGTTAGGCGATTTCCGAGACGACACCCGCAATGTATGGCGGCAACCTTTCGGTGGGCTGAATCGAAGATGAAAATAGTGTAGGGAAAACAAGCAGGCCCTGCCGGAGCGAGATCGCAGCTTCCATCCAGCCGAGATGATCTCTTCCGACAGGGTCTGACGCCCTCGTCTCCACCGGTCCTCCTTCCCCTGAAACCCTCACTCCTCCAGAACAGCCCTCACTCCCGACCTCCTTTCTCTCGCGCCTGAGCGGCGCCTCCTGCATTGAACCCCATGGGCCATTGATCCCCGTTGCGTCGGAATCTTCTGCGGAGCCCCCCGGCACCCGCGGCACTGCGATTGAAACGAAGCACCGGATCCTCTTGCAGCGTGCAGCATCGGAGCTGCGCGATCAGCGAGTACAAATAAACGAAAAAACGACCCGTCTTATCTTTCAAATGCGGGTCGTTTTCTATCAATATCTGCCAAATTGGGAGAATTTCAACAATTTCGTCATCTCGACACCCGAATATCATCCGCCCCGATCCCCGGCATGAAAGCCAAAGTCCTATGTCCTATGTCCTATGTCCAAAGTCCTACGTCGACGCCGAAGGCGTCTCACACCCAGACATCGTTCTGCGCGGTGAGCTCGCCGCCTGCATCGCCGGTATTCCGTACGCCGCGAGGTTCGATCAGCAGCACGTGACATTCTTCCCTGGCATGGGGACGATGATCGACGTTTTTGGCCACGACGATCAGTTCGCCTTCTCCCAGCACGACCGACCGATCTCGAAATTCGATCTCGAGCTCGCCTTTCATGACGAAAAACAGTTCGTCCGTATCCTCATGCCGATGCCATACGAAATCACCCTTCAGCTTCGCCAGCTTCACCTGATAGTCATTGAGTTCGGCGATCACCCGCGGCGACCAGTGATCGTCGAAAAGGGTGAGTTTGTCGATCAGATTGACAGGGTCCATGTTTCCTCCTGCGTCTTTCGTGCTCGTGCTCGTCCTTCGTGCTCGTGCTCGTGCTCGTGCTTCGTGCTCGTGCTTCGTGCTCGTGCTCGATACCGCATTGCGCCGCCCTTTCAGGGCTGAGGGGGGAGAGAGATGCCCGCCCTACCCCAGGGCTGAGCCGTCTCCGCTCCGCTGCGCGGAGCTCCGCCGCGCTCTGCGCCCTGGGCTGCAATGGAACGCGCTTTCAGCGCGAATACCGTGCTCGTGCTCGTGATTCCTCATCCTTCCCGGATCGCCTCTCCGGGCGTCATGCCGAATTCCTCGCGGAAGCAGGTCGTGAAATATGACTGGCTTCCGAACCCGACGCCGTAGGCGATCTCGGCGATGCTTCCTGCGCCCTGTTCGAGCATCTCCTTGGCGCGCCGGAGACGGATCGTACGAATGAATCGGGCCGGGGACATATCGGTGAGCGCCTTGAGTTTGCGCTGGAAATTGCTGCGGCTCATGCCGATTTCCTCGAACAGTGCGGCGGGATTTAGATCTTCGTCGGCCAGATGCTCGTCGACGAGCGTGATGACACGGTCGAGGAATTCCTGATCCTTCGATACATACTGCCGTGGATCCAGACGGAAGTTTTCGAGCGAGGCAAATCGCGCTGCCTGCGCGCGCCGCACGGTGATCAGGTTGCGCACCCGCAGCTGCAGTTCCTCCGGATCGAAGGGCTTTGTCAGATAATCGTTCGCACCCTCCTCCAGGCCCGTCATCCGGCTGCGGTCGTCACCACGTGCGGTCAGGAGAATGACCGGGATGTGGCTGGTTTCGGCATCCGCACGAATCGCGCGGCATAGAGCGAAGCCGTCCATCACCGGCATCATCACGTCGCTGATGATCAGGTCCGGAGCCTCGGCGATAGCGGACGCCACGCCCTGCTCTCCGTCGGCGGCCTCGATCACGCGATAGGAGGAAGTGAGAATGTCGTGCATGTATTCGCGCAGATCCGCATGATCGTCCACCAGCAGCACCAGGGGTAAATCCTCCCGGCGTCCGCCTCTCTCACTCTCGACGGAGGACGCTGAGTCGAGACGTTTCCGTCCCTCCGCGGCTGCCGGGGCGAGAATTTCTTCCTGAGGTTCCGCTGCGTTCATGGAGTCGATGCCCATTCCCGTAGGAATCGTCACGGTAAATGCGCTCCCTTCTCCTTCGTGGCTGTGGACGCTGATTTCGCCTCCATGCATGGCGACGAGTTCGCGGACGAGCGCGAGTCCAATCCCTGTGCCGCCGCTCGTTTGCTCATGCGCCCGGTAGAAGCGGTCGAAGACCAGCGCCAGCCGGTCGGCGGGAATGCCGCAACCGGTGTCGCTTACTTCGAGGGACATCATCGCTCCCCGCCCAGGAGCATCCTTCATGGACACCGTCACCGTCACGGCGCCGAGGGAATCGGTGAAGCGGAATGCGTTGGAGAGCAGATTGACGAGGATATGCTCGACGGCCTCGCGGTCGTATGGCAGCACACAGCGCTCCACGCGCGTGCTGAATCGCAGAAGAATGCCGCGCTCCTCGGCATGCGAGGCGAACGAGGCCGTGATCCCACGCAGCAATGGGACGATGTCTTCTTCGCGCAGCGACAATTCCATTTTCCCCGCATCGATGCGCGAGAGATCGAGGATCTGGTTGACGAGCTGAAGCAGTCGGCGCGCGTGCACAGTGATGACCCCGGATTTTTTCAGAAGCCATGGATCCTCGGAACGTTCGCTGATCTGTGCGGCAGGGCCAAGGATCAGTGTGAGCGGCGTCCGGAACTCATGCGAGATGTTCGAAAAGAATCGGGATT
The DNA here is from genome assembly GCA_014860565.1 of Bacteroidota bacterium. Classification (GTDB taxonomy): domain Bacteria; phylum Bacteroidota; class Ignavibacteria; order SZUA-365; family SZUA-365; genus SZUA-365. Next base: position 41,565 of record JACZJN010000203.1, read on the forward strand.
TCAACTGATCGATTTCCTGCAGCTGCTCGGCCTGAACCCGTTCGCGTTCGAGCTGCTCCTGCAGACGGACCCGGTTGACGCGGATGCGCAGCAGCAGCCAGAACAAACCAAGAATCACCAGCGCATACAGCGCGTAGGCCCAGGTGGTGCGCCAGAGCGGCGGTGTGATGCGGATGATCAGCGACGCTCCCTCCTCGTTCCACACGCCGGCGGGGTTTGCCGCGGCGACGTGGAAGACGTACTCGCCCGGACTCATGTTCGTAAATGTGGCCGTTCGTGAATTCCCCGCATCGATCCACTGGTCCTGATGCCCTTCGAGATTGTAGCGGTAGCGGTTTCTCGCGGGCGAGGTGAAGTCGAGCGCCGCGAATGATATGGTGATCATGTTTTGATCGTACGGCAGCTCGATGCGACGCGCGATCGAGAGCGGACGCTGCAGCGGACTGCCCGCTGCGCCGACCTGCACGGGCGTATTCCAGATACGCAATTCCGTGAGGACCACGGGCGGAGGCTTGCGTTGTGCGGTAGGTGGCGACGAGGGACGCACCGTAAAGCCGTTCGTTCCACCGAAATACATCGTACCGTCGGAAGACAGCAATGTGGCGCCCGGATTGAACTGGATGTTAATGAGTCCGTCGCGGGCATCGAAGCGGCGTATGCGGCCACTGCGCAAATCAAGTGCGCTCAGCCCTCCGTGCGTAGTGATCCACAGCTGATGCCGACGGTCGAGAAAAAGTCCGCAAACAGCGTCGCTCGACAACCCCTGCCGCACCGTGTAGCGCCGCCACTTTCCGCTGATCGGATCGAGCTGGTACAGTCCCGCACCCAGCGTGCCGATCCAGAGCTGTCCGTCATCGCCCTTGATGATGGAGGTGACATGTTGTCGGAACGGTGCACCGGGCGTCATCACAGCGCTGACGAAATTGCGGATGATCATTCCATCGGGAAGAATGCGGTACAGACCGCCCACGCTTCCCACCCACAGCACACCGCCGTCGTGATACAGGGCACGCACCTGATGCTGCAGCAGGGTGAGGGAATCGCTTATATAGCGCGTGAATTGTCCCGTCGCGGGATCGATGCGATTGACGCCGTAGTTGCTGCCGATCCAGATGCGTCCGCGATCGTCCTGCAGGAGCGTGTGAATATCGTTATGCGTGAGTCCCTTCGGATCTTCGAAGCGGGCGTGGTACACCGTCCATTTCCCTGTCGTAGGGTCATAGCGATTCAGTCCCCCGCCGTAGGTTCCCGCCCAGAGCATGCCGCTGCGATCCTCGAGCAGCGAATAGATGCGCTTCTCGCTGGGCCCTTTCCCGCGTACCGGAGTGAAGGCATTGCTCCGCGGATTGAAACGGCAGATGCCTCCGCCGAAGGTACCGACCCAGATGTTGCCATCGCGGCTCTCCGAGAGAGCGCTCACGTCGTCGTGCACGAGACTGCCCGCGGCAAGCGTGTGACGGAAATGCTGGAATTCAAGGTTGCGCGAGGTCATGACGCTTATGCCGCGCTGCGTGCCCACCCAGATATTGCCGCCGCGGTCCTCCCGTATCACATACACCATGTTGTCGGCGATGCTGTACGGATCGAGCGGATCGTGATAATAATGGGTGAAGCGGTCGCTGACCGGATCGTACAGATCGAGCCCTGCGCCAGTCCCGATCCAGATCAGCCCCTTGCTGTCCTCGAAGATATCGTACACGTTGCGGTCGCTGATGCCGGCGTTGTCACCGGGAGCGACGGGATAACGGATGAACGACGAGGTTTCGGGCACGAGCCGCACGAGCCCTTCGGAGGTAGCGAACCAGAATCCCCCACGCGAATCACGCAGCGCGTCGAGAATGTTGGGACAGCCGATCAGATCGATGTTCGTTCCGAGAAAATCGCGCGTGGCGCAAGAGGTCTGCGGATCGAGGATGGCGGCGCCCGCGCCGACACTGGTGAGCAGGAAACGCCCGTCGGCGAGCGGGAGCACGGTGCGCTGGTAGATGCCCCAGCCGCAGGGATAGGGCTGCCGGTCGCCGTACAGATGGGAAAACGTCCCGCTGGTGGAATCGAAGCGATCGAGTCCGCCGCCGCTCGTGGCGACCCAGAGATTCTGCTCCAGGTCCTCAAAAATATAGCTGACACGATCCTGGGACAGCGTGCTCGAGTCTTGCGGATTATTGGTGAATCGCTGGAAGCGGTCGGTGCGCGCGTCGTAGCGGTTGAGTCCGCCTCCCTCGGTGCCGATCCACATGATGCCGTTGTGATCCTCGAACAGCGCCCATATGTTGGTGTTGGACAGCGTCGTGTTGTCTTCCGGATTGGAGCGGAACACCGTCATGTTGTAGCCGTCCCACCGCCCGAGTCCCGCCCGTGTCCCGATCCACATATACCCCTGCCGGTCCTGCAGCAGGCAGATGACGCGGCTGTACGGCAGCCCCTGCTCGAGACCGATGCGGTCGAAGCGCGCCTGCGCCCGCACGGACACGGGCAGCGCTCCCAGCACCCCAAGGGCGAGAAATATCAGAAGGAATCGTCTCACCGGCCTCCAGCCACGAATCGGACTTGTCGGAATGAAATTACGGCATTGCTCACTGGATCACAACGGGCGCACGGACTCCAGCACCCCGTTACCCGATATCCGGACCCGGTTTTCTTCTATACCAAAAGCCGGCGCCGCGTCGCCGAAGGCGATTTCCGTCACCAGCATGGCAGGGAATGCGGCCTCGCATTCCACTACGAGACTCCGCCGTGGCAGTTTTTCACCGAAGGCGGGATAATACTCGGTTTCGAGAATGCCAGCGCGTGCGCCAGCATGAAGACGCAGTTTCGCGCGGCTCTCGCCACGAGACGCGGCGAATTCCATCGGTCCGTCTTGGTGCAGATCTACCTCCGGATGAAAATGGAGAAAGCTGCGCATCCGATGCGTCCCGCTTCCGTGCAGCCAGTCCACGATCAGCAGCACGTCCTCGCAGAGCAGCATCGCCCGTTCGTGCAGCAGGTCTCCCTGCAGCCGCGTATAGCCGTCATGCATGCCGCGGAGGAGACGGGAACCGTCGCGTTGCTCCGAAGACAGATGACGTACCTTCGCACGGCGACCGACACGGAAGCTTTTCCACACCTCCGACTGCTCGGCGCCGTCGATTTCGATGGTATTGTGCGCGGCGGTGCAGCGCGCGTACGTGCGCTCCGGTGACTCGCGGTAATGATACACACCGGTGTCGGTGATGAAGCGCGCACCATCGAGAGAAAGCTCGAAACTCAGCGTATCGCAATGCGCGTGCCCCGGCTGATAATCCGGACCGACGAGTCCGGCATCCATCACCAGCCAGATGCGCTCCGTTTCCGCCGTCAGCAATCCGGAGACACGCCGCGGATCAACCCCTGCTCCCGCCTCCTGCATCCCGCTTCCCGCCTCCTGCTTCCCGCTTCCCGCCTCCTGCTTCCCGCTTCCTGCTTCCTGCAGTTCCGTCGCGAGACGAATGCCGCGTGCAAGCACCTCTGCCGTGCGCAGGAAAAAACTGCCGGTGGAATCGTTGAAGAACGGGATTTCTCCGTCGGGATGGCGCATATGCGTGAGGAATTCCGTCATGCGCGCGACGGCACTTGTGAGTCGCTCCGGCACCGTGCTGCCACAGAGCAGGATTGCCTCCGCCATGTCGAGGACGTCGTTCATCATCGAGACATGGTACATGGGACTCCGCTCGAAGTGGCAGCCATCGTCAAGAATCTGCTCTTCGAGTTCACGATCAAGTAGCTTCATGCCGATGCGCCTCGCCTGCGCTCCGGCGGGCGTATCGAGATACAGTCCGGCAAATACCAGCGCCTTGATATTACGCAGCAGGTGATTCGCCATCGTGCCCTTCTCCAGATTGCGCTGGAGCACGCGGGTCATGCGTTCGATCCCCTCCGCGAGACGCATGAGACGGACGTCCGTTTCGTTGATGCCCGCCGCGAGCAGCAGTGCGTGCAGACGCACCCAGCTTTCAATGCGAATCGAAAGCACGTACGGGTGCCATGCGCTGTGCCGCGCTCCCGCGGCATGCAGCGGGAACACTTCGCTCCATTCCACGATGAAATCCAGCACCGCCCCTGCCAGACGTGTGCGTTTGTGTGCGGACTCCGCCTCGGCTTCCAGCAGGGCGAGCAGATAGTCGTGATACCCGAAGTGAAACTGCCAGAGCAGGGGCTTTCGTGCCACCGCCGCACGCATCGCGGATGGAGCCACAGGCAGTGTCTCGACGTCGAGGAGAAAGCTGAATCGCCGTGCCGCGAGATCGATGTCCTCACAGTGGTACCGGCCGGAAAGCGGCGGAACAAGCGAGACGGGTACGTCGCCGATCTTCCGGTCGTAAAGCTTCGATGCCAGCCCCGCTTTCTCGATCGCAGCGATCGCAGCGCCTTTCACCGTTCGATGCACGCGCCAGTAGATCATCGACATCCGCAGATGGCGCAGGGAGTGCAGCACGACGATCCACGGCGCAGACTGCGCGTGGGGGATGTGCCTGGAG
>JACZJN010000204.1 GCA_014860565.1 Bacteroidota bacterium
CCTTTCGCTCGTGGACGAGCCTAAAGGCGCATCCTCCAGGTGATGTCCCTCAACAAAAACGGCCCCGGAAACCGGAGCCGTTTAGGAAGTCTTGTCGGGAGACGCCTATCGATACGTGAAGATCATCGCGTAGACGATCCAGATGACCATGCTGAAGCCGGTGACGAGTGCGGTCCAACCGAAGATGCGGATGGCGCGTTCGACGACGGGGGGATATGCCTCGACCATGAATTCTTCGAGCTGCCCGGCCTTCTTGAGTTTATCGTATTCCTCGGGTTTGTCCATCTTCAGTTCATGAAGCGGCATGCGTCCGGTGAAGACGACGAGATCCATCGGGAATTTCTCGGGACGCAGGTGCGTGTTGAAGAAATGCACCGTGAAGATGAAACCGGTGGCGAGGAGGGCTTCGTCGCTGTGAATGATGGTGGCGACGTTGAGCATCCACCCGGGCATGAAGTTGGTGAAGAATTCCGGGAACCAGAGTGTCAGACCCGTTGATCCGATAACAAAGATGCCCCAGAAGACGGCGAAGTAATCGAACTTTTCCCAGTAGGTCCAGCGCCCGTACTGCGGCCGCGGGCCCTTGCCGAGGAACCATTTCAGGGAACCCTTCAGATCCTGCCAGTCCTTGCCGTTGGGGATCATGCTGTATTCGCCGAAGAGCAGGGCCTTCCAACTGCCGTATTCCCGGCGCTTTGTGATCGAAAGGTCATAAATATGGGCGACGAAAATGCCGAACATGATGCTGGCGGCCGCGCGGTGGATGTAGCCGGCGAATTCGAATCCGCCGAAAATATGCGAGAGGATCACCGCCCAGCCGGTATAGGAAAACTTGAGCGTCATGCCCGTGAGCGCCAGGCTGATGAAGCTGACGATCATCAGGATGTGCAGCAGCCGCTCGAGTCGCGTGAAGCGCTGGAACTGCCGCGGGCTTCGTGGGGTCCGAATTTCAGACATGGATCAGCTGTTCTCCTTTCCTTTTTCGTCGGAATCGATGTGGGGCGGGGGTTCGGTGCCTCCGGCGCTCGCATTCTCGTCAAATTCGAAGTTGTCGTATTCTTCCGATTCTTCCATTTCCTTCAGTTGCTTGCGCCACTGCAGCGCGCGCGGCAGCCAGAGAATGGTATGCGCGCCGCCGATGAGGAAGGTGAATCCGAGCAGGGCGGTCATCCCCCAGAATGCCCAGAACAGATACGGATACTTGTCCGGATCGTGATGCGTGGCATGGGTCAGATAGCCGGCAAACTGGCGGTTTGCGCCGCTATGGCACTTCTGGCAGGTCTTCACGACGTTGTCGTGACTCAGATGGGATTTGGGGTTGCTGGGAGGAAGGATATCATGTGCGCCATGGCAATCGTAGCATTTGGCCGTTTTGGTATACCCGAGCTGTGAGACCTTGCCGTGATAGGTGTCGAAATAGGTCTCGGCGATTTTCTCGTGGCAGCGGCCGCACTGGTCCATGATTTCAAGCTTGAAGCCCTGTGTGTCGGCGCGCCGAATGGTGTGCGCGCTGTGGCAGTCGTTGCAGGTAGGCAACTGCTTGTCGGTTTTGTTGACGAGACGGCTATGAATGCTCTGCCCGAACTGCTGTTCGATGCCGTGATGACATTTCCCGCACGTGGAAGCGACGTTGCGGTGATTCACGCTCGAGGTTGGATCCTTGCTCGGCTGCACTTCATGCGCCGTGTGGCAATCGGTGCACTGCGCCGTGACGACGAGACCGCTCTGCAACAGGCCTTTGCCGTGGATGCTCTCGATGTAATGCCCGACGACGTCTTCCTTGTTGGCGACGCGCGCCGCGCCTTTCTTTCCGGCTTGATGGCATTCGCCGCAGAGGCTGGGAACGCGGGTCGGGAAAGTGCGGGAATTGGGGTTGGTCTTCGCAAGCACGCTGTGCGTGCCGTGGCAGTCGACACAGGCAGGGGCGCTCGGGTCGCCGGCGGCGAGTTTCTTCCCGTGAATGCTGTTTGCGTACTTCTCGGCCATCTCGGGATGGCAGCTCGCGCAGTCCACCTTTTTCTCGATGGTGTCGCAGGAACGCTTGTGTGACTGGTTGACGCCGGAATGGCACTGGCTGCATGAAACTGTCTTATGACGAGAATGTCCGATTTCCTGGTAATCGACATACATCGACTTCCCTTCGGCACTGCGCAGGTTCGGCTTCTGATGGCAGGAGAGACATTGGGCGTCGGCGACGCCCTGATCGTAGTAGACGCTGCGGATTTTATGCGGCTGGTGGCAATCGACGCACGCCGGCATGAGATGCGGCTGCTTTTCCCAGCGTTCGCCCTTGATAACCTTCACGTGTACCTGTTCGATCTGCACATGGCATTTGGCGCAGGTCGTGGCGATGTTCTTTCGGGCGATCGAGGAAGCGGGGTCGGTATGCGGGAGCATTTCATGCGATGTGTGGCAGGAGATGCAGGTCGCGGCGACGACCAGACCCTTCTTCAGCAGTCCGATGCCATGGATGCTCTCGGTGTAATTCTCGAGAATATGGTCTTCGTGAATCAGACGCTGCTTTGTCACCGGTGAACCTTCACGGTGGCAGGTGCCGCACAGGAAGGGGATGTTGAATGCACGGACCGGAGATTTCGGATCGTCCTTCTTGAGGATGTTGTGATTGCCGTGGCAGCTGGCGCATGTCGGCGCGAGAGGATCGCCGCGCTTCGCCGCCTTGCCGTGCAGCGAACGCGCCTGCTTCTCCGCCACTTCGCTGTGGCAGGGGGAACAGTCGACAGGAGCGAGCGTCTCGTCGTGCGGAAGATCATCCGGGTCCACGTCGAGGTGACACATGACACACTCGAACTCTCCGTGGACGGATTTCTTGAACACCTTGGCGTCGACGTACATCGAGTGGGATCTGCCTTTGTATGTACCACGAAGATCCTTGTCTTCGTGACACATGAAACAGTCGGCGTTATCCTGCGCGAAGGCCGGGACGGCAAGCGCGAACATGAAAACGCCGGCCAGCAGCACGGGCAGGGAGTGTATCCCTGCCCGGCTGCCATGCCGGATTGCCTGCAGCTTATTCATGAGAGTTCCTTTCGAACAATTCAATGCACCGTTGGCTGATCAGTCGCCGCTGGTCGGTATGTCGATCATGTCGCCTTCATCCTCGCCGTCTTTTTCACCGCGCTCGGCACGGATGCGCTCGAGCTCCAGCGGATGCTCTTCTTCCATTTCCTCTTCGGTCAATGAACCCTTGAGCCATGCAAGGTTCATCGGGTACACATCCGGGTTGAAGATGACGAAGTAGATATGCCAGACCAGGATCGCGAGTGTGGCGAGCCAGGCCTCGTAGTAATGAATCGAGCGGGCGACGTCGTACCCCAACTTCGTGAAGATGCCGAGGAAGAATTCATCGAACCACATGATGATGCCAGTGGCACCCATGACGATGTTGCCCCACACAAGGGCCCAGTATTCGCTCTTCTCGATATAGGAGAAGCGGTCGAATTTCGGCTTGATTTCCGAGAGGCCGAGATTGTATTTGAGCACGCCGACAGCGTCGGTGGCGTCCTTGATGCGCGGCAGTAGATCCATGAAGAGCTGGCGTCCGCGGGTGGTCATGGCGAGATAGAAAATGTGGTAGACGCTGGCGCTGATAATGACCACACCGGCAATGCGGTGGATGATGGAGCGGGCGTCGAACACATGTCCACTGAGACTGCGGATGCCTTCGACCCACCAGGCCTCGGGGAAGCGGAGCATGAAGCCGGTGAACACGAGGAGGAAAAAGCTGGTGAGCAGGGATGCATGTTGCAATCGTTCATTCAAGGTCATGCGGATGTGCAGGCGTGAACTGCCTCCGTGATGCGGCATGTGACCGCGGCGCACCTTGAGCTTGTTGATCGCCTTCCGGCGAAAATCGAGCACGTTATGCAGCAGCATGCCGCCGATCACCACGATGATCAGTATGATGTATATCGTCGCGATCCAGTAGAGCAGAGGCTCGTCCTGCGCATCTTTTTCGGTCGAATGAATCTTCCCCGTCGCGAAGCGCACGTTGGCGTTCGGATGGCATCGGCCGCAGGTGTGCACCAGATTATCCTTGTTGATCTGGGACTTCGGATCGCTCGACGGAAGAATGTTGTGGACGCCGTGGCAGCTGGCGCAATTGGCCACTTCGCTCGAACCGCCCACCAGGGCGAGTCCGTGATAGCTGTCTTCATACGTGCGGGTCTGTTCCGAGTCAAAGCCGTATTTCTCGGAAAGCGCGAGCGAGCTGTGGCAGGGAGAGCAGACCTGGCGCGAGACATTCTGCGGTGCGACCGGAGACTTGGAGTCGGTTACCTTGAGGATATTATGCTCGCCGTGACAATCGGTACAGATCGGGGAACTCAGGTTCCCGCGTGCGATTGCCTGGCCATGAATGCTTGTTTTGTATTCAGCGGCGATGTTCTTATGGCATTTACCGCAATCATCTGCGATGTGAAGCTTGTTGACTTTCGAATCGGGGTCGAAACTGCGCTTCACCTCGTGGCTGCCGTGGCAGGATACGCAGTTGGCCGCATCCCCGTTGCCGCTCAGCAGGGCCGCGCCGTGGACGCTTTTTTCGTACGATTGAATGAACGCCGCCGTGGGGCCCATGCGCTTGCGCACATCGGGATTGTCGGCATGGCACTGCAGACAGAGCTGTTCCTGGATTTTCTTCGTCTCGACCTTGCTGAGCTTACCCTGATGACCGGTCACATCCTGCGAGTGGCAGGAAATACAGTTCGGGGCACCCTTGAAGCCCTCGCTCAGCGCCTTGCCGTGTTCGGACGCGCCGAAGGTGTTGGCGACATCGGGATGGCACTTGGCGCAGGTCTGCGTCAGGTTGCTGTAGTGGAACGGCGAGGCCGGATTGTCAAGTTTGACAACGTCATGCTGGCCATGGCACTGCTTGCAGGCATTCTGCAGCGTTCCGTTTTGTTTGGCAAGAGCGAGCTGGACGGAATGGAACTGGTGTTTGACTACCGCATCCTGATGGCAGCTCGTGCACTGCACCGGCTGGATATTTTCCTTGTGCGGAATGTTTTCGGGGTCGAACCCCGTGTGACAGGAAACACAGGCCAGCTTTGCGTGGCTTGATTTCTTGAGTATGGCATGATTGACGAACAACGAAACCTCGCGTCCTTTTCTCTCCATGGTGAGCTCATTGTCACTATGGCAGGCGAGGCAGTCTTCAACGGATTGTGCAAATGCGCCGGTCGCGGTCAGCAGCGCGAGTGCGGCGATCCATACCAAGGATGAAATTGTCTTTTTTTTGGGCATAAAAAAAGCTTCCTTTCGGAGGGGGGAGGGGATGTGCGTCTATTTATATTTGCGGAAATATCGTTGCTACAGGAAACAGTTTGCACTGCAAAAGATTGTCAGTTAAAAATCGAAAATCGCGGGCATTTTTCCAATGTTGCCCGCGATTTTTTACTACGGGAACAGAAGGTCGGAATCCATGAATGGAGGTGAAAATCGGGGTGTTCGATTTCACCGACACTCTTACACGCCCAGATGGCAGTTGGCGCAGGGTACTTCGCGCCATGCTTCGTCGATATCAGCGGGGTGCACAAATTCCATTCCGCGCATATCCTGCTTCGGATCGCGGGTCGGACCCTGTACGACGATGGTATGGCAGACGTTGCAGTCGTTGGTGATCACCTTGCCGTCGTCGGACACGTGTTTGTTGTCGTGGCAGCGGAAGCAGCCCATATCGAACGTGTGCCCGATGTTATTCGGATAATGCTCCCACGACACGCGCATTTCAGGGAAAAAATTGCGCGTGTAGATGGATTGGATTTCCCTGATGCTCCGGTCGACGTCATTCTTCTTCGCGGCCATCAGTGCAGGGGCATGCGTTTTGAGTTCACGGCGTACGAAGCTGGGAATCATGCGCATCGCCTCGTTCTTGTTCCGGTATTCCTGCGTCAACGCCGCGGAGGCGACCGCGCGGATGTTGGGCAGCGTGCTGTCGATGTGGTTGAGCGCCATCGCGTCGTTGACCGTACGGAAGGGAGGATAGTAGATGTGCGACGGTCGGTTGTGGCAATCGATGCAGTCCATCCGCCGCTTCTCGAACTTGCTCACGGCCTTCTCGTCGTATTCCGAGTCCGTGGAGCGGTAAATCGTGGTCTTGCCCGCGAGATCCGTCGCTTCAACCCAGGGAATCTCCTGGCGCTTGTTATCGGTCGCATAATAATGGACGCTGTTGGCCGTGTTCATGTGCCAGTGAATGCCGTTGGTCGGTCCGAGCTCGCTCTGACCACCGCCGATTTTCAGATTCATGACGATGGTCCACGGTTCGGTCTCCGTCGGATCGATCGGATAATAGGTCTTTGACAGTTCCTTGACGCCCGTGAAAACGTTGGGCCAATGGCATTTCTGGCATGTCTCGCGCGCGGGACGCAGGTTGGCGATCGGCGTTTCTATCGGACGGCTGTATTTCTCGAAAAGGACAGAGTATACCTGGTAGGAACCGGAGATCTTGGCTTTCACGAACCAGTCCGCGCCCTCGCCGATATGGCATTCCGCGCAGCGAACGCGGGCATGCGGAGAATGCTGATAGGCAACGTATTCAGGCTCCATCACCACGTGGCAGACTTCGCCGCAGAATTCGACGGACTCGGAATAGTTGTAGGCCTGATAGGTCCCGGCAGCCGATACGACGACAAGCAGCATGGTCACTACCGTGAAAATCATCAGCGCGGTGCGGTGTGCGGGATCGTTGAAATCAAGCACGAGGTATTTGCGCCGTTCCGTCCCATGTTTTTTCTGACGCCGTCTTTCGAGGAAGGCCCCGATCGGGATCAGGAACAACCCGAGGATCATGATTCCCGGGATGAGCATGTAGGTAAAAATGCCAAGGTACGGCGAGGTGGTATAGCCGAGTACATCCATAAGGAAGAACACGACCACCGTTCCGAACGAGACCAGCGCTACGCCGGTGCCGATGAGGCTGATGGGATTATACAGATTCTTTGGGAGTCGGGGCATTGGTAGCTCGCCAGTGGAAAGAATGTATCAATCTATTAATATTTGATATTCGCGTCAACGACTCCTGTGAATGAAGTTGAGAATATTGCATCCGGAGTTTTGGTTTCGTAGAATGGCGGTGAACGGCCCCATGTTCCCTAACTCGCGGAGGATACGACGATGACATGCGCAAGCGTTCCACGGACGCGTCTGGGATGGAAACGAGGGATATGGACGGTGGCGCTTTCGCTGCTCGTCCTCGCAGCCTGCGGCGGAAGCAACGACGCCGCCGAGGCGAACAAGATTCGTACCGACGCCGAGGCCACAGCCCGACGGGCGACGGAAAAATTGACCGGCACGTTGATGGGAGAGGTGCAGAAAAGCATCAAGGAGCGCGGACTCGCCGGCACCGTCACCCACTGCTCGAACCGCGCGCAGGAGCTGAGTACGCTGGTCGGGGCGGAGGAGGGCGTGGTGATACGCCGTGTGACGGAAAAGACGCGGAACCCGGTCGACGCTCCCGACGTGTTCGAGCGCCGCGTGCTCGCACATTTCGCACAGTTGGCGCAGCGCGGAGAGATCGATGCTTCGACCGCCTACGTCGAAGTAGTCCGTGAGGATGACCGCGAAATGCTGCGCTTTCTCAAGCCCATTACCATCAAGAAGCCCTGCCTCGGTTGTCATGGCCCGTCAACCAGCCTCGCCGACGACGTGCGTCAGGCTATCCACGAACAGTATCCCTCCGACCTGGCCACGGGCTACAGCGAGGGAGATCTTCGTGGAGCGGTGAGCGTGTCGGTTCCCCTCGGAGAGGACTGACCCGCCGGGAGGGTGATCAGAAATTGAAGGTGAAGGCGAGCATGGACTGGAATTGGATATTGCCGTAATCGCCGAATCCTTTCAGACCGCGAAGCTGCGCATCAATGCTGCCGTGATCGTATTCGAGCAGCATGACATTCAAGGCGGCGAGGGCCACGGGTATGATCCGGTCTTCGGTGAGCGTGCCTTCGATCGGTAGCTGCTTGTCGAGACGCGCATCCTGATATTGCATTCCCCCCCCGAGAAGCAGGGTCATCTGCGCGACCGGACCAAAGGCGACAAAGGCATTGGCGCCGATGCCCCAGAGCGATTCGATGGCTTCGACGGGACCTTCCTCCCCGATATAGTGGACGCCGGGATCATCGTAGAGCGCCCGCTTCATCATACGGTAATAGCCGCCCTCCGCGCCGACCCAGATGCGCACGAGCACGGTATCAAGTTCGATCATGGCCTGTAAACCGAGCGCCAATCCCCCGATCGATGTCAGGTTGGTGTTTTCAAACTTGTCCTGCAGGATATCCGCAGGCTCAGACATGCCGTTGTATCCGGCCATCAACGCCACGTTGATCGGGATGCTCTCCTTCTTCGTGCGTTTAAGTCGGAAGGAGTTTTGGGCGTACATCGCGTCGGGCAAAGCCAGGGACAGTACCAGGGCGATGACAATAAAAGAACTTTCAATTGAAAAACGCTTCATTCCCGGGATTCTTCGCATAAGTGGTTTCTCAGGCACAGCAATCAATTTGACGGTTCCATCGACAAATTCCAAGACAACGGTAGTTCAAAAATCACTCCCTGACCATTCCTCCCCTGCGCCAGTGATGCAATGTTCAACATGGCCCACTGCTTGACCGTTTCTCCTTTCCCGCCCTGCGGCCATCCTATCTAATGCACCCACGTCGGCAGAGTCGACGGATCGATTGCGAATACTTCCATACCCAGGAGAAGCATCAATCCCGTCACAAGCAGCACACCGACAATATTCAGCAGAAATCCCGTCGCGGCCATTTGCCGAATAGAGATGAATGAAGAAGAGAAAATAATTGCGTTCGGCGGCGTGGCGACCGGGAGCATGAAAGCGAATGAGGCGTTCAGCGCCGCTGGCACCATGAACAGCAGGGGATTGTAGCCGAGCGTGACAGCAGCGGACCCGAGTACCGGAAGCAGAATCGTGGCGGTGGCGGTGTTCGAGGTCAGTTCGGTCAGGAAGCTCAGCAAGGTGCAGATCAGCAGGATGGTGAGCCAGAGCGGGAGTCCCTCGAGTCCGACAAGCCAGCTTCCGAGATACAGCGTCACACCGCTCTGCCGCATCCCTTCCGCCAGCGCGAAGCCTCCCCCGAAAAGGAGAAGGATTCCCCAGGGAATGCCGCGCTGTATTTCATTCCATGAAAAGAGCGCCCCGCCCTCACGGCCGGGCAGCAGGAACAGCAGAAGCGCCGATGCCATCGCGACGGTGGCATCCGTGATTTCCGGGAAGAGCAGGGTCAATCCCGGGAGGTGCAGCGCCCCGATATTGAGCGGCGCACGGAAAACCCATCCCGCAGCGGTAAGCAGGAACACGGCCAGCACCAGACGTTCGCTTCGCTGCATCGGTCCGAGTGCGCGCAGGGCTTGACGCAGTGCGTCGCCGCCGTTTGTCTTGCGCTCCGTCTCGCGCAGTCGCGAGGCCGGCAGCACGCGCACCAGAAGGAGCCAGCAGATCGGAAGAAAAATGACGGCGACCGGCAACCCGAACATCATCCATTCTACAAAGCCGATTTCGGGGGCGGCGGGATACAGTTTCGCCAGCACGCCCGCGAGCACGATGTTCGGCGGAGTGCCGATGAGCGTCGCCACGCCGCCGATGCTTGCAGAGTACGCGAGTCCGAGGAGCAGGGCGACGGCGAATGGAGAACCGCCGCGGGATTCATCCTTGCCCCGCATCTGATCGATGACGGCCAGCGCTATCGGAAGCATGAGCATCACGGTGGCGGTATTGGAAATCCACATCGACAGCACGGCGGTGGCGAGCATGAAGCCGAAGACCAGGCGCGACGGACCTTCGCCGACGATGAGAATGACCCGCAGGGCGATGCGGCGGTGCAGTCCGCTGCGTTCGACGGCAAGCGCGAGCACGAAGCCCCCGAGAAACAGGAAGACCAGGTGATGTCCGTATGGTGCGGCAGTGTCGGCCATGGGCATGACGCCGAGGAGGGGGAAGAGTACCAAGGGGAGAAGCGCCGTGACGGGGATGGGCAGCGCCTCGGTGATCCACCATACTGCCATGAGCGCAGCGGTGGCGAGTACGGCCTGTCCCCCCGCGCTCAACCCCGCGGGAGCCGGCAGGGCAAGCAGCAGCACGGCGGCGGCGAACCCTCCGAGGAGTCCGCCTGTCCGCAGCCACGCGGGCGTCTGCAGGCTGCGTGCTTCAGCCATGATCTGGAGGGAAGTGCTTTTTAAGGAAACCTTCGACGGCGCCGTTGAACAACATCGGCCGCTCGAGGCAGCTCAGGTGCCCGCTGTTCGGCAGCACGTGCAGTTCCGCCTTTGGCTGCAGCGCGAGCATCTGTTCGGCTTCCGAGGGTGGGATCAGTGTATCTTCCTCGCCGGCGATGAGGCAGACCGGAACCGCCGCGGAGGCAAGCAGCGATGAAGAATCGTCGCGCAGGGCCATGGCCTCCAGCATGCCCGCCGTTCCTTCGACGGTAGCCGTGCCGAGCATTTCATCGAGCAGGCGCAGTACGTCGGGCGCGCTCTCCCGTGTGCTCGGTCCGACAAGTTTCTCGCGCATGCCCGCGAGAAAGGAATCCAGTCCGCCACCGCGGATCGTCTGGGCCTGGGTTCGCCTGTTCGCTGCTGCCTCGGACGTATCGCCCCCCGCGCGCGTGTTGGCCAGGATCATCCCCAGCATCCGGTCGGGATGACGCCGGTACATGGCGAGGGTGATATAGCCGCCCATCGAACAGCCCGCGACTACCGCCTGCCGGACATTCAGTTCGTCCAGCAGCTCGACGGCCAGATCGGCGCAATCGTCGATGGTTGTTCCCGACACGAAATCGCCGCCGCGCCCGAAACCGGGCAGGGAGAATGAGATGACGCGGCAATGATGTCTGAGGTCGCGGCGCTGTGGCTGCCAGATCGCCGCGTTGAGCGGAAACGCGTGGATGAGCAGCAGGGGCAGACCGCTGCCATCGTCGGTGTAAAATGATGGAAGCATGCGCGTTGACTCCAGTGCATTGGTTGAACTACGGGCTCGCTAAAGATTCGGGAAGAAAATGGAAGACCGCCGTTACGGGCGGCCTTCCGGATCAGGATCAGTGCTTGGCGAAGGGGATGTTGCGGATATGCTGAAAGGAGACCGACAATTCAAGGTAGCGGTCGGCACCGCTGCCCTGCACGAGCTTCCCGCTCCCACTACGCTTGACGAGCAGGCGGAAATAATAGTAATCCGTGCTCCGCTTCAGTCGGCCGTAGATGACTTTCCCGCTGCTCACGGTGGCGTTGGTCAGCGTGACTTCAGGTGAAGTGTACGTGCCCGTCGCCGGTGGGGTGGTCGCATATTGGTTGTCGAGATCATCGCTGTCATAAAAGACGGTAGAGAATTGCGTTTCCAGGCCCTGATTGTTCGCCGCGCTCGGCGTGCGGATGACCAGGAAGTTCGACGTCTCGTTCGGTGCGTACACGAACAGATCGCCGCGATCCTTGAATTCCTGCCCTGACTGCGGGATGACCTCACAGATACCGCTCGCATTGTAAAGATCCACCGCGCTGTTGAAGCTGCTCGATGTCGTGGCGTAGACCCGGATTTCCTGTCCGTCCTGATTCACGTCGCGACGGATGGCGGGGGCCCATTCGATGGTCGCCGCATCGGCGCTTTCCTTGTCCATCGACGTAACGGCGCGCACTGAAATGTCGTATCGCGTTCCGTTGCTGAGCCCCGTGATGGTATGGCCGCTGCCTTTCGGTGCGTTTTCGAAGAAAGACTCGTTGGTCGTTTTGTTCAACACCGTGATTTTGTAGCCGCCGAAATTATCCTGTCCTTCGCTCACCGATGGCGTCCAATTCAGAATGATCGCTTCGCTTGCGGAGGCTGCGCGAATGGTGGTCGGAGCGGAGACATCGGCGTCTACCGGGCCGGTGCTCTCTTCGTCGCATGCGGTGGCGAACGCCAGCAGTGCAATGACAAGAACAACGCGGAATTTTTTGAAGTCCATGTGCATACCCTCGTAGTAATAAATGGTCACTGCGTTCGGTTCGGCACCTGCGCAGCTGATGGATTGCGTTTCTCCGCAAGATAGAGAATTCGAAGCGCAGGGGAAAGAGCTCGGCACAAGGCACTGCCGCAAACGCGGCACTGCCGCGTGCCTCGCTATGTAGGACATATATTGCAAAGCCGTCAGCCATTCGTGGAATTCGAGTGACTGACGGCTTTCGCGTGATCGAGGGGCGTGGTTTCAGACTATTGAACCCTATGTCCTACGTCCCACGTCGTATAAAGCGCGAAGCGCTTTATACTGCCACGATTAGTGCTTTGCGAACGGATTGTTCGGTGCGTTCTGGAAGGACGCGACCATCTCGATGTAGCGGTCGGCCCCGCTGCCCTGAACGAGCGTACCGTTGCCGCCCTTCTTGACGAGCAGGCGGAAGTAGAACATGTCGGTGCCGCGCACAATGCGTCCGAAGTAAACTTTGCCGGCGCTGACGGTACCGTTGTTGAGCGTCAGTTCCTTCTGTGTGTAGCTGGCATCGGTCGGGGGATCCATGGCGAGCTGTGCGTCGAGGTCGTCGATGTCGACAGGTGTGGCGTTCGAGAACTGCGTGACCATGCCCTGGTTGTTGGCCTGGTCGGGGCTGATGATCGAAAGCGTCGAGGTGTTGCTCTGTGCATAGAGGTAGAGATCGCCGCGATCCTTGAAGGTCTGACCCGACTGCGGGATGACTTCGGCCTTGCCCTGATCATTGTAAAGATCGATGGCGCTGTTGAAGGAGGTGGAAGTCGTCGCGTACACCTTGATCGGCAGGCCGTTGAGATCGGTGGTCTGACGGAACGCCGGCGACCATTCGATGGTCGAGAAGGTCGTGCCTTCCTTGCCGAGATTGGTCACGGAGCGGATCGTGAACTGGTAGCGGATGCCGTTGGTCAGTCCGTCCACGCGCACACTGGTGATACCCTTGCCGGCCGTGCGGGGGGCGAGCGTTTCGTTGGTCGACTTGTTGAGAACGGAAATCTCATAACTTCCAAAATTGCTCTCGCCTTCGTCGATGGAAGCCGTCCAGGAGAGAAATACGGCGTTATTCGCGGACGCGGCTTTCAGGTTCGAGGGCGCTGCAAGCACGGGATCGGTATCGACCGGATCGGTGGTGTTGTCGTCGCAGGCACTGAACGCGGATGAAAGCAGCGCTGCAAGCGCAACCATCGTCAGAATACGGAAGGTCTTCATAACTCACCTCTGGTGTTGATGGAAAATGTAGTGTTTCCTGATAGAAGAAATCGAGTTTTTCAAAAACGGCTCATTCTAATAAAACGCATGGAGCCGCACTGTGGTTCCGAACCGCGGGATTAATGAAATTGGAGCTTTTTCGCAAAAAGCGTACTTTATTCATTCCCTGAACAAATGTGTAAATCAACGCTGAAATATACGAAATATGCGCGCATATATCCCAGTTTTCTATGTCCTTTCGTCTATTTTCGCTCTTTATTCTGTTTGTACGGCGCAGATGCACACTCCGCTGCGCGCAGCGCTTCCTGTCCCGGAAGAGCTCGCCGCGGCTGCGGCCGCCGGCGACCTGATCGTCGGCTTCCCCAACGCGAACGAGGTGCGGGAGATCAACGACCTGCTTGAGGTTGAGGGGAACGTCATCGTCGTCAATAACGGTACGCTGAAAATCAACGGCGTCGCACTGCGCGTCACGGGGAATATCGTACTCATGAACAGTGCCCGGCTCGAGGTGCACGGTGGTCCGCTCGCCATGGAACAGGACTTCCCCTATCAACGCGCCATCACCATCGTGAATAAAGCCTCACTCTGGCTCGATAACGCCATACTCAGCTGCGGGGGCTACAATCTCAACGTCGCAGTGAGTGATACGGCGGTCTGGCGGCTCGACGGCACGACGACGACCGCGGGAATTACCACGACGGTCCTTGACAAATACGCAAGCATCGAAGCCGACGGAAGCCAGCAGCTCGGCGAATTCCTGTATTTCGATCACGCGCGGGGCAGCTTCAGCAACTGCACCGGCATGCTTACCTGGCTGACGCTGCCTGCCTCCTCTACGCTCGAGACGGCGCTCCCGGGCTCTCAAGTGACGGGGACGTATGCGTTTCCAGACTCCGCCGTGGCTGCGGCAGGGTTCGATTACCACGTACAATGGGACGGTTGCTTCGGACTGCTGTGGGGACTCATGCTTGAAGGCGGCTGTACCGCTACCATTCGCGACAGCGATATTCTCGCCGTGGGCGCAATGTTCCGCGGCAGTGGCTCGGCCAACGTAACGGGATTGGTCAACAATGCGACACTGCAGCAGAGCCGCTATCCGGCGGACGATCGGGAGGTGCGCTTCGAGCGCTGCACGGTCGCGGTGTGGAATTTCTATTCCTTCGACAATGTGCAGCTGACCATCGCGAATTCCATTTTCGGCGAGGTGATCGCCTTCGGACGCAGCGACGCGACCGTGCAGAGCAGCCTTTGCGACGGCAGTGGCGGATACATCGCCGCGTTCGACGACGCCACCATGCTCATTCTCCAGTCGCAGATTACCGCCCGCATCATTGCTCGAAACAGGGGACAGATCATCGTGCTGGCTTCCACCGTCAATACGCATATTCCGCATGCGGCAGACAACGGCGTCATCGCGCTGTTTCATTCGAGCTTCCCGTCGTTGCCCACGATAGAGGCGGGATCTGTGGCCACGGTGATATCCGTCGACGAACCCCGGCGGGCGGAGGTCGACGCGCGCGTCCCGGTCTACGGCACTGTGCGTTTCCTCGCCGGAGCGGACGTGCCCGTGCACTTCGTTTCCTTCTGGATGACCGCCGCCAACACAAACAACCCGGATCTCGTGCTCTGGCAGTCCCCGCCGTCCATTATCCAGCGGTATCGCGATACACTTGGCGTGTGGGACACCAACGACTTCCTCCCGGGGGATTATGAACTAACGGTGCATATGCGGCTGAGCAACGACGATACGATTCGCATCCCGGCGCTGGTGCAGCTCACCGAAGCAACCGTCGGCGTGGATTCGGAGCCGTCGCCCGCGACGTTCGCCATCCGCGCACTGTATCCGCAGCCGGCACGCGGCGGGGAAACGGTGACCGTTCGTTTTTCCGATGCCGATGCCGGTGGGACGCTGCTGCTCTGCGACGTACTCGGACGCGAAGTGCGGCGTATGGATTTTACCGGCGGCATGGTTCGGATCGAGACCGCCGGACTCGCTCCGGGTACCTACTTGCTGTCGGCAGTACAGGCCGGGGCGCTGCGTGGAAGCCCCCTCGGGCACACTTTGTTTCAGGTACACAGGTAATTCCTTCAGAGAGGTTCCAATGGAATTGAAAGTCGTCCCCATCGAGAAGCCCGAGGACATGAATTTCATCCTCGGCCATTCCCACTTCATCAAAACCGTCGAGGACGTGTACGAAGCCATCGTGCAGACCAATCCCTCGATGAAATTTGGTATCGCGTTCTGTGAAGCGTCCGGTCCCGCACTGGTGCGGTGGATCGGCAACGAGAAGGGTCTGGTGGACCTCGCAGTACAGAATGCATCGAACCTGGCTGCCGGTCATTGCTTCATCATCATGATGCGCAACGGCTTTCCCATCAACATCCTCAACACGATCAAGCAGGTGCCTGAAGTGACGCGCATCTTCTGCGCCACCGCGAATCCCACCGAGGTGATTATCGCGGAAACCGAACAAGGCCGCGCCATCCTCGGCGTGGTCGACGGCATGAAGACGCAGGGCGTTGAAACCGAGGCGGATATCGAAGTGCGCAAGCAGTTTCTCCGTACTATCGGCTACAAGCTGTAATGGTGCTCCCTTTCATGCTGGCATTTTTGTGATATGAAATTTCCCGCGCAATCCATTTTAGTGATCCGCATGAGCGGCATCGGCGACGTGCTGTGGACGACACCGCTGCTCACGAACCTGCGTCTGGCCTATCCCGACGCGCATATCGCCTATGTGGTGCGCAGCGCGAGTGCCTTCGTGCTGGAAAACAATCCTGACATCGATGAAATCATCCGCTTCGAAGACGAGAGCCTGCGATACCAGCTGGGTTTCCTGCGGCGTTTGCGGAAGCGCCGCTTCGATCTCTCGATCGACCTGATCTGCTCGCCCGCGACGGCGATTCACTCCGTGGTCAGCGGTGCGCGGGTGCGCATCGGTTTCGACTTCCGGCTGAGGGAAAAGCTCTATACACATCGCCTGTCGGCACGCGATGCCAATCATGGTCATGAGGTTGAGTTCAACCTTTTTGTCCTCGGCTGCATGGATATACCCGAGCGCAGCCGCGCGCTTGTCTGGCGCATCTCCTATGAGGAGCGGGCGCGGGCCGCGGACGACTGGAGGGCACTCGCGCTTCCTGACGACACGCCTGTTGTCGCCCTGATTCCCACCGGGGGGTTCCCATCGAAGAAATGGCCGCTCTCTCACTGGCAACGCCTGGTACAGGATTCGCGATTGCAGCATGTGCATTTCCTCGTGTTTTGTGGAAACCAGAACGAGCGTCGCGATGCGGAGGCAATCGCCGGCGTGAGCAGCCGTGTCTCGGTCGAACCGAAAGGGACGCTTCGTTCATCCGCGGCGCTGATGGACCGCTGCGCTGCCGCAGTGGGGAATGACAGTGGTCCGACGCATATCGCTTCGGCGCTGCAAAAACCGGTCGTGGTGTTTTACGGACCATCCAATCCGAAAAGTCAGGGGCCATGGAGCGACCATGCGACCGTATTGAGCATCGACGACGTCGAGAATCGCTGCTGCCGCCGTCTTGATTGTCCTGATCCCGTGTGCATGACGGAGATATCGCCCTTGCGCACGGCCGACGCATTGCTGCGTGCGCTCACTGCCGGGGAGGATGCGGGCTCCAGGGCCGACACGGATGGCGCGCAATGAATCCGGCCTGTTCCCTTGTGGTTGCGGTGTACAACCGTCCCGAGTATCTCCGCATGATTTTCGCCGCATGTGCGCGGCAGAGCTTCAGGGATTTCGAAGTGATCGTTGCCGACGACGGGTCCGGGCCGGAGATCGCCGATGTCGTCGAAGGGGGACGCTCACGCTACGGACTTCGTGTGCAGCACCTTCGCCACGATGACAGGGGCTGGCGGAAGAACGTCATGCTCAACAATGCAATCCGCGCGGCGGAAAGCGAGTACCTGATTTTTACGGACGGAGATTGTCTCCCGCACTGCGAGTTCGTCGCCGATCACATGGCCGCGAAGGAGGAGGGCTATTATCTCTGCGGGCGGCGCGTGGAAACCAGCGAACGGTGGACCCGGCAACTGACATTGCCCGATGTGGAGAACGGACGCTTCGAGCGTATTTCACCGGGGATGTGGTGGGACGGACTGCGCGGGCGCGCCGCTCGTGTCGAGGATGGTCTGCGTTTTGAAAGCCCGCGATTGCGGAACATATTACATGGATCTCGCCGCGGCATGCTCGGCAGCAATTTTTCCGCGCATCGCGCCGCGCTGATCGCGATCAACGGCTTCGACGAGGGCTACGACGGTCCGGGTTGCGGCGAAGACAGTGACATAGAACTGCGACTGCGCTTGCTTGGACTTCAGCCCCGCTCGCTCCGTCATCTTGCGATACAGATTCATCTCCACCACCCCCGTACCGAGGTGCCGCAGCGCTGCCTCGATCGTTTCGCAGCGTTGCAGCAGAATCCGCGCATGCGATGCCTGCGGGGACTAGACCATCTCGAAGCCACCACGGAGAACCCCGTTTCGTGAAAACCGTCATACGCATTCTCAGGCATATCCTCCCGTACAAGAAAAACCTGGCGATTTCTTCGACTGCCATGTTCTTCTCCGTCGTGTTCAACATGGCCACGGTCATCCTGGTCATTCCCTTCATCAACGTGCTCTTCGATCCTGTGTATCCCACACCGCAGCCCGTGCCGCCGTTTACTATTGGCACGTTCAAGGGCTGGGCCTTCGCGCAGATGAACAATGTCATGGCCTCCACAGACGCGGTCACCGCGTTGAAGTACCTGTGTGTGATGATCATCGGGGCGTTTTTCTTCAAGAACCTCTTTCAATACGCGCAATCCTGGAGCATGGCGCCGGCCGAGCAGGGTATTATCCGCGATTTGCGGCGGAATCTCTACGAGCATATGAACCGGCTCTCGCTCAGCTATTTCACCGAGGAGAAAAAGGGCATGCTCATGTCGCGCATCATCAGCGACGTGCAGCTCGTCAACGATTCGGCAATCGCGGTCGTCAACAGCCTCTTTCGTGATCCGCCGCAGATTCTTGTCTATACCGTAATCCTTCTTGTCATCGACTGGCAGCTGACGCTGATCGCCTTCATCCTGCTTCCCGTCACTGGATATATCCTGACGAAAATCGGCAACTGGGTCAAGCGGGAGAGCGACGTGCTGCAGGAGTCCATCGCGCGGCTAACCTCGGTGCTCGACGAGGGCCTTTCGAGCATGCGCATCATCCGCGCCTTCCGTACGGAGCAATACGAGATCCGGAAATTCGGAACTGAAAATCAGGCTTATTATCAAACCTTCGTCGGCATCAAGCGACGCAGGGACATGGCCTCGCCCATTACAGAGACACTGAGCGTGCTCGTGGTAGTGGTGATCCTGTGGTTCATGGGCGATGCAATTCTCTCCGGACGCAGCGGCATGTCGAGCGGCGTGTTCGTCGCCTACATCTTCGCGATGCTGCAGATGATGCAGCCGCTGAAATACTTCGGACAGACAGTGAATCACATCTCGCAGGGCGTGGCCGGCGCCGAGCGCGTTTTCAGCGTGCTTGACATTCAGCCGCGCATCGTCGACCGCGAAGGCGCGACCGACATCGACTCCTTCCGCGACCGCATCATCTTCGATGACGTTCGCTTCCGCTACGACACCGGCGAGGAAGTGCTTTCGGGCGTGAACATTGAAATCAAGGCGGGTGAGGTCGTGGCCATCGTCGGTCCCAGCGGGGTGGGGAAGAGCACCCTGGTCGATCTCGTGCCGCGATTCTACGACGTGACCAGTGGCGCGGTACGAATCGACGGGCGAGACATCAGGGACATCACCGTGCGTTCGCTGCGGGGACTGATGGGCATCGTCACACAGGAGACCTTTCTCTTCAACGCCACGATTCGCGAAAACATAGCCTACGGCGAAAGCGAGGTCGACATGGACCGTGTTTTCGCAGCCGCTCGCGCGGCCAACGCGCATGATTTCATTCTCGAGACGCCGCAGGGCTATGAGACCGTGATCGGCGACCGCGGTGTCAAGCTTTCGGGCGGCCAGCGGCAGCGGCTTTCGATCGCGCGAGCGATATACAAGAACCCCCCGATTCTGATTCTCGACGAGGCCACGTCCTCGCTCGACACCGAGTCGGAAGTTCTCGTGCAGAAAGCCATTGAAAATCTGATGGAAGGCCGCACATCCATCGTCATTGCGCACCGGCTCAGCACGATCCAGCGGGCCAACCGCATCTACGTGCTCAATACCGGGGGAGTGGAGGAGACGGGGACGCACAGCGAGTTGCTTGCGCGGGACGGATTGTACAAACGTCTCTACGAAATGCAGTTTCATTTATGATGCAGCGCGATACGGTTCTCCTGTATTCCCGCCGCACTCTGGCGGTCTCCCTCACGGTGATGACCGCCGGCGTTCTGTTCTCCATTGCGCTTTCTTCGGTGGCGTTTGCTTTCGCCGGAGCGGCGTTTCTCGCGCTCGCGCTGCTTGATCCCCACAGCGTGTTGAAGACATCACATATCGACGGCTTCATTCTCGCGTGGACCGCCGCGGTGCTCGTGATGGTCGCATTCGCCATCTATCCCGCTTCCTCGCTCGGCAGCGCGAAGCGTCTTCTGCTTGTCCTCGTGGTGTTCTTTCTGCCCGCCGCGTTCCCTGCATCCCGCGACCTGCGCCGCTTTCTGATCGTGCTCGCCGTGGCAGCCGGATTGCAGTCGCTTCTGGGTATTCTGCATCAAATCCTCGGCAACGAGGAGCGCCTGGGTCTGTTTCAGCATTACATGACCGGGGGCGGTCTGCGGATGATCCTTCTGCTGCTGTTTCTGCCGCTGCTGATCGACCGCGGCACTCCGCGCCGGGAGCGCGCCATCATCGCCGCGGCGGTTGCCCTGATGCTCGTCGCTCTTGTGCTGACGATGACGCGCAGCAGCTGGCTCGGCTTCGCCGCGGGCGCCGTCCTCATCGGCGCGCTGCGCTATCGCATGCTTATCCCTGCGCTCGCCGTCGTGCTATTGCTCGTCTTTCTCATCGCGCCACGGCAATATCGCGAACGACTCTCGCTGATGTTCACGACACAGAAGACCGAGCTGAAGGGAGAAACCGGCGGTGAGGCCGTGGTGCAGAGTAATCAGAGCCGCATGCGCATGTGGCGTACCGGCTGGCAAATGTTCCTCGACCACCCCGTGGTGGGCGTGGGCGACGGTGAAATGTACATGATGTATCGTGAATACGTACCAGACGCCATCAAGGACGAAGGCGGACATCTGCACAATACATATATTCATGTCCTCGCCACGCATGGAGCCGTGGGTTTGCTCGCGATGTTGGCGCTGTTCGGTGCAATCGCATGGAGGGAGTGGCGCATCATACGCAGAGAGAAAGGCAATGCCACCGGGGCGTTGGCGCTGGGCGCGCTGGCAGCCTTCACCGGCTTCCTGGTCAATGGCATGGCGGAATACAATTTCGGAGACCATGAAATCGTGCTTTTGCTGTGGATGACCTTCGGACTGGTCAATGCGGCGGCGGCGGCGGGATTTCGATGGACGGATGATACGATGGAGAGCACATGAAAACCACCAAGACAGACGAATTTCCCCGGTATTGCGATTACAGCTGCAAGTACTCGGCGTTCAGTGATCCCTGCGCCGTGGGAGCCTGCCGGAGAGAAGTCGGCGTGTGGTGCAGCAAGGCCAATCGTCTGCACAACAAGCACGCGCGCTGCCTGTTTCGGCCCGCCGGGGAGGAAGATGACAACAATCGAACGATTTCTGACTGATTCCCTGCTTTTCCTCTCTGATTTCTCTTGACAAAGCGAAGTCCATTCGCTATAATTGGCGCGGTGCATAGGGGGAATGATGTCCTTCTGCGCCTCTTTAAACACTTCTACGATAGGAGAAATCGATCATGATTTGGACCATGGAACTCGCCTCCTGGTTGGATGACGCTCCGTTCCCCGCGACGCGGGACGAGCTTATTGACTACGCAACCCGGATTGGCGCTCCCTTACAGGTGCTGGAGAACCTGCAGGAGCTTGAGGATCCGGATGAAACGTATGAATCCATCGAAGACATCTGGCCGGATTATCCGGTCGATGAAGATTTCTTCTATGGCGATGAGGAAAACGACTATTAATCGCTTTGCGTGCAACCTTACACACTAACGCAACGCGTACACGCTATTTCAGCGCAGCCCGGCACATTCGTGCTGGGCTGTCCTCTGGAATATACTGTTTGATTTTCGCCTTCCTGCTATTCCCTTCCCAATCACTTCACGCACAGATCGACCCCTCGTATTACGATTCGGTACAGGTGGCGGATATCCGTTTCGAGGGAAACACGACGTTTTCCAACAGTGATTTGTTGGTGAAACTCAGCATTCAGGAATCTCCCTCGGGCTTAACCGTCTGGATATATGAGAACCTGGGTTCCCGCTTTCCCCTTGCACAGGAGCCACGCTATTTCGATTTCCAGGCCTTCCAGGATGACATCGCACTGCTGCGTCAGTATTACACGAACAACGGCTTTTTCTCCGCGACGGTAGGGGGGAGCTATTCCCTCAACGATGAGGGCAGGACCGTCGACGTTGTCTATACGATCAACGAAGGTCCTTCGTCGCTGATCGATTCGGTCAGCTATCGCAATCTCGGAGCCCTGCCGCCAATGGTGCTCGGCGAAATCAACCGATCGCCTCTGCTGCGGCCCGGCAGGCGCTACAGCGCCGACGAAGTGCATGCAGAGCGCACACGCATCCTCGAAATCCTGGCCAACAACGGGTTTCCCCGGGCCGTCGTCGATACAATCATCGTCGAGAGGAAGCTGTCGGACAACAACGTTATCGTGAAGATGGCGTTCCGGCACGGGCGCCGGTTGTTCTTCGGTCCGATCACGGAGGACATCAAGGGCGTCGACGAACTTAATCTCGCGCGAAAGATCGTCTATGACCGTGTGGAGTTCAAAAACGGCGACATCTATTCGCGAAGCAGGCAAAACGACGCCGAGACCAATCTCAACCGCCTCGGGGTGTTCTCCTACGTGGCGATTTCCCCCACCTATCCGGAAATCACCAATCAACAGGATTCCCTCGTCCCGATTTTGCTCGAACTGCAGCCGCGACAGCGCTTCGAAATCGCCCCCGGTGTGCTCATCAACAACCAGCTTAACGGACTGACCACCGGCGGTGAAGTGTCGTTCCTCATGCGCAACGTGTTTGCCGGTGCGCAGACGCTCACCACCCGCTTCAATCTGCTCGGGCGTATTGGCAATATCACCGGTACATACATCGCCACCTCGCAGCTGCGATTCGACCAGCCGTATCTTATATCGAACAAGAATTCGGGCTATCTCGCGGGGACGTACAGTCTCGTCGGTGAGGAGGATCTCGCGGACGGGAGCATCCTTCAGCTTGTCATGGGAGCGGAGCGCTACCTGAGTAAACGCAGCAGCGCGAAGCTGAGCTGGACCTATGAAATTTCGGAATTCAGCGGCGACGCCAAGGCCCTGCTCGGCAAGGGATATATCAATTTCGACACGACCGAGACGATCAATTTCCGCAACTCCATCCGCTCGTTCAGTATCGAAGAAGACGGCACCGACGATCTGTTCAATCCGTCGAACGGCTATTCTCTCAAAGGTATTGCCGAGGAGGCCGGCTACCTCGAACAGATCGGGCTCAGTCCGCTGCCGCAGGAAAATGAGGCCCTGGGGATACGATCAACGCAGTACGTGAAGCTGGAAGGTCTGGCGAAGTACTTCCATGATATGTCGCGCAACAGGACGACGATATTCGGAGCGAAATTCCGCCTCGGCGGCATTTTCCGCTTCGGGAAGAGCAAGGAAGAAGGGCTTCCCGTTCCGCCTAACCGCCGCTATTATGCCGGCGGCGCGTCGAGCATCCGCGGCTGGACCGCCCGCGAGCTCGCTGCCGACTCCAGCGCAGCATTTTTCGGAAGCAATGCACTGCTTGAAATGAGCATGGAACTGCGCTGGCATCTCTTCCCGAATACGCGGAACTGGCTCGACGGCTTCTGGTTTGTGGCCTTCGCTGACGCAGGCAATCTGTGGACGGAGTTCTCGAATATCGACCTCACGCAGACCGCCCTTGCCATTGGCTTCGGTATTCGCTACAATTTATTCTTCGGCCCGATCCGCGTCGACTTCGGCATGAAGGCGTTCAATCCCTCTTCGGCGGACAACCGCTGGTTCTGGGAAAAGCAACTCTGGGGTGAGGTCGTCCGCAAGGGAGTGCTCCAATTCGGCATAGGCCACGCTTTTTAGTTCATCGCACATCTCCGCACGAGAAACGGTATGTCCTGGGATTCCATCGTCGGTCAGCAACGAGTCAAAAGCCATCTTCGCAGCATGTTCGAAAGTGGGCGCATTCCGCATGCCCTGCTGTTTCACGGACCGTCGGGAGTCGGCAAGGACGCCGCGGCCCTGATGTTCGCACGCGCGCTCAACTGCAGGGAAGGGACATTCGACCCTTGCGGGCACTGTCCGAGCTGCATGGCCATGAGCGTCCTCCGGCACCAGCGGCTGAAGCTGATATTCCCCATGCCTTCGAAGGCAGACGAAGACAGCGCAGTCGACAAGCTGAGCGCCGATGAACTCGATGAAATGAACGAACAGATCGATGCGAAGGCCGAGAATCCCTACCATCATATCGCCATGGCCAAGGCCGCGGGTATCAAGATCAGCAGCGTGCGCGATATCCGCCGCGAGGCGGCTTTCCGTTCAGAAGAGGGCGGGCGCACGGTCGTTCTGATAAGCGATGCCGACCGCATGAACACAAGCGCCGCGAATGCCCTGCTCAAGACGCTGGAGGAGCCCACGGGGGACCTGCAGCTGATTCTGACCACTGCGCGGAAGGATGCCCTTCTGCCGACCATCATTTCCCGCTGCCAGCTGATACGATTCGACATTCTGAGCGAAGAGGCCATTCTCGGCGCGCTCAAGCGTCTCCCTGATATCCGGCCGGAAGACGCCGCCGCCGCCGCTCAGCTCTCGGCGGGAAGCTACGGGCTTGCCCTGCAAATGGTTCGCGAAGGGGGATTGATCAAGCGCGACGAAGTGCTTTCGTATCTCCGCGCCGTGGTCATGTACAATCCGCAGAAATTAATGGAGCGCATCCAGGCAATCCTCAGCCAGGAGGACCGCGAGACACTCATCCGTTTTCTTATGGCGGTGGGAGGATGGTTCCGTGACGTGCTGGCCGTTCGGGAAGGTGCGGCCGATCGGGTCATCAACACTGATTTCCGTGAGCCGATCACGAAATTTGCGGAACACTACCCCGATGCCGACTGCTCCCGTGCCATCGATGAGATCGAGCGCTGCGTTGACCTCGTCGCGAAAAATGTGCATCTTGTAAACCTGATGATCGTGCTTTCCCAGCGCCTCCGGCGTTGCATTGCCCCGGCGGATGGCCTGATTTGATAGAAAGGTAGAATATGGTCCACGAATTCCCGATTCAGCGCGATGAAGAACGGAAGGAAAAGGAAGTTCCTCTCGAGCTGCATAAACTCGACGATGCCGTGCTGGTATACTCGAGCGAAGAGGGAGATGTCTCTGATATTCCGGATCCTCCCACCACCGGCCCCGCATCGTTTCACGATGACGGAGAGGCAGGCGTCGACGCGGCATCCTCTGCATCGGGTTGCTGCCATGAAAAGGAATCCACCGACGGCGCCGATGTCGCACCGCACACCGAAGTGGTGTTCAAGGGAGAGCGTCGCGGGTACTATGTGAATGATCAGGGATTGGAACTCGCCGAGGGGGCGTACGTCATAGTGGAAGCGGAGAAGGGCATCGACCTGGGAATGGTGGCCAGCGTCGGGTCGACGGCGTTCATGAAAAGTCGGCTGCGTCTGCGTCCATGTGCCGGTGAAATCCGGAAGGTCGTTCGTATCGCCGCCGACACGGATATGAAAGTGCTCGATTTCCACCGCGAGCAGGAGCAGACCGCCTTTCACATCTGCATCGACAAGATTCACAAACTTGATCTCCCGATGAAGCTGGTGGATGTCGAATATCAGTTTGACCGCAACCGCATCACTTTCTATTTCACTGCCGATGGCCGCGTGGATTTTCGACAGCTTGTTCGCGAACTGGCCGCGGAGTACCGTACGCGCATCGAGCTGCGGCAGATCGGGCCGCGCGACGAAGCGAAGCGCATGGGCGGCTTCGGAGTGTGCGGCCGTGAACTGTGCTGCAGTTCCTGGCTGGGCATGTTCGAACCCATTTCCACCGACATGGCGCGGCTGCAGAATCTGACGATCAATCCGTTCAAGCTCGCTGGCCAGTGCGGTCGGCTGAAATGCTGCCTCAGCTACGAGGCGCAGCTGTACGAAGAACTGCTCAAGCGCTTCCCTCCGCTTGAATACGGCATCACCACGAAGAAAGGCGAAGGGAGAATCGAGAAGATTGACATTTTCCAGGATGCCATCTACGTGCATTACCACAAGGACAACGCGTGGGATCGCATGACGCTGGACGAGGTCAACGCGATCCTCGAACAGAAGCAACGCGATTCCGGCAGGAAAAAAGAAAAATCCCCCAATTAGGGGGATTTTTTTCGAACGGGAAATGCGGGGAAATTACTTTTTCATCCAGCTCTGCCAGTAGTCTTTCCACTCCACGCCCTCGGCCTCGTCGGCGATATGCAGCGTGTTGAAGGTGTCGAGCATCACGGCGATTTCGTCGGTGCGCTCGAGCTTGTGCATGTTGGCCAGCGCCTTCGGATGCGGTCCGTGATGCATGCCGGTGGGATGGAAGGTCACCATGCCCGGATGGATGTTGTCGCGGCTGAAGAAGTTCCCCGCGTGGTAGAACAGCACTTCGTCATAGTCCGCGTTGCGATGGTAGAAGGGAACCTTCAATGCATCGGCGTCTTCCTCGAGCGGACGCGGAAGGAAGGTGCAGACCACGGCATTGTTCATCAGGAAGGTCGTGTGCGCCGGGGGCGGCAGATGTACGCGATGGCTCATCACCGGGCGGATGTCCCGCACGTTGATCTTCCAGGGATAGCAATCACCTTTCCAGCCTACCGCGTCCAGCGGATTGAACGGATAGACCACCGATGACCAGGCGCCCTCGCGCTGCACGACGATCTCGTGCTCCGTGCCTGCGCGCTCGTCGTACTGCTCTGGCAGCTTCGGCAGGGTAATCGCCGACATGTCGAACAGCGCATGCACGCCGATCAGACCTTTCTGCTGCATATTCGGGACGGTAACCTGCGGATACGCTTCGATGATGAGGAAGAAATTTTCCTTCACCGAAGGGTGAATGCGGTAGGTGGTCACGCGTGGGATGACGATGTAATCACCCTTTTCGTATGCCAATTCACCGTAATCGGTTTCGATGCGTCCTTCGCCTTCGTGCACGAACCAGATTTCGTCACCGTCGCCGTTGCGGAAATAGTACGGCATGGCTTCGCTGCGGCGGGATATGCTGACCGTGACGTCGTTATTGAACATCAGCCGCATGCGTGCACCGCGCGGATCATCCACGTCGGCCGGCTTCGCGTTGTTGAAGTCAAAGGCTCGAGGGCGCAGTGGACCCTCGTAGCGAATCCAGTCCGTCGGGGGATGAAGGCGGTAGAGATGCGACACCGGGCCAAAAAAGCCCTGGCGCCCGTGTTCTTCCTCGAAGGTGCCTTCGGGGAGTCCGACATGCGCCTGACGCGTGTATTTTCCTTGATGGTAGAGATACATGGGATGAACCTTCCGTCTAATCCTTGTTGTCGCGAACGTGTTCGTGGCAGGTGAAGCAGAGTCCTGACATGCGCGAGAACTGATAGTAGCTTCCTGCGCTGTTGCCGTTCGACGCTTCCTTTTTCAATGCGCGGACGACTTTCAGAAACTCCTTGCCGTATTCCTGATAGCTCTCGGAGCGGTTTGCGAAACCTGCATCGACCGTCACCTTTTCAAGTGCGTCAGCTTCTGTGCTGACCTGGGCAAGATCACCGAGGGCGAGCGCGCGAAAAATTTTCTCCGCGTGCAGAGTCTTTTTTTCCATGAGATCGTTCTGCTGGGCCACGAGGAGGGTGACCCCGGCGAGCAATGTCATGAGAGAAATAAACAGGATGCTGCGTTTCATGCGGGCTGTCTCTTTCTTTGTGACGTAATGGACGAGGGGTTACATGTTTGAAATCAGCGCGGTACCGAATTCGGAGCACTTGACCTCGATGGCGCCTTCCATCAGGCGCGCGAAATCGTAGGTGACCGTTTTCTGTCCGATGGTTTTTTCCATGGCGGAAATGATAAGGTCGGCGGCCTCGTTCCATCCGAGGTAGCGGAACATCATTTCGCCGCTGAGGATGACCGAGCCGGGATTGACCTTATCCAGCCCGGCATACTTCGGCGCCGTGCCGTGTGTCGCTTCGAAAATGGCATAGCCGTTCTGGTAGTTGATATTCGCGCCCGGTGCGATACCGATGCCGCCGACCTGAGCTGCGAGCGCATCGGAGATGTAGTCGCCGTTGAGGTTCATGGTGGCGATAACGTCGTACTCCGCCGGACGGGTGAGAATCTGCTGCAGGAAGGCGTCGGCGATCACGTCCTTGATGATCAGGCCGTTCGGAAGTTTGAGCCACGGACCACCGTCGATCGGCACGCCGCCGAATTCGATTTGCGCGAGTTCGTAGCCCCAATCGCGGAAGCCGCCCTCGGTAAACTTCATGATGTTACCCTTGTGCACGATCGTGACGGACTTGCGGTTCTGTGCGATCGCGTACTTGATGGCGGCGCGCACGAGGCGCTCGGTGCCTTCTTTCGAGGTCGGCTTGATGCCGATGCTGGAGCTTTCCGGGAAGCGGATTTTCGTCACCCCCATTTCCGTCTGCAGCCATTCGACGATTTTTTTCGCCTCGGGGGTTCCGGCTTTCCATTCCACGCCTGCATAGATGTCCTCGGAATTCTCGCGGAAGATCACCATGTCGATCTGCTCCGGCCGCTTGACCGGGGAGGGGACGCCGGTGAAATACATGACCGGGCGGAGGCAGACATAGAGATCGAGCATCTGTCGCAGGGCAACGTTGAGGGAGCGGATGCCGCCGCCGACCGGTGTCGTGAGCGGTCCCTTGATGCCCACGGTGTATTCCCTCACCGCTTCGAGCGTATCGTCGGGAAGCCAGACGTTCTCACCGTACTTCGCGACCGATTTTTCACCGGCGAATATTTCAAACCAGTTGATCTTTTTCTTGCCGCCATAGGCTTTTTCCACGGCAGCGTCGAATACGCGGACAGCGGCGGCCCAGATGTCGGGACCTATGCCGTCGCCTTCGATAAACGGAATGATGGGGTCGTCTGGAACAATGAGGGAACCGTTTTCTACACGAATTTTTGTGCCCGTCGCGGGCGGCGTCAGCAATTGATATGCCATGCCATACTCCACAGGATATAGGTTGGTGGTGCTGGATTACGGGGGTGTCGTGCCGCGGAGCGGAACGTACTGCATCTCATACTGGATGCAGCGAAGGTGCGTTAGGATTCAACGATCTACCAAGGTACGAATTATGTGTGATTCGGGAAACAGAAAAAGGCCATCCCGAAGGATGGCCTTGATTTCTACTGTGCATGCAGAAGGAATCGGAGGGATCAGCCGCCCGTGCGTCCACCGCCCATGCCGCCGCCTTCTCCCGGACGGATGCCGCCGCGCTGGTATTTAAGCCAGAGTTCGAGCTGCTCGGGAGTGAGGAGGCCCTTGATCGCTTCATTGGTGCGATTCTGGAGTTCTTTCAGTGCCTGTGCAAGACCGCGGCGGTCGCTGCCATACTTCTGCACGAGCGCCTTGATCTGATTCTGCTGGTCGGTGAGGATCTTGGTCAGCTCGGCTTGCTGTCTCGCATCGAGGCCGAGAAGCTCCGTCATATGCTTGACCTGCTCGAGGATAGGATCACGCGTGTCGCCGCCGCCGGTGCGGCCGCTGCGGAGGTCCTTCCACTGCTGCCAGAGTTCTTCACCCATGGCGGCGATCATCCGCTGTTCCATCTGGGCGAGGAGTTCCTGCAGCGCTGCGCGGAAGCCTTCGGGGTTGTCCTTGAACTGGAGGCGAAGGGCAGCGATCTGTTCCTGCTGCCAGACGAGTGCGGCACGGACATCAGCGGCCTGCTGCTCGTTGAGGCCGAGCTGCTGGGTCATGATCAGTACTTCGCGGTCGATGCGGAGGGCGATCATTTCCTGGCGCAGACGCTCGCGCTCTTCCTGCAGTTTCAGCTTGTATGCTTCAATGGCTGCGACGCCTTCCGGGGTGATGATCTCATTGATGAGTCCCATGAGCTTATCATGCTCGGCGAGCAGCTCCGCGGCGATTTCCTCGCGCGTTTTGCCTGCGGCGAGGCCATCAGCGATGATCTTGGCGCGGGTCTCGTTGGAGTTCGCGATCAGGTTGCGGATCTGCTCCAGCAGAGAGGGATCGAGATCCGGTATCGCTTTCAGGATCAGGTTGTAGTACACAATTGCGGCCATATCGACGAAACCGCGAACGTCGCGGCGGTCGCCGGGACCTGCAGCGATGTCGCGGAGGGCATCGTAGCTGGTCGGGCCGAGGAGGACGCTCATGTCCTCTTCCATGTAGTACATTTCATCAACGAACGCGGTCTGATCCATCGTAAGGTTCAGCTGAGCGATCTTCGCGGCCGCGCCAGGCGCGGTGCTGATCGGCTCGTTCACCTGCGATTGTTCGCTGCAGGCGCTGACGAGGAGCATCAGTCCGAGAATCGGGAAAAGCAGACGTGCTTTCATCGGGATTCCTGTTAAAAGTGATTGTAGGTTGGCTTCTGACTCTGTAGCCGCTTGTCGCGGCATAACGAGGGAATGACAACCATCGTTTTGGGAAAGTTACACCTTCCCCGAGGCGGGAACAACAATATTTTTTCCCTTATTCCAGACAGAAATGAGATGATTTTGCTTCCGGGAGGGTATATTTGCATCCATGAAACCGCTTCGCGCTCTTGGCCGCTTCATTCGCGGTGCCGTTCGCACCGCTGCCGTACTGACGCTGATCAGCGTGATGTACGTCGGCCTTACCCGTGTGCTCCCGCCTTCATACACACCGATCATGTTTTTGCGCGTCTATGAGGGACTCCTCAATGGCAAGCCCGTCGGCATCCAGAAGTCGTGGGTGCCGTATGCGCGGATCTCGCCCGCGTTTTTCCAGGCCTTCGTTGGGTCGGAGGATGCCCGATTCATGCGGCACAACGGCGTCGACTGGAAAGCGATGGAAGACGCGATGCGGTACAATCGGGCGCACAGAGGCCGCAAGGTGCGGGGCGCCTCGACCATCACCATGCAGACCGCGAAAAACGTTTTCCTCTGGCACGGCCGCACATACGTGCGCAAAGGGTTGGAAGCCTGGTTCACCTTTCTTATCGAACAGCTCTGGGGGAAACAGCGCATTCTTGAGGTCTATGCCAACGTCGTGGAGATGGGAGACGGGATTTACGGAGTGGAAGCCGCATCACGCGCCTACTTCGGGAAATCCGCATCGGATCTCACACGGCGTGAAGCGGCGCTGATCGCCGCCGTGCTGCCGAATCCGCGGCGATGGTCGCCCGCGAAACCCACTCCCTATATCAATCGCAGGGTGAACTGGATCATGGGGAGAATGGGAGGGATATCCATTCCCAAGACGAGGCCCATCTTTTAATACCGATTCGAGATCGCGATACGCGCTGAAAGCGCGATTCATTGCAGCCCAGGGCGTTAGCCCTGGGATAAGGTGCCCCACCCGCTCCCTCCGCGCCCTGAAAGGGCGCCGCCATCGCAATCGAGATCGCCATCGCAATCGAGATCGCCATCGCAATCGAGATCGCCATCGCGTTCGAGATCGCCATCGCAATCGAGATCGCCATCGCAATCGAGATCGCCATCGCGTTCGAGATCGCCATCGCGTTCGAGATCGCCATCGCGTTCGAGATCGCCATCGCGTTCGAGATCGCCATCGCGTTCGA
>JACZJN010000205.1 GCA_014860565.1 Bacteroidota bacterium
CCATCATTCCCGAACCCTCGCCCGACCTCGCACGTCCGCTGCCCCGCATCGAAGACATCGCATTCAACAATGTAAAGTTCGCCTACAACAAGGATGAATGGGTGCTCAAGGATGTATCCTTCTCCATTCCGCGCGGGCAGACCATCGCCATCGTCGGCGCCACGGGAGCGGGGAAGAGCACCATCATCAATTTGCTCTGCCGCTTCTACGACATTCAGGAGGGGAGCATCACCGTGGGCGGAACGGACATCCGCGATGTACCGATTGCCGAATTGCGCAAGCATATCGGCATCGTGCTGCAGGATGTGTTTTTGTTCTCCGGCAGCATACGCAGCAATATTACGCTCGGCGACGAGAGGATTTCGAAAGAGCGCGTCGAGGAAGTGTCGCGCATGGTGGGCATCGACCGCTTCATCGAGCGTCTTCCGGACAAATACGAGTCGCATATCCGCGAACGCGGCGGCTCGCTGTCCGTCGGTCAGAAGCAGCTTCTGGCCTTCGCGCGCGCACTGGCCTTCGATCCCGAATTGCTCATTCTCGACGAGGCCACCTCGAGTGTGGACACCGAATCCGAAATCCTCATTCAACAGGCCATCGCCACGCTGCTCAAGGGCCGCACCTCCGTCGTCATCGCCCACCGTCTCTCAACGATACAGAACGCCCACACAATTCTCGTCATGCACAAAGGTCAGATCCGCGAGCGCGGTACCCATCAGGAGCTGCTCGCGCAGAAGGGGATTTACTACAAGCTGTATCAGCTCCAATACAAAGATCAAGAGACCACAGAATATGCAGAAGAGAGAGTGACCACAGAAAGGACAGAAAAAACAGAAAAGGGGGAGGCGCTGCCGTCATGAGTTTTGCAGATTATTGAAATGGGTACGAGTGCGTTGTTGTAGGCAACGACCGGATGCAGTCAGCGTCGTTTTGGTAGCGATGAATTTCTGCATTTGACAGGCAGGGAACGAAGAGTACCTTTTCCGCATTGCAGCC
Source organism: Bacteroidota bacterium (assembly GCA_014860565.1). Classification (GTDB taxonomy): domain Bacteria; phylum Bacteroidota; class Ignavibacteria; order SZUA-365; family SZUA-365; genus SZUA-365. Next base: position 994 of record JACZJN010000205.1, read on the forward strand.
ACCGAAGGGATTATCGGTGGCTACCTCGAGAATACATAATGCGCAGGGAGAATTGTCATGTCGGATGAAGAGTATTTCCCGTACAAAGCTGAAACTTTCAAAATGCTGGGAGCGGCTTTTGAAGTGTATAAGAGGATCGGCAACGGATTCAGTGAGGGGGTGTATCAGGAAGCCCTCGCTAACGAATTTCGACTTCGCGACATTCCATTCGAGGCGCAGCCAAGACTGCATATTACCTACAAAGGTGAGCAGCTCCAACGTGTATTTATACCGGATTTCATCTGCTTCGATGCAATTATCGTTGAAATCAAGGCGGTGACCCTTCTCACCGATTTGCACAGATCTCAGCTCTTCAATTATCTGAAGGCGTCTGGAATGATTCTGGGCTATCTGCTCAATTTCGGTCATGAGCCTCTCCTCGAACGCGACAGAATACTTTATACATGGTGATGGACGAGGCTGTGATGGATTGTCCACAGCAGCAGACCACAAACGGCCGCAACAAGTGGTGGATGAATGGCTTGTGTACATGTCGTTTGCGCGTGCTGCTTCTCTTGTTCTCCGTCGCCATCACCAGGCTATGGAGGCAGAACGAACAGGGCACGGTACAAAGCATTGAAGAAATGCCGACCATCGATCACTTTCGGAATAAGAATATTCTGACTGTGGAAACAGCGCAGAAGCCGGAAGCCCACTTCCCGTTTCTTCATCCCATTCACGCGTTTATCCGGATAACGTATCGGTCTGGCCGGCGGCGACCCGGATTGGGCGCACGTTCCGGAACAATCTCTCCCCTCTTCTTTTCTGTTTTTTCTGTCTCTTCCTGACTTCGTCATTGCTGCACCCTCACTCTAAGGAGTAGTCGCCCAATAAGGCATGCATTATTCCTTTCGAATCGCCTCAAGAGAGACAACAGGGTGCTACTTTCAAAGGTGTTAGCGCACAATTGAAATGTCCGTGAAATACGCACGATAGAAATGTCCGCGTTTTTGTTGATCTGAACAACCAGTCATCGATCGGCGACCCACAGTC
>JACZJN010000206.1 GCA_014860565.1 Bacteroidota bacterium
CGTCTGGAGTGGCGCGCTCCAGCGCGCCAGCGGAGAGAATCATCAACAGACGAAGGGGGATTCGAAAGGAGCGTGTAGGGGCGAGCCAACGTACGCGGTGCTCGATCCTTTCGAGACCCGGGGAGTTGTCTGCGATACGGCACGTCCGGCTTCGTATGCGGCTCGGCCATGTCGAAGGGGCGCCCTCACCCCTTCCTCCCCGGGCGTTCCCACGTGGCGGTGCGGCGGGCCTGGGCCATACGGAACCAGGCGATGAACAGCGCGGTGTTGATGGCCATGAAATAGAAGGGGAGGGAGAGCAGGCCCAGCCGTCGTCCGAAGGATTCGGCGAGCCATCCCACGGCGGCGAGGAGGAGAAAGGCCAGCATGGGCAGCAGCAGCGCCCAGAAGACCCATGGGATGCCCGACAGCAGGGGAATGACGATCAGGAGCGTGAGAATGAAAAACGGGGCGGTCCATCGCAGCTGCTTGTGCGCGAAAAGCATCAGACGCACCGACGCGGGCAGGGTGCGGAGCACGGGCGCGAGCGTGCGCATGGTGTTGAGCGTGCCGATGCCGACGCGGATCTTGCGGCGGAATTCGCGCTCCATCGAGACTTCCGTGCCTTCGAACGCCAGCGCGTCGGCGTCGAAGACGAAGCGGAACCCATGACGGAGAATGCGCAGCGGCAGCAGGAAATCATCGGCCACCTGTATGCTCTCGGGCTGCTGCTCGAACAGCTCGCGGCGGATGGCGTAAATGCCGCCGGTGGCGCCGAGCGTGGTGACGACGTTGCCCTCCCAGCGCTTGATCAGATTCTCGAACGACCAGTACGTGCTTTCTCCCGCGCCGCCCACGCTTTCGTTGACCGGGTGCAGCCGCAGGTTGCCGCAGACGCCGCCGATCACCGGATCCGCGAAATGGCGCATCAGCCGTCGGACGGACTGCGCCTCGTACATGGTATTCGCATCCGAAAATACGAGATAGGGCGTGTCGCACTCGGCCACGATGCGGTTGACGGTTTTCATCTTCCCGCCGCGGCCGAAGGAGAAGGCGCGTATGCGTTTGCCGTCCGCCATCCGGTGCAGGATGTCGTCGGTGCCGTCGGAGGAACCGTCGGAACCGACGGCGAGAAACAGCTTGTCCTCGGGATAATCGATGGCCAGGAAGTTGCGGATTTTCTCCTCGATCAGCCCGGCTTCGTTGTACGCCGCCACGACCATGGTCACCGGCGGAAGCAGGGTGTCGTCGCGCCGCCAAGGACGCGTGCGCAGCAGCGACAGCAGTCCGATCAGCGCCGGATACAGCAGGTACGTGGTGAGAAGGGCGAGCAGGGAAAGCGCGCCGGCGGCGAAGGCGATATACGCGAGCGTGGTCATCTGTGGAATCGCTGGCCTGCGGCAGGATGGAATTCTGTGTGCGGGACGCGCGTCATGCGTTTTCGGCATCCTTCGTGCCGGATCGCTGAGCGATGGCATCAAGATACGCCATTTCGAAGAGTTCGCCAATGTGCGCCCAGCTGTAGCTCGACTCCATCAGCGCGCGCGCGGCGGCGCCCATCTCGCGGCGCTTCCCGGCGTCGCGAAAAAGCGCGATCACCGCGTCGGCGAATTCCTCTTCGCCGTCGGCACAAAGGTAATGCTCGTCCTTCCGGGCCGCATTCCCCTCGGCGCCGATGGCGGTGGAAACCACGGCCTTCCCGCAGGCGAAGAATTCGAGCAGCTTGATGCGCATGCCTCCGCCGATGCGCAGCGGTACGGCCATGACGGTGGCGGACGCGAGCAGCTCGTCGTAGGCGTCCACGAAGCCGGGAATGCGGAGACGATCGGTCGCATGGCGCAGCAGGCGCCGGGGAGGATGCGCGCCGGCGATCGTGCAGCGGGCCTCGGGCACGGCGGCGGCGATGCGCGGCCAGATCGACGAAGCGAACCACAGGGCGGCGTCGACGTTGGGTCCCCACACCAGCGGACCCACGATCACGACATGCGCGGGATCGGGTTCGACGGAAAAGGGACGCAGACGCTCGACGTCCACTCCGGCGGGGATGATGGTGATGCGATCGATTTGAGACGAGGGGCTTGCAACGGACGCCGGAGCGTGGGGCGGAGACGAGGGGCTTGCGCCCCCCGGGGTGCGAGTGTCGTCCCTTCGGGACTCTGAAATGGAGGCGGCGTCTTCGGGGGTGATGGCGGCGACGACTTCGGGATGCGCGAGGGCGGCGGCTTCGTAGCGGTAGAGGCGCGCGGCCTGCATGCGGAAGTACAGCGCGAAGAGCGGCATGCGGCTGCGCTCGGCATACCGGCGGTAGATCGTGGTCTCGAAGTTATGCTCGCGCAGGACGTAGGGAATGCCGTATCGGCGCTGAAGATATTCGCCGTACATCGCCATCTGCGCGTGATCGACGTGCACGACATCGTAGCGCTGCTCCACGCACAGCGCGTCGAGACGCGCGGTCATCGCGGCGCAGCGGTATTTCGAGACGGGATAGGGGTCGCGGGAAAACAGGTTCCGCAGTACTTTCGCCACCGTGTTGCGCGTGTCATGCTCCACCACCTCGAGACGGCAGAACGTCGGCATGTCATTTCCATCCTCCCGCCCCTCCCGCTCCTTCC
>JACZJN010000207.1 GCA_014860565.1 Bacteroidota bacterium
CGCCCGGAGCGAAGGGCACGGTGATTTCGAAGCGGCGGTGGCCGGTGTCGAAGCGGGCATCGGCGGGGACGGTGTTGGCGTCGGTATCGAGAATGACGCGGTCGCCGATGCTGACGCGCCTCGGAGAGACGTCCGAACCGAACAGCCGCAGACGTACTGCAGTGATGCCGCGGGTGCGCGCGCTCTCCGGGGCTTCGACGGTCAGCCGCCAGCCGCGCTCTTCCGCACCGAGGCTGAAGCGCAGCAGATCGAACTCTCCGTTCTCGTAGCCGTAGCCGTCGCCACCGTCGAGATACAGCGTGCCGGAGCCGCCGTTCTGCGGGACGATATCCAGCACCAGCGTGTCCAGCGCCTTCTCGCCGGTGTACTGCTGCACACTCCGGCGCGGTATGATGGCACCCGCGCGATAGAACAGCGGCAGCCGATCCAGCGGTGCGTCCACAATGATGCGCTGCCTGCCTTCATAGCTCGCGCCCGTCCACGGATCAACCCAGCGGCCCTCGGGTAAATACACTTCCTGGAAGCGCTGCCCTTCTCCGACCACCGGCGCGACGAGTATGTGCCCGCCGAACATCCACGTATGCTGCCAGCGGTTGTCATACACCGCCGGATCATTCTGGAAATCGTGCAGCAGCGGCCGCATCATGGGCGTGCCGCTGACGGAGGCTTCGTGGAAGGCGGTGTAAATGTACGGGAGGAATTCGTAGCGCAGCGAAATGAAGCGCCGCGCAAGGATCTCGGTTTCTTCGCCGAAGGACCAGGGCTCCTGGTCGCGCGTGTTGATATGCGAGTGCGATCGCATCAGCGGAGTGAACACACCGGCCTGCAGCCAGCGGATGTACAGCTCCGGCGAGGGCGAATCCATGAATCCCCCGATATCGGTGCCGTTGAACGGCATGCCCGACAGTCCCAGCCCGAGGCACATGCGTATACCCATGCGCAGGTCGTCGAAGCGCGCGGTGTTGTCGCCGGTCCATATCGCGGCGTAGCGCTGCGTGCCGGCGAATGCGGCGCGCGTGAGGACGAAGGGCCGCTTCGCGGGATTGCTGCGCCGCATACCGTCGAAGGAAGCTTCGGCTTCGAGATGGGCGTACACGTTGTGCATGCGCTTGATCGTCGCAGGCTCGCCGTCGTTGTCGAATTCGACGAGATACGGAAATTCGCGGCCCCACACGGCGGGCTCGTTCATGTCGTTCCAGAAACCGTCGATGCCGAGATCCATCATCCGCCCGTAGTAATCGCCCCACCAGCGGCGGGTGCTCTCGCGGGAAAAATCGGGGAAATGGCACCAGCCCGGCCAGACCTGTCCGCTGTACAGCGCGCCGTCGGGATATTTCAGGAAATGATCCCGGGTGACTCCCTGCTCGTACACGTCGTAGCCGCGCTCGATTTTTATTCCCGGATCGATAATGGGAACGACCTTGAAGCCCATGCCTTCGAGGTCGGAGAGCAGGGCGGCGGGATTCGGGAAGGCGGTGCTGTCCCAGGTGAACACCTTGTACCGCTCCATGTACATGATGTCGAGATACAGCACGTCGGCCGGGATGCGACGCTGACGGAAGTTCTTCGCGAGATCGCGTACCTCGAATTCCGGGTAATAATTCCAGCGGCACTGTTGAAAACCGAGCGCCCACATCGGCGGCAGCGGCATGCGGCCCGTGATCCCTGCGTAGCGCTGCACGACGTCCCGCACAGCCGGACCGAAGATGAAGTAGTAATCCATCTCACCATCCTCGGCACCGAAGGAATAGACGCGGTCGCTGGCCGCGCCGAGATTGAACACCGAACGGAAAGAATTATCGAAATAGATTCCGTATGCGCCCGCATCGCGCACACCGATAAAAAACGGCACCGCGGCGTACAGCGGATCGCGGTCGTTGCCATAGCCGGGGATGTCCGAGTTCCACATCACCCACTGATTTCCGCGCTTGTTGATGTCGCCGGTTT
>JACZJN010000022.1 GCA_014860565.1 Bacteroidota bacterium
CCCTGACAGCAGCGCGACGACACCGGATTCAATCCGTTTCATCAAATACGGGAATGCTGTCGTGCAGTGGGATGATTCGAGCGACAGCCTCCTCGCTCCGAACGAGGATCCCGTGCTGATGAAATCCCTCGTGCAGAGCCCTTTCGCCGCGGCATTCGCGCGCGCGCGCAACTACGCGCGTCAGGGACTCTACCAGATGGCGCAGGCCGATTTTTCGCTGGCGTTGACGGTAGCCGGAACGCCCGCGGAGTACGTTATCGCGCTGCACGGCTGGCGCCGTATGGTCAGTACGGCGGACAGGGATTCCACCTCGGTACGCGTTGGCTATCAGAGCAACTACTGGAACTCTCTCGTAACCGGTCTTGCCGGCAGGGCACAATATGCTGACAGCTCCTGGATGCGGGAAATCGCCGCTGAAGTGCTCACGATAGAGGAAATTACGCGATTGGATACTGCGTCCGTTGAGAACACTTTGCGTTCCCTGATTAGAACAAGCAGTAATGATGGGGTGCGTCGCAGAACCTTGCTTCGTTTAGTATTCTTCGATTGTTGCATTCGAACTCAATATGCTTCGGCATACAGTACGTTTCAGACGCTTGATGGCTGGTATCCGCACTCAGAGGAAGCAGTCTATGCCAAGATCCTGCTCCGAATTCCGCTCGACAGTGCGGATGTCGCGGCAATGGGGAAAGCTCCTGAAGTCGTTGGCGGAAAACTGAACGGTCAAGGCATAATTGATGATTGGCTCATTGTGGAGGGACCCTGGCCAACGCCACAGGCCGACCTCGCCAAGCTCAGAGTGTATGCTTCCGATGAGATGGATGTCGAACGCTCAATCCATGATATCCGTGGAGCTCGTGTGCGCACGGAACCCGCAACGACACTCAACCCAGGGTGGAATGATATGACGGTAAAATGTCGTGGGCTATCATCAGGGACCTATCTGCTTGTTCTTGAGCATGGTACAAAGCGGAAATCCATATTGCTGAATATTCTCCGAGGTCGATAGAACCCAATAGCAGGTTTGTTTCTCACGCCAGTTCTCCCACGATGGGCAATGATTCATGCCGAGTGATTCAGTGTCCTTGATGATTTACCGTTCATCGGAAACTGGCGGAGGAGAATCCAACGAGACACCGTATTTTACCTGCATGTTCACGGAGATCAACAACATCGCTCTGGGACTCGGCATCGCGCAGAGCCTGTTTCTGGCGGGCATTCTCGTACAGCGGCATCGCCGGCTGTATGCCAACCGCTTCCTGGCAGCCCTTATGCTGGTGTATGGTGTGGTGCTCGGGCACCTTCTGCTGCAGGATCTTGGCGTGTTCCGCACGCATCCGCTGCTGTACCTGCTGCTGAGCGGTTTGCCGCTTACCGCCGCACCGATGCACTTCCTCTATGCGCGCCATCTGATCCATCCGGAGAAACGGATGGAGCTGATCGAATGGCTGCACTTCCTTCCTTTCCTCCTGTACAAGGCGAGCGAACTGCCGCTGCTGCTGGGTCCGTCATCGGCTGTCACCGCGCTGCTGATACAGTCGGATACCATGGATATTCCGACACGATTTTTCTTTTTCAACTGGGCGATCATCGCGCAGTCCGTCGCGTACATGTCCGCGACGCTGCTGCTCCTGCGGCGGCACGCGACGGGGCTCGAGGACCTGGTTTCATCGCTCGACCACCTGCGGCTGAACTGGCTTCGCAACATCACGCTGCTGACCCTCGTGGCGTGGCTGCTTTTCACGATCGAGTATGCGTTCTATCTCGAGGGTATGATCCTCGGTCCGCGCTTCGGCGTGTCCGGGATATTCGGCGGCGTGCTGGTGTACGTCCTGGGTTATCTCGGTCTCTCGCGATCGGAGGTACTCGAAGCGCCCGCGGTACTCGGTTCGATGAGCGAACTCTCCCAGTATCGGGAAGAAGAAGGAAAGCAGCTCCGCTCTGCCTCGATCGCGCCTTCCGGCCAGGGCGTCCCTGGTGAAACGGGAGTCGGAACTCCGGCTGCGGCTGAGGAAGCGGACGCGCGCTACGCGAAATCCGGTCTCGGGGAGGAGCGCGCCGAAGAAGCCGCCACGCTGCTGCTCAAGCTGATGGAGGAGGATCGGGTCTACACCGACAGCGGCCTCACACTGCCGCATCTCGCCGAGCAGGTCGGCGTCACCCCGCACAATCTTTCCGAAGTGATCAACACGCGCTTCGGACAGAATTTCTTCGATTTCGTGAATTCCTATCGCCTTGAGCAGGTCAAGCGCGACCTTCGCGATCCCGCCAACGCCCATCTTACCATCCTCGCCGTCGCCTTCGACGCCGGCTTCAACTCCAAGACCTCATTCAACACGATCTTCAAGAAGCACGTCGGCATGACGCCGTCGGAGTACCGCGCGGGGTGAGGAGCACAGAGGGACGAGCCTAAAGGCTCATCCTTCAGGGAAATTGTCCCGCCCCATGGGTTCGAACGACAACTCGGGGTTCCATCCGCTGGGCGGGGGCTCTTTGCCTGCCTGATTCGCCTACCTTGCGGTCGCATTTTTATCACCAACCGCGAGTTTCATTCCATGCGACCACTCCGTTCCAGCACCTGTCTTCGAACACCGCAACGTGCACGTGCTCGTGCACGATTCTCCATATTGATGGTCACTCTCTCCTCTTTCTTTCTCTGTTCTGCCGCCTTCTGCCAAACCGGGGGCATCCGGGGCCGCGTCACCGACGCCGAAACCGACGCGCAGCTGCCAGGGGCGAATGTCATCGTTCGGGCGGTGGAACTCGGGAGGAGCGATTCCGTGGAAACGGCGGGTGTGCGCGGCGCCGCGACGGACGGGGAGGGACGCTTCGCCATCGACGGACTTTCGGCCGGAAGCTACACGGTGCGCGTGAGCTA
>JACZJN010000208.1 GCA_014860565.1 Bacteroidota bacterium
GCATCCGCTGCATGCGGACATTCTTTCCGTAGACCTTCGGACATTGACAGCAGAGTATGGCGGACCGCTGCGCGTGATCGGCAATCTTCCCTACAACATCACAAGCCAGATTCTCTTTCACATCTTCGATCAGCCCGAGACGGTGCGCGATGCCGTGTTCATGATGCAGCGCGAAGTCGCCGAGCGCATCATCGCATCGCCGAGCTGCAAGGAATACGGTATCCTTTCCGTGATCACGCAGACCCACGCCGCGGTACGCCGCTGCTTCAACGTCTCCCCCAACGTGTTCACGCCCAAGCCCAAAGTGTGGTCGTCCGTCATCCACGTGCGACTGGAGAACGAACGACTGGCGGAAATCAAAAATTATTCGTTTTTTAGAAGATTGGTTAAAGCCACGTTTGGTCAGAGAAGAAAGACGCTCTCCAATTCCCTCAAACAGTTGGAGATCACCCGCGACATTCTTCCCGCCGAAGCGGCCGCCTTCCTTTCTCAACGCCCGGAACAGCTCTCTGTCGGGGATTTCATCACGCTGAGCAATCTGATCGAGGATCATGTCGGAACTCGAAAAGACACATAGCGAAGAAGAAGACGTATTCTTCGACTCTGTCGACGGCGTGCAGTCCACCACGGTCATCGCCGATCCAGAACTGCTCGAGGACATCGAGGAGCTGATCCGTTCCGATGCCCGCGCGGCACTGCTGAATATTCTCACCGATCTGCACTCTGCCGACATCGCCTCGATCATCAACGAGCTTCCGCGTGAAGAGGGACGCCTGCTGTTCGAACTTCTCCCTTCGGAAGAGGCGTCCGAGGTGCTCCTCGACCTGCATGAAAACGTGCGTGAGGATTTCTTCGAGGAGCTCACCGCAAAACGTCTCAGCGAAATCGTCGAAGAGCTGGATTCCGATGACGCGGTGGATATTGTTGCGGAGATGGACGAGGACGTCGCCGAACAGGTGCTCGAGAAACTCGAGCCCGAGGATTCCGCCGAACTCCGCGAACTGCTCTCCTATGAAGAAGACACCGCCGGCGGTCTTATGGCCACGGAGTTCCCGACCGTGGAACTCGCAGGGACCGTTCAGGATGCGATCGACGCGGTGCGCCGCACTGCAGAGGACACACCCGACATCTACGAAGTGTATGTGGTGGACGAGGATGGTGTCATGCGCGGCATCCTCGATCTGAAGAATCTGCTGCTCGTCAAGCCGGGCACTCCCATTGTCGAAATCTATGACACAGAAGTCATCAGCGTTCGCACCGACGTCGATCAGGAAGACGTGGCCAACGTCATGCGCAAGTACGATCTGCTGACGCTGCCGGTCGTCGACGGAGCGAATCATCCGGTCGGCATCATCACCTTCGATGATATCGCCGACGTCATCCACGAAGAGGCGCAGGAAGACATCCAGCGCATGTCGGGTATCATGGAAGATACCGACACGTCTTCGTCGATATTCGATATTTTCCGCGGCCGTCTTCCCTGGCTGCTGGTCGGCTTCGCAGGCGAATTGCTGGCTGCGCTGGTGCTGAGCAGCTTTGAAAAGCAGATCAGTCTCGTGCTCGCTTCCGCCTTCTTCATTCCCATCATCATGGCCATGGGTGGGAATTCCGGCATCCAGGCGTCGTCCATCGTCGTTCGCGGTCTCGCCACCGGGGAGCTCGCGCTGAGCAGAACATTCCGGCGTTTGTCGCGAGAGTTCTTTGCCGCGCTGCTCAACGGGAGCATTCTCAGCATGCTGCTCTTTGCCGTCGTGTATTTATGGATAGGCGATCCGATGTTCGGCTTGACGGTATGCCTGTCGCTCCTCGTCGTCATAACCAACGCGACGCTCGTCGGTGCGACGGTGCCTGTTCTGCTCGACCGTATGAACATAGATCCTGCTCTCGCCACAGGGCCCTTTATCACCACGACCAATGATGCGTTGGGACTTTTCATTTATCTCGGCTTTCTGACGATCATCTATCTCTGATCGGACCTTTCCCTTGAAACGATTCTTCACCTACCATAACACCACGGATTTTATCAACACGATCTTTTTCGTGCTCCTTGCCGTATCGCTTACGGTTTGGTCGTATCGTATTCCCTCGTGGTGGCAGTTTGCGCTGGCAGACCTGTTAATCGTCACCGTCATACAGATGCTTGCGAAATTCGCTGCCAGCCGCGGCCAACGGTGGAGCCTCGTGCACGGTTTCTACATGATGGCGCTCATCCCCATCGCCTTCAAGCAGATGTACCTGCTCGTGCCTGCGATTCATCCGGTGGACTTCGACGCGGCGCTGATGGCCATTGATCGTGCACTGTTCGGCTGTGATGTCACTGTCTGGATTCATCAATTCGCGCAGCCATGGCTGACCGAGGTCCTGCAGATGGCCTATGCCAGCTACTACCTGCTGCCTTTCATACTGGTGGTGGACTTCTTTCTCAAAAAACGCATGAAAGCGTTTAAAAGCGTGTTCATGCTTGTCATGCTCGGATTCTATCTGTCGTATATCGGTTACGTTGCCGTCCCTGCAATCGGGCCCCGTTTCACACAGCACGATTTCGCGAACACCGATGCAGACCTGCCCGGGCTCCTCGTCACATCAGCGCTGCGTGTGTACACGAATTCCGGCGAGTCCATCCCACCGGGCACTGCGTATCCTGCCGCCGATGTCCAGCGCGACGTCTTCCCAAGCGGTCACACAGAGGTTACGCTCCTTGTCATGCTTCTCGCCTTCCGCTACCGCGCGCGCACACGCTGGTACCTCACAGTCGTCGGCACGCTGCTCGTGCTCGCAACGGTATACTTGCGCTATCACTACGTCATCGATCTGATCGGGGGCGCGGTGTTCGCCTGGCTCACGTTGGAAGTGGGTCCGATCATCGACCGCTGGTTCGTGGAGTGGAAGAAGCGGCACGCCCTGCCGGTCGAGAATGGGGTGGAGTAAGGAGGGATTCATAATTCCGCCCTCCCTCATCCGAATTTGACATTCTCCCCTATTCTGTCGACCTTCAGAGAATCACATCCATAAGCTCAGCTCGCCTGTCATTATCAGGAGAAACGCATGGTCCAAACAAAGCCTCACTCTATGGAGAACCGGCTCAGAGTAGTTATTACGATATTGCTTCTTCTCACCACCCCCCCACTCATACACAGCCAAATTGCCACTCCCGCTCGACAGAGCATTTCAATGGCGGATACGCATCCTCGGTTGTGGGTTCGTGATAGCGACCTGCAGCGACTGCGTTCTTGGGCGGTGGCATCAAATCCCGTTTATAGTGACGGACTCGCGCTCCTGGCTCAAGGTGCGGTTGAGGATATGGATAACGGTGATCTCCCCGGTGGAGATGACGGCATCGCAGACTGGGTGGAATTCCCGAATGAGATGTACGCACAATTATTTGCATTCATGTCACTGATTCATCCTGACCAGGCGACGCGTGACGACTACGCCCAGCGCGCACGCACATTGTTGATGCACGTGATGAATCTGGCGGTGAATGGTGAAGCATCAGGACAACCTTTCCGGGATATCGAGTTCAGTACCGGCAACCGTTCCCGATGGTGGGGAGAAGGATTTCCCCTAACTGTGGACTGGATCTATCCCTACTTGTCAACTGCTGACAAGGCTACGATTCGCACGGTTTTCCTGCGATGGATCGATGAGAATCTAAACGCATCCACAACAGATTATAATCATCCCGAACCAATCGGTACGGTAAATGATCCAATTCTGCTCTCTGACGAGCGAGCGGTGCGATGGTCATGCAACAATTATTATCTCGCACATATGCGAAATATTGGTTTGATGGCCATGTCCATGGATGCCGCGGATGATGCAGGCGAGCAACTCCGTTCCTATCTCGACAACGCAACGGGAGCATGGCTATATGTAATAGACCACCTCCTCCGCAATGACGGCCGGGGCGGATTCTCTCCCGAAGGACTTGAATACGGTCCGGAGGCCTTCGGATACTATGCGCAGTTCATGCTCGCGCTCCATACGGCTGGTGAAGACGATCCTGCAAAGAGAGGACAGCAGGTCAGTATTCCCACGAATCCCTTTCTCGGTACCATGGGAAGCGCATATATTTATTCCCTCAGTCCGGCGACGGCGATACTGCAGTCACGTCCCTGGATCGGACCTGTCTATCAGCCGGCCTGGTACGGAGACGGACAGAACTATTTCATGCCTGATTTCATAGCTGTGTTCGGTGCACTTGCCGTGTACGACTACAACATGGGCAACACTCCACGCCTGGAAGCCCTCCGTTGGGTCGAGCGGAACACTCCTCCCGGAGGTTCCGGGGAATTCCTGACCAGAATCAGGCAGGCCGAAATATTCCGTGATGCAATACTTCTGTTCCTGATGTTCGATCCTGCGGCCCAGGAGGCCATCGATCCGCGTGTGACCATGCCGAGAGAATTTTACGCGACAGGTTTGGGACGCATTCTCGCCCGCACGGACTGGTCAAAGCAGGCATCGATGTTTACCTATTCCCTCGGATGGATAACGATTGATCATCAGCACGGCGACGGGAATCAGATCGAGTACTATAGGGATGGCGAATGGCTGACAAAAGATCGCACCGGCTGGGACGGCACGAACATCCTCTGCAGCGTTGGCAGATCGGATTACCACAACACGATGGCATTGGAAAATGAACCCAGTAATCTTGATCCGGACCACTTCCTGAACCTTTGTCACGCAAATGGGTCGCAGTGGATGTATGTCCCGAATGGAGATGGGAAGATTCTCGCGACGAGCCTCCAGGATGACTACGTATTTGCCTGCGGCGATGCGACGGAGCTGTACAATTCCTCCGAAGCAGAGTCGATGGATATCGCGCATGCGAGCCGGTCTGTATTGTGGCTCAAGCCGGATCATATATTCCTGTACGACCGTGCGGAATCAAAAACCGACGGGAGATTCAAACGCTTCTGGATGAATTTCCCTGCTGCAGCGACTGTGAACGGCAATGTGACATCGATGACAAGTCCGAAAGGGCAGCAGTTGTTTGTTTCGACGCTGCTTCCCCTGAACGCCTCCATCTCTACCGCTCCGGCAGAAGCCTTTGATGAAGATGTGGCGAATGATGAACCGATGAATCATCGTCTGCTCGTCGAAGCCACTGGTGGTCCAAAATCCACACGCTTCCTGAACGTCGTCCAGGGCGCGGATGCCGGAACGAGAGTACAGCAGGCAACCTTGGTTGAAAGCACGAGTGGAACAGCGTTCAGCGGTGCTGCAGTAGCAGATGCCTGCGTATTATTCCCTGTAGATCTCAAGGCCGCGTTCTCACCGATCACCTACACTGTCCCAACTTCGGTAGTCAAGCACTACGTCACCGGGCTCATTCCGGATGCCCAATACAATATCGCAGAGACTGTGAATGGATCCTCACGGACCGTCACTATTTCAACCGGGATATTTTTTTCCGCGGATCAAGGTGGAGTCCTGCACTTCACAACAGGAACTGTCGGAATCGAAAATGCTCAGGATCGGCCTTACGCATTCCGCTTGGGCGCGAGCTACCCCAATCCCGTGATAGCAGGCGCAGCAGGTTCGGAAGAATTCCTTTCCATACCGTTTGAGCTGGCCAGCAGCGGCCATGTCGTGATCGACGTATATGACCAGAATGGTAGAATGATCACGCGACTCACCGATCAGGAATTTATCCGCGGCAGCCATGTGGTCAGACTGCCCCTTGGTGCATTCGGACCCGGCATGTATTTCTATCAGTTGCGCAGCGGCGCCGAACATGCCAGTGGGTATTTCACACTCCTGCGCTGACCGAGAACCCGGTAGCTGAACTTCGCATTTGAGCGTCCGTTTTGAAGTTCCACGACATCGAAGCCGGTTGCGGATTTGTTCGTGATGAATACGCCGTTGCAATCGTCTTCGAGCTGCACGAATACTTTCAGCGGATGCGATTCATCAATGACGATCGTACGGGTGAATTCCGTGTCCAGTTCAATATGCACGCGGCCGTTTCTGAGCTGGCCCGCGCCTTCACTGCTGCGCGCAGCTTCGGAACTCAGCTCCTTTAGCTGCTCGGTCGCGGTGCGGAGTTCGCGTGTCTGCTGCTCCAGGTTTTGATTTGCTGACTGAAGTTCTCGTGTGCGCTCCTCCAGTGCTTTGATCGCGGCGAGGTTGAC
>JACZJN010000209.1 GCA_014860565.1 Bacteroidota bacterium
CAATATCAAGAACCCCTCGCTTGTCGCCCAGAAGGTGATGGAGCGCACCGACCATGTGCTGATCGTGGGCGAGGGAGCCCTGCGTTTCGCCCGGATGCATGGTTTCACGGAAGAAAATCTTCTCACGGATGCCGCACGTGAGAAATGGCTGCATTGGAAGGAGAATCTCAGCACGCACGACGATTGGCTGCCGGAGCATGGAATCGAGGATCGCGACCTGGGAATGAATGGGAGTCCGCGGGGCCACGAAACCCGGCGCCTTGCGTGGGAGCGTGAACTCTCGCGTCCTACCGGCACGATCAATTGTCTGGCCGTCAACGCAGCCGGGGATATTTCGGGTGTCACCACCACCAGCGGGCTCGCATTCAAGATTCCCGGCCGCGTGGGCGACAGTCCCATTCTCGGCGCGGGGCTTTACGTCGATAACGCCGTCGGTGCCGCCGGATCCACCGGCCGTGGTGAGGCGAACCTGCTTTCCCTCGCGAGTTTTCTTATCGTCGAACGCATGCGCATGGGTGACGCTCCGACCGACGCCTGCCTGTTCGCCTGCCGCCGTATTGCCGAGCAGACGAAGATGAAGCGTCTCCTCGATGACGATGGGCGCCTTGCATTCAACGTGAACTTCTATGCGCTGAACAAGAACGGCGTCCACGGAGCAGCGTCCGTCCATCCCGGGAAACAATATGCCGTGAATACCGGAGAAGGGGAGAGCCGCCTCATCGACTGCGCCTCGTTGTATTGATCCTCCTCACGTCTCCGTTCGCGTTCTTTTTTGGTGTTTTCGCGTTTTCGCGGTTTTTTCCGATCTCCCGAATGCCGAAATTGAGAAATGGAGAAACAACGGACTTCCGATCTGACGACGCCGGAGCGGCGAAAAGACGACAGGGACCTCGACCAGACGTTGCGGCCGATGCGCTTCGAGGATTTCACCGGTCAGAAGAAAATCACCGACAACCTGCGCGTCTTCATTACTGCCGCCCGCCAGCGCGGTGAGGCGCTGGATCACGTGCTGCTGACGGGTCCGCCCGGACTCGGAAAAACCACGCTCGCGCATATCATCTCCAATGAAATGGGGGCGTCGATCAAGATGACCTCGGGTCCTGTACTCGACAAACCCGGCGACCTCGCGGGACTCGTCACCGGACTCGAGGAAGGCGACACCCTTTTCATCGATGAGATCCATCGCCTCTCTCCCGTGGTGGAAGAATATCTCTACTCCGCGATGGAGGATTTCACGCTCGATATCATGATCGACTCGGGGCCCAATGCCCGCAGCGTGCAAATCGAACTCAAGCCCTTCACGCTCATCGGTGCCACGACACGTGCGGGACTTCTCACCGCGCCCCTGCGTGCGCGTTTCGGCATCACCAACCGACTCGACTACTACGACGCCGAGCAGCTCAAGAGTATCGTCCTGCGATCGGCGCGCATTCTCGCAATCGAGATCGACGAAGAGGGCGGGGCTGATGAAATCGCGCGTCGATCCCGCGGCACGCCCCGTATCGCCAATCGCCTGCTGCGCCGCGCACGCGATTTTGCGCAGGTTATCGGCGACGGCGTCATCACCCGCGCGATCGCGGATCATGCGCTCAATGCGCTGGAAGTGGACGAGCACGGCCTTGACGACATGGACAAGCGCATCCTTCACTGCATGCTCGATAAATACGCCGGGGGTCCGGTCGGACTCAATACGCTCGCCATCGCCGTGGGCGAAGAACCCGGTACCATCGAAGAAGTGTACGAGCCGTATCTGATTCAGGAAGGCTACCTGCATCGTACTCCGCGCGGACGTGAACTCACTGCCGCGGCCTACGGACTGCTCGGACGGAAACCCCCTCGCCGCAGGGACCAGGCCGGTCTCTTTGCCGATGGAAGCAGTGGAGACAGCTGACATGGCGAGGAGGAATGCCGCTCTCTCGTTGTTTTCCCGTCTCCTGATACGGATGCGCATCGGGATGCCGTCGTCCTTTCCGGGCTGGCGCGCTGCGATCCCCTCCGTGCTTCTGCTCTCGGCGCTGATCGCGTTCTCCGCCTGCGAGGAGAAAGCCAAACCGGCGCTGAGCGGCATCACGCCCGATCAGCTGCCCACGCAGGAGAGCTGGAACTCGAGCGTGACCTTCAGCGATTCGGGACGGGTACGGGCCATCCTTAAGGCGGGACACATCCGTATGTTCGAGGAGGGGCAGGAAACACTGATCGATTCGGGTCTCGTCGTCGACTTCTATGACCGTTCGGGGAAACACAGCTCCGTCCTCACCGCGAAACGCGGCCATGTCGACGATCGCACCCGCGACCTCGAAGCATATGAGAACGTCGTATTTCGCTCCGACAGCGGCACCGTGGTCGAGACGGAATACATTTTCTGGGACAGTGCGCAGAAGAGGGTGCGCGGCGACCGCTTCGTTACCATCACTTCCGCGGCGGAACGTCTCCAGGGCTACGGCTTCGAAGCCGATCAGGACCTCCGCAATTACACCGTCTTCGGCAAGGTCTCCGGACAAGCGGAAATCGAAACGAAATAATCCCGAAACATCCTGTTCACGCAAGCGTAGACTGCGCGGTGCGATTTGAAACCCTGCATGGATTATGACGATCCAATAACGCATGGGAACTCATCCTTCAACCGATTGATGGAGTATTTCAATGGGACGTTCAAAGACTGTATTCATCATCGTAATTACCGCATTGTTCTCCTGCACGATCCATGCGCAGGAAATGGAAACGCGGCTCGATCAGACCCTCGCCGCATTGCACAAGGCGCGGGTGTTCAACGGCGCAGTACTCGTGGCGAAGGGGAATGACATCATTCTGCGCAAGGGATACGGCACGGCAAATATGGAATGGAATGTTCCGGTCACACCGGAGACCCGCTTCCGCATCGGCTCGGTGACCAAGCAGTTCACCGCTTCCATCATCCTGAAGCTCATGGAGGAAGGGAAGATCGATCTGCAGGCTAAATTGCGGAACTACATACCTGAATATCCGTCATCCCAGGCGGACGACGTGACCATCCACATGCTGCTCAATCACACTTCCGGCATTCCCAGCTATACGAGTCTCCCCGGCTTCATGGAGCGGAATACGCGGCTGCCGTATCCCCCCGACAGCATGTTCGCCGTGTTCGCGCATCTGCCGTACGACTTCGAACCCGGCAGTCGCTGGCAATACAACAATTCCGGGTATTTCATCCTCGGATCCGTGATCGAGCATGTCACCGGCAAACCATATGACGAGGTGCTGCGCGAGTTTCTCCTCCAGCCGCTTGTCATGAACGGCAGCGGCTACGAGCATAACGAGGACGTCATCCCCCAGTTCGCCGGCGGGTACGTGCGCATTCCCGGTGGATATCAGCGCGCGGCGTGGCTCGACGCCACCGTTCCCTACGCGGCAGGCATGATGTATTCGACCGTCGATGACCTGTATCACTGGACCCGCGCTCTCCATGCGGGACAGGTGTTCGCCAACCAGAAGACCTTCGAGATGATGACCACACCGTATATGCAGAATTACGGCTACGGATTGATGATCCATACCGTGAAAGCGGGGGAGAAGGACGTGCGCGTGGTCGAGCATGGCGGCGGCATTTTCGGTTTCCGCGCAGCGCTCTGGTATCTGCCCGAGGAGGAATACACCATCGTCGTTCTCGACAACACGGAAGGACGCGCCGATTTTGCGGCCAATGCCGCTTTCCGCATCCTGCATGGCCTCGATGTGGAATTCCCGAAACCCTCCATCGCCGAGGAGATGCAGCGCGTGATCGATGCAGACGGAATCGGGGCCGCGGAAAAACGCTATGCCGACCTGAAGAAGAACGAGAGCGGGAAGTGGAATTTCGACGAAACCGAACTCAATACGCTGGGCTACCTGTATCTGCGCGCCGGGAAAACCGACATTGCGCTGAACGTTTTCAAGATGAACATCGACGCCTACCCGAAATCCTCGAATCCCTACGACAGTTACGGAGAGGCACTTGCGAAAGCCGGAAGGAAGGACGAGGCGATCGCAATGTATCAGAAGGCGCTCGAGATCAATCCCGGCAGCGCCGGAGCGAAGGCCGCTCTCGAACGGCTCGGAGCCAAGGTGGAGGAAAAGGCGGTCAACATCACGCCCGAACTGCTCGACCGCTATGTCGGCCGCTATGAGCTGAAGCCGGGTTTCGTGCTTGAAGTTACGCGGGAGGGAACACAGCTCTTCACCCAGGCCACCGGGCAGTCCCGCTTCGAAATCTTCCCCTCAACCGAAACGACCTTCTACCTGAAAGTCGTCGAAGCGCAGATCACCTTCGAGACCAATGGTGACGCTCCGTCGCCGAGTCTTACCCTGCATCAGAACGGCCGCGACATGCCCGCGAAGCGAGTGAAATGATATCAACGCATGATTGAAAAAACGGGGCGTCCCTCTTGGCGGGACGCCCCGTTTTCGTTGTATGGAGTGCGTTCTCATTTCATGTCAACGAAGCAGAACAAACGGCCGCACAATGACGGTTCCTCCCGCTGATGCGCGGAGAAAATACCGGCCAGCCGGCCAGTCAAATGTGTCGAGTACTCTGGCAGCGCTACCGGCTTCCATTTCTGCATTATACATTTGGGCACCGGTTGGCCCGTACACGGTGACAGTCGCGCCCATGGGCGCACTGACGCGGTACTGTACTTCGGAGGTCGTGATGGTTGGCCAGAGCGCGAGATCGAGTGTACCCTCCAGTCCCTGCGGGCAGACAATGACAGCTGGGACTTCGCTATAGGTGTACAGGCCTCTGCTTGCGACATTGACGACCAGCGTATTCGGCCGGGTAAATGCCAGATCCGCTGCAGGGGTGAAATTCCCGTTGGTGAAGGTCGGTGGAAGATTTTCCGTAATCGCGTACCAGCTGCGCCCGTCGTCGAGTGAAACAATCACATCACGTTTCATTGCTCCGGGTGTGTTGTCCATACGTATTGCGGCGAACGTCCCATCCCGATTTACTGCAAAGGTCGTGATGCCCTGTGTGAGCTTGTCGTGTGGCAGGGGAGTCCAGCTGTCTCCCAAATCTGTCGATGCCCATAGAATACCGCTGGCCGAGAGCAGCAGCATGCGGTCATTTCCTGTCAGCACGGCGTTCTGTACCGCCGGAAGCAGTGCCGATGACCACGTGATGCCTCTGTCGGTGGAACGGATCAACTCGTCTGAGTGAATGGCGTAGAGCGCACCATGCACTTCGATCAGGTTCGTGGCAAAACGGTTCGTCTTGTGTACCGCTTCCCAGGAGATGCCTCTGTCGACAGACCGGCGGATAGTCCCGTCCATTCCCAGCACAACGACAACATCGTCGAGTGCAAGGAAAGCCGAAACGGAGTACTCCGACAGTCCGCCCCATACGGCTTCCCAGGTTTTCGCACCGTCTCTCGATATGCGAAAGTAGCCGATATTCTCGTACCAGGTACCGTCACTTGTAATCTGCAGCCCCATCGGACTCATGCCGGGTGAAATGTCAGGATACTCCCACGTTGCCCCCCCGTCGGAACTGATCGCGTAGCGGAGGGATTGTACGTGAATCCGGTTGCCACGCGTCTCGAAATGCCAAATGTATTTCGCGGCAATCCCGGTGTTTCGGAAGCGGAAGCTTTCTCCGTGATCCTCCGTGGCGACGATCATTCCCCCATGGTTGCAATAGAGGACTCCGTCGTGCTCGCCGAGAAACTCGATCCCATCCTTCAGTTCGGTTGAGATCGTGCTCCATGTCGCACCGTCGTCCGTGCTGCGGAGGAGAAGTACTGAACGACTCAAGGCACCGGGAGTAGACTGTGAAACCAAAAGCTGTCCGTCAGCCATGCGCCAGAATTCAAGCGGGGAATACTCCGGTTTGTGCGTGTCGTACAGAACCGTGAAGGAATCCGTTGCGGCTGTGTGTTTTGTAATGCGCGAACCATTGTTCATATACGCGTCGCCGTTGGCCGCGACAAAATTTCGGAGGCGCTGGCTGTAGCCATGGTATTGACCGGCCCACTGAATCCAGGTTCCTGCCGCTTCGTCGAAATACGCGATCGATCCATCGGCACTGGACCATATTGTATTGTGCTCGTCGACACGCAGGGCATTGGATGTAATATCGGAAGAGTACGCCGCACAGAGAGATCTCCAGGTTGCACCTGTGTCGGATGACACGTACACCGAATCGGGGGATAGGTCGTCCCCACCTGTTGCGTAAATCGTACCATCGGCCGCACTGGCGAAATTACAAACCTTGGCATTGGGTGGGGAGGGTATCCACTCGATCTGGGAATTCGGCGTGTGAAGCCTGAATATCTTTCTCGTCGACCCTGGCCCAAATCCAAACGCGACAAGGCCGTAAAGCGATTCTCCCGAGGCCGTAAGCGTCACGATGAAATCAACATCGGGATCGATGCGATGAACCCAGGATATTCCCTGGTCCGTGGAATAGTACAGGCCGTCCGCCCTGCTCGACGCGGTGTACAGTACACCGGTCGCCGTGACGGCGAAGTCCTGCACGGTAATTCCTTCGAGCGTTTCGACACGCTGCCACTGTGCATTCAGCTGCGGCGAAGCCAGGCAGAGAAAGGCCGCGATCAGACTGTTGAGTATTGCCCGATTTCCTCGGAATGCTTCAAGGATTATCATCGTACCACCATGAATGATTGGACGGTGGAAGCGGTCGTGGAGACTGCATGCAGGAAATACATCCCGGGATCCCATGCACGCACGTCGATGGACCGTTGTGTTTCAGGAGCCTCGATCCGGAATTCCGAGACTCGGGAGCCGATTATGTTATATACCGCAATATGAATTTCTTCTGGACTCATTACATCGAGACGTATCGATTCCGATGTCACGGTCGGGAATACGGTAAGCGTCAGAGTCGCATCGACTTCACGGGGAACTGACACGTGAACGGGGACGTCCGTGAAAGCATAGAGCCCCCGTCCCTGCACATTCACCAGAAGATGATGGTCTGTCGTAAATCCGATATCTGATATCTGTGAATAATACGGATTGGAAAATTGCCTCGGGAGTCCGGCAGAAATTGAATTCCATGTCTGTCCATCGTCCGTCGATAACATGGCAAGCTGTGAGATTTCAGTTCCGGTGAAATTCTTCAGATACACCGCAGCGAATGTCCCGTCGCCATTCGCTGTCAGCCGACGAAAGCGGCCGTTCAAAGGACTCATATCGATCTCCGTCCAGCTCTCTCCATAATCGGTCGAGGACCACAGAAATCCGAGCCCCGCGAGCAAGATGACTCTGTCATTGAGACCCAGCGTGACCGCATCGGTTGTAATGGACGCGGGAAAATTCTTCTTCTCCCAGGTCGAGCCGCGATCCGAAGAATGCAGCAACCGGCCCTTTTTGATCCCGTAGCAATGGCCATTGTGTTCCGTGAGTTCGAAGACGACGCCTTCCTCGTTGAACACCGCTTCCCAGCTGCGTCCCTGATCCAGCGACCGGAGTATCACACCATCCTTCGTGGATACGAAGACGGCGTCATCGAGCGCAAGAAGATCGGTCAGATCGCCGAACCGTGGATACTCCCACGTCCGCGTGCTGTCCCGGGAGACACGAAGCCACAGGCGGTTCTCATACATCGTGCCATCCGAAGTCACCTGCAGATCATACGGATTGATTCCGCTGCCGCCGTAACCTGGATAGCTCCATCGCTCCCCACCATCATCACTCATTGCATATCGTGCCGCCATCACATGCACGCGATTGTCCCGCGTTTCGAAGTGGTGAATATTCGTGGAAAACATTCCCTCCGTACAGTCGCGAAATGTTATGCCGTGATCATCGGTGCGGAGGAGCTCTGACCCGAAGGTTGCGTACACGGTGCCTGTATATTCTCCCAGGAAACTGATCTGATTCGGAAGGGACGATTGTATGCTCGTCCATGTCGCCCCGTCATCCGAGCTGTGAAGCAGTATCCAGTCGTTATCCGCTATACTCCGATCGGAGACCAGCAGGATGCCATCAGCGCAATGCCAGAATTCCAGCCTGGGTCCTGTCGTCACGTTGGAAGTATATAATGTTGAAACGGACGCGGTCGCGTGTGAATATTTCACGATGCGATTTCCGCAATTCACATAGATATCCTTGTTCGGCATCGGGAAAAGACGCTGCCTGTTCGATTCCTCGAAGCCGATCCCCTCATAACGGATCCACGAGCCCGTCTGATCGTCGTAGCGTGCGATGGACCAGGGATCATGTGACCAGATGCCGCCCGCGCTGTCAAGCCGCAGCGCATTCTCTTTCCGCGCATGCGCGTATTTGGCGCAAAGACTCACCCAGCTGATTCCGAAATCCGTCGAAACGTACACGGAGTCGGTAAGGGGATTGTCGACCAGAGTGACAGAGAGAATTCCCTCCGCGGTAACTGCAAATGTGCCGACTTTTCCATCCCTGGGGGGCGGTATCAATTCGAGTCCCGAAGAAAAGTTTCGAACGCGGTACACCTTGTTGTACGAGAGGAGAAAGAGATCCTCGTCGGAAACTTCGATTTCATGGGCGGCGGGGAGCGCACCCGGACTCAACGGCATGTCATTTTCGTTCAGATGTACCCATGAATCACCGAACGTCGTCGATACATAGAAGCCATCATCCTGCCGGGGAATGACGCAGAGCACACCCTGACGGGTGACTTCAAAATCAAGGACTTCGATCCCCTCCAGGGATTCGACACGCTGCCACTGACTCATCAGCGGTGTGCCGAGCAGGACGAATAGCAGCGTCAGATGGAAAGCAGGTGCCACGGGTTATCTCACCACCATGAAGGGTTTCACCGCTGATGCACTGCCCGCGACTGCGTGCAGGAAATACGTGCCCGTGGGCCAGGAACGGACGTCGATGACGAGTGTGCGCTGTCCTGCAGGAACCTGCGCGGTATAGATTTCCTCTCCGCTGAGGGAAGTAACTCGCATGTCCGCCTGTTGTTCACTGTGAAGTACGACTTTCAGGGTTGATGCGCACGTGGACGGCCAGACGGACAGCTGGAGCGGAATGGCGCTTTCGAACTCCCGATGAACACTTGTCGGGATTCCTTCCCGGTAATACAGCCCGCGTCCGTCGACATTGACATAGAGTCGGTCGCCGAGAAATTGGATATCAGCGGTTGGCTGCAAGGGCGCCATGTTCGTATACCTGTATGGGAGTCCATCCGAGATTTCACGCCAGATCAAGCCTTCGTCGGTCGAGAGATAGACGCGTCGGGGTCCTCCGAACGGAAAATAGGACGTAAGCACCGCCACGTTTCCGTTGACATCCATCACAAGACGTGTCATGAGACCGTCCAGGAGTGGCATCGGAAGTTTTGCCCATGTATCACCGTCGTCATGAGAAATCCATGCGCTTTCTTCCCAGGCCGCGATGACGGCGGTTCCGTTCGCAGCAAGGATGACGCGGTCACTCGTCGGTTTGGGGAGGCGGGTCCAGGTCGCTCCGCGATCGGTCGATCGCACAATATCGGTTCCGTCGAGCGCAAGGAAGCTGTTCCCGGATTGGATCAGGTTCCAGATGAGGTATTGCCCGTGATGAACGATTTCCCATGTGCGTCCCTGGTCTAGTGAACGACGGATCGTTGAATCCTGCAGAGAGGCAAGAACGAGGTCGTCGAGAGCCAGGAGATCGACGAGCTGCATTTGCCTTGTCATGGGAAAGGGCTGTTCCCAGGTCCGTGCGCTGTCGCGGGAAATCCGAAGTCCCGAGGACTTTTCATAAAACACACCGTCAGTCGTGACCTGGAGGGTGGCTTTGGAGTAGTGCATATCCACACCGGGATAATTCCAGGTCTCTCCTGCATCGGCGCTGAGCATGTACCCCTTGCCCACGCCGTGGATTCTGTTCTCGCGTACCTCGAAATGCCGGAGTGTCGCCGAAGCAATGCCGTAGGTGCAGCGTTCCCAGCTTCGACCATGGTCCGCGGAACGAAGCACGGCGTTCCTGGAAGTCGCGAAAATGATTCCGCCGTATTCACCGATGATGCGAAAGTCCCCGGGCAGCGAACTGTCCACGACAGCCCATGTCGCCCCCTGGTCCAGGCTCTCCGACAGTGAGCCGCGGACCGGAAATGTCAAAAACACCCCAGGGCCGGTTTCAGTCGTTTCGTAGTCGAAGTCCATCAAGAACAGGCGGCCATCATTCCCTCTGTATGCCCATCCTGTCGATATGGAAACAGAATCCCTTGTTGTGAATATGGTGTCGATCAGACCCGTCGTGGGGAAGCAGTGGAGAACGCCGCCTTCGATGGAAACGAGCGCGGTGCCATCCGCGAGCGGAATGATTGCTCTCTTGTCACCTGTATGGGGGTGGAGATCCTGCCACACTGTCCATTTGCTGTCCGCCGGAGAGTATTGCCCGATTGTCTTCCGAGTGGCGGCCCACAGGCGGCCCTCATCGGCGGGAACCAGTACTTCTAGGGTGTTCGTTATATCGACCGTAGGAGAGTAGAAATTCCATGTGTGACCTGCATCGGTGGAGCGGAACACGTCATCCTGGCGGGGAGAATCCACGAAGGTCGCATAGATCCATCCGTTCGCATCGAGACTGAATTTGCGCATGGAATTCCCCCAGGGCATTTCAAGGATTTCCGGAACGGCTGTGGCCCCCCGGAGCAGCAGCAGTTTCCCTGTGCTGCCCGTGAGGCTTTGTACATGGGCGAAAAGGTCGGTTCCGAATGATTCCATTCGGAAGACGTCGAGGGAATCGAGGTCGTCACGTCTGATCCATTGATCGCCTCCGTTCGTCGAGTAATAAAGTCCTTGATCTCCGACCGCCGCGGCATACAGCGTTCCGTCCGTGGTCGATGTGAAGTCGGTCACGTCGATGCCTTCGAGCGTTTCGACACGCTGCCACTGCGCATACCCCGCCATTGGTGTGCAAAACATGTAGATGGCGAAAAGCGAGATCTCCGAAAGTATCCATATTCCTCTCATCCTCTCCTCCTTGTGAATGGCCGTTTCCGGTATGTTATCATAGGATACATTGCTGATCCCTGCGGCTCAGTGCAATGCAGGCGCTAGCGGACAACTACAAATTTACCCGTGCCTGACAGGCCGTCCGCCAGTACACGAACATGGTATGTTCCCGCCGGCCATGAACCGATATCGATGCAATGTATCTGTTCTCCCGCGGAGTAAGCCCGATCATGCATCACGGCTCCGGTGAGTGTCGTGATCCTCAACCGCGCCGCGCTTCGTGTCTCCCAACCTATTCTGACTTCCGCATTCGATATCGTCGGCCAGATGTCCATGCGGATCGAGGCAGCGACAGGGGGCTCGCGTCTCACGTCCAAGGTGGAGGCATCGTAGAAGTAAAGTCCACGGTAGGGAACGCTGACGAACAGTTTGTTCGCGGATGTAAATCCGGTCAGTACGCCGAGACCACCGCCACTGTTGACGAAGGCTCTCGGAAGGTTTTCCGTGATCTTCTTCCAGGAACGGCCGTCGTTGACGGAGTAAATAACATCGAGGTACGTCCGTGAGCCCTTCCCGCCGGCGCGGATCGCGGCGAGGTGTCCCTCATCGTTCGAGGACACGTGGATGAGGGTTCTGGACAGTGTATCGAGAGGGAGAGGCTGCCAACTGTCGCCGTGATCGGAGGATGACCACAACACACTGCTTGCCGAGAGAAGCAGCACTCGCTGATTTCCGAAAAGAAATGGACCCTCCGTTGCCGGGAGCGGTATTGAACTCCAGGTCGCTCCGAGATCCGAGGAGCGGATGAGTTGATCGTCCTTCAGCGCGTAAAACCCGTGCGGCAGATCGAGGAACTGATACATCCAACTGGAACCGGAAGTCTGGTACACCGTTGTCCAGGTCATCCCTTCGTCGAAGGAGCGGCGAATGCTGTTATCCGAGAAAATGCCAAGGACCATGTCATCGCGGGCTATCAACTCAATCACCTGATTTCCGCCGTCGTGCGGCAGGGGCTCTGTCCACGTGCGTGCGCTGTCTTTTGACACGCGGAACCAGCCGGGACTTTCGAAGAACGTGCCATTCGATGTGACATGAAAACCGCTGGGCGATGTGCTTTCATCGGAACGACGGTATACCCAGCTCGCTCCGCCGTCTCCGCTGAGGGCATACCGTGACGTCAGGACATGCAGATTTTCACCCCGTATTTCGAAATCCCTTACGCGCGCCGAGGCAATGCCGGCCCCGCAGTACTCAATCGTCCGGCCCATATCTGTGCTTCGAAAGATCTCCTCCACGTGGGCCGAGAACAGCGTCCCCTGCGACTCGCCCAGGAAGCGCAGCTGCAGATCTCGCGATGTGTCCACGAAACTCCAACTCGCACCGCCGTCTGTCGAGATGCGGTAGGCCAGACATTCGTGCGTGTAATCGTGAGCCCGCTCTGATATCAGCAGTGCGCCGTCTCCCGTGACCCAGAACTCCAGTGTGGGGTACGCGGAGAATGTGGATTCGTAAAGCGTGGAATACGCGTCACCGTCTTTGGAGAGGCGGACGACGCGGAAGCCGGTGTTGATATACACCTCGCCGTTCGGCAGGAAAAAATACCAGCGCGTTGAGCTGTTCATGCTGCCGAATTCGTCCTTCCGAAGCCATTGACCTGAGTCGAAGTCGTAGCGCGCGATCCCCCATTGATTGTAGGACCAGATACGCTGCAGCGGGTCGACACGAAGGCCGTTCATCCCGTGGACGTCCGAGAACTTCTTACAGACCGAATTCCAGTTCTGTCCACCATCGGTGGATAGGTACACGGAATCCGTTGCAGGGTTTCCTTCGAGGGTCGCATACAGCCAGCCGTTATCGGCAATGAAGAACGTCCCGACCGAGCCACTCCGCGGAGAAGGGATGGTGTCCGGGATGCCGTCAGGTCGGTCCAGTCGATGGATACAGTTCTTGAACACACTGAACGAAAGGCTCGAGGCGAGAAAGTACAGATCGTTTCCGTACGCCTGTAGCACCGTTATGGAAAGTGTGTCGAGATCGCTACGGTGATTCCAGTTGTCGCCTCTGTCCGTCGAATAATAGATACCGTCATCTGTATTATCGAGGAGATAGATCACTCCGCTGGTGGTGGTGGCGAAATCACGGGGACTGACGCCGTCGAGCGTCGATAGACGCGTCCACTGCGCATGTCCATTCGACGCGAGGCAACACAGCCCCAGCATGAGCAAGCCAAATACGCGAACCACATTCCCAAGATTCATGCTGCCCTCCGCTCATTAAAAGATCGGAATTTCCGATAAACTACGAAGGGGGACTATCAGAGTCAATACGAATGTGCGCGCCAAGCCAATCTCGACGCAGATTACACTCAGCCGAACGGCCCCGCTTCGACACCGTTCCGAAAATCAATCCTCGTCCTTCGCTCCTTTGGGCAGGCGAGGGTCAATCCTCGTCCTTCGCTCCTTTGGGCAGGCGAGGGTC
>JACZJN010000210.1 GCA_014860565.1 Bacteroidota bacterium
CAACAACGCAACAGGCGCCGAACGCAATAACCGGACGCTCTCGCAGCGCCGCGCCGAAGCCGTGCGCGACTATCTCGTCAGCGTGTGGAAAATCGATCCGAAACGCATTCGCGTGACCGCGCGCAATCTCCCGCAGGAAGCTCCGAGTGTGGATGCGATCGAAGGTCAGGAAGAAGCGCGCCGCGTGGAGATCAGTTCCGATACCTACGCCGTGCTCGCGCCCGTGCGCTGGCAGTCGGTGGAACAGAGCGTGTCGACTCCCACGATCGTCCTGCGTCCCGACGTCACCGCCGAGGCCGGTGTGAATCACTGGTCCATCAGCGTCACGCAGGGCACGACCAGCTTTGCCTCTTTCGGTGGAAATGAATTTCCGGGACCCGTGGAATGGCAGCTCGATACCACACGGTTGCCCGAGGCGGGCCGCAATGTCGACGTCGTACTCAAAGTGGAGGATCGAATCGGACAAACGACGACTGCGCGCGTCGCGCTCCCGTTTGAAACGGAGACCCGCACCACCGAGGTCGTCGAACAGCGCGGCAACCGCCGCATTGACCGCTTCAGCCTGATACTGTTCGATTTCAAGAGCAGCGCCATCGGCAACGAAAACCAGCGCATCCTCGACATCGTGCGCGAGGCGATCACGCCGCGCTCACGCGTGACGATCTACGGGTTCGCGGACCGCACCGGGTCCACCGAAATCAACAAGAAGCTCGCGCTCGAGCGCTGCGAATCGGTTCGCGCCGCGCTGGGATCGGGCATCAGAAACATCGACGTGCAAATGGAAGCCGTGGGCAGCGACCGCCTGCTGTTCGACAACGACATTCCGGAAGGCCGTAATTACTGCCGTACGGTTCAGATCGTGGTCGAGACGGGTTTGAATTGAATGTGAAGGAAGGATAGAATGAAAAGATTGTCGCCGTTTTTCGCACTTCTCTGCCTTCTGGCAATGGCGCTGCCCGCACAGGCGCAGCTCACGTTCAACGTGCTGGGCACCGACGGACGCAACTACCCCGATATTGGAATAACGTTCGAGGCGCTCGACGCGTCGAACAATTCGATACAGTCGTTCAGTCCGACCGACTTCACCGTGGTGGAAAACGGCATCGTGCGCCCGGTGATCTCCGTATCGTGTCCCCCGCCGGTCACGCCGCCGATTTCGGTGACCTTCACTTTCGACATCAGCTTCAGCATGACCATCGACGCGCGTCTGCAGAACATGAAGAATGCGTCGTCGCAGCTGATCAACGATCTTTCCTATCCCCCGGCCGCGAGCGCGGTCACGACGTTCGGCGACAACACGACGATCGTCCTTCCCTACACCAACAACAAGACCGACATCCTCAACACCGTCGCCGGACTTACGGCATCGGGAGGCGGGACGGACTTCATCGGCGCCTTCCTCAATCCCGTTTCCGGCGCGATCGACGTGACGAAGAATCGCAGCGGTGACCGCTACATCATTTTCATGACCGATGCGTTCGAAAACCTCACCGCCGCACAGGAAAATTCCATCATCACCGCCGCGAAAGCAGCGAATATCAGAGTGTTCACCGTCACCGTTTCTCCCAATACGGTCAACTATAACCTGCGCCGCATCGCGCAGCAGACGGGCGGACAGTGGTTCGAGAACGTGATCACCATCGAAAGCGCGAAAGCGATCTTCAAGGAAATCGGCGACCAGATTTTCATCTATCAGCCATGCACGCTCATCTACCGCACCGACGGATGCGACACCGAGCGCAACATCGCCGTGACACTGCGGAAAAACGGCCGCACGGTGACGCGCAACACGAGTGTGAGCGTGCCCGTGGCCAACCTCGCCTGGCTCGACGTCAGCAATTCGCTGCTCGACTTCGGTGTGGTGAACGGTGGGCAGACGAAGAATGACAACGTCGTGATCACGTCCCGAGGAATCACCATCAACGTGACGAGCATCACTTCCGCCGAAAGCGCCTTCCGCATCACCGGCTATGGCGGCAGTGCGCCGCCCTTCACGCTCGGTCCCGGACAATCGCGCACGATCAGCATTCAATACCGGCCGGTCAATACTGATCGTCTGGTCACCCCGCTCAAGATCGTGTGCGACGCGCCCTGCCAGGAAACCGTGGTTCTTTCGGGCGGTGTGTACGATCCCGCTCCCATGAAGCTGATCCTCCCGAATGGCGGAGAAAGCATGTTCTCGGGCACGACCTTCCGATGGGCGTGGAGCGGCATCAGCGGAACGCAGGCCGCGGAACTCGAATACAGCACGAACTCCGGATCGACCTGGACTTCCATCACCAACAACGCCTACAACTACACGTACAACTGGCGCGTCCCCACCACGCCGAGCGAGGAGTGTCTCGGACTCGCGCTCACGAAGGAAGAACGCATCACTTCGCTCGACGGACTGTGGACCGGCGAACAGCCGGCAGCGGTGAACGCCGTCGCAGTCGCCGAGAGCGGCACCCTGACCGCGGCAGCGCTCGCGAACGGACAGGTGAAAATCTTCTACCCGAAGGACGCGGCGTTCGTCACGCTGATCGACGCGCATACCGGCAGCGCCAATACCGTGGCATTCTCTCCGGACATGCGCTGGCTCGCCACGGGTGGCAGCGATGCGCGCGTGCGCATCTGGGATACGCGCAACGGATCGATGGCGAAGGAACTGAGCGGACCGAGCGGCGCGGTACACACCGTGCGCTTCACCGCCGACGGCAACTACCTCGTCGCCGGGAGCGCGGGGAACGTCATCCTCTGGCGCGTGTGGGACTGGTCGCTCGCATGGACACACAATGGCGACACCGGAAACGACGGCGCCCTCGCCGTGAGTCCCCATACCGACTTCATCGCCTCGGGAGCCGGCAACAACATCTCGATTCTTGATTTCACGACCGGCAACCGTCTGCGTCAGCTGACCGGACACACCGGGGCCGTGCGTTCCCTCGACATCTCCAACGACGGCTTCGTGATCGTGTCGGGCAGCGAGGACCGCTCGGTGCGCATGTGGAACGCCATCAGCTGGCAGGAAATGCGCGCACTGAACGGACACGGCGGGGCGGTACGCTCCGTGCAGCTTTCGAACGCCGCGGGACGCGTGCTCTCCGGTTCGAGCGACAACAGCGTGCGCATCTGGGACGGCCGTAACGGGTCGCTTCTCTACACACTCACAGGACACAGCGGTAACGTCAACGGCGCCGTCTTCGACCGCCGCACGCGCTACATTATCTCCGGCGGCGCCGATGAGCGCATCCGCGTCTGGGGATACGTGCCCCCTGTCGCGGACAAGAGCGACAGCCTCTGGACCATCGTGCAGACGGTGACTGATCTGCAGGGAGATCCTCCGCAGTTCGATCCGTTGAAGTGTCCCGACACGTGGAGCGATTCGGAAGCCCTGTTCCACAACACCGGCAACCAGCTCGTCAACATACTCAGCGCGCGCATCACGGGAGCGGACAGCAGTGCATTCGCTTTCGCCTCGGGCTATTCGATTCCGCCCACCGTGCTCATGCAGCCGGAAGACACCCTGTTGATTCCGATCCGCTTTTTCCCTGCGCGCATCGGTGACTTCGACGCGGTGCTGGAAATCGAGACCGATATTCCGGGGAGTCCTGTAGTCACCCTTCCGCTCTCCGGGCGCAAAGACACCGTGCGTACCGTCGTCACTCCCGACACGCTCGATGCAGGAGAACTGTACAGCTGCGCGCTTCCGGTCACGCTGACGTTCATGCTGGCGAATGAGGGTTCGGTGAATGCGGTGATCGACTCCATCGACACCGACATACCCGGCATCGTGTCGTTTCCGTCCGTCTTCCCGCGCATTCTATTCCCTGGGCAGATTGACACGGTTGAGGTGCTCGTGCATCCATCCGCCATCGGTCCGTTCGAGGGCTTCGTGAGAATGGAAACGACGCCCTGCGGCTACACCGAAGACATCGTCATCCGCGGCAACATGGTCCCGACGGCGATCGTCGCCGAACCGAATCCTCTCATCTTTGATTTCGCCGCCGTGGGTGACACGACGTACGGGCAGTTCGTACTGCGCAACACGACGATGGTGCCGATGGTGCTCGACAGCACCGCGCTGCTCTTTTCGAACCCGCCATTCGCCCTGCTGGATAACTTCCTGCTGCCGGATACAAACGGCGTGTACGATTCCCTGCTTGCGCTCACCAGCATTTTGCTCCCCGACACCCTGCAGCCGGGTGACAGTCTCGTCATGCACTTCGCCTATTTCCCGCAGAACGAAGGCGGGTCAAACGGACAAATGTATTTCCACACGAATGCGCCCTGTGACGACTCGCTGTTCGTGGGTCTGCAGGCGTCGTCGTCCCGCAAACCGGCGATCGCGCATACAGCAACGACGTTCAGCAACCTGCTGTGTCCCGACGAGCAATCCTCCTCCGCCACCGCCACATTGCGGAACACGGGCGGACTCCCGCTCACCGTCAGCGAACTGCGGAAAGCGGGCGCCAACCCCGGCGATTTCCAGATTATCGGACCCGCTGTTCCTCTGGTCATTCCACCCGGAGGCACGGAGGTCGTGCAGCTGGAATTCCTTCCTCAGGCGAAGGGTTCGCTGCGAAGCTTCATCCTTGAAGTCGTAAGCGATGCGGAGAACGAACCGCTTGTGCAAATCCCTTACTCCGCGCGCAAGGACAGCGTGGGAATGTCCGTTTCCCCCGGCGCAATTGATCTTGGCGAGCGGTATATCTGCGAATTCCCGCAGACACTCGAATTCACGTACAGGAATCACGGGACGGTCGATATGGATCTGACCGTGGACACCACGGCAGCTATCGTGCCCGGCTTCGGCATCGTCCCCCGCACCTGGCCGGTACGCATCGCACCGGGAGCGGAATTCGTTCTCGAACTCACTCTTCTGCCCCCCACAGGCGCCTACGGGAATTACCAAACGCAGATTTCCGCGACGGCTCCCCTTTGCGGCACCTTCTTCCTCGTGCCGGTATCCTACAGTTACGCGCCGCACGTGGCCGACATCAGTCCGCTCTCGATAGATTTCGGGACACTCGGATTCGGCGGATCGTCCACCGGCAGCGTTACCGTGACGAACCCGCAAGGATCCCCGATGAAAGTTCACATCACGAAACCGTCGGGACCGGAAATCTCCGTGACATCACCCGCGACGACGGACACGACGCTCGCGCCGGGAGAATCCCTGACCATCTCCCTGCGCATGGACGCCATGTCATCCGGCGACATCAGCGACATGCTGACCATCGGCACCCTGCAGGTATGCGACGACACCGTGTTCATTCCTCTCTCCGGTCGCATCGAAGCCGCAACTGCGGCTCTGACACTGCCGAATCTCGAGGCGGAGATCGGAAGCCGCGTGGTGATTCCGCTGACGCTGACGGCAGCCACGAACCTGGCGATAACCGGGACGCAATCCTTCGAAGCCGACATCGTATTCAACCGCTCGATACTCTGGCCCGAGAGCATCACCGCCTCGAACGGTTCCGTCACCATGACGCAGGTAGCCGAAAACGGCGATCTGCGGCTGAAGCTCAACGCCCAGCAAACCGCCACGCCGACAGCGGGAATGCAGGCGGAGCTCACCTGTCTTGTCATGCTCGGCAACGACGATCAAACCCCGCTGCGGTTGGAGAACTTCCGCTGGCTCAACGGCACCGCGGCGACCACCACAACGAGCGGCAGCCTGATCGTCCGGGGCATCTGCGAAGAAGGCGGCAAGCGTCTCGTCGCCCTGCCGGCCGGACTCACGCTGTTCCAGAACAACCCCAACCCGTTCAACCCCACGACGGAAATCACCTTCTCCACACCCGACGACGGCGACGCACGCTTGGTGGTGATCGACATGCTGGGCCGCACCGTCGCGACACTGCTCGACGAGAAGGTCACGAAGGGAGAACACAGAGCCACCTTCGACGCGAGCGGGAAAGCAGCAGGAACGTACACCGCCATGCTCCTCTTCAACGGAGAGGCGAGGACGATACAAATGGTGCTGGTGAAGTAGCATGAAGAAGGGCGCGCTTCAGCGCGCCCTTCGAGCATTCGACAGTCGACAATCGAGCATTGGAATTTCGAGCATTCGACAGTCGACAATCGAGCATTGGAACTTCGAGCATTCGACAGTCGACAATCGAGCATTGGAACTTCGAGCCTTCGAGCTTGGAGCATTGGACAATCGATAGTCGAGCAGGGGCGGAATTTGGACTTTTTTGATTGGTTATTTTTGGGCTACGTTTCAGTCATATTTTCGTAACGGCAAGGGAGTTTTAGCCGTGGAATTCATGCACGAAAAACTGCACGCGTATCAGGCTACACTACAATTCGGTGAACTTGTTTTCGATGTGTTGAGTCGGAAAGGGACAATTCACAAAGCGCTCAAAGATCAGCTTGAACGCGCCATGGAGTCCATGCTGTTGAATATCGCAGAGGGAAACGGCAAAAAATCAGCCGCGGAACGCCGTCGCTTTTTCGAGACCGCGCGTGCTTCCACTTTTGAATGCGCAGCCATCACAGATCTGCTGCTGGTGCAACGAGTCATCAGCCCCGAACTCGGTCGCGACCTTAAATCCCTACTCGAACGTATCGCAGCGATGCTCACAGGCCTCATGCGCTAGCGGGCACCCTACCGCTACACCTCCGCAATCCAATGCTCGACTGTCGACTCTCCAATGCTCGACTGTCGACTCTCCAATGCTCGACTGTCGACTCTCCAATGCTCGACTGTCGACTCTCCAATGCTCGACTGTCGACTCTCCAATGCTCGACTGTCGACTCTCCAATGCTCGACTGTCGACTCTCC
>JACZJN010000211.1 GCA_014860565.1 Bacteroidota bacterium
GGATAGGAGACAAGAAGATTCGGAAATCCGTAGAGTACGTCCTTTCGGCGCTCCTTCTCGTAACCGAACCACTGGAAGGTGAGCGCCGGGATGCTGCGGCCGAATTTCATCGCCGCCTGGATCTGGATGATATGCGTGTACTCATGCGCGATGACGTTGCGCAGCCAGTTGTGCGTGCCGCGCAGTTCGAAGTCCAGCGGAGACGCCCAGATCTCGATCTTGTTGTTGAAGAAGTACGCCGCGCCGTTGGAGTAATCCGAGATGTCCTTCATGATCAGGCTGACGCGCGAATCCGGTTCGTGATTGTACAGCGCGGTCACCGGACCGTATATCTCTTCGGCGATCTTCGCGGCCACCCGCGCGGTGCGCTCGGCGCCCTCGTGATAATGGACGTAGAAATGCTTCGTGGTAATCGTGTACCAGTCCTTCTCCGGCGCGGAATAATTGTCCGGCTGCGCGAAGGCGGGAGCGGTGCCGAGAAGGAGAAAGGCGACGATGAGAATGGGGGCGTATGTTCTCTGGATCATGGATTCCGTATATCGGGTAAGGACTTCGTGTGTCAAAAACAGCGCTTCGATTCAGCGATACGAAGCAGGCAGACGCGGCGATCCGGCTGCCCGTTATTTCACGACGGCAATTTTGATAATCTTCTCGCCGGATTTCCCGCCTCCGGTGACAGCGACGTGCGCGAGATACGTGTCGCTCTGGATGTCGGAGACGTTCCAGGGGATGTCAGTATCCGTACCACCCACTGCGTTCGCGCTCAGTTCGTCCACTTTGTCGCCGGCAAGGTCGTAAATTTTCACGGTGACGCGCGACGTTTCAGAGACGTAGAGACGAATGTACGTGGTATTGTCATACACCGGGTTCGGCCAGTTGTAACAGCGCTGGAGCGGAAAGTACTCCTGGATCGGCGCGGATGCGGTGAACGGGCGCGTGACGGAATACGCGTTCCGTTCATCGCAGTTGCGGGAACGCCAGATCAGCTGTTCCGCGGTGATCGCATTGCCGGTTTCATACACGAAGACCGAACCGTCCGGTGCCGCGGCCGCGATGGCCAGTTTGCCTTCGGGCGATGGGAAAAGTACCGCGTCCGCGTTCGCGGGAAGCGGGATCGGGAATCCGTCGGCTTGCCGCGCCCCGGTGGTGAACTGCCATATCTTGTCGTCGCCGACTGCGAACACCGCATGTCCATGTCCGGATCCGAGATCCGCCGCAAGCGCGAAGCGAACGGGATGCGGAGCGGGATAGTCATCGACCGACGAAAGGCTGTAGTTGAGCACACGCATGGTGTTTTCACCGCAGAGCACGGCATCGAGGCGCCCGTCTCCGTCGACGTCCGCCATCGAGGCATGGCGCAGCCCGGAGTTCAATCCCAGTGGGTCATGATCGGAAAAGCGCAGATCCACCGTCGCAGGATCATTGGGCAGACTCTTGATCAGGAGGTCCGAACCCGAGATCATCGCTTCGATCATGCCATCGCCGTCCATATCCCCAGCCGCCGCCGTCGTGCCGTAGGAATTGATCTCGATGCGTCCATCCGCCTTGCGAACGGTCACCAGCGCGCTGGCTGTGGCCCCGGTTTCGATATCGATGATCGGCTCCTCCCACGGGGTGTACAGGTCCGTCAGCAGCGCATGCCGTTCGTCCATCTGAATGATTCGGCGCCATTCTGCGCCCCAATCGGGAGACGCGATGTTACTGATCTGTCCGACCTGGAATTCCTCCGTCGACGTCGACATCACGACGAGTTTGTCAAACGACCCCATGGACGTTCGGAAAACCAGCTTCCCGCCGATCAGAGCCGGCATGGCGAAGATTGCATCGTAGTCGAAGCGCTGCCGCACGTCGAATCTTCCGTCGGCGTCCCCGTCACTCGCGGTCAGGATCCACAGACGCGTCGGGGATTGCACGACACTGTCACGGGTCACGATCGCGAGGTCGGTCACGCCATCCTTGTTCCAGTCGCCGACGACGACGGGCGAAGCGAAACGGGCGGCGACATCGCGGAAAGCCAGCGGCCCCGTCGGCAGGTACGCCGTACCATCCTGGTGAAAAACATAGAGAGACACTGTGTCGACAATCACTTTCGGGCGATAGGAACTCGTCAGGCTGAAGGCAGTGCCGGGACTCGAATACGTGACGAGAATTTCATGCTCTCCGTCTCCGTCGAGATCCGCGGTCTGGATCGTCGGATTGCGACTGATCCCCGGGCTCTGGGCGGCATCCACCGGCCATCCTTCGACGGGAGAGACGGTGTTGTCGCCGAGGGCGATGTCGACGGTCATGATGGGACCGCCGGCGGAAAAATTATCCATGGTCACATGCGTGAAGGCGCCGCTGTTCGCTCGCGTGTTCGGGTAGCTGTACGCGTCGAAGCGGTTCTTATACACGGGTGAAATGTTGTCGCGCGTCCAGTAGTCGAGCGGCGACCCCGTGCCGGTTTCGGTGCCGAACACGGTCTGGATATCGACGCCGATGTCTTGCGGACCGCCCGCCTGCTCGAGATCGAGCCCTTTGATCTTGCGTCCGGTGTTGACGGTGTTACTGGCGAGATTTTCTTCGATGAGGTTTTCGTCTACGTGCCAGACCAGGACGCCGCCGTTGATGCGCGCCTCGGTGTCATTGGCGATCACGCGGCCGCCGGGCAGCGCCCAGTCGAAGTCCTCCACGTCGATGATCACACCCTTGAGCTGCTGCACGTTGCTGTTTTCAAACCCCACGGTGTCTTTCGGGAAACGGACCTGCTGCACCTGTCCCCCGGAGACGAAGGTCACCAGCTGTCCGTTGCCGCCGAGGTCGCGCTGGCGGTTTTCCAACAGCCAGTATTCGCGGTTCGTGATGGGAACGCGCAGCACGTCGGGCGTCGAAAGTGTGTCGGAAGCGGTGAGGAGATAGTTCTGCTTCCCAGGCATCGCTTCACGCGCGACGGTCCACCCCAGCTGCTGCTTTTCCCAGGCGCTCGGCTCGGGGGGACAGATGCCGCCGTAGGCGAAAATCCCCTCCCCGTCCATCAGGCCAAAACGTCCGATGCCTGTCTTGCCGGTTTCGGTGTCGAAGAGATCGGGCAGTCCGGCATAGGTGCCGAAGCTCGCGGCGAGAAGTCCGTTGATGGTGATCTCGAGCAGTCCGCGCGATCCGTCGATAAACGGAATTTCGCGAATGTTCGTCGTGGGCAGCACCGCGCAATTCCTGATGCGCGAACCGTCCGGCATCGCGATGCCGTCGAAGGACGCGCCAAGAAGACGGCGATAGCTGTCGCTGGTGAAAGAAAGCGAGGGAATGTCGAGCGGCGTCGGATCATATCCGTAGCTGCTCGTCAGATCGACGTCCCTTCCCCGCCCGGCGTGGAAGATCACGAACATGTCATAATCACCGAACGCGGTGGAAGGGAACTGCTGCGCGGCGAGCGTCCAGGCATCGACGCTGAACTGCGCGACGGGACTCTCCGACTCTCCCTTGCGGAAACTGTATTCACCCAGCTTTTTCGGCATGGTTACGACACCGTCGAGGACTTCGCCTTTCAGAATGGTTTTCCAGCCCGATGCCTTGCGCACGTAATTCTCAAGAAACAGCAGGTGCTGCTGGAAGTAATTCCGGTCGTGCGGCAGGGGATCGAGGATTTCCGTGCCGTAGTCATACTCATAAATGGATCCGAATTTCCCCGTTCCGCTCGTGCGCGTATCGTCGTCTTCCTGGAAATCCACCATCAGCGCGAGTACGCGTACGGTGTCGGGCAAGACGGCATGGAACTGCACTGCCCTCTGCTGAGACGGAACGAAGCGATGATCCAGACGCAGCTGCAGAGCGCCGCCTGTCTGCTGCGCCGTCGCAGTGCCTGTGAGAAGAATGGCCGTGATAATGATGTTCCGGATGCTGAACATGGAGCTATCCCTTGCGGTGATCGACGTAACGCGAATGATGGTGTAGAAACGGCTCACCCTCTGCAACAGAGGGTGAGCATTTCGTCAGGTCTGCCATGGGGCGAGGACGGATTCAAGCGATCAGTTCGCGGCGTCGTCTGCCGGGATGCGCGTGCCGTCGTCTGCCGGTCCGGTACCGCGATCCCAGTTCACCGTCAGGGTGAAGCGCAGGGTCTCGGACAGCGGGCTCGGCGTGTCGTCGTCGGAAATCGCGGTCGAGATATAGCTGAAATCGAATCCG
Organism: Bacteroidota bacterium; assembly: GCA_014860565.1. Lineage (GTDB taxonomy): Bacteria > Bacteroidota > Ignavibacteria > SZUA-365 > SZUA-365 > SZUA-365. The sequence continues at coordinate 4,165 of JACZJN010000211.1, forward strand.
TAGACATCGTAGCGGACGCCGGCGCCGAAGGTAAGGAAGCGGCGGTTGCCCTGGCTCGGATCTTCGTGGAAGAAGCCGAAACGGAGTCCGACGAGCTGCGAGTACCAGTATTCAAACCCGGTACCGAGCGTAAACGTATTAATGACGTTGTCGCCTTCCCAGCTCTTGTACACGGCCTTGTAGAAGGGATCGGCCGTCCGGTCGGTACGGCTGACGAGTAGCTTCGTCACGTCGGTCGTCCAAGTCAACGTGTTGTATTTCTCATGCACGATGTCGTAGGCAAAGCCGAGGCGCAGCGCCGTGGGGAGCGGATCGGACTGCGATTCGTCGATATAACTGATGGAAGGACCGATGTTCGTGATGGCGGCACCGAGGGAGAAACGTCCGCCGATGTCGGTATCGCTGAAGGGGATGTCGAGCTTCGACGGACGATACAGGACGCCGATGTCACCGGCAACGGCCGTCGCGGTTCCCGAACCCTGTTCACGCGCGGTACCAACCTGTGAAAGGCTGGAATGAATGAGGCGCAATCCAACGCCGAGCGCGAAATCCTCATCGAGCCGCGTTCCGTACGAGGTGGTGAATGCGATCTCGTAGCTCTTGAACGTGCCGAGTGGATTATTGCCTTCGTCGCGGCGCTCGAATTCGCCGAGATTGAGATACGTCAGTGCGGCACCGAGGGTACCGCCCGTCGCGGGCACGTCCATCTTGTAGCTGGCGTACTCGAAAAAGAGATCACTCTGCTGAAACTGCGGAAGCCAGTTCGAGTGGTTGAGACTGAGTTCCATGCCCTTCTGGAAGCCGAGACCGGCAGGGTTCCAGAAAACGGCAGAAACGTCATTGGCGACTGCCACACCCGCCTCACCCATGGCGCTGTTGCGCGAACTGGGAGAAATCAGCAGGAATGGAACGGCCGTGCTGGTCTGGGCGGCTGCATCCTGTGCGAATGACAGCAGCATCAAGCCTGCGGCAACGGCGAAGAGAAAGGCTTTGCTCTTGCGAATCATGTGAATCCTCATCATACCTTAAGACAGAACAGTTAATTTATCTCGAAAAACATGAAATTTC
>JACZJN010000212.1 GCA_014860565.1 Bacteroidota bacterium
TCGCAACGAAAGCGCCGCTGCCGCTGCCGGGATTACGAAACTCATCGCTTCCGAACGGATTTCCAGCACGGTTGCGGCCGCCGCGGCCGCCGCCTGTAAATCCGTCGCCGCCATCAGAGCCGTTTCCGGTAAAAGCGCAGAAATTTCCACCACCACCACCACCACCCGGTCCCCCGTGCTTTCCGTTTGCGTCAACGTTGACGATGGTTGTGCTTCCGGTGCGTACAGGACCTTTCGAGATAATCGTCACGGGGAGAAATCCCTGATTGCCCGGTGTACCGGGATCACAATCCGCCGACGACACACCGTAACTGCTTCCGCGCAAGTCCAGGCTGTCGACAATCATTGCACCATTACGCGAACGCAAGCCCCAGATGCCTCCGCTTCCCAGATCACCATCCGCAGCGGTATTGATAGCGGGCTGCGGCCGAACAATGTAGAATGTTGCCGCATTCTGTGTGACTCCGTTGTACCGTACCTGGAGAGGAATGATGAATTCCGCGGAAACCGCCTGCCAATTGTCGCTGTTCGGCCGCAGGTCGGGATGAATAAAGATCTGGGCTGAGATCATCCTCCCGTTCCATGAAACAACCAGCGGACCGATGATCAGTTTGGCGGAGTCGGCGGCGTTCGCGCATTCAAGCCGCAGGGCATCACCGACATTATTTGGATAAAATCCGTCCGCCCCGAAATTCCCCACCAGATCGTGTGGGCCGATCACTTCCACATAGGTGTTCAGTCCCGGTGTACCGATGTCAGGAATGATATACGAGATCGCCTGCGCTCGAGCGCCCTGCGCGAATGCAAATAGAACCATGAGCAGGATCATGCTTGTGCGGAAATTCATTCGCGTCATGCGGCTGCCCTCATCGATCCAACGGAATAGAAATGACATCAGGAATAGTAGAAAAATGTGCCAAGAGATTCAATGACAAAAGGAACACGCGTCCGACGGCACTGGAAAAAATGAGGCTGCCAGGCAAAAATCCTGGCAGCCTCGGAAGTACCGTTCTGCTGGCCGGTTAAGAATCAGATATCGGAATCCTCGTCAAGAAGAATGCGCATCACTTGCTGAGCCGCGCGTGAAATAATGGTGCCGGGACCAAAGACCGCCACGGCGCCATGGCGATAAAGGTAATCGTAATCCTGCACAGGGATCACGCCGCCAACAACCACAAGGATGTCGTCGCGTCCGATTTTCTGCAGTTCTTTCACGAGCGCGGGGACCAGCGTCTTGTGTCCCGCAGCGAGGCTGCTGACACCGACGATATGAACGTCGTTTTCCGCTGCCTGTCGCGCGGCTTCCTCGGGGGTCTGGAACAGCGGACCGATGTCCACATCGAATCCCAGATCCGCGAATGCCGTGGAAATGACTTTGGCTCCACGGTCATGACCGTCCTGTCCGAGTTTCGCGATCATGATGCGCGGACGACGGCCCTCTTTCTGGGCAAAGCGATCGGTCATGTTCTTGGCAGAAAGGAAGTCGCCATCTTCACCCGCTTCGCTGCTGTAGACGCCTGAGATGGAGCGAATAACGGCCTGATGCCGTCCGAACACCGATTCCATCGCATCGGACATTTCACCGAGCGTCGCGCGCTTGCGGGCAGCTTCGACACATGCGGCAAGCAGATTGCCGCTGCCGGCGGCCTCGCGTGCGATCGCTTCGAGGGCCAGCCGCACCTCGTCATCATTGCGTGTGGCGCGCAATTCGGCAAGCCGCTGTTTCTGGGCATCGAGTACGGCACTGTTGTCCACCTCGAGAATGTCGATGGGATCTTCCTTCGCCAGACGATATTTATTCACACCGACGATAGTGTCTTTCCCTGCATCGATACGTGCCTGCTTGCGCGCCGAGGCTTCCTCGATGCGCATTTTCGGAAGTCCCGTTTCGATGGCCTTGGTCATGCCGCCGAGGCCTTCGACTTCCTGAATCAACTGCCAGCCTCGCTGCGCCAATTCATGCGTGAGCCGTTCGACATAATAGGAGCCGGCCCAGGGATCGATCGCGCGGCAGATATTGCTTTCATCCTGAATCAGGAGTTGCGTGTTGCGGGCGATGCGGGCGGAAAAATCCGTCGGCAGCGCAATCGCTTCGTCGAGCGCGTTGGTGTGCAGCGACTGCGTATGCCCCTGCGCCGCGGCCATTGCTTCGATGCATGTCCGCGCGACGTTGTTGAAGGGATCCTGCTCGGTGAGGCTCCAGCCCGATGTTTGACAGTGCGTGCGCAGCGACATGGACTTCGGATTTTTCGGATGGAACTGATGGATGAGCTTCGACCAGAGCATGCGCGCGGCACGCATTTTCGCGATCTCCATGAAGAAATTCATGCCGATCGCCCAGAAAAATGAAAGGCGTGGCGCGAAGCGATCGATGTCGAGTCCGGCGTTTATTCCGGCCCGCACATACTCAAGCCCGTCAGCCAGGGTGTATGCCATTTCGATATCCGCCGTCGCCCCCGCTTCCTGCATATGATAGCCGGAAATCGAAATTGAATTGAACTTTGGCATGTGCTGCGCGGTGAACGCGATGATGTCAGAGACGATACGCATGGACGCCGCAGGCGGATAGATATAGGTATTGCGAACCATGAACTCCTTGAGAATGTCGTTCTGGATGGTTCCGCTGAGCTGATCCATGGGAACGCCCTGCTCTTCCGCCGCGATGATGTACAATGCCATGATCGGGAGTACGGCGCCATTCATGGTCATCGACACCGACATCTTGTCAAGCGGAATCTGATCGAAAAGAATACGCATGTCGAGAATGGAGTCAATGGCAACGCCGGCCTTGCCCACATCACCGACCACACGTGGATTGTCGGAGTCGTAACCGCGGTGCGTGGCTAAATCGAAGGCGATGCTCAGTCCCTTCTGTCCCGCCGCGAGATTGCGGCGATAGAATGCGTTGGATTCCTCCGCAGTGGAGAAGCCCGCATACTGGCGTACGGTCCAGGGACGCGTCGCATACATGCTGCTGTAGGGTCCCCGCAGAAACGGCGGTATTCCGGAAACGAAATCCAGATGCTCGAGTCCTGCAATATCATTTTCGGTATAAAGAGTGCGCACCGAGATATGTTCCGGTGTGAGCCAGGTCAATTGTTCGTAATCATGCGCGGGTGCTTCGGCGCGAGCCTTCGCCTCCCATTCTTCGCGGGTGTGTTTCGCGGGACCGGAAGCGTTGAATGGTTGTGTTGTAAAATCAGGTTTCATTGTTATTCCTCGTTTCCGTTTTCCATAGCGACTCCCAGTCGGCGAAGAAGCTGCGTCAGCGTGGCGCCGACATCAGACCGGACATGAATAAACAACTCGACGCCTGCGGCTTTCAGCGCGTCGATACTGTCTTTCGGATATCCCGCCACGGCAACGATCATATTGCTGCCCGCGGCGCGAATCGTGTCTATCATGCGCGGGAGCATATCGGGATAGCTCTCATCATCGCTGCATGCGACCAGGACATCCGCCCCCGATCCGAGCGCGGCTTCCGCCGCTGCTTCGGGAGAATCGAAGCCGGGATTGTTCATCACCTCAAGACCCACGGTACCGAAAAATCCGGAAGAAAACGTCGCGCGTGCGTGACGCCAATTACCGGGTCCGTACGTCGCGAGAAAAACCCGCGGCTTGCGCTCCGATCGCGTCACCGCGTCGCGCAGTTTCTCGAAGCCCTCCGCAGCGCGAAAAGGACGCAGCGGACGAACGTGCAGTTCTTCGGTGTCACCGTTGCGCAGTACGTCGTTGACCTCGGCCACGGTGAGCCCCTCCTGCAGAGCAGCCGCCATAGAGGCGATCAGATTTCCGGATCCACTGTGCAGAACTTTCTGCAGCGACTGCGCGAGCGTCGTCGGGTCGGACGTACGGGAGGTGACATGCGCCCGCAGCGAAGCTTCGATGGCAGTGGCAACTTTCTCGGAATCCGGTGCTGGTGTTGAAAGCGGCTTTTCCGTGAGATTCGGATACTGATTACTGCCCACGATCACATCGCGCCTGCTCGAAATATTTTTTCGCTTTTTCTCGGCGGTTGTTTCAATCATATCCTGGATGAATCCGTTTTGCACCGCAGCGAGATATCCTCCCTGCGTTTCTATATCCTGAAAAAGCTTCCAGGCGTGCCGGGCAACGGCGTCGGTCAGCGTTTCGACGTAGTAGGAGCCGGCCGCGGGATCCGTGACCTGTCCAAGCTGGGATTCTTCCCGTAAAACGATTTGCAGGTTGCGCGCGATACGTTTTGAAAACTCTCCAGGAACCCCTGCAACCTCGTCAAACTGTGCTGTGTACATTGACTCCGCTCCTCCGATCACGCCCGCCATTGATTCAATCGTTGCACGAAGCATGTTGACGTACGGGTCGTATTTTGTCTGGTGCCACCATGAAGTACGGACATGGCTGTGCATCTTTCGCGACTCATCGTCTTTTACTCCGAAGATATCCACGATTCTGGCCCAAAGCATGCGTGCGGCGCGCAGCTTTGCAATTTCCATGAAGAAACTCATTCCCACAGGAAAATTAAAGCGGATGCGTCGGGCAACGGCGTCTGGCGAGAGTCCTTTCTCCGTCAAACGGTGCATGTACTCCACGCCGGACGCCAGCATGCATGCGAGTTCCTCTACGGCGTTCGCCCCGGCGTTGTGATAGCACTCCCCACATACGGAGATAACCGTCGAAGGCAGCGATCTCTGGTCCACGTACCTGATTGCGTCGCTCAGCAGCGTGAAGGTTGTCTCCATCGAATACGGAAGCGTGCCTTCGCTTATCAGATGCGCGAGAGGATTGAAATCAACATGAGAGAAACACCGTTCCGTTGCGGAGGCCATGGCCAGATACACAGGTGACGACATTCCCGCAAGGAGATCGAAGTCCACGCGCGGTTGCATCTTCGAACTGATCACCTGAAAATCGGCAACATGCTGCACCGATGTACCTCCCACTCCTGCCTGGGAAGCAGCGTCGGCAGTACCGCAGGCGTGCACGGCCGCACGGTCGAGTCGCAGTGCCACGCTGTTTTGGCCGTTTTCCCGGGCCTGTACTATTTCCCGGGCGGCGTCCGCCACCAAGGGCATGTCGGCCGATTGCGCGATTTTCCAGGGTTCCGCCGCATGTCCGAGCGCGTTGATACCACGTATATAGGGATCAAATCCCGGCAATGTGCCGAGATGCGGCAACCCATCGAGATCCTCGCGCATATACATGGGCTGCACTTGGAACCCCTCGTAGGTGCTCCATTCCAGTTTTTCGAAATCCAGGCCCTTCAGGTCGGCAACAACCTGCTGTTTCCACAGTTCTTTCGGTGGTACGGGAAACTCTTCAAAGAGCTTCTCATACTGTTCTGACTTGCCGATATCACTCATGAGTGTCTTCTCTGCATCGTTTCTGAAGGCCGAAGCTATTAGAAAGCCCTTCGGTAAAGATTGTGATAAATTTAGCGATTTCCCGCAAGATAAAAAACCGATTGTGTCCGGTATTATGCGAGATGCACCTTGGTCACGCGAAGATCGGGACGATTGAGGAAAATCTGGCCGAGTTGTTTGAATTTCTGGGGAACGTCGGAGACGAAAAAAGAATAGTTGGGTTGATCTGAGGAGGTGTTGAGCAGGTCTTCCTCCCGCAGAAGCTGTTCCACTTCTCGGGCGGCTGCTTCGCCGGAATCGATAAGCGTTACATCTTCACCGACGGAACGCTGTATGACCCGGCGAAGGATAGGATAATGCGTACATCCGAGAATGAGCGTGTCTATTTCATTCTGGCGAAGCTCGGAGAGATACTCATCGGCCACCATTTGAGAAACCGGATGATCGGTCCAGCCCTCTTCGGCCAGCGGAACGAAAAGCGGACATGGTTTAGAAATAACCTCGTACGACTTCTCCCGCTGATGCAAAGCTCGCGCATAGCTCTCGCTGGCTATAGTGGCCAGGGTTCCGATGACGCCGATCCTTCCACTTTTTGTTGCTCGCTGCGCCGCATCCGCACCTGGATCGATCATTCCGATAATGGGAATGTCGAACTGTGCCTTGAGATCATCGATTGCGACTGCCGAAACAGTATTGCAGGCGACGACAACGATTTTCACTCCCTGCTGCATAAGAAACCGCGTGTCTTCGAACGCATATTCACGGACGACCTCAGCGGATTTGGAACCGTAGGGAACACGGGCCGTGTCACCGAAATACGTGATGTTCTCACTGGGGAGATGTTGCATCAGGGCATGAACAACCGTCAATCCTCCTATACCGGAATCAAAGACGCCGATGCTTTTCTGTTTCTGCGATATGCTCCAGGCGCGTGACACGGATTATTGTGTGAGCACTGATATTTGTTCGAGAAGTCGTTGTTTGAGGTCCTGGCGCTTCTGCGCATCGGTAAACGCCTTTCCCTCATTGTCCACCACGTAGAAGGAATCGACCACACCGTCGACCCGGGTTGCAATTTTGGCAAATACCACGTTCAATCCAAATGTGGACAATTCCGAGGCCAGCCGGTACAAAAGCCCGAATGTATCCGGGGCATACACTTCCACAATGGTCTGTTCTCTGCCGTCGGCAGAGTAATGCGGAAGATAGGCGACGTCTACCATGACATGACGCTTCGGAAGCTTCCGGAGTTTGCGCACCCATTTGCGCCGGTAGCGTTCGAAAAGCTGCTCTGCATCCAATTCCCCTGCGCAGACGGATTGTATCATTTGCTTGAGCAACAGCGACTGTTCGCTACGGAGATGTTTCCCGCTGAAGATATCCACGACGCGAAATGTATCGATTACGACGTCATTATGCGTGTCTATGGAAGCATCGACGATGCTGCAGTCAGCACCGAACAACGCCGCGGAGAACTGCGCGAGCAGTTGCGGACGATCAAGGCAGAAAACGGACACTTCGCTGTAAGCCCGGTGATGCTGCAGGTGAATGCGAACACGCTGTCCATCGAGAACATCATGGATAGCCGCGAAATATTCTTTCTGACTCAGGGCCGACTCCGGCCCCGCTTCCTCAATCTGCTGCTGCATCAATCCCGTATCCCCCAGTTCGAGTACGTGGCGCACCGTATCGTACAATTCGCGCAGCAATTCGCGCTTCCAATCAGTCAGAATGCCGGGATTGAGCGCCGACATATCAGCGAGCGTGAGAAGGTACAGAAGATTCAGACGCTCCACCGTTCTTATCCGTTGAATGAAGGGCTGCAGTGTGGTAAGCTCGCGTATGTTGCGCCGGAAAGCCAACTGTTCCATGCTCAGATGCTCCCGAACGAGGAAAGAAACCAGTTCGCCAATTTCCATACGACCAAAGCGACGCATAATATCGGGTGCCAGATCGGCGCCGACATATTCATGGCGCGGGAGATCAATCGGTTTGGCGATGTCGTGGAGAAGTACCGCATAATAGAGAACGGAAACATCTTTTAATTCAGCAAGAACACGTGCACTATGTTCATGCTCCCGCAAAGACGTTTCACACGCGTGAATAGCGCGAAGCGTATGCTCATCTGCAGTGTAGAAATGGTATACGTTATGCTGGAAAAAATGCTCCAACGCTGCAAATTCAGGAAGAACAAGGCTGAGCACGCCGAGTTCATGCATTGCCTTGAGCGTATCGGCGACATGATGCTGCTCTCTGAGAATGAAGTCGAATAAGCGTAGAGCTCCCGGCCCCGGTTTAATATCCCGGACATAGGAGAGCGCTCGGATGAACTCCCCGCCTGGATAACACTGCTTGCGTGCCATCTCAAGAAACAACTGCATTATGGAAATATCGTCAAGCTCGGAAATATCCTCCGGCAGCAGCAGCTGAGATGCATCCCCTGCTTGTTCCATTCCCTGTTTCTTTTTCTGATCGTAGAATACGAGTTGCAGAGCTATGTGTACCGTACGAGCATGCCGGTAATACTCGCGCATAAACTGTTCCACGCCTTTTTTCGCGTTTTTCTCATCGAAGCCAAGCACTTCCGCCACTTGGCGCTGAAGATCGTAATCGAGAGAATCGTGAAGATGACCGCTCAGCATATGCATTTTTTCTCTTACACGAAGAAGAAATTCATACGCCTCGAGTAATGCTTCTCGACGTTCAGGCATCAGACTGAGGCTTCCGAGGACCCGACGTACGTCTGGCCAGGGATCCGTACAGACGGGAATTTCCGCGAGAAGTTCGAGCAGGGTCAGATAATAGACCGTATGGACATCTCGCAGCGTCCCTGCACTGTTTTTTACATTCGGTTCCAGCAATGCCACGGCATTTCCATACTGCTCGTAGCGGTTTTCCGTAAGCTTTTCAAGTGAATCGATGATGAACGATTTTTTTCTCATCGCCCCTTCTCGGACCGTCTGGCGAAAAAAACAGTACACCTCTTCGTTTCCTGCAAGAAATACCGCATCCATCTGAGCAACCCATGACCGGATATCCGTTTCCAGCATGGATGCTATATCGTCCAGAGAACGCACGGAAATGCTTGCATGCTCAATCGCAGCAGTGAGAATGCTCAAAATATCATCGCTGCGGCTCGATGTTTCGTATCCATCTCCATGGATAAGCAGCATGTCCATGTCAGAAAAAAGCGTTTCCTCATTCCTCGCGACACTGCCGCTGACGCAAAGGCAGAAACCCCGAGAGGTCCACTCGGTCATCCACACCTGCATTGCTTTTTTCTTTCTGTCACTCACGCCTTCCGCCTTCCTTGCTCTTCACTTGCCAATGATATTAACAAGGTTCTGATATAATGATAATACTTATTGTTATTGAAAATGTGGATATGTGGATAACTTCAAAATTTCAGTCGCAGGTATTGAAAAGAAATGACTTCTGCCGAAGGCACCTGAAGAAAAACTTCATGTTCGGCGAATGTTGGCAGCGTGTGTGAAAAAAAATATGGACATGCTGTCCGGAATGTCCCGTCGAAAAAAAAGCGGCCAGTCGTTCATTACCGGCCGCCCTGACACATTGTACACAGATGTTTTCCACATATGTGTATGAGCTATCTCGCGATGTAGGAAATCTGCTTTTGGAGTTGTTCCACGCGACTGCGCAGATCGTCGTCGTTCTCTATGTTCGCCGCGACGGTCTTGCATGCGTGAATAATGGTGCTGTGATCCCTGCCGCCAAAATGCAGACCGATCGTCTTGAGAGAGGCGCGCGTGAGGTTTTTGGCCAGATACATCGCAACCTGACGCGGAAGAACGATTTCCTGCTTTCGTGTTTTAGCGCGAAGTGAATTTTCGGGCACTTTGAAATGATCCGCGACCAGTTTCTGTATCTGCTCCACGGTCAGATCCTTTTTATCGGAAGAAATGACGTGTCGCAAAACCCGTTCGGCGAGAGCGACGTCGAGGGGACGCTGTTCGAGCGTATGCCTTGCAATCAATCCGATGTAGCAACCTTCAAGTTCTCTGATATTGGATTTCACATTCGAAGCGATGAATTCAATGACGTCCTGCGGCAGATCGATGTGGTCTCCTTCCGCCTTCTTGCGCAGAATGGCTATGCGCGTTTCCAGATCAGGCGGTTGCACGTCGACAGTGAGACCGCACTGAAAGCGGGATATCAGACGCTCATCAAGGCCTACGAGATCTTTCGGAGGTCGGTCGGATGAGAGAATTATCTGTTTTTTCAGCTGATGGAGAGTGTTGAAGGTATGGAAAAACGTGTCCTGCGTCCGTTCCTTTCCAGAGAAGAACTGAATATCATCGACGATAAGTACATCCATGTTCCGGTAGAAATTCGAAAACTCGATAGTGTTGTTGCGCTCGATGGCATCGACAAAATCGATAGTGAATTTCTCGCTGCTGACGTAGTAGACCCGTTTGCCCGGGTTCGTGTACGACACATGGTTGCCAATGGCCTGGATCAAGTGGGTTTTTCCAAGACCGACGCCGCCATACAGCACCAGCGGATTGAAGGCGGTCTCACCAGCATTGTTGGCCACATTCAGCGCAGCGGCGCGGGCAAACTGATTGCCGTCGCCGCGGATGAAACTCTCGAAAGTAAATTTCGGGTTGAGATTGCTTACGAACGGTTCGCGAACATACACAGGAGTAGGGAGTCCGTTTCTTTCACGGCTTTGCGAAACCGATGGTGAGCCCACCGGATACGGATTGCTTTCAACGGAAAAGGAAAGCTGCTCCTGCTTGGGAACCTTCACTGCATATTGAAGTGAAGAATCAGGACCGAGAACCTTGCGCAATGACGCCTGAAGCAGATCGAAATAATGCTCCTCAAGCCACTCATAAAAATACGTGCTTGGTACCTCCACTGTGAGCAGCCCATCATTGAGAGTGGAGGGAATGATGGGTTCAAACCAGGTACTGTATGTCAGAGGCTTGACCTGCGGTCGAATCAGTTCAAGGCAGTCTTTCCAGGCGACAACGGCGGATTTGCCGGTTTCAACATTCATTGGCATTGAAGTTATTCACAGATGACAACATTTTGCAGAAAAAAAAGGGCGGTTGCGCAGATTATGGAAAAAGATAAAATAAGCCCGCGGAATACAGCCCAAAAAACGGCCAAATCCTTTTAATAAAACAGCTTAGAAAAAGATCACAAGAAGATGTGTCGCAAGTGACGGAAGAGAATAGAACCGTCAGAATCCAACCAATCTCTATCTGGTATTTTGGAATTATCTTATCCACAACTTATTCACAGCGCCGGCGGCTGTGATGACGCTGAGTAGTATAGACACGGAAAAGATGATTTTCAATACGCAAAAAAACGCTTCCGCACTTGACTTTTTCAAAGTACGGAAGCTGTAAGGACTTATGGGAGAATAATTTTTTCAGTTTTTTTTTGACTGCTTTTTGCAGTCTGAACACGATCCGGTCTCGGACCGCGGCCGCACTGCCGGATGCATCACTGACTTGATTTTAAGGGGTTCTATGCGTAGAATTCATCACAGTATTCGAAATGGAATATCGGTGGCCATGAACAAGTACGTTGTTGTTTCCCTGCTCTGTCTGTTCGCGTTCCCACTGGCGTTACACGCCCAGTTTCGCGGAGAGGAACCCGGACAACCGTCCGTGCGGGACGGGGTCTACCGGTCGTCTGGTGATAATTATATTTTTGGGTTTTTTAATCCGGATAATTTGGAAATGCGGCACAGCGTTTCCGTGAGCTACGGCAGCTACGGCGACCAGGGTCTCGGCATGTCTATGTACACCAACAGTCTGCGCTACCGCATTTCGGAACCGTTGAGCGTGCGCGCCGACGTTGCGATGATGTTTTCCCCATTCGGCAGCGCCTCGTCGATGTTTAAACAGGACCTGTCCGGGATCTTTCTCCGCAGGGCGAGCGTCGACTACCGCCCGAGCAAGGATATGCACATCAGCCTGCAGTACCGCAACGATCCGTATGCGCTTTATAATCCCTCCGGCGTGCGTGGTTTGGGCAGCGGGATGTTTTTTAACAGCTGGGATGATGAGTTGCCCTGATCGCGAAGACGTGCGTTCCATCAATGAGAGCCGGGGTATGCACTCGGCTTTTTTTTGTATATTGAGGCTATGGCAAGGGTTAAGAAGAACAAACAACTTCATCCGAAACACCTTTTCCTCAACATCGTGATAGCCCTTTTGGCTGTCGTTGTTTTTTTCCTGCTTTACTCGTTCATCACCAACACGCTGACGGATAAGCCGGTCGACTGGACAACGGATACGCCCAAGAACGGTGAGGTGTCGGCGGAAATCATACAGTTGGACGTACTGAACGGCTGCGGCGCGTCCGGTGTCGCACAGCGCTTCACCGATTATCTTCGAAAGAGGAACTTCGATGTCGTGCAGTCGACGAACTACAAGACGTTTGATGTCGAGGAATCTTTGGTGATTGATCGCACCGGTGATCTCGAGGCCGCGCGCAAGGTTGCATATGCGCTCGGCATCGAGGATAAAAACATCGTCCAGCAGATCAATCCTGACTATTACCTGAATGTCTCCGTCGTCATTGGAAGAGATTACGAAAAACTGAAGCCCACGAAATAATTGCTCACAGAACGGATCCGCATTGGAATCAAAGGAACTCGCTCAACTTACCGCAGAACTCTCTCTCACGAAGAAAGCAAAGGATGTGGTCATACTCGATCTGACCGGTCTTTCTGATGTCACGAATTACTTCGTCATCTGTACTGGCGAATCAGACACCCAGGTCAAAGCCATCGCCGATGCGATCGATGACGGCGCGCGGGAAGAAGAAGCGCGGGTCTGGCGCCGAGAAGGGTTGAAGAATCTGCAATGGGTTCTCCTCGATTTCGTGGACGTCGTCGTGCACGTTTTTCAACCGAAAGTGCGCGAGTATTACGACATCGAACGCCTATGGGGAGATGCACCCCGTACGGTCGTCAAGGACTGACCACCGCGCATCGCCGCATTTTTCACTACCGAAACAACAATACGGTCCATGAAGGAATATCTGAAAGAACAGATCGCGCAGGTATTGTCCTCGCTCGAACTCGAAGCGCAGTCTGAGGACATCCAGTTTGAAAAACCGAAGATCGCGGAGCATGGAGATCTGTCGACAAATATCGCGATGACACTCGCGCGTGCCGCAAAAAAAAATCCACGGCAGATTGCGCAGGATATCGTCAACGGACTACAGTTGGATCCCACACGTATAGCGGCGGTGGAAATCGCAGGACCGGGTTTCATCAATTTCCGTTTCGCCGGGGAGCATCTCTATGATGCCTTGAAAGACATTCTCGTGAGGGGAGATCGATTCGGCGCCAGCGATGAGAATGTCGGGAAAACGGTGAACGTGGAATGGGTCAGTGCCAATCCGACGGGTCCACTGCATGCTGGACATGGTCGCCAAGTCTGCATCGGTGCCACGGTTTGTTCCCTGCTCGAATGGACGGGGTGGACGGTGACGCGGGAGTACTATTTCAACAACGCCGGCAACCAGATGAACAATCTGGGGAGCAGCATACGGGAACGCTATCGCGGTCTGCTCGGTGAAGCGATTGACGAAGAGAACATCCAGTACGCAGGCGAATATATCGGGACAATCGCCCAGGCGATCTACGATGAACATGGCGACGCGCAGATCAACGCTCCTCTTGAGTTTTTCCGCAAGCAGGGCGAGGTGCGCTGTTTCGAGATGATCAAACACACGTTGGCAACGCTCAACGTACAGCACGATGTGTTTTACAACGAAGACAGCCTGTTTGCTGAAGGCAAGATTGATGCGGTGCTGAAGGAATTGCGCGCATCTGGTTTGGTCTACGACAAGGACGATGCCATCTGGCTGAAGACCACGGAGTTCGGTGCCGACAAGGATCGCGTGATCGTCAAGAGCAGCGGTGAACCCACGTATCGGCTTCCCGACATTGCATATCATCGCGAAAAGGTGCTTCGCGGTTATGACCGCATCATCGACATTTTCGGGGCCGATCATATCGCGACGATTCCCGATGTGCTTGCCGGGGTTCGATCGATGAATCTCCCGACCGACCATATCGATGTCATCATTCATCAGATGGTGAGCTTTGTCAACGACGGCGCCGTCGTCAAGATGAGCAAGCGCTCTGGCAATGTGTATTATCTCGACGACCTGATTGACGATGTCGGTGTGGACGCCGTACGGTATTTCTTCATCATGCGCGGCGCCAATTCACATCTTGAATTCGATGTCAAGCTTGCGCAGGAGCAGAGCGAAAACAACCCGGTCTATTATTTGCAATACGCGCATGCTCGCATCGCCAGCATTCTCCGTTTTGCCGAGAGTGAAGGAGTCGTGAATCTCGATGAGGCTGATCTTTCGCTGCTGACGCACGAATCCGAAGTAACGCTCATCAAGGAGCTGCTGCGACTTCCGGAATGGATCGGCGTATCGGCGCGCACATACGAGACACAGCATTTGTGCACGTATCTGCACAACTGCGCGACGGCTTTCCACAAGTTTTACCACGATTGCCGCGTCGTAACCGAGGACAAAGACCTCAGCGGCGCGCGTCTCGCACTCTGCCGTGCAACGAAACAGGTGCTCCGCAACGGATTTGCCATCATCGGCATCGCCGCCCCTGAGAAAATGTAGATTTCAGAAGTAATAGCAGAGGCCGAGCGCGTAGACGTTTCCGTTGAGGTTGATGTTGGAGCGGAAGGGCTCGGTCTGAAGGGGGTAGGTGACGCCGTGGGAAGTGACCGATGGTTGAGTGAAGCGGTTTTCCACCCCCATCTGGGGATCCCGAAACAACACTTCGAAGCGCAAAGCGAACCCGGCGGCGAAAAGGTATTCGGCGCCAAGAAGGACATGGATGCCGAATGCTGGTGTCCCGGAAATGTGCTCCGCCTCGCTTCCTGCGATCGAGTAGACGCGTTTTCCTCCATAGAGTCCCACGCCCCCCCCCACATACATATCGAAGCGCCGGGTAGAAAACGGCAGAGAGAATAGAGCGCTGCTTTCGAACATCGCCAGATGAAATCCGTCGACGTTCATGGTTCCTACCGCATCCACATTTTCCGTTTCATTCACAAGATATTCGCCACGCAGCTGCAGGGCGAGCGTAGGATTGATGCGATAGCGCCAAGAAACGGCCCCGCTGTAGGAGGCACCGACATTTCTTGTCTGCTGCCGCTGCACGGGATCGGGTGACTGTGGGGAAAGGAAAATCTGTGCATCGTCGATGAAGCCGCCGTATATGGCGACACTGTGATCGGTTCGCTGAGCGAACGCAGACGCAGCGAGAAGAAAAAACAGACACCCCCGAAGGAGCGCTGAAAACAACGGCATCCATCGGGGGTGTTTCATACTGTTCCTCGCGTTCGTGGTCAGGAAATCTTGATTATTTCTCCTGTCGCGCGTGCGTTGAAAAAATCGAGCGGATCAACGGAAGAACTTGTCGCGATTATCGACGATGTCGATTTCCTTGCGCTTCTGCTCGATCCAGGACTGAATAAACTCGTTCTGCACAGAGGAAAGCTGCTGCTGGCGGATTTCATCCTTCTTGACCTTGTAGGCAGTCTCATCGAACGCTGACTTGCTGTCGAGACGCGCGACGTAGATTCCACGCTGCCCGATAAACGGTGCAGTGACGCCGCCAACCTTGAGTCCGAGCATCTTGCCGATAAAGGCCTGATCCGCTCCGACATTCGGCACTCCTGACTGGATTTTATACGGAGGAGTATTCGCGATCGTGAGGGTGGGATTCGCCCCAACGATCTGCTCAAGCGACTTTCCAGTGCCTGCGATTTCACGCGCCTTCTTGAGCGTATTCTTCATCTGCCGGTCATAGACAACCTGCGGCTTGATCTGCTCCTTCACCTCTTCGATGGGGCGGTAGCCGGCGGGACGTTCCTCGGAAACCATGGCGACGACGTAGCCGTTGCTCGAGCGATGCACTTCGCTGACCTGACCCACACCATATTCGAAGGCGAATTTTACCAGGGCGGGGTTCGTTCCGATGTTGGGGATATAGGAACCGGTCTGCTGCGCAAACTCGGGCGTTTCCTGAACCTGCAATTTCTGAGCAGCAGCTTCAGCTTCGAACCCGTTTTCATTGGCGAAATAGGCGAAGTCACGTGCGCGCTCGTAGAGTGCGTCCTTGGTACCCGAACCTGCTGTGATCGCCATGCGGACTTCCGCAAGCTTCACTTCACGGCTCGAGCGATCAAACACTTTGATGATGTGGAAGCCGAATTGTGTCTTGACGAGTCCCTTGATATCTCCGGGGCGAGCGCCAAAGACCGCGTCTTCAAATTCCTTCACCATGCGTCCTTTGCCGAACCAGGAAAGATCGCCACCTCGCTCAGCGGCGCCCGGTTCCTCGGAGTACTGGGCTGCGAGTTTCGCAAAGTCTTCACCCGCTTTCGCCTTGGCCAGAACCGTCAGCGCTTTTGCTTTCTGTGCGGCCTCGTCCTGTCCGCCATCGGTGCGCAGGAGGATATGTGCGGCGTGATACATCACGTTGTCGGTGTTCTTTTCCGCCATCACTTTGTAGACCGATAGTCCGGTTTCATTGGGCACCGGACCGACGACGGAACCGACCGGCTGCGAAAACACTTCCTTCGCAACATCCGCGGCGACCTGATCGCGAGTGAACCAGCGTGCCGAGTCGTATTGTTCTTCCGAATTATTTTCGACCAATTCAAGGAAGTCTGTCCCGCTGGCTGCGAGATCCTTGATTGTGCTTAACTCATTCGCAATTGCCGCCGTGTCGCTTTTCGAGGGAATTTCAGGGAAAAGGACAAACTTGATCTTGCGCATGTCTTCGGTTTTGAAGCGCTCTTTATTCTTGTCGTAGTACGTTTCGTATTCGTCCTGCGTCGGTGCTGCGGTATCCTTTGCCGCGAACACGCGGGGATCAAAGAAAACGTAGCTGCTGACGAAATCCGTATTCTGCTCGATGAATTTCGAGCGGACGCTGCTTTCCGGCACAATCACCGAAGAGGTGAGAATGTTGGTGAGCTTGGTACGCAGCAGTTCAGAACGCAGCTGCGATTCGATCGCGACCAGCGCCTGCTGATTTTCCGGACCGGGATTCTGCAGGAACTGATTATAGGCGTCCCTGTTGAACTGCCCGGTGGAATCCTTGAAATACTGCGTGAGCTGCTCAGGAGGATTCTCGCTGAACACCCAGTCGGTGATTTCCTGGTCGGCAACGGAAATGCCGAAATCTTCGATGGCCTGCTCGACGATGGCTTGCGTCACGAAATCATTCCAGACCTGCTCACGGATCTGCATATAATCATTTTCCGTAAGCTCACGGCCTTTGTTTTGATCCTTGCGCTGCTCGGAGACGCGCTCTACGACATCCTGAAACTCCTGATAGGAAATCGCTTTCCCGCCGATGTTTCCAATTTCGTTCATCGAGCCTTGCATCAGCGAGCCGATATCCAGGTCGCTGAAGACCCAGAATGCAACAAAGACGACCGCGAAAGCCATGATGAAAACGTGCGCGTTGTCGCGCATTTTGGTCATCATACCCATGTTAAACTACTCCACGTATGAAGAACAGATATACAAGCTAACAAATATAGAGGAGTTGCCCTTACAATGCAATGCATGCGCAAAGGCATTCGCCAGCTGGTCCGACCGGCCAGAAAAAACCCCGCGGCGCTGGAAACCGCGGGGTCGTAAGAATCCGAGGCGCAGGGCCTGTCAGAAACGGTATGTGAGACCGAACATGAGACGGGAAATGTCAACCTTCTGCTCGGTGAGGAATGCGCTTTCGGGTACGTCAAGGTCGGGATCGGTGTAGTTGAAACCGAATGTCTGATAGTTCGACATCGTGTATGCGACCTGGATGGCGAAGTTATTTTCAAATTCGTAGCCGAGTCCCGCGGAGATGGTTTTCACGTCATACTCGGATTTGTCTTTATCGGCTTCCCACGGCGAGTAGCGATAACCGAAGCCGCCGCGCAAGTAGAGTCCGGTGTTGGGAACATTGAACTCGGCACCCAGACGGAAGTTGTTGGTGGCACGGAACAGGTTGCGGATGTCGCGGTTCAGTGACGTGGGGTTGAAATTATTTGTTTCACCGAATTCAAGATTCGAGTAATCGACGAGTTCAAAATCTCCGCTGACCGTCGCGAAATCCACGGGTGACCAGGACGCGCCGAAGCTGTATACCGGTGCGGTGGTGATGTCGTAATTGTTGTTGTCTACCGTGAGATCGTAACTGAGGCTGGCATCCGCGAAACGGCTATAGCCTGTTTTTGAATAATCCTCGTTGACGGAAATCATGTTTGCCGTCTGCACGGCCACACCGAAGCGCGCCTTGTCATTCAGATTATAGAGGAAGCCGATGCGTACGTTCCAGCCGGAGAGATTCTGCTGCCATTCCTCCTCGAGTTCAAGCTGTTGGAAATCCGTACGCGGAGCGTTGTCGATGCCGACGATCACATCCTGATAGACGTTGTTTATATCTTTCTCGATAAACGATCGCTGATAGCGGTAGTTGCCGGAAAGAATGTTCAAAGAAACACCTACCATGGCATTCGGGGCGACTTCCATGCTGCCTCCGAAACTCCACTGGTTGAGACCCCCTTCCTCGAACTGGTCGATGGTCTGCTGCACGCGGTTGGCGACGGGGATTGCCAGCCATCCGGGCTTGCCTTCATCGAGGTAGCTGAGAACGAGCGTGTCTTCCAAACCGAGATTCCAGGCGAAGTCCAATCCCTCGTCGTCACCATTGTACAATGATGCCTGAATGGAGCTCTGGGGGTTGAACACGTCGATCTGCATGGTACCGGTATAGTCGAGCAAGCGGTTGTAGCCGGCGGCCACCACGAAGCTGCCACGGGCCACAGGAAAAGGAATGGCGAGATTCAGATTCGTGAGCGTCGTGCCGCTCTCGCTGCCGTTTGTGGTCACGCCGAACATTGTGGCATCATTGCTCATGCCGACGTTCGACAGTCCGATGGAAAATTCGCGCATGCGCAGCTGACCGAGTCCCGCAGGATTCCAGTACAGTGCCGAGGCGTCATCGGCGAGCCCCACAAATGCGTTTCCCATTCCCGCGCTGCGAGCGCTGACCAGTGTTCCGCTGTGCGAAAGCCGCAGGGCGTCTTCTATAATCTGCGCCCGTGTCGTCACGACAGCGACGAACATGAAAAAGAGGGTAAATATAATCGCGCGTTTCATTGTTGACCTCTCGATATTCTGATATTACCGCGTACGGCTGCGGCCGCTGGAACCCGAAGAACTTGACGAACCGGAACTGCTGCGTGAAGAGCCGCTGCTCGAACCACTGCTTCGCGAACCGGAGGAACCGCTGCTGCTGCGAGACGGCGGGGAGTAGCTGGGACGCGAAGAGGATCCGGAACTGCTGCGTCCGCTGGAAGGCGGCGAGTAGCTGCGTTCGCTCGAGCCGCTGCTGCTGCGTGAACGCGTGCTTTCAGAGGAACGGCTGCTGCCGGAACTTGAGCGCGGCGTTGTGCTCTCGTAACTGCGCGACCGCGTCGAGGAATTGTCATAGCTGCGTGTACGCGCGCTGTTCGATTCGCGTGTTCGCGTGTTCAGACGGTCGAACGATGTTCCTGTTGTAGAACGCGACCTCGTCGAGGAGGATCGGATTGTGCTGCTGCCGTCTGCCGAGCGTGTGACACCACTGCTGCGTGACGCCGAACGCGAGGCGCTTCCCATGCGTGTGCGCGTGTCAACCGTACGTGAATTTCCGCCTGTGCGGATGCGCGTTCCATCGGTGCGTACGGTGTAGCGAGAGTTCACGCCTCCATAATAGTACGATCCACCCCACCAGCCGCCGTAGCCGTGGTGATGTGAGCCCCAGTACCAGCCCGGGTTGTACCAGTAGGGATCCCAGTAATGATTGTAATAGCCCCAGTACGGAGGTGCATAGTAGTCGTAGTACCAGGGGTCGTAATATGCTGACCAGACGGATCCGAAGCGCACAGGGTAGTAGAAGCTGAAATAGGTCCCTGAGCGGTCATACCCGTCATAGTAGTAGTTGTTGGTGACATTGTTGCCGCTGCTGTCGGCGTAGGATTCCGAATAATCGGGATAATCGTACTCCTCGTAGCGCGGATAGTCGTCTCGCACGGTCAGCTGCGTGTAGCAGCCGGATGTCCCGAGCAGAACGACAGCCGAAGCCAGGGCTAGCAGGAGAGTAGTATTCCGTTTCATCACATACCTCATCGGTTCTCGTTTTATACGCTCAATAATAAACAACAACATTCGTGCCGAAAACGTGTCATTCCGGTGGATACGGAAAAACGCTTCCTACGGGGGAAAAATAATGTATTGCATATCAATGCGAAAAGAAAGGCTCTGTGTGGTGACCCCATGTGGAGACACCCTGTGTACGTGGGAGGAACATCTGGAAGCAAAGCGGGGAAGCGAAGAATGCAGCGGATATGTTGGATAACAGACGTAACCCGGTTTCAGTGATTTACAGGTAACGGACGTACTGTATTCGGATTGCGCGGATGACTTTATCGTTGGAGAATTCGGAAGTGAGAAGATTCTTGAAGAGGATATCGACGTTGAAGCCGATGTTGGTGGAAACGCGGACGCCTGTACCGAGCGATCCGTTCCAGAATCCGCGGCTGTTGCGGTCGTTGTCAAAGGCGAAATTGTACTCGATCAGCCATGAGACGATCGGACCGATCGATTTTTCCGCGCCAACATAGATATTCGGATCGAAATCGTCGTCATTGCGCTCAAGCGTGTAATTCGCCCCTCCATGGAAGCTGACGGTACCGTAAAACTGGTAATTTTTACTGGCTGCGACAAAAAAGCCGGGGCTTTTCATGACGTATTGACGCAGAAAGGGGACCCAGCCGTCATGTCCCTGCGAATCGAAGCCGACGACCACGGCCGGGTTGTACATGCTTTCTTCCATCACGCGGTAGCGCATGGACAGGCCGGGAAGATTGTCCCATGTGATGCCGCCGCTTCCGATAAGTCGTGTGCCGCCGAACGAAAGTCCGATGTTCAGGTTGGTCATCAAACCATAAGTAAAGCTGGCAAGTACACCGCCGTCCGGGTAGAGGTAGGTCTCGACTGCGCCCGCGGTAGCGGGAATGATCCCTGCGACGGGCATATCGACCAGGAACTGCGGATCGATATTTGCACGGTCACCTGCGGAACGCTGAGCGAGAGTGGGTATGGCGAGCAGAAGCAGAAATACTGCCAGCACGGCGCGCGTGAGAAAACTGCAATTCATGTGATTACTGCTACCGGGTTCCAGCGATGAATGCTTCGGCGACGCGCACATCTTCTTCGCTGCCGAGAATGACCGGGGTGCGTTGGTGAATATCGTGCGGCTCGATTTCGAGGATGCGCCGGGATCCGTCGACGGCGCGTCCGCCTGCCTGTTCGATGATGTATGCCATCGGATTCGCTTCGTACAGGAGACGCAGTTTGCCGTTGGGATTGCTCTCGTCGGCTGGATACGCGAATACTCCGCCGTACAGCAGGGTGCGATGCACGTCGGCGATCATGGAGCCGACGTAACGGGATTTGTAGGGGCGTCCGCTTTCGAAGTCAGGAGTCTGCAGATGTTCGATATACCGTCGGAAGCCATTGTCCCACAGCATGCGGTTTCCTTCGTTGACGCTGTAATAGCGTCCGCGTTTAGGGATGGTCATGTTGGGATGGGAGAGCAGAAAGGCACCGATAGTGGGATCGAGTGTGAATCCCTGCACGCCCTCTCCGGTCGTGAATACCATGATGGTGCTGGAGCCGTACATGATATAGCCCGCTGCGACCTGTTTGTCACCTGATTGAACTACATCGGCTTCTGTGCCGCGTTCGCCGTCAGAGACACGATGGAAGATTGAAAAGATGGTGCCGATCGTGACGTTGACGTCGATGTTCGAGGAGCCGTCAAGCGGATCGAAAAGCATGGCATAATGCCCGCAAGGGAATTCCTCGGGAATCGGAATGATGGTCTCATTTTCTTCCGAGGCCATCACGCAGAGCTGACCACCGCTTTCCATGGCGTTAATGATCATCTGATTCGCAAACACGTCAAGCTTCTTGACATCCTCCCCATGCACGTTCGTCAGTGACGCACCGCCGAGAATATCCACCAGTCCCGCCCGGCGCACTTCGCGCGAAACGATTTTCGCGGCCAATGCGAGATTGCGCAGCAGCGTGGAAAATTCGCCGGTGGCATCGGGGTGTATACGCTCCATCTCCGCGATGTAGCGCTGGATGGTCATGATTCGGGCTTCGTCACCGGGAATGTATGCACGATCGGGCATGTGATGATCCTGGGTTGATTGATGGTGTCAGGGAAATGAAGGCATGCGCCTGATGCTCAGGAAGACTTCCATCCCTGTTTCACCCTGGCGGAACTCGACGACGTCCATCATCGAGCGGATGATAAGCACCCCGCGGCCGCCTTCCTTGAGCAGATTGCTCTCCGCGAGCGGATCGGGCAGGTTGTCGGGAAAAAAGCCCACGCCTTCGTCGCGCACGGTGAAGTCGATGCGGTCATCGTAGCACGTGCAGCTGAGATGTACCAGCTTGTTGGGATCCGCCTTGTTCCCATGGATGATACCGTTGTTGACGACCTCGGTTATGGATATCATGATCCTGTCGAGGATCGACTCTTCGAGGTTCAGCGCATCGTTGAGTTCAAGCACGAATGCCTCGACGACACGGATGTTCGATCGAACACTCGGAATACTGATGTCTTTTTTCAATACGGCGTCGCTCAGTTGGTGGGTCTCCTGCTAAGACGCGGTGAATTCGGGAATGTAAAGTAGGGAATCCAGCTCATAGATTCCAGAACACCCGCAACGATACATTCGGGGTCACCCGGGATGCGCTTTCATTTTCCGAGGTGAACTGATACCAGCCCTCGGCGAGAATATCGGTCGCCGGAGAGAGACGCAACCGCATGCTGGCGGTCGGACCGTAGCTGCGCAGTGTTCCTGCCTCCTTGCGGGTGAGTCCGTCATACCCGTACCGGCGCTGCTCGAAGAAACGGAAACCGAGCGCGGCCCGTACCTGTTCGCCAAGGCGGAGCAGCGAAAGAGAGAACGTGCGCTCGTCGAAATACTGCAGAGGCCGGAGGGTGAAAGCCGACCAGCGCAGTTCGCCGCGTTCGTAGAAACGGAAATGCACCTGTGCTTCTGCCCAGATCACACCACCAACACGCAGCAGTGTCGAATCGCTCACCGTGAGCTGGCGAAGGGAGAAACTGCGCTGCGACTGCCCGGCTGTTTCGAAATCGTAGACTGTGTAGTTCGCCACGACTTCGGCGGCATTGCGACTGACGAATGACGGTCCCAACCGCAGCTCGGTCGCGGGTGAAAGCCGGATGACGCGGTTCCACGTATTGTTCGCCGAGCGCTCGGCGAAGATGAATACGGTGTGGCGAAGGTTGACATCGCCGGCCAACGAGGCGTGGAAGACGGGGCTGAATCGATGCGCCCACCGCAGTCCGGCGAGCACAAAGAGTTCGTCGCGGTCGTCATAGTTTTCCTCACTCGGCGTATCGTACTGCATTTTTACGGTCGAAGCCGAGAGCCACAGTGTATCGCGCGCTGTCAGCGCGTGCGAAAGCTGCAGGCCGAGCTGCGCCTGTTCGATAGCGTTGTTCTTCTGCTGCTCGAGCGCCTGCTGGCGAGTAAAGGCTGTGGGATTTGCGCCGTCGAAAGTGTTGATCTCATGCACCTCCTCGCGCTCGTTGAGTTCCATCCGCAGTTCCCCCTTCGTCCCGCTTCTGTCGTCGTACAGGAGCTGCAGGTTTCCGTTGAGGCGGAACTCGCTGATGTCGGCGTCGAAAAACGGGATGGCGTCGTCAGGATTTCGCTGCGGACGCATCCGGGTGATGTCGCGCTGGGTGAGGTCGATGCTTGCGGCCAGGCGCAGCGGATCGGTCATTTGATACTGCAGCGCATTGCTCAGCGTGACGATACGTTCATCGCGGGATTCGATTGGGAAGGCTACGCCCCGGCTGGCCTCGAGCGAGGAATCGTACGGGAGGTAGAACTCCCGCCGCACGGAGCGAAACAGCAGCTGCGTGCGGTTGAGTCCTTCTTCCGCGAAACGCGCGAAGAAATCCGCCGAACCGCGATGTTCCTGCTGGAAGCGCGGATCGATGTACTCGGCCGAGGAATATAGCTCCGCTTGTGCGGCCGTGCGCCCGATGGTCAGATCCTGCAGCCGGGCAGTCGCGGCATACATGAAGCCCCGGTCTTCAATTCCCTGCTGATTATCGATACTCACGCCGGCCATGGGCGCAACCTGAACCTCGGGAATGGGGGTCCAGCGCGCGCCCAGCAAGGCTTTGTTGGTGGAAAGATCGTTTAATGCCAGCGCACGATTGTCTGAGAAAATGAAGGAAGAAAAAGATGCGGTGAGCGCCACCTGTTCCGACAGGTCATGTTCGGCGCCAAGGTTGAGGCTTTGCTCGTCCTTCACCGTGCTGCGGTCGGTGCGGATCAGCGTACGCTGAAAGCGTTCGTCTGCGCTGATGCGCCAAGGGGTGGCGTCCGTGCGCCAGCTTCCGCCGAAGTCCCAAAGATACGTATTGACGTTGCGTTCGAAGCCGAAAGAGAGGAGGCCGGGTCCGGCGAGCGCCGCGCTGCTGTCGGCGGGCTGGGGTTCCGGCGGAACGATCTGCGCATGGATGGCCGGTGCAGTGGCGGCGAAGTGCAGCACGATTATCAGCAGAAATGCATGATGGATGCGCATGCCGCTCCGGGTCAGTTGCGTATCTGGAAACGCCATGCGTCGGAGATGCCGTTGGGTTTTCCGTTTGCGGCGGTGACCGAGGAGGCGCGCCAGTAGTAGGTCCCTCCTGCGCTGAGCGGAGTGCCCGTATAGCGGAATGAAAGGGTGTCGCTTCCAACGGCAGGAACGATCTGCGACCAGACTTGTCCCGTGTTTTCTGCAACCGACACGGTCAACAGATATGCCGCCGCCTCGGACACGCGCAGCCAGCGGAAAAGCGGATAGGCCTCGGCACTGCCGTTTTCCGAAGGGGAGATCAGCACGGGACGCGAGGCGATGTAATCCGCGGCGACCGGGGAGAGTTCGCTTTCGAGTCCGCCGCGGTCCACAGCCGTTACACCGTAGTAATAGCCGCGTCCGATCTGCGAGACGGAAAGATCGTCGTAATACGCCGCCGTGCTCTCGGCAATGAGCGCCGTGGGATCGGCCTTATCGAGAGGAATTTCAGATCGATAGATCCGGTACCCTGCAAGATCGGCTTCGTCGACACTGCTCCACTCGAGCCGCATCATGCGCCGGACGCCGTCGTTGAAACCATTCACGTTGCATTCGAGCGGAGAATCCGGGGGATAGACATTGCGTGCGCGCGCCGACACCGTGTCGGATGGCGCGCTTTCGTTGCCGCTTTCGTCATACGCGGTCACGAAGAAGGTGTAGGTGGAATCGTAGCTTCGCTGTTCGTCGACGTAATAGAAAACCGTGACGGTATCGACGGCGGTATAGCGGGCGGGGTCTCCCTCTTCCGCGCGATAAACGATGTAACCGCGCAGGTCGAGCTCCTTGTTCGTGATCCAGCTGATGAAGATGTAGCCGTCGCGCGCGCCCTCGACGAGGAGTCCCGCCGGCGGCAGCGGGGCGATTTCATCCGGACTCGGATCGACGATGCGTTCACGTTCGCAGGCGGTGACGAGCACGAGCACGAGCACGAGCACGGGCATGAACACGAGCACGAGGCGGCGGTACGGCAATATTTCGTGGAGGATGGAGTGCATCGGTGAAGGAATTTCCGTATGTGGATAACATACGTTTCCGCTGGGAGATGCGAAAGGGGTAAAACGTGGAAGGAGAGGGTTGAGGAGAGCGCTCTAACTAAGCTGGAGCAGTAGTGCTGCGAGTGTGACGGCGATGACGGTGGAGACGAGGTTCACGACGTCGTTGCGCAGCCAGGGAAGTCCTCGCAGGCGTAGCGCGGGGGCGTCGCAATGCATGGGCTTTTCCGTGTCCTTGCCGCAGACCGTGCAGCGGTACTGCGCCTGCACCGTAGCGCCGAGTACGCTGTCGATGAGGCTGCCCAGCGCGCCGAAGACGACAATGGCGATGAACTGCCGTGGGGAGAGCGGGATGAACAGAAGGACTGGGAGCGTGACGATCGTGGCACCAGCAACGCCGCCAAGCGAACCGGTGAGGGAGATGCCGCCGGAAGTGCCGGGGGGAACGCGGCGCCCGCTGAGCACACTGCGCGGCTGGCGATGCGCGAGTACGCCAATCTCTGTGCCCCAGGTGTCGGCGGTGACTACGGCGACAGCCACGAGAGAAAGCAGGTACAGGCGCTCGTCCCCGGTGAAATGCCAGATCAGCGCCAGCGCACCGACGATAGCGCCGTTTGCGGCGACCTGTCCGGCATCGCGGTTGCCGCTTTTTTCGAACATGCTTTCGAACGGTGCCTTCTGCCGCTTCCGCCACTTTGAAAGAAGGCTCGACAGGATGAAAAACACGAATATGGGCAGCGTCCATTGCCACCCACCAATGCCGAAAATGATCGTGGCCAACAGAAAGGTCGCGACCGCACCCGATGGCTGCAGCATGCGCGCGGCATGGGCGGCGGCGGCGATTGCGAGTCCGAGTCCGGCGCCCGCGGCGAAACGCAGCGCGTCGGCTTCCACGCCGGAAACGAAACAGATGTGCAGCGCCGCGGCGGTCATGAGGGGAACGGTGAGATTATCGAGTCCGCGAGAGGATGTCGCCTCCCAGCCGGTGACAAAGAGCGTGATGGCGGCGAGCGCAGCAACGACGGCTGCCGGGTACGCAGCGAAAAAACGGCCGAAGGCGAGTCCGCTGCTGTCGTAGACAAGAAGTGCCGCCAAAAGCGCAGTCAGACTTCCAAGTGCCATGGCTGCCGAACCTTGTACACTCTTATGATCGGAGGTGACGCGAAAGAGGCGGGGCTTCCGCACGGACTCCCCGACAATTCCCGCGGCGGCGTCGCCAATGGCCATGACCATGATCGAGGCGACGACGAGATCAGGGGAGGAACTCCAGAACGGTGCCGCGAGCAGCAGCAGTGCCAGTGGATAGTATACCGTACCAAAGGACTTCCGCTCGGTATGATGCACCGCCTTGAGCCAGCCGCGCGCATACGCAGCTGCGTTGACGGCTACAAAGAGCGCAGCAATGAGCATGACCGCACCGGCATGCGGAAAAAACGGTGGTGCAAAAAAAATCACCAGGCCCGTTGCGACATGCACGGTCTTGCGAGTCACCTCGTCGGGCCAGCCGAACAACCGCCGTGCAGCTTCGCTCAGCACGAGCAACGCAAGAATCGCTGCAGCGAGTATCCCGAGACGTACGAGATCTGTTGTGGTGATGATCATGGGGAAGGAGGAACGCGGATAGAACCGATGAGACGGATTTTCACGGATGGATTTCTGAAAAACCCATCCGTGTCAATCCGTACGATCCGTCACATCCGTGTTCAGATGCCTGCGATGGGAGTTGCGATCTGATAGGATTTTGCTTTCTCTGCCTGCCAGTAATCGGCGGTGATCTTGCCGCCCTGGGCGGTAATAAAGGCGACGCCCGTGGCCTTGGTCTTGATGATGTTCCACGGCAACAGGGCGGTCTTTCCATTTGCCTTCACGAGCTCACGCGCCTTGCCGACTTCACGGCCGTTGTCGTCGTGGAAGACCACGTTGACGATGGCGTCCTTGCCGTCGGTGTTGGCGAGCACGATGTAGACCTCCACGTCGGGATCACTGACGAAGTGGGGACAGACCAGCTTCGTGTAGCCGGCGGCGTCCTGTCCCACTGTCGTGGTGTTCTTCCACGACTCCTTGGGATCCTTGTAGAATTGCCAGTACTCGGCGACGATGTTTCCGCCCTGCGCTTCGATATGGATAGTGCCGTTGGCGACTTTCTTGACGTACTTGCCGGGATCGAGGTTGAGCTTGCCGAAAGGCTGGATGAGTTCCTTGCCCTCGCCGATAAGATTGCCGTCATTGTCGTAGAATTTCATTGCGACGATGGGACCGTTGCCTTCGACATCCGTGATCACGAGATGTGCGTCAATGACGCTTGGATCGTTGACGAAGTGGTTGATGATGTATTTTTCCGCGCCCTGTGCGAGCACGCGCGAGGCGAGCAGCAGAAGAGCCGCGGCGAACAGGACATTTCTGGTGTATTTCATGATTTCTCCTATGCCTTCTTTGCTGTTTCCCGTGATCAGAGTTTCTTGAATTCGACGCGACGGTTGATCGCGCGATTGGCCGGCGTGTCGTTGGAGACGATCGGCTGCTTGGGACCGTATCCGACGATGGAGAGACGCTTGGCGTCGACCTTGCCGTACTTCACG
Source organism: Bacteroidota bacterium (assembly GCA_014860565.1). Classification (GTDB taxonomy): domain Bacteria; phylum Bacteroidota; class Ignavibacteria; order SZUA-365; family SZUA-365; genus SZUA-365. The sequence goes on from JACZJN010000212.1 coordinate 27,667, forward strand.
AGGTAGTCTTTCACGGAATTGGCGCGGCGTTCGGAGAGCTTCTGATTGTACTCGTCCTTGCCCACGTTGTCGGTGTGTCCCCCGACCTCGTATTTCTTGCCCTTGTTCTTGTCGCCGTTCATGGCCTTGGCCACTTCGAGCAGATCTGCGTACGAGCGCTTCTGAATCTTGTCGCTGTCGAAATCGAACTGCACCTGCACGCGTACGATCGGATCGTCTTCGATTACTTCGGCGATTGGGGCGCCGCCTTGCATGGCATGCGCGACCTGGTATTTCTCTTTTTCCGACACCTGCCAGTATTCGCCGGTGATCTTGCCGCCCTCGGTCTGGATATAGGCGACGCCGGTCATCTTCTTGTTGCCCACGAGCGCCAGTGGCTGAATGGAGAATTTCCCGTACTTCGGGATCTCGATCTTGGTCTGTCCGGCCAGCTCGCCCTGGTCGCTGTAGAACTCGACGTAGACGGTCGGACCGGTGCCCTCGGCATCGGCTACGACGATGTAGCTTTCAATCGCCGGGTCGGCGACGAAATGCTGGCAGACAAGCTTGGTGGAACCGGGACCGACCGCTGCAGGCACCGCGATGTTTTTCCAGCCCAGTGCGGCGTCCTTGTAGAATTGCCAGTACTGGCCCGCGACATTCGCCGTCGAGGTGATGCGCATCGTGCCCACCATTTTCTTGCCCAGCACGTATTTTTCACCGTTGACGTTCAGCTTGCCGCCGGGGGGAATCGTTTCCGTGGCCTTGCCCACAAGGTTGCCCTGTTCGTCGAACACCGCGATGTTGACTGTGCCGCCCTTCCCTTCGACATCGCTGACCACAAGATGTCCCTCGATGACCGCGGGATCTGATACGAAATGATTGATAATGAGCTGTTTGCCGGCCTGTCCCCAGGCTGGTCCGGCCACAAGCAGCAATACTGCCGCGACGCAGACCTGCCTCAGCACAGACCGAATGTGCTTGGCTTGAAGCATGAAACCTCCTCAAAAAATGGGAATGATGAAATCGCGGGTAATATAGCGAATGCCCGGGAAGCGGGAAAGTGAGAACCCGGGCCAAGACATCCGGACCGGGCAGGATACGGTTTTATGGGAATAACGTGCTGCCTTTACATTCAGAAGTACTCAGCCGGAAATCTGTCGACGGATTTCCTGCAGGTCGGAGATTGCTTCGGAAAAAAGCGTGCTCAGACGCGCTATCATCGCTTCCAGCTTCTCCGCATCCACCGCGACGTAGGTGTTGTTCCGGAGATTCTGTGCCTGCGTCGTCCGTGAGGAGGCCGGCGGTGATTTCACTGGAGCAGGTGCTCTATCCCTAGTGGACCTTTCTCCAGCTTGATTCTCGGGCGCTGCGGGCCGCGTCGGGATTGCTGCTGCAGGCTGCGCTGCGATCTTTCCGCGTTTCGCGGGCGTGATGCGTCCTGCATCCGCATCGGCTTTCATCTGCATGATAGCAGCATGCACACGGGCCGATGCCTGAGTGGATTTTCCATTGCGTATGCTGCCGATCGTCATCGCCGTTATGCCGGTGACGTTGGCCACGGCATTGGCCGACCAGCCGCCGTCGATCAGGTCGAGCAGCGCCGCGCGGGCTTCCTGCAGCTTGTCCGCGGCGGAGACCGGGACTGCAGTCGTGCTGGCTGCAGGACGTTCGGCAGGTTTTGTCTTCAGCGCTGATTTCGGGACCGCCGTGGGTTGGAGGATTGCCGGGGGCACGGCCTCGGCCGGAGGCTGCACCATCCCTTTTCTCGCTTCGCAGACAAACTTGTGGAAGGAAAAGGAATACAAGTCAGGATTCTGCCCGATCAGACTTTCCTTGCCGATTTCCTTGAACGTGTTTTTATGCGGCACATAAAAAAGGGCATGATCGACATGCCGGAACGCCAGGTCGAGGAAGTCGGTCCAGTGGAAGCTGATATCCGAATAGCGGAATGTTTCCTTGGGCGCGAGCCGATCGATCAGAAGCGCTTCATGTACCCATTTATCAGAACCAAAGAGGTTCTTCCCGATTTCCGCGGTGTCGTACTGAATGCCCGCGGGGGCAAGCACAAACAGAATGACCGAATCCTGATATTTTGGATCGTACAGGAATTGAATAGTAGTGTTCATGCTGAAAACTATGATGCGAGAGGTTCTGAAGATTGATATGGTGGTTCAGGCAATCTATCAATCTTCAGCATACTCGCAAGTCCGGAATATTAATTTTTTCCGGCCAGATCGTCCAGGCTCTTGCGCCACTGCGCATAAATGGGCGGGAGGAAGAGATCCTTCTGTGCGATAAGCAATTTGAGCATCTCAACGCGCTGTGATCCTTCAAGATCGGCTGCAAGCGCGGAGGCGGGGGAATCGCCGTCCGTGGGAAACCACTCGTAAAGATAGCCCTGCGCGGCAAACACATAGACCGGGTGCTTCATATTCGCCACGGGTTGCGGGTCGAATGCGCAGGTGATCTGCTCAGGCGGAAGCAGCACGGCATAGGAATCATCGGTTCGCGAGATCTCGCTGCTGCGATCGGCCGTACCTGAACTCTGCACCGAGATCAGCGGAAGTTCGCGCATTGCGAGTGGACTGGCCGGAGCGGGGTCGATCGTCACGGCATCTATGCGCCATACGTCCGTCAGCGTGGAAAGCCGTACACGGAGGGGACCACGGTGTCCATCTGGTATTCGCAGACGAATCGCCCGGGAAAAGAGCACCATATTCGCTTCCGGAATCATGGAACCGACAACCGTCCATCCATCACCGTCCAGGATTTCAACCGAGAGACTGCAGTCGCCGAGCCAGTGCCTGATGCGCTCAAGCAGCACAGGATCGTTTTCAAGGGCCTGATAGAATTGCATGGTGGCGTCGCCGAGCAGTCCGCCCACCGAGCGGTACACTTCGGCAATCAAGTCGGTATTGATGGCGTGTACGACCAGTGTCGCTTCGTGCGCATCCTGCGGAATATCGAATTCCAGTTCCATCGCATCGCGGAATCCTGAACCGGGCGTTGTGTTCGTGAGGTCGGATTTCCACAACTGTCCGTCTGCCTTTTCGACCAGCGCGCGCGTATTCCTGCCCGAGGCGTCGCGGGCCGCGGACGGAGCAATCGGCTGCGAAAGCGGCCACAGCCGGTTGTCGACGTCAAGCACGACGCCGGCGGCATTGCCCGCGTCGGCCGCGAAGAGCTGCACGGCGTTGATCATATGCGTTTCGGGACGTTCGTTGGCGATGCGGACGGTGAGTCGGCCATCCGCCTCGGCGAGTGACGAAAGCACGCTGAAGGATTTTGCCTCCAGCACCTTGGAGATGGATGTTCCGAAAGCCTCGGCCTCCAGATGGAAAGATGTTCCGTCGAAAGAGTAGACGGTGGGGCAGGATCCCTGCGACTCCTTCGGTTCGATGGTGAAATACGTATCTGTGAACATGGTCACTGCGGCAACCGAGGCGAGCGCGACCATCGGCACGACCCACAGGGTTTTTGCCGTGCTGAAGTGGTATCCCTCGATGAAGAGGATACGATTGAACGGCAAAGCGCCCTCAAAATCGGACATGGCACCGCGGCGCTCCCGTGTCCCGCTGCCGGTGAGCAGCGAGTCATCGAAGACATAAGTGGTAAGTGTGTAGACGGTGGAATCGGTGGTCAGAACGCGAATCGGACCGCGTCCCATCTGCTCGGCGAGTTCATATTTCGTCTGCACCGGTGCGCTGCTTCCGCAGCCGCCGGATATAAGGATGCCGAGAAGCGGAAGAAAAAGAATGCTGCGTAATTTCATGTGTATTCTCGCAGGATGATTTGACAGACTGACGTTGAAGGCAGAGACGGGAGAATCAATCGATCGCGATGCGCAGGGCGAGATTCGGTCCTGCGGGAGCGATACGATAGTCCTTCCCGTCAAACGTCGTTTTCACGCCGGTCAGCGGCACAGTGAACACGAGATCGAGGATTCTGCCGTCAATGGAGATTCCGAGCTGGGCCAGCGGGTAGGTGTAGCCCGTACGGAGTTTGAGGTGGTCGTTTTCGAAGTTCCAGATGCAATGTCCCGCGCCGAAGCCGAGCACGGGACGGATAATCCCGATACTGCCCGGCCGGTATGACGCGACGGCGAGGAAACTGTGCGAAATAAAGGCTCCCTGCCAGCCAAGCATGAGGCGGAATTCCGGTTGTTCGTAGAGTGGAATGTCGAGATCGACTCCGACGAGCGGCACCACGCCGCGTTTCTCCTGCATGAGGCCTTCGACCTCGGAGATCCCCGGATTCATCATTCCCACCGAGAGGCCCAGGCGCAGCACCGCAAAGCGCGGCCGCTGTAAACCCGTGGTATTGGCCGCGAGGGGGAGGGGGGCGTCGTTCTCGACGTACCGCGCGTGTTTTCGATACCATTGCTGTTGAGACTCCGTGGCCGTTTTCGCGGAGACCGGCAGCGGAGTTCCGTCCTCGTAGAGAATCACGGGCTCTTCAGAGCCCATGACATACACCCCGTCCTTGAGCTTCTCCCAATGGCTGACGCGCTCGGCCAGCAGGCGGAGTTCCGTGTATGGAATGGACGTGATCGACTCGGCGGAATTCCCGTCGGGCGTAGCGCGCGTGATATGCAGCCAGAGACTGTCTTTCGCGTCGACGGAAAAGGAAGCGGATCGGAAATCCTCGACATCTCGGAAAAGATCATACGCCTGACGCTCGGTTTCGTCGATCACCGGACCGACCTCGGAACTGATAATGAGCGTGCGATGCTGCTGTGCAGCGGCGGAGAAGACCATACCGCAAGCCATGAGCATGAGCAGGATGGAGCGATAGAAGGAATAAAACATGCGTCACCTCGTGCTTATCGTGTGCGCGTAGAAATCTGTAGTGCGAAAAACGCTTCGAGAATGGAATGAAAAATCCTGGATGAAGCTACCCTGTGTTGTTCCCGTTTCGGCGACTCCGCTGTCCCATCAAATTGTTCGGTCGCCGTATCTACAGATGAAGATGAGAAATCGAGATTTCAAAGTCAACAAGGGATGGATATATCGCCATATGAATTTTTTGTAAGAATTGGAAAGGACGAGCCTGAAGGCGCATCCCCCGGAGGGAAGGAAGAAGGACGAGCCTGAAGGCGCATCCCCCGGAGGGAAGTCGGAGAAAAGTAACTTTTCTCTATTCACGGTGTTTTATGAGGAGAATTATCCAGTATTTCGTACACTGTTCTTTCGCATTGATAGTCCGAGGCCCGGCCTTTATTTTCATTTCAGTTGATCCAATCGAGAGGTAGACGTATGCATGCAGCAGTCGAAGGCGCCACGCGTGTCGATACCACGATGCGCTCCGCAGCGACGGCAAGCGCGGACGCGCAGTCGGGTATGAATGCCGCGCCGCGGCCGGACTCCCCTCCCCGGCAGGGACGGCGCAAGCTTCCACCGATGCTGTTCGGAACGGAGCGACGCACTCAGGCGGGACTCGAACCATATGTTCCCTCGGCAGCGGAACCGTGGGACGCGCTGCGCGCAGGACATCTGCTGCGCCGCGCGGCGTTCCTGCCGACGCAGGCGGAGCTGACGGCGGCGCTCGGCATGGAGCCGGGTGCGCTGGTGGACGCCTTGCTCGACGTCGCAGGGGAACCGCAGCCCCCGGGCTCCTGGATCGCGGAGATTTCTCCCGAACCAACCACCGGCGAGGAAGAGGCGGCCTACGATTCGCAGAATAAAAACTGGATGAATGACCTCCGCGCATGGTGGGCGGGACTGATGACCGCGAGCGGGATGAGCATCGTCGAAAAAATGACATTATTCTGGCACGGACACATCACGGGCGAAGGCGGCATCGTCAAGGTGCCGCAGTACATGTACCAGCAGAACGCGCTGTTCCGCTCCCATGCGCTGGGAAATTTCCGCGACCTGATGAAGGCGGTCAACCACGATCCCGCCATGCTGCGCTACCTCGACGGAGAAATCAACATCGGTTCGAATCCCAACGAGAACTACGGACGCGAGCTGATGGAGCTTTTCACCATGGGCGAGGGACGCTACACCGAACAGGACATCAAGGAGGCGGCCCGCTGTCTGACCGGCTGGCAGCTCGACGAATTCACAAGCTTCGATGCTACCTTCAGTCCGCTGTTCCATGACACCGGCAACAAGACTTTCATGGGACGCACGATCGTGGGACGTTCCTCGCTCGACGGACGCTTCGAGGGCGATGAAGTGGTGGACGTCATTTTCGAAGACGAATCCGTCGCGAAATTCATCTGCCGCAAACTCTATCTCGCCTTCGTGTACAACAATCCCGCCGCGGTGGATGGGGACGTGGTGAATGCCATGGCCGCGGTATTCCGCGACAACGACTATGAAATCAAACCCGTGCTCGAGGTACTGCTCAAGAGCGCGCATTTCTTCGACGAAGTGAATATCGGCGCGATGATCAAGAGTCCGGCCGTGCTCGAAATCGGCATGGCGCGGCAGCTCGCCGCTGATCCCGGCGGTGCGCGGCTGGTTGCGGACATGCGCGTTCTCGAACAACATCTTCTCGATCCACCGAACGTGGCCGGTTGGGAAGGGTACCGATCGTGGATCAGCACCACGACCTATCCTTTCCGGAAATCGTATGCCGAGCGCTTCGTCACCGGACTCCAGCCGGGCGGCTCCGGACAGACGCCGATGAATGTGGTGGCCTGGGGAAAGCAGTTCCCGGATTATTACGATGCCGACAAGCTGATCGATCACATTCTCACGTTGCTGCTGCCGAAGAAAGTGTCGGATACGCGCCGCGCGTCGTATTTGCAGACGATGCTGGGAGGCGCGCCGGTGTACGAATGGAATATCGAGGTGCCGAACGCAGACACGAACCTCCGCAACATGCTGGTGCGCATCATCTCCGCGCCGGATTTTCAATTGCACTAGAGCGGGAGAACACATGAAACGTCGCGACTTTCTCAAAAGCTCTCTGCTCGCATCCGCGGGCGTGGCCTCGGTGCCGCTCATGTTCGGAGGCATTCCGGTGCACGCGGGCAGCTACCGCTCCCTCGCAGCCGACACCATGGCCGCCAACGACAACGTGCTGGTGGTGATTCAGATGTTTGGCGGCAACGACGGACTCAACACCTTCGTCCCCTTCACGAATCCGAAGTACTATCAGAATCGTCCCACCGTAGGCATCGCACCCACCCAGGTGCTGAAGATCGCGAATCCCTCGATGGGTTTTCATCCGTCGATGACGGGCATGCGTGACCTGTTCAATGCCGGGAAGCTCGTGGCCATCCAAGGCGTGGGGTATGAGAATTCCAACCGGTCCCATTTCCGCTCGGAGAACATCTGGTTGACGGGCTCGGGTCCGACGACCGTGCTTGAAACCGGCTGGCTGGGACGCTATCTCGAATTCACCAATCCCACCTTTCCACTCGACCTGCCGCCTGATCCCTTCGCGGTGCAGATCGGCGGCACCCTTTCGCTGATGCTGCAGAGCCAGAAGGGAAACATGGGCATCACGCTGGCCGACCCTGACACGTTTTTCCGTCTCGGCCGCAATCAGCTCGACGAGGCCGTGCCCGGAGGAACGCCGTACGGCGAGGAATACCTTTTCGTGCGCGCGATCAAGGAACAGAGCGATGTGTATTCGCAGCGGATCAACGACGCGTTCAACGCCGGAAGCAATGTCGGCAGTTATTCGAACGCCGGACTCGCGCAGCAGCTGCGCCTCGTCGCGCGGTTGATTTCCGGCGGATTGAAATCGAAGATCTACATGGTGTATCTCGGCGGTTTCGACACGCACAGCAATCAGCCCAACGCACATGCGAATCTGCTCAAGACGCTGTCAGATGCCGCCGAGCAGTTCAGCACCGATCTGCAGAACCAGGGCGTATCCAAAAACGTGGTTGGTCTGACCATGTCGGAATTCGGCCGCCGCACACGCGAAAACGGCAGCATCGGCACCGACCACGGAACCGCCGCGGTGCAGTTCCTCTTTGGCGATGCCGTCAACAGCGGCGTGCTGGGCGCGGATCCTGATTTCGACGTCACCGATTCGAGCGGCGATCTGCTGCATACCTTTGATTATCGGCAGATCTATTCCGAGCTGCTGGAGCACGGGTTCGGCATTCCCGCCGAGGACGCCACGCAGCTGCTTGGTGGACGCTTCACACCGCTGCCGCTGATTCGCACCGCGACGCGTGTGGAAGCGGCTCCGGCGGTCAGCGATTTCGTGCTGATGCAGAATCACCCGAATCCCGTCCCGCTCGCCGGACTAACCCAGATCCCGTTTTCGCTGGGGTCGTCCGCGGATGTGGAAATGACGCTGTTCGATACTCAGGGACAGCTGCTCGCTTCGCTGGCTTCGGGCAGATATTCCGCCGGCCGGCATTCGCTCTCCTTCAATGCGAACGGACTCCCGCCGGGCATCTATTTCTATCAGCTGCGCGTGGGGGCGCATCACGTGTCGCGGAAGATGGTGGTACAGGGCGGAAGGGGACGGTGAAGGGCGTTGGGGACATGATACCGTCTTCGCCGCCTCGCCGTGTTCGACACGGAGCACACGAAGAGCACAGAGCACACGAAGGGTTTATCGGAATTCAGGTTCTGATTATGTTTTTCCTGTTGACGCTTGCGCTTCCCCTGCTGGTGCGAGGGCAATCGACATGCGATGGCGATAAATCCTGCGTGGGGAATGCACTGCTGTTTCCGGGCGGGGATTTCGACTATATCGATGTTTTCAACACGCCGGCGCTGGGGAGCATCGACTCCACAAACAAGATGACCGTTACGCTGTGGGCGAATGTCACCCGCCGTCCGGGAGTGGCGCAATACATCGGGGGCATATGGGGTCCGCGCACCGACCGCGACGACCGCTGGCTGCTGTACGTCGACGACAGCGACTCGCTGACCTTCGAACTGAGCAGCGCCGTCTCGAATTTCGGACAGTTCGACAATACTGTCATCAAGACACCGATGACATACGGGAGCTGGATTCACATCGCCGCGCTGTGGGACGGTGCGACACAGGAAGCGCGGTTGTACGTCGACGGCAGGCTCATGGCGCAGGGACGCAACGCCGACTATCCCGTCGATGCGCTGCGTCCGACGATAAGCTACCTGCAGTTCGGCAGCTATAACGGACAGACCAACGATCCTTCCAGCAACAAAACGCTCGACGGACAGCTTGACGAGATCCGCATCTGGAACCGCATTCTCGCCGAAGATGAACTGCGCTGCAACCGTTTTGCCGCGCTGCAGGGGGACGAGGCCGGGCTGATCCTGTATTTCCGCTGCAACGAAAGCGGCGGATCCGTGCTTTGCGACGCTTCACGTTACGACGGACGCGGCAACCGCCGCGGCAGTGTGCAGTTCGCCGCCGGGACGCGCATCGTTCCGCAATCCGTGTTTCTCGCACCCGCCGCGTTTTCCTTCGCGCTCGGCTGCGTCGCTGACACGACGATCACCGTGACCATCACTGACACGTCCGCCTGCGGACAGCAGGTCGCACTTTCTCTTTCTGGAAAAGACGCCGCCGGATTTTCCATCGTCGGCAGCAGCTTCCTGACCCTGCAGCAGAACCAGCCGGTGGTCGTGCAGATCCGGACAAACCTCCGGATCAGCGGTGCGATCAATGCGCAGCTCACGGTGCGTCCGCTGAATTCCTGCAACCCGCTTACTGTCATTCCCATCGATATCACGCGGCAGACGGAGTTCACGACGTCGATGGGGCGCGTAGTGTTCGATACCCTGTACGGCTGTGTCGATCGGACCGCGGCCGACACCACGCTGCGAATCTGCAACAGCAGCGGCGGTGCGCTGACCGTGACCGGCCTGCTCACGCAGAATCCGTCCTTCATCGCCGTGCCTTCCGGATGGACATTGCCGCTCACGCTGCAGCCGGGTGAATGCCGTGACGTGCTGCTGCGTTTCGCGCCATCGGATACCGGATCCTTTGCCGATACGCTGCGCATCCTCTCGAGCGACGCCTGTCCGGGAAGCGGGCTCATTCCGCTCTTCGCGCGCAACGTGCAGATAGCACTCACCACGCTCACGTCCATCAATTTCGATCAGCCGGGGCTTACCTGCCGGCGCTCGCTGAATATTGCGGAGGCATTTTTCCTCCGGAATCTGACCGGCGAGAACTTCACCGTCGAGGACATCGAATTCACCAATGCGGCATTCAGCACGCCTACTGTGCTGCCGTTTACCGCGCGGCCGAACACCGCGCAGCGCATGTATATCCGATTCCGTTCATCGGTGGAGGGTGTGTATACCGACACCGCGCGCATTCGAATGAACTTCCGCGGCTGCCTGGTGTATATCCGCATTCCTGTATCCGGCCGCATCGTCGACGTGAAGCTCGCGGCGCGCGACACCATTGTGAATTTCGGCAATGTGATCGTCGGCCAGAGTGCCACGCTTCCGGTGACGATCGACAACAACGGCATAGACGGACGCGACATATTTACATATCTGAGTTCCGGACGCGTGTTTTCGCTCGCGGGAGGCAATCGTTTCACGGTCGGACCCGGATCGTCGCAGTCGCTGAACGTGACATTTCGTCCTCTCGGCGCGCAGTTCTATCGCGACACGCTGAATTTCCAGGATGTGGGCTGCCAGATCATCACGCGCGTGATCCTGGAGGGGAATGGTGTCTACGGCGCTCTCATTTTCGATCCCGGCTATCTGCAGGCGCGAAACGTCGTCAACTGCCTCTGCCGCGACGATACCGTTACCGTGACCAATAACAGCGGCGCGGCGCTGACTCTGCGGAATGTGAACATCGCCGGTTCCGCCAAATTCACCTTCCTTCCGCCGCTTCCCGTAGCGAACGAAGTGCTGACGATCGGACAGCAGCGGATGTTCGTGATCCGGTACTGTCCCGCAGGCGCCCCGGATTTCGTGACGGAGACCGCGGACCTCGTGTTCGACACCGACGGTCCCGAAGGTCAACTCCGCATGCTGCTCACGGGGACGAACATCGAGCCGAAGCTGATCATCGACGCGATGACGAATTACGGCGACGTTGAGGTCGGCACCGCGCAGACGCGCGTGCTGCGGCTGACGAACCCGAGTCCCACTCCCGTGCGCGTGGACGCCATTCCTCCCCTGCCGCCCGGTTTCACCGTGCTTTCTGCTGTTCCTCCCATCGGATCCACCCTGCAGTACCGCGACACCATGCTCGTGACCGTGGAATTCGCACCTACGGCGAACACGACGTATGGCGGTCCGATACAGGCGACATCGTCTCTCCCCTGCAATGTGAGCACGACCGGCCAGCTTGTCGGTCGCGGCATTATCGTGCCTCTGTTCGTGCCCTGGTCGACCATCGTTTTCAGCGAAGCCACGCGTTGCGACAGCGTGCTGCGCATCATCGGGCTCGTCAACGACGGCAGCGTACCGATACGCATCGATTCGATCTGGATTACAGGTCCCGACGCGGCCGCCTTCACCTGGAACGGTCGCACGTTCAGCGGCATGCCGCCGCGTGACACGCCCGCGCATTTCGCGGACAGTATCGACATCGTGTACCATCCGGCCCTTTCTCCCAACATACAGTCACAGGCGATCATGCGGATTGCCGCCACCACGCGATTGGGACAGCAGGTGTTCACGATCAACCTGGTCGGCGGACGCATCCTGCAATACATTCCGAATCGCAACGCGGTCGTGTTTCCTGCCACACCGGTGCGCAATCCCGCCGCGCCGGTGAACGTGACTTTCCAGAATCCAAGCTATCTCGAGACGCTGTATATCGATTCGGTGTCGTTTGTGCCCGATCAGGGGGTGTTTTCATACGCGGGAGCGCTGCCGCTGGTCGTTCCCCCGCGGCAGTCGCGCACGATCGCGTTCGGCTTCACACCACGCGCGGCTGTGAGCTACGCTTCGCGCGTGCGGTTGATCACGCGCGTGGGCTGTGTGGAAGTCGACACGACCATCAGCATCACCGGCGACGGATACACGCCGCCGTGGCTGGTGCGTCTTTGCGTCGATTCGACCATTACCGCGAATATCGGCGATGTACTGCGTTTGCCTGTCATGCTGAATCGCGACATTCCACAGAATCCGCTGGATATCGACCTGTTCGTCAGTTATCACCGGCGGGCGCTCGAATATCTGGGATTCGAACCCGTGTTCACGACGATTCCCGTGCGTGACACATTGCGCACGGACGGAGTGAAGCTCTCGATCCCTGGCAATCAGGGCGTGACGGCGGGCGTGTTCGGCTGGATCAGCTTCCGCGTCGCCGCGTCGGATTCCATGCAGTTCATCCTTCGCACCGACAGCATCAGTTTCGCCAGTGACAGCACGTTTTTCATCGCGCTGTTTGGCGACGGCTGCTTCGAATGGGTGACGGTCAATCCCCGTTGCGGCATCAACCGGCTGGCTTTCTCCTCGAACCGGTATGCGCTCGAGCAAAATTATCCGAATCCCTTCAATGCACGGACGACGATCGAATTCGAGTCCCTCGAAGACACGCGCGTGCGCATCGAAGTGCGCGATACCCGCGGACGCACGGTGGCCGTACTCACCGATGCGTGGTATGCACACGGACGCTACCAGGTCGTCTTCGATGCCGGGACGCTTCCCGCCGGCGTGTACAGCTACCTGATGATCACCCCGAATTTCACTGCCGCGAAAACAATGATGGTGATACGATGAGAGGCGGGGGTGCAATGCGGAAGAGGAACCACGGATTACACGGATTGGTGCTGCTGATCCTCCTCGCTTCCCCTGTTTCCGCCCAGACCACCTTTCATGTCGGCGTGCACGGCAGCTGGTTGCGGAGCTGGCACGAGACCGTACAGCCGGTGCGCTCCGATGATGGCGGCTGCGGAGCGTTCACCTCGGCGAACGGCAGCGGAATGGCGGCCGGGCTTGTGGGCGAAGTGGATCTGCTCCCATGGCTGCGGGGCACTGCGCGCCTCTCGTATGCCCGTCTCGGTGCGTCGTTCACGACCGTCTGCGACAACGGCATCATCGTGCCCACGGGAAACGACAATGAGTTCGCTCCGCTCGTGCGGGAGTACAGGAAGGACGTGCGGCTTGATTACGGGTTGATCGAACTCGGTGTGAAAATAATGCCGTTCGACATACCCCTGTTTCTCACCGCCGGCATCAGTGTGGGTGCGCCGATCTTTGCCGCGGATTGGGCGCAGGACGAACGAATCCTTTCACCCGCCGGCGCGCTCTTCCCGGGCAACGTCGCGCGGCGATCCAACGGCGCAGCCGATTTCACCGATTCGCAGCTGCGTACCGCAGCGACCGGCGGCATCGGCTATACCATTCCGCTCCGCGGGAACGTGGAGTTTTCTCCGGAGATCACCTATGCGTATCCGCTCATCGACGCCACCACGGGCTATGACTGGAAGATCGCATACATGACCGCCGGTGCGTCGCTGACCTGGCGGTTCACGGTCGAAGAGGAAGCGCCTCCTCCCGTCGAAGCGCCACCACCACCTCCTCCCCCGGCGCCGCTTCCGCCCACGGCGCATATCGGCACGACGACAGACGCGTCCATCGACATCACGGAGACCTTCGTCACCGAGACATACCCGCTCCTGCCGTACGTGTTTTTTGAAAAGAATTCCGCGGCGCTGCCGGATAAATATCGGACCATGCGATCCGAAAACACCGCCGGCTTCACCGAAGCGGGACTCCCGCGGAAGACGATGCCGATCTATTATCACCTGCTCGACATCATGGGCAAGCGGCTGCGCGGCAATCCGTCGATGCGCGTGACGCTGGTGGGCAGCACCGACGACAAGGACGCCGAGCAGGGCAACACGGAACTCGCGCGGCAGCGCGCCGAAGCGGTGAAGCAATATTTCGTGAAGGTCTGGGGCGTGGAGGAAGCACGCATCGCGGTCAGTACGCAGAAGCTTCCGCAAATGCCCTCCAGCATCATGTATACGGAGGGCGACGAGGAGAATCGACGCGTGGAAATCGTGTCCGCGTCGGACGAGCTGTTTCGTCCGGTGGTGCATGAGCACTTGAGTGAATTTGAAATCTCGCCGCCAACGCTGGAAATCGCGCTCGGGGCCGAAGGATCCGCTCCGATCGCGTCCTGGACGATGGATGTGCGTCTCGACGGCGACGCCGTGGCGCAGTTTGGAGAAAGCGGCGCTCCCCCGCCGAGTGTGCGCTGGAAGCTCAACGACGTCGTCGCGGGGATGGTGCGGGCGGAGGACACGCTCACCGCCTCTCTCACCGTCACGGATGAAAGGGGACTGAGCAGCAGTTCGACGCTCGTGATTCCCGTCAGCAGGAAACAGAATTCCTTCGAAGTCGGCCGCCTGAGCCTGATCGTGTTCGATTTCGACCGGTCGGACATTCTCCCGCACAATCAGCGCATGATCAAGCGCTTCGTCGCCGAAGCCATCAAAGCGACATCGTCGGTTTCCATTACCGGGTCCACCGACCGGCTGGGGGAGGAGAAACACAACGTCGAGCTTTCCGCCGCGCGGGCGGAGGAAGTGAAAGCGCTGCTGCTTTCACAGAAGCCGCGCTATCAGAAGCTGGAAGCGCGCGGCATCGGCGAAGCGCCGGATCTCTACGACAACGATCTACCCGAAGGAAGATTCTATTGCCGCACGGTTTCCGTGGAAGTGCAGACGCCGGTGGAGTGAAGTGATCGCGCATCCTTCCCATCCACGACGATGACGAATTCCCCTTTCGGAGGGTGCGCTTCGAAATGCGCGATAACTTCTGCGAAGCTGCCGCGCACGGTTTCCTCGAATTTCTTTGTGATCTCGCGGGAAACGGAGACGCGGCGTTCGCCCATGGCCGCTTCGAGTTCGCGCAGCGTCTTGAGAAGACGGTGGACGGACTCGTAGAAAATGATCGTGCGCGTCTCCTGCGCAATTTCCGCGATCCGCGTCTGTCGCCGCTTCTTGATCGGGAGAAAACCCTCGAAGTGGAAGCGGTCCATCTGCAGTCCGCTCGCAACCAGGGCGGAGAGTGCCGCCGATGCGCCGGGGATGGGAATGACTTCGAACCCTTCCTCGATCGCCGCGGCGATGAGCAGCGCGGCCGGATCGGAGACGCCCGGAGTGCCGGCGTCGGAGACGACGGCGAGCGCCTGTCCCTCACGCAGCCGTTCGAGCAGCATGGGAATGCGCTGCCGTTCGTTATGCGAGAAATAGCTGATCGTGGGCGTGGTGATGCCGTGATGGCGCAGGAGGTTGCCCGTCGTGCGTGTGTCCTCCGCGGCGATCAGGTCCACGTCGCGCAGGATGCGGATCGCGCGCAGGGTGATGTCGTCCATATTGCCGATGGGCGTGGAGACGACATACAGCGTACCGCCGCGGGGTTCGGGTCGTTCTTCTTTCATGGGCGCATTAATACACAATTTCCACGGGTTCTCCTACGATCTCATACCAGAAGAAGCCGATGCCGTCGCCGGTGACGTTGAAGGCCGGGTTTTTCTGCGGCGGATCGAAGGGCGAATCGCCGCCGCTCCAGTCCCATCGGGAATTGATGTAGTCCTGGTAGGCCCGGTTGCGCGCAATGAGGGTGTAGCGGATGCGGGGTTTCGAACCCGGGCGGGCGTATGCCCAAAGCTGGAAGGTGCCTTGGAGAATTCCTCCGGGTCTATTCGGCTGAGACGGCAGTTCCAAGGTGTACATTTCGTACCAGGAGCCGAAATCACTGGTCCAGTATTCGATCAGACAACGCAGGTCGGTATCCGCCCCGGGAGCGGGCATGGAATAGGACACGTCATACATCTCGTAGCCGCTGGATGAGCGTTCGACGCGCAGATCGGTGAATCGAGTCGGTGCAGTTTTCGCATGTATTTCTGCTGTCGCGATTTTCCCGCCCTGCTTCACCGTAAGTACGAAATCATCGTCGTCGCCGCGAGCCACTACCGCGCTGTAGTTGAAATCGAAATCGTACGGGTAGAATCCCTGCACCCAGTTGATCGGAAAAGATCGGTTGCCGTTCTCCACCCGCAGTTCCGCGTCGTTGACCATGGCTTTCCGCAGATCGAATTTCTCGCCAAGCGGGAGCGTGCGGTTGACACGGGCGTAAGTGAAAATCGAATCGTGTTCGAGATGCAGATAGCCGGTAACGACGAGCTTCTCGTCGTGCGCGGGCCAGTCATTCGTGTCCACGGTCTGCTCGCAGGCGGCGAGGAGAAGTAGCGAAGTTATGACGATGAATGTCTTTTTCATATCAGAACTCGAAGCTGAGGCCAACGGTGGGAAGGAGCGGGAAGAGCGTGAGCTGCTTGAGCTGCCATGCGTCGCTCTCCCAGTCGTAATCGAGATAACGGGAAAACGGGTTCATGCGATTGTAAGTGTTGTACAGGTTGAAGCTGGCTTTCCAGTCCCAGCCGAACCATTTGAACGCGTAGCTGAAGTTCAGGTCCAGCCGGTGATACGAGGGGAGGCGGTAGCCGTTGCGGTCGCTGTAGAGCAGCTTGACGGGATCGTTGACATCGAGCTGGTACTGTGCCACGGGAAAGGTGAATGCCTGTCCGGTGCCGTACACCCAGACGGCGGTGAATTCCCAGCGTTTTCCGAGACGATAATTCAGCACGATCGAAACGTCATGCCGGCGGTCATAGCGCGGGGGAAACGTATTGCCGTTGTTGAGTTCCGGAAAGGTGCGGTCGGTCCACGCCAGCGTGTAGCCCAGCCAGCCGGTGAAGCTGCCTTTGCGCTTCTGCACGAATAGCTCGATGCCGTAGCCCTTGCCGTCACCGCGCGTCAGCTCGTTTTCAAGCGGCGCGAAAATCGAGAAATACGCGTTGTCGCGGAATTCGAGCAGATTGTTCATCGTCTTGTAGTAGCCCTCGACGGAGACGTTGTACATGCCGTCTTCGAAATCGCGGCTGGCGCCGAGCACATACTGCAGGGAGTACGAAGGCGACAGCGTGCCGGTGGAAGGGAACCACATGTCCGTCGGCAGCGCGAGATCGTTGCGCGAGACGAGATGCAAAAACTGGTTGGCGCCGATGAACGCGGCCTTGAGCGTCACTTCGTTGTCGAGCGTGTAGAAAGCGGCGAGCCGTGGTTCGAGCCGGAAGTACGGACCGCGGTCGAAGTAGAAGGCGCGTCCCCCCAGCTGCGCGGTCAGGCGCTCGTTCACTTTCCATTCGTCCTGAAGGAACAGTGAAACCTCCGTGCCGCGGTGCGTGGGCAGATGCGGATCGAATTCGTAGAATTCGTTCTGGTCCGAAGACGCCTCCGAGGTGAAGGTGTGCAGCGTGAGTTCCACACCGCCTTTGAAGTTGTGTTCTGCGCTGTGAAAATACTCCGCTTCGCCGCGGAGGGAATAATCGAGAATACCCGACACGGTCTTGAAGCGGGTGTTGTCCCATTCCACAAGTTCTGAGCCGAAGCGATAATCGCTCACTACCGCGGAAACGTTGGTGAACAGCTTGCTGCCGAAAATGTGCGTCCAGCGCAGGTTGCCGGCGGTGTTGCCCCAGCTGATATCGAAATCGTCGGACCCGCCGCCCTCGGGATCGCCGATGACGTCACGGCCGAAAAAGCCCGAGAAAAACAAACGGTCATTGTCCCCGAGACGGATGTTGCTCTTTGCGACGAGGTCGTAGAAGTAATACGGAAGCGCTTCGTCGGACATCAGTTCCACCAGCCAGTCGAGGTACACGCGCCTGCCCGAGAGCATAAAGGTAATGTCTTCGTTAATGGGACCATCGATCGTCAGGCGTGAGTCGATCATGCTGATGCCGCCCGCGCCACGCAGACGGTCCTGCGCACCCTCGCGCATGGTGACGTCGATGACCGACGACAGTCGTCCGCCGTATTCCGCCGGCATGGCGCCCTTGATCAGCGTCACGTTGTTGATGGCGTCGGCGTTGAAGGTGGAAAGAAAGCCGCCGAGGTGCGAGGGATTGTACAGCACCATGCGATCGAGCAGCACGAGATTCTGATCGGGACTCCCCCCGCGGATGTACAATCCGGTGGAAAGCTCCGAGGCTTCCTGTACGCCGGGAAGCAGCTGCAGCGCGCGGAAGAGATCGACCTCGCCGCCGAGTGAAGGAAGACGGAGTATCTGTTCGATGGGGAGATCGACGGAACTGATGCGCCGGGATTCGTCCTGCCGGTCGGCCTCGATGCTGACTTCTCCCAGTTCGATGACGGAGGGCTTGAGTTCGACGAGCAGACGAATTTCATCACTGTTTTTTATCGAGAGCGAACGCGTATCCGTCTGATATCCCACGGCGGATATGCGGAGGGAATAGTCGCCCGGATCGAGTCCGGCGATCGCGAAGTAGCCGTAGCGGTTCGTCGCCGCGCCCTTGCCCGTACCGACCAGGATGACGTTCGCCCCGATCACGGCCTCACCAGAACCCGCTTCCTGCACGGTACCGGAGATAACGCCCTGGGCGCTTGTGATCGCAGGAAGCAGGAGGCAGGAGGCAGGAAGCAGAAGAAACACGGCGAAGACAACGAGTCGGTGCATGGGGGGGACCGGCGTTATGTTTACAACGAATATGTCATGCCGAGTGCGCGGACCGCCAACGCGGGACGCGTGTATCGAGGCATGGGTGACGGAAACGATCGCCCCTCGAGACGGACCGCTTCGCGGTCCTCCTCGGGGTGACGGGCGCGTTATAACATTCGTATCGATTCAAACCACCCGCAGCCGGTCGGCATGCACCTTGAGCAGGCGCTGCTCGACGTCGGGAGGAATGATGCAGCGGATGCGGATGTGGTCTTCCTCGTATTTCTCCTCGACGATGCGTGCGACGCGATGGAATTCGGCGCTGAGGCTGAAATCGGGGGGACGGATCTCGAACTCTTTTTCCCGGTGCTGCTCTTCGGCCATCAGGAGAATCGCTGCGCTGAGTTCCCCGATGTTCATGCCGCGCGCGGCGGAGATGAACACCGAGTACGGGTATTCGCCCCGGAGTCCGGCCATGGTGCCGGGATTCTCGAGGCGATCGATTTTATTGAACACCATGATCGTCGGCTTGTCGTCGGCGTGCAGTTCCTTGAGCGTATCGCGCACGACTTCGATCTGATCCTTGAAATACGGATGCGAAATATCCACCACGTGCAGGATGATATCCGATTCAACGACTTCGTCGAGTGTGCTTTTGAACGAGGCGATCAGGCGCGTCGGGAGCTTGCGGATAAAGCCGACGGTGTCGGACATCAGCAACGCGCGGCCTTCTATTTCCACCGAGCGCACGGTGGAATCGAGCGTGGCAAAGAGCATGTCCTCGACCAGCACGTCCGATCCTGTGAGCATGTTGAGAAGAGTGGATTTCCCCACGTTGGTGTAGCCGACGAGGGAGACGCGGGTGATGTCCTTGCGTCCTTTTCGCTGCGTTGCGCGCTGACGGTCGATGCGGTCGAGTTTTTCTTTCAGATGCGCGATGCGGTCGCGCACGATGCGGCGATCGGTTTCGATCTGGGTTTCGCCCGGACCCTTGGTGCCGATGCCGCCGTACTGCTTCGAAAGGTGGGTCCACATGCGCGTGAGCCGCGGCAGCATGTACTGCAGCTGCGCGAGTTCGACCTGTGTTTTCGCGGCGTTGGAACGCGCGTGCATGGCGAAGATGTCGAGAATGAGCGCCGTGCGGTCGAGCACCTTGCGGTTGAGTGCGCGCTCGAGATTGCGCTGCTGCACGGGCGTGAGGTCGTCGTCGAAAATCACCGTTTGCACGTCGAGGGCTTCGCAGCGCTCGGCGAGATACTCCGCCTTGCCCTTGCCGATGAACGTGGTTACGCTGATCGTCGAACGGTTCTGCAGGACCTTCTCGACGATCTCCGCGCCGGCGGTCTCTGTCAGCAGTTCCAGCTCGTCGAGATGTTCGTCGGTTTCGTAGCGCATCTGCGATTTCTGACGCGTCACGCCGACGAGAATCACCCGTTCGGTTTTCCGCGCGGTGTCGTGAATTCTGTCCGCGAGCTTGACGTACTTCTTCTCCTCCTCTTCCTCCTCGGGCTCGATGGGCGGCTCGAAGTAGGGTTCGTCGTCGTCGGCGAATTCGTTTTCGTCGTCTTCGAATTCTTCTTCGTATGTGTCGTTGTCTTCGGTCATATTGCTGTCAAAGGTGGAAAAAAAGATCTACGCAACTCAACGTCCCCTGTAGGGGTGCAGCATGCTGCGCCCCTACTAAGCGGTTGACCATGTTTACGAATCCACAGGCTTTCTTTCGCGTGCGATGAGCATTTCGAGCACCGCGCAGAGCATCGCGAGTGCGAGCATGTATTTCCACAACTCGACGCCGAAGCGGAGCTGGGTGACGGCCTGCTTGACGTTGGCCCCGTGCGCAAGTTCGGCGATCTGCGTAATGCCGAGACGCGCAAAGAAATCCTTTCGCGTCTGATCGTCAGCTCGCGCAAGATCCGATTCAACGGGATCGGTATTCACAGCAATGGCGCGGAGGATATCCTTTCCGCTGTTCAGGGTATAAAGGCCCGGCATGGCCGGGGATTCGATCGGAAAGACCATCCCGGAGGGCAGGGCTTTCGGGACGATGCGCTGCATTGCATCGTCGGGTCCGCGCAGCTCGAACAGCTGATCGCCGGCCAGTGCGTTCGAAACGGTGACCTCGGTATTCGCTCCCATCACGAGATCCATCGCGTTGTCTTCACGCGCGGCAAGATAGAACATCGCGCGGTTGAGCAGCGGGAGGAAGAGTCCCTTGAAGGGGAAATCGGACCAGCGCAGATCGGGCGAGACGGCGAAGACCAGCACACGGCCCTTGTCCACCTTCGCATCGAGCAGGAAGGCATCGCCGGCGCGGGTGCCGATCACTTCGCGTGCATTCTCATCGCCGTGCAAGCGGACACTGTAATAGAGGCGCGGAGATTCCACCTCGGGCTGCTTTCCTTCGGGCGTGTTTTCGAACATGCCGGAGAACAGCGGATGATCGAAGTCGATTTTGCCGAAGCTGACGAAGGAACCGTTATCGGTGAGCGAACCGGTCACGCCCGATGCTGCAGGGAGTCCCAGCCGGGGGAGCAAGGTGTTGCTCCATGCGTCGACGCTGCCGTTCGCATCCGGAAAGAGCATGACGCTGCCGCCATCGCGTACCCAGGAGGCCAGGCGCTGCGTGAACGCATCGGAGAGCGCCTGCGCGCCGAGCAGTACGACGACATCGTAGCGCGATAGGTTGGCCGAAAGCAGTTGTCCGCTGCCCATCGCATCGACCGCGAAACTCTTCACCGCTTCCGGATCCGCGGCGGCAGGATTGAGCGCAAGGCCTATGAGCTTGGCGTCCTGTCCCCCGGCCGGACCCAGCAGCACGTTCAGCGTCTGCGGGATGTGGAAGCCGAAGTAGCGGCGGTTGTCTTCGGGCAGGCGGTCGTCTTCGAGTTCGACGAAGCCCGGCACCCAGCCGGCTTGCTTCGGCAGGACGGTGAACTCCACCTGCTGTGTCCCACCAGCCGGGACGTCGACGGTTTTCTGCGCAACGCGTTCGCCGCCGAGAAATACCGACACGATGGCGTTGGACAACGGCGTCTCGGAGGCGTTGCGCACCGTCGCCGCGATATCCACCGGCTTGCCGGTTTCGAAAATGCTGTTTTTCACTTCGACCGCGCTGATCGCCGTGTTGCCCTTGTCTCCGTCGCCAACGGGAAGCATGAACACCTTGACATTCGCGTCGAACAGCTGCTGCGGTGCGCTGCCATCGTCGAAGGTGAACTGCGTGCGCTGGCGGTCGGTAATGAAGTAGACTTCCTTGTTGAAATTGCTGCTGGCCGAGAGCAGCGCGCTCGCGGCGGTGAGCGCCTGGCGGTAATTGCCATGGGCGTAGGAAACCTGCACACCGTCGATTTCCGTACGCACGGCGTTGAGCGCCGCGGTGAGTTCGTTGGATTTTTCGGGAGATGTAGTGAGAATCAGGGCTGCGTCATCGCCCGCCTGCAGGAGGTCGACCAGTTCCAATGCCTTTTGCCGCGCCTGCTTGAGCAGCTGTCCGTGTTCATCGGAACTGAGCATGCTGAAGGAGTTGTCGATAACGATGACCACCGAGCTCTTCGCTGCCGTGCCCGGCAGAAAGCCGAAGCCGCTGCGCAGGGCGGGACGCGTGAACGCCAGCACCACGAAAATAATGATCAACGTACGCAGCGCCAGCAGCAGCCACTGCTTTAGCTTGAGCTTACGGATCTTGCTGCGCTGCAATTCCTTGAGAAAAGCGAGCGTGCTGAAATCGATCACGCGCGTCTTGCGCAGGTTCAGCAGATGCAGAATAATGGGTATTGCCGCGGCGGCGAGCGCAATCAGGTACAGCGGATTGAGAAAAGTCATAGGCGGACGCGCCAGTCTCCTGTGATAGCGGAAAGAT
>JACZJN010000213.1 GCA_014860565.1 Bacteroidota bacterium
CCCGTGGCGCCCGCAACCCCCGCTCCCGAAGCGACCGCGGAGAAGGCTGACTGATCGACAAATCGCATTGCTCCGCATCGCATGCGGAGCGGTTTGATCGCGCTGGTATGTAATTGAAACGCGAGGACGCCACATGGCAGATCTGAAGATGCCGGAACTGAACTATGTTCTTATCGTGGGCAACCTGACCAAGGACCCGATTTTCCGGACAACATCGAACAACACACCTGTCGTCAATTTTTCCATCGCCTCCAACAGGCGGTACAAGGATCGAAATAATTCCTGGCAGGAAGATGTCTGTTACATCGGCATCGTCGCCTGGAACAAGCTGGCCGAAAGCTGTCACGAGCGGCTGCACAAGGGCAGCGCGGTACTCATCGAAGGTGAGCTGCAGACGCGCAACTGGCGAAGCGACGACGGCGGGTTCCGCAGTATTCTTGAAGTGAAGGCGCGCCGTATCCAGTTTCTGAACAAGAACGGACGCGGCAACGGCAACGGCCATCACGAAGACGAGTTTGCCGCGGGCGAATTTGGAGAAGACGACGATATGTTTGAACTGTTCGATGGAAGCGATGACACCTTCTTCAGCTTTGACACCGAGCGTTTGTCAGACGTCAACAAAGATTAGCAACGAAATAGATTAGAGTACACAACGATTCCCGACTGGAGATCATCATGAAAGTCATTTTACGCCAGAATATTGAGTCCCTCGGCAATATGGGCGAGGTTGTCTCCGTGAAAGACGGTTACGCCCGCAACTATTTGTTGCCCCGCGGAATGGCCTACGTCGCCTCCAAGGGCAACGTCCGGGTGCTGGATCAGGAACGCCGCAGCCTTCAGGTGAAGTTGAACCGTGAACTCAAGAAGGCGGCGGACATCGCCACCGAACTCGAGAAGCACGAGAACGCGATCACCATCGCCATGCAGGTCGGCGAGGAAGACAAGCTGTTCGGTTCCGTCACCAAGGAAATGATTGCCGAAAAGCTTGCCGAGAAGGGCTTCAGTATCGACAAGCGCAAAATCGAGATCGACGAACCCATCAAGGTCCTGGGCATCTACACCGTGTCAGCCAAGCTTCATACCGAAGTTTCGGCCAAGATCAAGGTGTGGGTCGTTCGTCAGGAAAGCTGAGTCCCGCCGGTCACGCCTGCAGAAGAACCGAAAATTGATGTTGTCCCCTTCGTGGGGACATTCTATATTTAATAAAATCGGACCTTTGTAAAGAGTTCAGGCAGCACAATGGCAACAACAGTTGAAACGGCGGACGGACGTAAAACCAAAAGCGTGCAATTCGTTGAGGTAGACGACGTCACGATCCGCTTCGCGGGCGATTCTGGTGATGGCATGCAGCTCACCGGCACCCAGTTTACTTCCACTACTGCTCAGGTTGGAAACGACCTCAGCACCTTTCCCGATTACCCCTCGGAGATCCGCGCTCCATCAGGCACGCTCTACGGCGTTTCCGGTTTCCAGATCCACTTCAGCAGCCGCGCCATTCACACACCGGGCGATCGATTCGATACCCTGGTCGCGATGAATCCCGCCGCACTCAAGGTCAATCTGAAGCTGCTGCACGAAGGCGGCAGCATCATTCTCAATACAGATTCATTCGATGCGAAAAACCTGAAACTTGCTAAGTACGAGGTGAATCCGCTCGAAGACGATACGCTCCGCAGCTATAAAGTGTATCAGGTTCCCATCACGTCGCTGACGACCAAGGCGCTCGAAGAGACCGGGTTGTCACCAAAGGAAATGGCGCGTTCGAAGAATTTCTTCGCGCTCGGGATGCTCTATTGGATGTACAACCGTCCGATGGAAGCCACCCTGGAATGGATCAACGAGAAATTCGGAAAGAATCCGACGGTCGCCAAGGCCAATGAACTCGCACTGAAGGCGGGCTACAGCTTCGGCAACATGACCGAGGTTTTCAGCGTCCAGTACAATGTGCGTCCCGCCCAGCTTCCCGCCGGAACCTATCGCAACGTGACCGGCAACGAGGCCACCGCCCTCGGCATGGTTGCTGCTTGCGTGAAAGCGGGGCTTCCCGGTTTCCTCGGCAGCTACCCGATCACCCCTGCGACCGAAATCCTTCAGGAACTTTCGCGCCGCAAGAATTTCGGTTTCAAGACTTTCCAGGCCGAAGACGAAATCGCAGGCGTATGCACGGCGATCGGCGCTGCGTTCGGCGGTTCGCTGGCATACACGACCACCAGCGGTCCGGGTATGGCCCTCAAGACCGAAGCCATCGGCCTCGCACTGATGGTGGAGCTTCCTCTCGTGATCATCAACGTACAGCGTGGCGGACCCTCGACCGGACTTCCTACCAAGCCCGAGCAGTCCGACCTCTTTCAGGCCGTACTCGGTCGCAACGGTGAAGCACCGGTGCCCGTCGTCGCCGCCTGTTCCCCGGCCGGCTGTTTCTACGGCGCCTTCGAGGCCTCGCGCATTGCGCTCAAATACATGACACCGGTGATTCTTCTCACCGACGGCTATCTTGCCAACGGCTCCGAGCCCTGGCTGCTGCCGGAAGAGAGTGATTTGCCTGATATATCCGTCCCCTTCGCAACCGATCCGGAGACGTTCCAGCCCTACGAGCGCGACGATCATAACTCGCGTCCGTGGGCCGTTCCCGGCATGGCTGGCTTCGAGCACCGCATCGGTGGTCTCGAAAAGCAGCACATCACTGGTAATGTTTCACACGACCCGATGAACCATCAGTTCATGGTGGAAATGCGCGCGAAGAAGGTCGCGGGTATCGCGGATGATATTGCCGAGCAGACCGTGTATGGACCGGCGGAGGCCGACCTCGCCATCGTAGGTTGGGGCGGCAGCTACGGTGCCATCCGCACCGCGGTCGAGCGCCTTCAGGCAGAAAACAAGTCCGTCGCCCATATCCACGTCAAGCATCTCAATCCTTTCCCCAGGAATCTGGGTGAGATGCTGGGCCGCTACAAACAACTGTTGATTCCCGAAATGAACCTCGGTCAGCTGGCCTTCCTTCTGCGCGCGACGTATCTCGTCGAACCCATCTCCTTCACCAAGGTGCAGGGGCTTCCCTTTACGCCGAGTGAAATCGAGCAGAAGGCAAACGAAATCCTGAACACGTTGTAAAGGCAAGGATACCATGAGCAACGAAGAAAAGAATACAGCGATCAACGATCAGATAAAGGTACTCACAGCCAAGGACCTCGCCTCCGACCAGGACGTGCGCTGGTGTCCGGGTTGTGGCGACTACTCCATGCTCTCGCAGCTGCAGCGGACCCTTCCCGAGGTCGGCGTCAAGAAAGAGGACATCGCGGTGGTGGCCGGCATCGGCTGTTCGAGCCGCTTCCCCTACTACATGAGCACCTACGGCTTCCACGGCATTCACGGACGTGCACTTGCCATCGCATCCGGCCTCAAAGTCGGTCATCCGAACCTCACCGTGTGGGTCGCTACCGGCGACGGTGACTGCCTCTCCATCGGCGGCAATCATTTCATCCATGCCCTGCGGCGCAATGTGGACATCAACGTCATGATGTTCAACAACCAGATCTATGCGCTGACCAAGGGACAGTATTCCCCGACGTCCCTGCACGGACAGAAGACGAAAACCAGTCCCAACGGTGTGATCGATCATCCTTTCAATCCCATGCTCATCGCACTGGGTGCCGAAGGGACGTTCGTAGCGCGCTCGATGGACCGCGATCCCAAGCACCTGAAGGAAATGATGCTGGCCATGTACCACCACAAGGGCACATCCTTCATTGACGTTCTGCAGAATTGCGTGATCTTCAACGACGGCGCGTTTGATCTTTACACGAGCAAGGAAACGCGAGACGAAAACGTCGTGTATCTCCAGCACGGCAAGCCGCTGGTGTTTGGCAAGGAACGCGACAAAGGCCTCCGCCTCGACGGTTTCCGCACACAGGTCGTCTCGCTCAAGGACTACAGCGAAAACGATCTGATCGTGCATGACAACAAGTCGAAGGAGCTGGCCTTCATTCTCGCGCATATGAACGATCAGCCCGGATTCCCTCTCCCCGTCGGCATCTTTCTCGATATCGAACGTACGACCTACGAGGAGGAACTCGGACAGCAGGTCCAGACCGCCATCAACAAGCAGGGCGCGGGCACCATCCACTCGCTCCTCTACGATGCCCAGACCTGGGAGATCGAGAACGGGAAGAACTGATCCCCGACCGACCGACTCAGCGCATTTAATCTTAAGAGGACGAGCATTTTGCTTCGTCCTCTTTTTTTAGGTGAGCAGCGTATATGCGGGTGGAGGACGAGCCTGAAGGCTCATCCTCCGGAGGGGAAGGAGCGGACGAGCCTGAAGGCTCATCCTCCGGAGGGGAAGGAGCGAAGCGGCTGCGAGCTAGCGAAGCGGCTGCGAGCTAGCGAATCACGAGGCGTCCGGTGCTGTTTTCTACACCCACGGTGAGGCGGTAGAGGTAGGTGCCGGGTGTCAGACCGCGCAGCATGCCGCCGGGGAGATCGACGTTCTGTGCGCCGGGTAAAACATTGTTGCGATCGATCGCCGCGACTTCACGTCCGAGGAGATCGTAGAGAGCGAGGCGCAGCGTACCGCCGTTACTGGAAGCGAAGGGAATGCGAAAAGCCTGCTGTGTCGCGGGGGAGAAGGGCTGCGGATATCCGGCATCCATCGTGAGACTGGACGGGAGAAAAGGTGCGCCATCGGTGGAGACAATGCCACCGGTGCCGTTGTAGCGGATGGCGCCGCCGTATCCGTATCCCCACATGCGATCAGGGGAGAGGAAAAACCAGCCGTTATAGCCGACACGTTCTCCCATGGAGAATTTCTCCCAGCTGCGTCCGGCATCCGCGGTTTTCATGACATAGGTGAGATCATCCTGCTCCGAGTCGCTCCATATCGCCAACCCGTTCGTAGCATCGAAGAAATGAATGAGCTGGGGACGGAATCCCTGCTCGGTTTCCCAGGAACGCCCGCCATCGGTCGTGCGGGAAAACTCGCCGGAGATAAGGCCGAAACCGATATCCGGGGTGAGAAACTGGGTCTCCCAGATCGAGCGGGCCCCGGGAGTCAGCCAGCCGGTCCAGGTCTGTCCCCCGTCGATGGAGAGCTGCACGCCGTTGTACTGCATGTAAATGTAGGTCGCGGGCGGAAAATAAAAGATGTCGAGGCCCGATGAATAGGGATTGCTGACGCCCTCCTGCACCTGGCTGCGGTCCCATGTCACGCCGCCGTCGGAGGATCGCAGCAGCAGGCCGAAGGTCGCCCCGACCATGACTTCCTGATCGGAGATCGCGAGTATCGATTGCGCCATTTCCGGATTGTTGCTGCTGTACTGAAGCGGCAGACGGCTGAGTACGCTCCAGCTTTTTCCCTTGTCGGTGCTGCGCAGCAGATCGAAATCGTAGTTGGTTGTCGTGGCGATGAGAAACAGCGTGCCCGACGGTGAAGCGGTGATGGCATCGCAGCTGTGCTGCTGCGAGGGAATCGCCTCATTCCAGCGTCGGCCTCCGTCGGTGGTAAGCAGCACCGTGGAAGAATAGGTCGTGGCGATGCCGAAATCACTGTCGGTAAACAGCAGATCGGTGACTGTGCCGACGTAGCCGATGCCGTGCACGATGGACCACGACTGGCCGCCGTCCTCGGTACGGATGATGCGCCCGCCGTCTCCGGCGATGAAGCCGGTCCGCTCGTCGACGAAAACCATTGTGTTCGGGTACGCATCCTCGAATGCCGTTTCGGTCAAACTGATATTCCATGTATCGCCGCTGTCGGTCGAGGCGTTGACGAGGTAATGCCCGAGACTCAGACAAAACACGCTGCTGCCGAGCCTGGGTCCCGCCTCGACGCCAATCACCGTGCCGAAGCCGAAAATATCCATGCCCTCCCAATTCTCTCCTCCGTCGTATGAACGCAACAGCTGTCCGTCGCGCAGCTGGTACCCGTAGAGGCTGTCGATGAATACCAGACGCTGCAGTCCCGAGGCCCCGTATTTCTCGTTCACGGAATCCCAGCTGATCCCGGCGTTGGTGCTGCGAACGATGTCGCGGCTGCTGGCCAGATACCAGACGGTGTTGGACTGGATGGCAATGGAACGGACCCCCTGAAAGCTCATTTGCGGATCGCTTATGATGAACCGCTCCCAAGTCTGGCCATCGTCGGTTGACTTGACCAGATGTGTCGCGGTCAGCATCGCGATGAGGACACCACCGGGCGTCGAGACGATATCGTAGCTCTGAGCGCCCCCGCCCTCGCTGGCCGCAGAATACACCAGCTCCCATGAATAGGCATTGTCGGTCGATCGGTACACTTGCCGCTTATCCGCTATAACGATCAGACTGCCGTCGCGCGCCTCTATGATCCGTTCGAGATTATTGCGTCCCAGGCGATACGTGGTCCAGCTGCGGCCCGCGTCCGCGGTGTACATGTAGAAACCATTGTTGCACACGGCGACGCCGCGCGCGCGATCCATCATCACCAGGTCGTTGACCGTCTGTCCGTGCGGTTTCGGATTCTGCCACTCCCAGCCCTGGGCGAAACCGACGAATGACATCAGGAGATTGAGCGTCAGAAAACAGATGGCTGTGCGCATGGGAACCTTGATGTAAGAGGGCTGTTGGCTGTTGGCTGTTGGCTGTTGGCTGTTGGCTGTTGGCTGTTGGAAACAGCATGTCTATGAATAATGTCAAGGGGCGGAATGCCGTTCAATGGAAATCGGAGTCCCTGGAATGTGGACAGCGGAAACGGCTGATTGCCCCGGGTAATGATGCCGTATTTTTCCGGCGTGCATGCCCGCGAGATAGACGCTCATGGCGGCTGCGGTGACGACAAAGACGTAGATGATCTTCCGCATTCCGTGATATTCCTTTTTGAAATGCAGGAACAGCCGCCAGACTCCGGCGCCGAAGAACACCCACACGGCGATATTCGCATAGCGCATGTGATTCTCCAGCGCCGTCGCGGCCTGTGCAAGTCCCGGTGCGTGCGTCTCCGCCAGATTGCCGGTGAAAACCGCAAGCAGCAGGAATGGCATGGCCGCGATCATGAGAAGGAAACCGGTGTCTTCAAGACGCCTGCGATGCAGGAAGAAATCGAGCACGTCGAATGCCGCACTGCCGATGGTGAAGGCGACGGCGAAGTGAACGATGAAGGGATGCCAGGATGCGAGTGTATTGAGCATGAATGGAAATTTCGCGTTGTGGTTTGCTGTTGATGAAAAGTGCTGCGTCCGCCATCCGCCTGCTGTCCGCGGGCCTTTGGTTCTCTTTCGCATGCTGCTGCGCGTCTGAGGCGCTCCGGTGTTCAACTGGTGGACGTGAACGCATTGCGGATATGGTTGATGTGCGGAACACCTCGTATGACGGAAACGGCGATCACGTCGAAACGGCAGATCAGTTCTCCGCGTCCTTCGAGCCACATGTACCCGCGTGCGATGCGTATCACCTGCCGTTGCTTGGAGGGCGTGATCGCGTATTCCGGAGCGCCGCAGGCCAGAGACTGCCGCGTCTTCACTTCAATGAACACGGTATAATCGCCATCACGCGCGATAATATCAATCTCTCCTCCGCGTCCATAGCGGTAATTCCTTTCGAGGATGGTCCAGCCGGCGTCAGCGAGATACCGGGCCGCGAGTTCCTCTCCCTCGCGAGCGAGTTCCTGTCGGTCTTTCATTGGAAAAAATCCCTATCTGTTCTGAAAGTGATTTGACCGTGAAGGACCGCCGGTGAACGGGGGAGGGACCATGATCGCGCAGCGCCGCGACATGCGCAGCAGTGGGATAGCCCTTGTGCCGCGCGAAGCCATACTGCGGATAATGCGCATCGAGTTCCCGCATTATCGCATCGCGCTCCACCTTCGCGAGAATGGATGCGGCGGCGATGCTGAAACAGAGTGCGTCGCCCTTGACTACGGTGCGGAAGGGAAGCGTCTCATGCGCGAAACGATTGCCGTCGACGAGCAGAAAACCGGGCGGCGTATCCATCGCCGCCACCGCGCGTCGCATGGCCAGCATGCTCGCCTGCAGAATGTTGATGTCGTCGATTTCTTCCGGCGACGCCATGCCCATACCGAAGCTGATCGCGTGTTCGCGAATGATCGATGCGGCGGCCTCCCTCTGCGCGGCGGAGAGCGCCTTCGAATCGGCCACGCCGTCGATGACGGTACCGGGCGCGAACATCACCGCGGCCGCGACGACGGGACCGGCGAGCGGACCACGCCCGGCTTCATCGACGCCGGCAAAAAGGGTAATGCCCGCGGCGATGAGATCGCATTCGATATGACCGAATGTGTGCATGGATGATCAGTATGTCCCCAGAACAATCGCGGCGATTCCCATCAGCATATCGTATTTCAGCAGAAGGTTGAGCCGTGCGATGTTCCCCGTGGAGCGGTCGTTCCACATCGCAAAAAGCACATACGCCAGCACACAGTCAACACCAAAGAACACGACCCAGAAATACAGGCTGCTGTAGAATGAAAGCAGGAATGGAAGCGCGCTGCCGAGCATGACCAGCACGAGCAGCACGCTGACAAAAGTGAGCGCGGCGGATTCGCCCGCGATCAGAGGGAAGGTGCGCACGGCATGGGCGCCGTCGCCGCGCATGTCCTCGACGTCCTTGAGAATCTCCCGAGCTGCGTTGAAGAAAAAGGCGAACAGCGCAGGGACAATGCCGGCCGCGGGATTCCCGAAGGCGACGCCTCCGAAGATGAACGCCGCTCCGGTGAGCACGCCGACCGTGATGTTTCCGAGTAGGGGCACGCGTTTGAGCGAGGCGCTGTAGAGATACATCAGCACGGCGCTTCCTGCCGCGATGAGCAGGGCAGTGCTGCCGAGCGGAATGCTGAGGGTGAGTCCCGCCACGGCGCAGACCACTGCCCAGATCACCGCCGCGCGTGGAGAGACGATGCCCGCCGCGACAGCGCGACGCGGTTTGTTGATGCGGTCGATGGCCTGGTCGTACACGTCGTTGATGATGTTGCCGGCGGAACCGAGCAGCATACCGGCCGCCGCCGCTGTGGCGATGCGTCCGAGATCGCTCCATCCCGCGCCGGCGATCACGCAGGCCGCGGCGATGCCGACAAAGGCCACCACGGCGTTGACCGGTCGCATGAGCGCGACGAGTCCGCGAAGGAATTTCGCTGACGTTACAGGCAATGATGGAGTGTTCTCAGAATGCATTGATGAGGCCGAAGTGAATTTTACCTTCCGCGAGGCCGTCGCCCTCTCCGAGAGCGTAGCTGACGCCGATGATGCCGAGACCGGTTTCCAGTCGTCCGCCGATGCCGTACCCGCGGCGCAGGGCGCTGAACGCGGGTCTGTTGCGTGTCGGATCCGGAGATTGCTCAATATAACCAAAATCGAAAAATGCGAAGGCAAAAGTGCGGCGGCCGAGACTGTAGCGGAGTTCGACCGATGTCCATCCGAGACGCGTGCCGCTGAACTGCTCTTCCCGATACCCGCGCAGCGTGTTCGCGCCGCCGAGGCGGTAAAGGTCGCTCAGATCCAGTTCGCCGCCGCGCAGTTCGCGTCCGTGCAGTCCTGCCGCGAACACCGTCCGAGAAAACAGTTCGAGGAAGTATTCAGCATCCACTTCCAGGCGCTGGACGAATGCGGTCACGTCGCCCGCTGCCAGGCGGATGCGCTTGTTGCCGCTGCTGTAGCTGTTGCGCAGCGTGATACCGCTCCGGGGATTGTAGACATTGTCACGCGTATCGATGCGTAGTTCGAGTCCCCCCGTCAGCGTGGTGCTGCGCGCGAGCCCCGCAACCTGCGATCCCTCGGAAGGAATGACCTGTGTCTGTTCGACCTTGCCTGTGAGCTGTACGTCGCTGTTCCAGAGAAAACTCACCGCGCCGTCGAAGCTGCGGCGCACGTATGCGGAATCCTGCTGTCGCTGGAAGAGTCCGCCGGCAACGTTGACGGGCAGTCCGGCGACCCATGGTTCGAGATAATGGATCGCCAGCTCCGAAATCTCCGAGGTCGCGCGCTCCCACCGCGCGTCGAGGCGGCGCCCGGTGCCGAAAAGATTCCGGAAGCTCATATTCACCAGTCCGGTAAACGAACCGCTCTGCTCTTCGCCCCGGGGTGGCTGATAGCCGACGACGCCGTCGAACTGATTGGTGTTTCCCTCGGCCACGCGAAGGAGCAGTCCCCCCGTACTGTCGCGCAGGTACAGCTGCGGCTCGTCGACGCGGGAAAAGAACTGCAGGCGTTCGAGCCGGCGGCGGATGTCCGCGACGTTCTCCGGGTCGTAGCGCTCGTGTTCTCCGATGCGTGTCTCGCGAATGATGACGTCGGCATCGGTCTGCGCATTGCCCTCGACCGTGATTTCATCGATGAAGAAAAGTGGTCCCTCGGTGATCGCAATAGTGATGTCCGCACGCGCATCGCCGTCTTCCTCGCGCAGTGCAAGGTCTTCGAGTCGCGCCTCGGCAAAGGGGTAGCCCGCGGCATCGTACGCCGCCACGATGCGTCGAAGATCCGCGTTGAGAGCTGCATCGGTGAATACCGTGCCTGGAGTCAGGTCCCTCTCGCGCGCGAGTGTCTCGGCGGAAATCCCAGCGTTCCCGGTGAACGTGATGCGTCCTGTCCGCAGCAGCGGACCTTCGGCGAAGTGAATCGATGCGGTGACCGTGCTGCTGTCCTCCGTCCATCGCCACTGAATGCTGTCGATGCGGGAAAAAGGGAATCCCTGCGCCGCCGCGGCATCAAGCAGCGCCAATCGCAGTCCCGATTCATCGGACAGCAGCATTCGCTGCGCCGCGCGTTCATCCAGGGCATCGCGCAACGCGCGTTCGTCGAGGCGGTCGAGTCCGTGAAAGGTGAACCGCGTCGCCGGAATTCGCTGCTGGGCTTCGGTGCGATTGCCCGCGATGAGAAGCAGAAGCAGGAGGAGGAGATATGTGAGTTGCGATTTCAGCACAGGAACACAAGATACGGCTTGGGAGCGTCGCGCTCCAGCGGAACACGAATCCCGGGTTGCCTTCCATTCACGGGCTTCGTATCATGGGTGCATATATCAATCGTCGAAAACAGGTCGTCCCCACACCGGGAGAAAATGATGGAATCGGAAACTGATCTTGAACCGAATGTGGAAGTTCCCGCGGAGCATTCCCCAGCACCGAAAAAGAAAACAAGCTTCGTCACCATCGCGGGATGGGTGTTTATCGGATATGGTGCGTATTCCGCGTTGTTCGGTGTCTTCATGCTGATATTCTTTCCCCGCCTTGACCACCTGTTGTACGGGATCATGCCGAAGGAGGAAACACGCGCCTTCCTCGCGATCTTTGCATTCTTCATTGAAAACTTCCGCGGTCTCATGATCTATGGCCTCGTCATGGCCCTGCTGCAGATCGTGACCGGCGTCATGCTGCGAAAGCGCTGGAATGCCGGACGCATCCTTGCCATAACGCTGCTTGCCGTGCTGACGATCGTCGGCATTGTTTCTCTCGTCACGGTGAGCTACGGCGTGATTGGTCTGTTTCACGAAATGGGTGACCTCGCGATTCTGGTGACTGTCAGCTACGGAGTAGGAATTTTACTCGGATCACTCCCCATGCTTGGACTGTATGTCTATGCCATATATAAATTCACGCGGCCGGAGATTCGCGGGGAGTTCAAGACAGCCTGAGCGGGGATGGCGATCACGACTGGAATTTGCGGGGCGGGAGCACGCACAGTATTTTCAGGGCACACACATTTTTCTCAGGAGGATTTTATGAGCATGATGAAGGAATTCAAGGATTTTGCCATGCGGGGCAACGTGATCGACATGGCCGTCGGCATCGTGATCGGTGCAGCATTCGGCGCAATCGTATCGTCGTTCGTCGCCAACGTCGTTACGCCGCCGCTCGGTGTGCTGCTTGGCGGGGTGGATTTCACGTCGATGAACATCGTCATGAAGGAAGCCGTGGGAGAGACACCCGCGGTGACGCTCGACTACGGGATCTTCCTGCAGAAAGTATTCGACTTCATCATCGTGGCGTTCGCGATTTTCATGGTCATCAAGGGCATGAACAGCATGAAGAAGAAAAAGGAAGAAGCCCCGGCCGCCCCGGCTCCGCCGCCCGCCGAGGAAGTGCTGCTCACCGAGATCCGCGACCTGCTCAAACAGCGAGGATAGTCCCGATTCATGCTTGATTCACTCGCAACACTCGCCCTGCTGCTCGGTCTCGAGCTTGTGCTGGGCATAGACAACATTCTTGTCATTTCGATTTTCGTATCACGGCTGCAGGAGGCGGAGCGCAACCGCGCCCGCCTCGTCGGTCTTTCCCTGGCGCTCGTCGCGCGGCTGCTGATGCTCGTCGCGGTGCTGGCGCTGGCCAGCCTGACCTCGCCGGTCGTTGCCACGCTTTCGGTGCGTGATCTGCTGCTGCTGGCGGGCGGACTCTTCCTCCTCTACAAAGCGGCGAAAGAAATCCACCACACCGTGGAGCTGACCGAGGAGGAAGCGCACGAAACGAAGGTGCACACCTTCGCCGGCGTCATCACGCAGATCGTACTGCTCGACATCGTGTTTTCCATCGACAGCGTTATCACCGCCGTCGGACTTACCAACCACTTGTGGGTCATCGTGACGGCCGTGGTGCTGTCCTTCGCCGTGATACTCGCGTTCGCCAAACGCATCGGCGATTTCATCCTCCAGCACCCGGCGCTGAAAATTCTCGCCCTGTCGTTTCTCGTCACCATCGGCGTGACCATCTTCATGGAAGGACTGCATCAGAACGTGCCGAAGGCGTATATCTATCTCCCGATGGGCTTCGCGCTGGTGGTGGAACTGCTGCAGATGCGCTACACGACGAACAGGCGTCGGCGGGTCGGACGCTCACGGGTCTCTCCGTTGAAGCGGAAAAATCCCATCCGCGACGTCATGTGAACAGCCGCGCCGGCGATGCGGTTAGTCTCTTCCAGTCGTTCCCGCATCGCACCTGCGCACATACCGGAGCATCCATGTCGAAGCAATATTTCGCACGACCCTCCGCCGACGAATACGCGCCGTACTATGAAACCTACGTGCGGCTCGTTCCCGATGGCGGAATCCTCGAAATCCTCGAAGCGCAGCTGCGCGAGACGCTCGTTCTCCTTCGCGGACTCAGCGAAGCGCAGGCCGCCTTCGCGTATGCGGAAGGGAAGTGGAGCGTCAAGGAAGTGATCGGACACATCATCGACACCGAACGCGTGTTCGCCTATCGCGGACTCTGTTTCGCGCGCGGGGACAGCACACCGCTCCCCGGCTTCGAGCAGGATGACTACGTTCTCGGTGCGGGGTTCAACGCGCGTTCGACCGAAAGCCTGGCCGGGGAATTCGAACACATGCGGCATTCCAACATCTACCTGTTCAGCACCTGGAGCGAGGCCGTACAGGCACGGCATGGTACCGCGAACGGCAACAGCGTCACCGCGCGGGCGATTCCCTTCATCCTTGCAGGACACGAGCGCCATCATCTCAACATCCTCCGCGAACGGTATATGCCGTAGGGCGGATTCATGAATCCGCCCTACGGCAGGCGCGATGAATTCCGTTTCCGTCGGGATGTCCGCATGCCTCCCGACCGGTTGGACAACGATAATCGCATGGCGGGAATCGCCACACGTGTCGCCATGAAGAACGGCCCCTCGCCAATGTCGTGTTTGGTTTCGAGCGCGAAGCTTCGGAATTTAGGGTATGAGTCCTCAATCCCCGCTCCCATCGATCCCCGAAACATCCATCCCGGACGGCCTCAGCACTGATGGTTCTGTGCATGGCGCCTCCGTCCCTGACGGTTTCCAGCGCGTCGATCGTTCCGTGTCGCTGCTTCGCGCGAATTTCCTCATGGTGTATTTCGCCCTGCCCTCCGTGCTCGTGCTCGGCGGCATGTACGTTTGGCTGTGGGGTCATGAACGCCTGATCTGGCAACTGACAGGCGGACAGTACCTGATGCCCGTAATCATCCTGATCGCGGGTATCCTGGCGCATGAAGGCATTCACGGACTGACGTGGAAGATCACGACAGGCAAGCCGTTCGGCGTGATCAGCTTCGGCTTTCACTGGAAAACCCTGACGCCTTACGCGCATTGCAGTGAGTCAATGGAAGCCACGCCATACCGCATCGGCGCCGTGATGCCTCTGGTGCTGCTCGGCATCGTGCCATCGCTCTGGGCCATCGCCGAAGGGATGCCGGGGATGATGCTCTTCGGACTGTTTTTCACGTTCGCCGCCGGGGGAGACATGCTCATCCTCTGGCTTCTGCGGGATATCCCAGGCACCGCTCTGGTGGAGGATCATCCGACCCGCGCGGGATGTTATGTGCTCGTAGTGGAAGAAGAAACCACGAAAGCGCAAAAGCGCGAAGAAGAACACGAAGAACATGAGTCTGTGGATCGTTGAATGCTCAGCACCGTTACCGTTCACATTCCCGGGGTGAAACCATGACACAGGGCGGCAATATTTTCAGGCACACGTATTTCGCGCAGTATCACGATTGCGATACACGGCAGCGGCTGACGGTACTGGCGATGATGCGCTATTTCGAGGATATCGCGCTGCTGCAGAGCGATTCCTACGAGGTGGGGCTGGACTATTACGCGAAGGAACAGGTGGCCTGGCTGCTGAATAAATGGGATATCCGGATCCATAAGGCGCCTGTGTTCAAAGACGACGTGCATGTCGTCACGCAGCCCATGGCGATGCGCCGTTTCCTGGCGAATCGCCGGTATGAGATTATCGATGCGGCTGGGCAGGTAGTGGTGGATGCGGATTCGCAGTGGGTGTTCGTCGACATGGCGCGGCGGCGTCCCGCGCGCATTCGCGAGGAGATCTATTCGAAGTACGGTCTCTCCGATGAAGTGGAGACGCTGCCCGCTCCTCCGGCGCTCGGAGAACCAGCGCGTGCCGATGTCGTGCGGGAATTCCACATCCGCAAAAGCGACATCGACGTCAACCGTCATGTGAACAATATCCGCTACGTGGATTGGGCCTTCGATGCCCTTCCGGAAGAACTCGCTCTCGGCGGCACCCTCCGCCGTCTGCAGATTCACTATAAAAAGGAAGTGCATTACGGAGAAGCCGTCAGCGCCCGCACGGAGATGATGGAGAAAAACGGCCACCTCGTTGCCTGTCACGGCATCTATGCAGGGGATGAGTTGCGGTGTTCGCTCGAAAGCTGCTGGGAGAAGCCGTAGCGGGGCGGAAGGAGCGGAAGGGGCGTTAAGGGCTG
>JACZJN010000214.1 GCA_014860565.1 Bacteroidota bacterium
GGACATGCCATGATGACACTGGCGATATTTCTCGCCCTGGCGGTGTTGATCGGAAGAATGGGGAAAAGGGAAAGAGTGAAAAAATCACTGATCGCAACCGCGATCACGATCAGCCTCATCGTGGGCTTCAGTCGCATGAACCTCGGAGTACACTACCCGAGCGACGTTCTGGCGGGATGGCTGGCGGGAGTCGCCTGGGCAAGCGCCTGCTGGCTCATCGCCCGCACGTTGGGAATTGCGCCGCCTGAATAGGACGGGATAGGCAGGAAGCAGGAGGCAGGAGGCAGGAGGCAGGAAGCAGGAAGCAGGAGGCAGGAAGCAGGAAGCAGGAGGCAGGAGGCAGGAAGCAGGAAGCAGGAGGCAGGAGGCAGGAAGCAGGAAGCAGGAAGCAGGAACCGTCAGTTCGTGACGAGCAGGCGCTGCAGCGCCGAACCTTCGGGGGATTGAACGACGCACAGGTACATGCCGGAAGGAAGCTGCGAAAGCTGCAGACGGGTGAAGACGTCGCCTGCGGGAGCGTAGCGCTCGCGTTCGCGCAGCATTTCGCGTCCGAGGAGGTCCTGCACGGAAATGCGTACCGTACCGGCGCTCTGCATTCGCAGACGCAGGGTCGCATGTTCGCGCGCGGGATTCGGATAAATGGCGATATCGAACGAGGTCGGTTCCGCCGCGGCGATCCAGGTGATCTGTTCAAGTCTGTCGGGAATGGCCGACTCACGTACGCGGACAAATAACGCCGCATGGCCGTCGTCGTTGAAATGAATGCCGTCGCCGGAGTCGAACTTCGGATCGATCGTACCGTCTTCGCGCGCGAGGCCAGTCCAGAAATCCAGCGTGTTATCCGCGAAGCGCCCGCGGATCCAGTCGCGCATGGTGATCAGATTCTGCCGCTTCGCCTCGGACAGATCGCGCGGCTGTGTTGTGCATACCCACATCGGCACTTTCGCCCGCGCGGCCTCGGCGGCGAGGCGTTCGTAATTTTCCGTTTGTTCGAGAATGCTGAAGTTCGATGCCGCATCGTTGGAGGGGAGATTGACGATCACCGCCGAAGGGTGCAGAGCGAGTGCGCGGGTGATGTTGTGCAGCGTGTCGACTCTGGGACGTCCGTCCGGGGTGACGAACGAATCGGGCTGCAGTTGATAGGTGGAATAGCCGCCAACCGCGAGATTGACGACCGCATACGCCGGATTCAGCTGCGTGAGATAATCGCGGTAGCGCCATACCCAGGCGCTGTCGGTCGTGCTGGCGCCGAAGCCGGCGGCAGTGGAGGACCCGATCACCACGATGCGAAGGGAATCAGGGAGAGGCGCTTCCGCTTCCGCGATTGCCTCCGGCAGGGCGCGCGCGGCGCCCGCCGGGAGGACAATCAGCGAGAGAAAGAGCAGAAATCCGTACATCGCCCCTACTCAGCCAGTAGTTGCTGGATTTTCCGCTCCGTCTTGTCGAAATCCGTGGCGCCGACCTTCACGTACTGCACCTTGCCGGCACGGTCGATCAGTACAACGTGCGGAATGCCCTGCACCTTGTAGTCGGTCATCGTCTGACGTCCGCTTTTCTCCACGCCGACCGGCCAGGTCACCTTCTGCTTCGGAATAAACTCATCCTTGAGTTTTTTCAATTCCTCCGCCGGCGTAACCGTGCTGCCGTCGTAGCGGCCCTGATAGGTGGTCAGACCGACGATCACCAGTCCCTTCTCTGCATACTTCTCCTGCCATTCGCGCATGTGCGGGAAGGCCATGATGCAGGGTTTGCACCACGTCGCAAAGAAATCGATCAGCACGACTTTCCCTTTCAGTGCGTCGAGCGAAAGCTCCTTGCTGCCCAGCCATTCGTGCGCGGCCCAGGCGGCGGCGGGCTTGCCCAGCGCCTCACGGTCCTTGGCAATTTCCTCCATCGCGTCGTTGACGGACGCCTGCACATCGTTCCAGTTGGTGCTCTCCGGAAGCTGTTTTTTCAGTTCGGCCACGAAGCTGTCGAGCTGCGGTGCGTCACCACTTTCCTTGATGTCGTACATCAACGGCGCAATGACCGAGGCATAGCGGGTGAGAATCCACTGCGTCTGCTGCTTCGCACGGGCGGGGTCGTTCTCCTCGGCGGCGAGTTTCACCGACGCCTCACCGTAGGCCTTCACGGCGCGTACCGCATAGCTGCGGGCACGCTCTGCCTGATTGCCGTCATAATAGGACTGGGAAAAACTGCTGAGGATTCCGCCGCGCTGCAGGGGTTCGGCACCCGAGAGCACATCGTCGGTCGCGTACTTCTCACCCGCGGCGAGATCGCCGTCGAGCAGCGACAGCTGCGCGGTTTCAAGCTTGATATTGCGGATGGAATCCGCGTCTGCCACAATTTTGAGTAGTTCAACGTTGATCTTCTTCAGCGGTGCCATCTGCTGCGAAACCATTGCAGCCAGCTTCACCACACGCAGGTCGTCATATCCATATCCCGTGAAATCCGTCATCTTCCCGAGATCCTGCGGCACTTTCTCGCCGAGGGACTGCACAAGTGCGTAGTATTTCTGCAGATCATCTCCGAGAAATTTCTGCGGATCCTTCGCGAACTCGGGATTTTCCTTCTCCATTTTTTCGAAGGCGGCGGTCATGGAGTCGTAGCGCACGGCGAGCGTGCGGAACGCGGTCCACTCCGGTGTGTCGAGCTTGCTCTGATCCTGTCCGTTGGAATTGCAGGCGTTGAAGAGCAAAAGCGTCAGGGTGAGAGCGCCGAAACGCGTGAGCCATTGCGTGAACCTGTTCATGCGGAAATCCTCACTGAGATGAAAAAAGATGTCGTCACTCCTGTTCGATGAGCTTCTCCATACCGGAGATTCAAACGGTATACCAACATATCCATGAATATTACGAAGCGGCGGCGAGGGATACAATGCCATTTCCCGCCCCGGTGTTTACCGAAGGCATGTTTGTCGTCTTCGCAGCACGCGCGGTGCTGCAGGAGGCGACCGGGAAACAGGATTACCGCAGCACGCGCGGTGCTGCAGGAGGCGACCGGGAGACGGGATTACCGCAGCACGGGCGGTGCCGCGGGAGGTTACCAGGACACGGGCTCGCGGAGCACGGGCAGGGTCATGCAACGGCAGCCGCCGCCGCCGCGTGAAAGCTCCGCGCCTTCGATGCTGATGGCGTAGGACTCGTTTTCACCCAGTTCCACATTGCCTTCCCGCAGATCCTCGAAGCGCACGAGGCGGAAGCCGCGCTTGCCGAGTTCGTCGAAGGTGCGCTTGTTGCGTCCGTAACCGATGATCTGTCCCGGCGCGATGGTAAAGAAATTCGCGCCCGAGGTCCATTGCTCACGTTCTTGATGTACCTGGTCGGTGCCGCCACAGGGAATCGGTTCGAGATCGAGACCCACCTGCGCGAGGGCGGAAAGCAGATCCTTGCGATCCTCGATGGACTTCACCTTGCGTCCGTCGATCTCGACGTGAATCACCCGGCACGCGCGGGGACCGGTGATCAGCGGCGGGAACACCACGCACTTGTCGCGGTCGATCATGGTGAAAATCATATCGAGGTGAATGGTGGCGCGGGCTTTCGGCATCTCTACGACGATGACGTGCTTGATGCGTCCGCCTTCGGCGAATGACTGTATCAGGGTGTCGATGCCTTTGATCGAGGTGCGTTCGCTGTTGCCGATGCACACAACGTCCTCCCGTAGAATGAGCACGTCTCCGCCTTCGATCGTAAGTCCGTCCGCCTCCTGCACGGTGCCGTCGAAATAAAATCCTTCGGCGCGGAAATCCGGATGATGTTTGAAAATATTCTCCATGATGATGGCCTCGGCCACGCGCACGTGATTGGCCATCGAACCGGTGATCACGCGTCCGTGCACGCACATGGCCGCGTCGCGCATGAAAAAGAAATTCGGCAGGGGAGGAAGCGAGTACAGTCCGCTGCTCAGATAGCGTTCCAGCGTATCGCTGTTTTTCAGCGTGCCATGAATCAGGCGGAAAGGAAGTTCGATATCGTCGAGCGCCAGCAGTTCCCCGGCCAGGTCCGGATATCCCGCCGCCGAACAGAACGTGTTGACCAGCGTTTCCCGCGCCTCGGGAATGGTAAGCGTCTCACGCAGGAGATCCACCAGTTCATAGGTCTGGCTCACGCGACTGAGCACGAATTCGAGTTGGTTGTGTTCGCGCAGCGCGCGCGGGAGATGGAGAATATCGTCGTACAGCACCTCCGCCGCGTTCGACGGCGTCATGCGCTCGATTTCCTGTCCGGGCTGATGCAGAATGACCTTGCGTATGCGCCCGATCTCTGAGTTGATGCAGATGTTGCTCATGATTCCATGTTTCCTTTTTCCATCTTTCCTTCCCCCCGATATGTATCAGCCATCAGTTGTCAGCCATCCTCCGTTCGATTCCCTTCCCTTGGACCAATATTTTATTATATTTCGTTCGATACAAACGATATCCTCATATCTGTTTCCCCGCGTATGGCAGGGGACCACGGGAAGGGCATCCACGGCGTTCCCTTTACGCATGAAAGAAGGAGGAGAGCATGGCAGACGAAACCCCGATTCCGAACGAGAGCGAAGATTTTTCGAAGTCCGCATACGCAAAATATGCCGAACAGGAGGACATCGATCCGCGCTGCATTCCCATCAAGCTTGACGGAGACGTGCCCGAACACGAGGCGATCACCTACCCGGATTATCCTGCGCACGATCACGAAACGTGGAAAACGCTGTACTCGCGCCAGGCCGGGCAGTT
The DNA here is from genome assembly GCA_014860565.1 of Bacteroidota bacterium. Lineage (GTDB taxonomy): Bacteria > Bacteroidota > Ignavibacteria > SZUA-365 > SZUA-365 > SZUA-365. Next base: position 4,721 of record JACZJN010000214.1, read on the forward strand.
GCCCGGACGTGCCTGCGAGGAGTATCTCGAAGGAATGCGGCTGCTCGGACTCCAGCCCGACCACCTGCCGGCGCTGCGCGATATCAGTCTGACACTCGACGAAATGGTGGGCTGGCGCATCGCGCGCATACCCGGACTTCTCGACACGAACGATTTTTTCAGCTTCATGGCGCGGGCGCATTTCCCGTCCACCGACTACATTCGCCAGCCGCATGAACTCGAATACACACCCGCGCCGGATTGCTTCCATGATATATTCGGGCACATGCCGACGCTGACCAACCCGTTTTTCTCCAGCTTTTTCCAGTATTTCGCGCAGACCTTCCTTCGCGTCAGCGATCCGAAGGAAATACGCCAGCTCGAGCGCTTCTACTGGTTCACCGTCGAGTTCGGCCTGATCAACACGCCAGAGGGACGGCGCATTTACGGTGCGGGCATTCTTTCTTCCCCGAAGGAAGTCCTGCATTCACTGTCCGACGCGGTGGAAGTGATCGACTTCACACCCGAGCGTCTCGGCACGCAGGAATACGAAGTGTGGCATTTGCAGCCGATCCTGTTTGCCATCGAGAGCTTCGAGCAGCTCGAAAGCGAATTCCGCGCGTGGGCGCAATTCAAGGGCTGGGATAGGTGACACTCGACTACCTCACATTTCCCGAGGAGCTCGACCGCGCCGATTATGCGATGATCGGACTGCACGGCCGCAACGCCAACAAATACGCCTTCTTTCCTTTCGTGCGGCAGATGGGATTTCTGCACACGCGCTGGGTGCTGCCCTCCGCGACATTTTTCGACGACGCGGCGCCCGACGTACACTGGTGGTACGACAACGAGCTTCGCGATCCGGCGGAAGTGCAGGAGAGCCGTGACCTGATCAGCGATCTGATATCCACGCAGCTCGACGACGGTATCGCGCCGGAGAACATTTTTCTCGTCGGATTCTCACAGGGCGCGGTGATGAGTCTCGACACCGCGCTGCGCTACCCCGTTCGCCTCGGGGGCATTGTCGCACTCTCGGGCTACGTGCTCGATCCCGGTCGTCTCCGCCAGGAAATCCACCCCTCAAACAGGCGCATTCCGATTTTTCTCGCGCACGGCACGCGCGACCAGATTCTCGACATCGAGGTCGGCCGCGAAAATCACCGCGTGCTCTCCGCCCTCGACCTTGCCGTCGAATATCACGAATACGACACCGCGCATCGCGTCAGCAGTGACGAAACCCGCGACATCCGCGCCTTCCTCCACCGGCACATGTACGGATTGATGCCCGACGATCCCCGCACGGTCGACGAACACATCGTCGCGTTTTAGGATCGGGCAGGACGGGGAGGACGGGGAGGATCGGAGA
>JACZJN010000215.1 GCA_014860565.1 Bacteroidota bacterium
TTCTCAACCTCGATGTGATGAGTTGAAGGTACGGAATCGTGCGCTCTCAAGTTCAAGTCGGGAACAGGCAGAATGTCCCGTAATCCATTGTCGTTCATAATGTTACGACGATTGTTTGATCAAACGTTGGGACAGCACTGATATGATATATATACACGGCGTTGAACGGATTCCGGTTTGCTGCATCATCCTCGCGTGCAGATCCCGAACATAGAATTACATGGAAACATCTCTTCATTCATATTCAGGAGAATTATTAACATGGGAACTCTTCACTACAACGTAACACGCAGACGGAGGATGGCCATGGCCGCTCTTCTGACTCTCGTGTTTCTTGGCTTTGGACTGCAGGCGCAAGCCCAGACCATGATGCCGCTGCCGACGTATGGTACGACGTACTCCGGATCTGTCCGCGGGTACTGGTTCACAGCCCCGACTGCTTTTACAATCACAGGAGTGCGAGTTCCGACCGATGTCGGCACTACCGCCCAGAGCATCCAGATCCTGAAATTCACTGCTGGTCCGCCGCCTGCATACGCTTCATCGACGACCGCCTACAACACACTGGGCCTGTGGATCGATGTGGCCTCTACCACGATCATTCCATGCAACATCAATATCGCGGCTGGTGACATCATCGGCATCCTTGGTACACGCGCAACATCCATGTGCTCCTATGCGAGTACTTCCGGGCCGTTTGCATCGACGATCCTCGGCATGCCCGTTACACTTACACGCCTGCTGTGGCAGGGGACAACCTACCCGGTTGGAGCTGTTTCGGAAGAAGCCACCGGCCAGCTGTCGCGCGTTGAAATGTATTATACATCCACGGTCACCGGGCCGAACGACGCCGGAATCAGCTCGATTGATTCCCCGGTAAACTTCTGCGCCGGTGTGCAGCCGGTCAAAGTTACGCTGCAGAATTTCGGGACGAACCGTCTGCTTTCCGCGACGATCAACTGGAAGCTCAACAACGTGACGCAGCCCCCGTACAGTTGGACAGGCATGCTTGACACTGTCAACCTTGCCACGCGTCAGACGCAAGTCACCCTGGCAACGCAGAATTTCGCATCCGGCACTCCGTACAATATTGTAGCGTGGACCACAATGCCGAATGGTGTTGTGGACACCATTACAAAAAACGACACATCAAGTGTTCTTACGCAGGCAGCCATATCGGGCACGTTCACCATCGGTGGAGCATCCCCCGATTTTGCCAATATCGCATCGGCCGTCAACGCATTGAACCAGTTCGGGCTCTGTGGCCCGGCCGTGTTCAACATTCGCTCCGGGAATTACAACGAGCAGTTTTCGCTAGGTGCCATCCCTGGCAGTTCCGCAGTGAACACCGTGACCTTCCAGTCGCAGACGGGCAACCGTGGCGACGTGAACATCACCTCCGGCGCAGCGACAGGCACCACGAACAACTATGTCGTGCAGCTCAAGGGTGCTGATTACATCCGCTTCAAAAACCTGACCTTCACGGCGACGAACGTCACATATGGCACCGTGTGCGACATTCAGGCTGGTGCGGAGAACAACGTCTTCGAGAACATCGATTTCATTGGTGTTGTCACTGCAACCACGTCGACATATCTCGCCACCGTATATTCGCCGAGCGGCTCGCTCGATCACAACAACACCTTCCTCGGCTGCAACATCCGCAACGGCAGCTACGGTATGATGATGTACGGTTCGGGCACGACCGCAACCGAGAACAACCTGCGCGTCGAAAACTGCGAATTCACTGGCCAGTACTACATGCCGATCTATTTCTACTACGAGGGCCAGCTGAAATTCTTCGGCAACAAGGTTGTGCAGAACTACGGCTACACGTACAAGTATGCCGGGTACATGATGTACGGCTACAACACGCAGATCGAGCGGAACACGTTCATCACCGACGGTGGCACCTACTGCTACGGCATGTACCTGTACTACGACAACTATTACCAGGCAGGCAGTTCGCGCGTGGTGAACAACTTCTACTCATGCCGCAATGCCTCGACCTATGCGTATTACGCCGCGTATATTTACTATTGCAGTGACCTGCTGTTCGCGCACAATACGGTTATCCTCGACGGCACCTATGCCACGGGGTACGCGGTGTACTCCTACTACGGAGCCAACCAGCGCTACCTCAACAACATCATGAAGCACAACGGCGCGGGCCGTGCCTGGTATGTGGGCTCCCCCGCAGCGATCATCGAAGCCAACTACAACGATCTGTACTCGAACAGTCCGGTGCTTGCATACTGGGGCGGTGACCGCGCCAACCTGCTCGCGCTGCAGACGGCTTCGGGCATGAATATGAATTCGGTCAGCAAGGATATCACGTTCAAGGACTATACGAACGGTGACCTGCACCTTGCGGCGCCGTCCGACGACGACAACGATCTGATCGGAACGCTGCTCTCGCAGGTGACCGATGATATCGACAACGACCCGCGCGTACGTCCGTACATGGGTGCCGACGAAGCCTGCTACCTGATCCCGAACAGTCTGAAGTATGAGTTCGTGGACGGCAATGGATACCCGATCGCCTACGCAACAATCCCCGGCACGGTTGGCGTACATTACACGGTCATCTTCCCGGACTTCGACGCGACCATCCAGATGACGGCCAACTTCTACAGTGTGCCCGGCAATCAGCTGATGTACACGCAATCGTTCAGCGCGGCCAAACTGGCAGGACAGACGCTCGACGGCACGTCATACTTCAATATTCCCTCGAACATGCCCGTGGGCTTCTACCGCATCGAGCTGGTGTTCAACACGAAGAACAGCTGCGGCTACTATCGCGACTACATGCCGTACCCGTCGTCGCTGATGCTCATCGGTCAGGGATCTACGCCGTGCGAAGTGTGGCCGGGCGACGTGAATAACGACGGCCTCGTCAACTACACGGATCGCAAGGACCTGAATCTCTACATCTACGATGCGAACCTGAGCACGCTGTGGCTTAACGGTCCGGCGCGCTACCGTGCCGACGCGGCGCAGAATCCTCTGACGTATCTGACGTGGCAGCCGCAGGCGAGTGTGCCCTGGTACACAACGATGGGCTGCTATATGGATGCCGACGGTAACGGCGTGGTCAACAACTTCGACTACATCGCGATCAAACTGAACTGGAACCGTTCGCACGGCGCGATCGCACCGAAGCACACGGATGTGTTCAACCCGACGACGTTCGACATGACGCAGAACTACCCGAACCCGTTCAATCCGACGACGCAGATCCAGTACAGCGTTCCCGAGCGCACGCAGGTGCAGCTGCGCATCGTTGACATGCTGGGCCGCGAGATCGCCATGCCGGTTAACGGCCTGGTCGAAGTCGGCGTCTACAAAGTCGAGTTCGACGGTTCCTCACTCCCGAGCGGCCAGTACCTCGCCATCGTATCGATGATGGGGCAGGAGACCGGTCTCGGATTCAACAAGACCGTGAAGATGGTGCTGAACAAGTAAGCCGTCCTCGCAGACGATAACAGGAGCGTCCCTCCGGCCAGTTGGCCGGAGGGACGCTTTATTTTTGGGGAAAACGGAGGGAAACAAAGGCAAAAAAGTGCAAAAAGCGGACGCTGCGGTATTGAAAAATACCAAAACGGGAAAAAATATCAGTTTGCCAGCTTGGAAAAATGCTTTTTAGATGTAAATTGGGATTCATGAAGCCACGTTGAATCTCCCAAAACGATGTAAGAAATAGGATATGATGGTGGTTTTAGCTGATTGGTCTTCTGGACAAGGAAAAGATACATGCTTTTTCTTCACGCAAAGAAGTAAAATAAAAGCACAGTGAAGAAAAGCAACATTAGCCCGTGATCTACATGATGCGTCGTTGTTACTGCGATCACTGGATCGACAAGCGAATAGAGAACTACCCCTTACTCACATCTAGGAGAACTCTTCCATGGGTTATCATAGCTACAATGTGACCCGCAGACGCGGGCTCGGCTTCATTGTATTTCTGACCGTGATGCTTTTTTGCTTTGGCCCACAGGCGTCGGCGCAGACGCCGCAGTATTCTTACGGACTCGCAACGGGCGGAAACGCGATTCCGTGGAACCCTATTTCGACGACGTACCAAAAATGGCAGGGGTTTTACAGCGCTGGTATGTTTACCGGTGCCTATGCCGGAAATATCACGAAAGTGTATTTCCAGCGGTATTCCGCTTCGTCCGGTACGACCTACTCCAATTTCAGTATCTCGATCGGACAATCATCCTCCACGACATTCTCGACCGGTCAGTGGTTTACACCGATGACAACAGCGCTGTCTGCTGCCACGTATACCATTCCGGCTGGCGCGGCGAACGCCTGGTTCGAGATTCAGCTGTCGACTCCCGTGTATTACAATCCCAACCAGGCCCTCATCATTCAAGTGTGCAGCAGCGGCCTGTCGGCCGGTTCGGGCATCACCATTCGCGATGGGGGATCGATGACATCGCCCAACGTCGGCCGCCTCTATGGTGGTCCGGGTTGCACGGCCGCGACGCCGTCAGGGTATACCGCATCGTACCGGCAGAATTTCGGGTTTGATCTGAGCCCTGCGCTCCCCGACGATGCCGGCATCTCCGCGCTGACCTCGCCGGTGAATTTCTGCGCCGGGCAGCAGGATATCAAAGTGATGCTTCGCAACTACGGTACGAACACGCTTTCGAATGTGACTGTGAACTGGACATACGATGGTGTGCCGGAAACACCGATCGCCTATAATACTCCTCTGCCGACACTCGGGGAAGTGGAACTCACTCTCGGGTCGAAGTCCATCGCCGCGGGAACGCCCCATACGATCGTGGCCTGGACATCCTCGCCGAACAGCATTCAGGATAGCTTCACGGCGAACGACACGCTCAGCCGCACCGTGCAGGCAGCGATATCGGGAACCTACACTATCGGAGGAACCAGCCCGGATTTCACGACCTTTACACAGGCCGTTAATACGATCAACCAATTCGGCGTCTGCGGCCCCGTCGTTTTCAACGTTCGCCCCGGGACTTACAATGAACAGGTTGCACTGAACGAAGTGCCCGGTACTTCCGCCGTGAATACCGTGACCTTCCAGTCCGAGACCGGGAACCGCGCTGATGTCACCCTTACGAACAACGCAACGAGTACCGCCAACAACTACGTACTGCAGATGGGTGGCGCAGACTTCATCACGTTCCGGAATATGACGCTCACTTCGACCGGTACGAGCTACGGCATCGTGCTCGATATCTCGGGAGGCGCGGAGAACAATCTGTTCGAGAACCTCGATCTTATTGCTTCGCAGACAACCACCACTTCAAGTTACATGGCCGTTGTGTATTCACCCAGCGGTTCGCTAGATCACAACAACACCTTCCTCGGCTGTAACTTCCGTAATGGCAGCTTCGGTATGTACATGTACGGTGCCGGAACGACCACGACTGAAAACGGTCTGCACGTCGAGGGCTGCGAATACACCGGACAGTACTATTACCCGATGTATTTCTACTACATGGGAGAAGTGGAATTCTTCGGCAACCGAGTCATCAAGGATTACGGATATCAGTACTACTACTCGATGCTCATGTACTACGGCTTCAACTCGAAGATCGAACGGAATACGTTCATCACCGATGGAGGAACGTATTGCTACGGCTTCATGATGTACTATGACAACTACTACCAGGCTGGAACGTCGCGCGTGGTGAACAACTTCTTCACCGGCCGCAATGCAAGTACCTATGCGTATTACGCGGCGCGCATCTACTATTGCAATGATCTGCTGTTCGCACACAACACGGTCTATCTCGACGGGACCTATGCGTCCGGCTACGCGCTGTATTCCTACTATGGCTCCAACCAGCGCTACCTCAACAATATCATCAAGCACAACGGCGCCGGTCGTGCCTGGTACGTACCGAGTCCGACGGCGATTGTCGAATCCGACTACAACAACATCGTTGCCGCCGGTCCGGTGCTTGCGTACTGGTCGGGCGACCGCGCCAACCTGCTCGCTCTGCAGACCGCTTCGGGCATGGATGCGGCTTCCGTCAGCAAGGACGTCACTTTCCTCGATTACACTTCGGGTGACCTGCACCTTGCCGCACCGTCCGACGACGACAACGATCTGATCGGCACGCTGCTCTCTGAGGTGACCGACGACATCGACAACGACCCGCGCGTACGTCCGTACATGGGCGCCGACGAAGCCTGCTACCTGATCCCGAACAGCCT
>JACZJN010000216.1 GCA_014860565.1 Bacteroidota bacterium
GCATCATCCACTCGGTGAGCGCGGGATGGATGAACTGTTCGAGCCAGTGTGAGAGCTCGATGCCGGTGAAGGTGGTTTCGAAGCGGATCAGCGCGTCGTCGAACCATCCAGCGAATATCAGATGCTGCACTCCCGAGATCGCGCCGAAGAGAAACGAAACCATTGCGATACCGCCGCCGGCGCGGACGGCGACCCGAAGCCGCGCGGGGAGGCGGCCTGAAAATGTGGCCACGAGCCCGACGAGTACGAGGGCAATGGCACTGTTTCGCAGCAGCGATCCTGCATGGTCGACGCGCGAGGGGAAGAGCAATGCCAGCAGAGCAAGTACCGTCAGCATCGCGATGGCCAGCAGAACGGTAGCGCGAAAATGGCGGGATGTCGGTTGCGACGCAGTCATGATGCACCTCTACATGGAAAACGAGATGGAGATGTCAGTGATCATGCCGATCCCGGCATGAAGCAGCAGAGGCCAGAAGATGGACCGGGTACGGATGGCGAGCCAGCCGAACAGCAATCCCCCTGCGATCGATGAATACAATTCACCGGTCGGGTAGCCGATATGCCAGAGCACCGAGGGCAGCACCTGAATGCAGATGGCGGTGAGGTCTCCGACGGATTCGCGCAGACCGAAAAGCAAAAAACCGCGGAAGAAGAATTCCCATGCGACATAGAAAAGCAGGATGCGGCCGGCGGCGTAGGGAAGGAAACGGGCCATGGAGTCGGCCGCGGCCTTGTCGACCGGGTAAAATGCGCGCATGTCTTCCATCTGTGCCGCGGGAAGCAGAAATGCCACCGCGATGATCGGGAGCAGAATCGCATTTGCCGCGAGTCCGAATTTCCAGTCACCCAGCGTCACCCCGAATTCCGAGAGCGGCATTCTCCACACGCGCTTGATCAGGACGTACGGTACTGCTCCGAAGAGCACGACAGTGCAGGCGAAGTACAGCCAGACGCGTGCGGTTTCGGTGGTGAGCAGTCCCACCGCGGGAAGATTGTCTACCCCGCAGGCCTGGCGGTGCAGCGTCGTGAGTGTGACGCTGCCGAGAATGGCAACCGCGGCGAGAACGTCCTTGCGCTCGATCGATGCCGCCTGAGGAAAGAGTGAAAGGGCATTCATGAGAGTACCTCCTTGCGGCCGTTTTCATTGCGCAGCCAGTCAACGGTTATCTGCACCGCGTCCTTCATGGCGGTGGGTTCGTATCCGATTTCTGTCTCTGCCTGTGCGCTGCTGCACAGCCAGTCATCGTAGAACACATCCACCCAGCCGGGGGTGATCACTGGCGTCATGACGCCCAGACTGCCAAGTTTTTCCTGGACGATAGCCGCGCCGCGGGCCAGCACCCGGGGTACTGGCATCAGCCGCCTCCGCTTTCCGCTGCATTCTGCAAGAATGTCGAAGAATTCGCTGAAAGTGAGATTTGCTCCACCGAGGATATAATGCCTGCCGGTTCTTCCATGATCCATGGCGGCGATGCACCCCCGCACCACGTCATCGACGAAGACATAGTTGCCGGCGGCACTTCCGTCGCCCGGCAGCATACGGTACGTGCCGCGGAGGTATTGCTGCATGAGAATGGTGGTGGAGTTGGCCTCGGAAAGGAGTCCGGGACCGAACACGCGTGAGGGATGCACGACGACGACATCCAGTCCGTCCGCGACCGCCCGGTCGACGATTGCTTCACCCTGGATTTTCGATTCTTCATACAGAGTGCCGCACGGTGCGGAGCGCTGCGTGCGCTCGGTCACCGGATGGCCGTTGGACGGGCCGTACACCATGACCGTGGAGGTGTAGAGCACGCGGCGCACACCGATCTCCCTGGCGACGGCAAGCACGTTTTCCAGCGCATCGCGGTTGATGCGATGGACCTCTTCAGGATAACGGGCCCAGTTTTTTGCAAACGCCGCGAGATGATAGACGGCGTCGCAATCGGCTATGGCAGCGCGCATGTCATCGGGCGAAGCCAGATCACCACGGAAAATACGGACGGGGGTGTTTTCGAATGCCGAGACATCGGATGTTGCGCGGCAGAGAATGGAAATCTCCTGTCCCTTGCGCAGCAATTCGCGCACGAGGCGGGCGCCGATGAAGCCGGTCGCTCCGGTGACGAGGATTTTCATCGCGCACCTCCTTTCCCCAGATCCGCGCTGGCGCGCTGTTTCCAGCCCGGACGCTTGCAGGATTCCAGTTCTATCACGATCGAGCCCAGGGTCAGGTCCATCTCCGCACGCAGCGGAATGGCCGCCTCGTCGGCACTGCACCAGAAATCGATGTCGCCGCCCAGGCCGCCGATCGACTCGTCTTCCCACGACGAGCGGAGGGCGATGCGGTAGGCGGGAACGTCCTCGTCAAACGCGGGCACGTCGACTTCCTCGATTTCACGCGAGCACTCCGCCCTGGAATGGACGATTTCAAAATCCATGAGCATGGGCACGGTGATCTGCTGGCCGCTTCCGGCGAGGCCGCGGAGCAGCATGATCATGCCAAGGGCGTCATAGAAATCGCGTTTTTCCGTGCGCTGCTGGCGAACGGGAGGCTGTCTCGCTTCCCGGACTTCCACGGAAAGCGTTCGCGTCTCGCGATCGAAAGCGTATTTTTTCGTGACGGCGGGCTCGTGTTCCTTGCGCACCGTGAACTCGACGCAGCGCGGATCGCCCGGATCGAGCACCGCGCGGTCGCGGATATTGACATCGATGAAGGGGAGTCCCGAAGCCGATCGGGCGGAAAGCTGCACCACTGCGCCGTTCCCGTTCGCGGTTTTCTTCAGACTCTGCCGCAGTTCTATGCTGCCCAGGCGCACGAAGCTCCAATGCACGCTGTAGCGCAGCACTTCTTCATGTGCGAAGGGAGCAGTCGCATTTTTGACGGGAGTGGCCGCGGGCTGCGCGAGGGCGATGAGCGAAATGGCCCAGGGAAGACAGGCGTAAAGGACGACACCAAACACCAGCGAGGCGCAGAAGCGCAACTGGCACAGATGTGTGAGAGGGGGGAGTTGCTCATTCATGCCGCACCGTCCCTTCCTTGCCGTCTTCCTGCCAGAGAAAAGTGCAGGCGCCCGACTGCCGGATGGTGCGCGAAATGGCGCATCCGGTGAGAGTGACGACTGCCAGGGACAGGAAGATCCCGGCGGCATACATCACGAACGTCGCGAAATGACTCGAGAAGATGCTTTCCATGGCCGTTCCTCCTACGTGAGAATGTGACTTCTTGGACTACTCACGAGGAAACTATCAAACGGCCGTGGCTATTGTGTCATGGAATTGTCATGCTTTTGTGAAAGAATATTTCCCTCACATCCATTCGTGCGCCGGACGGCCAAACCAGAGCCAGCCGATGTAATCCACCATCGGCGGTTCCCCTCCCAGTTCGCGCAGGCGGGCGTTGACCTGGCCGCGATGATACATGCTGTGCATGACGACCTGATGCATGGTCTCATGCATGGTAGTGTCTTCGGGCTTGTGCCCGTACTGCTTTTCCATGAAGCGGGACCAGGGCACGGAAACGATCTGGTCGAGATCCTCCGTGGTGAAGTTGGACAGCACCGAGGGGAGTTCGGCATGATACGTCCTTCCCCAATCGGCAATCTGCTGCATGGAAACGAATTGTTCGCGTTTCGGTAGCGCGATCGGGGATTGCGTCCATACCGCAAGAAACGCGCGCTGGACGGAATGGATGTGATAAAACAGGTTGCCGATCTTTTCATCGGCCGCGGCGGCCTCGTATGTGAGTACGGCGGCCCATACCTTGGCGTCGGCCCAATGCATGTGGTAGAACAGGTCTTTGAGGGTATTCATCCGTGTGGGGTAGTGCTGGTGGGACGGCGGTGAATTACTGATCGAGCCATGCGCGAAACGCCGCCGTGCGGTCGACGCTGACCAGCGCCTCGATTCCTTTCGGTTCGGCAGGAGCGAGTTCCAGGCGGATGCGGGAACGCGACCACGCGTGCATCGCCACGATGGCGTGCATGTTGACGATCATTTTGCGGTTGATGCGGAAAAACTGCTCAGGCGCGAGTTCTTCCTGCAAACGGTCGAGGCTGCGGTCAAGCGGCAATGCCTGCTTCTGCCTCGTCATACAAAATGTGTTCTTTTCCATCGCATAGCAATACGCGATGTCGTCGCAGCTCAGCTGCTGCAGTTTCTGTCCGATCTGTATCAGAAAATGTTTCCGCGGCGCGGGACCGGGCGGAGGCAGGCCGCGAAGCAGCGCCTGCAGTCCGGAAACATCGACCGTCCGAAGCGAGCGGAACTTCTCGAGCGCGCGCTGCAGGTCGTCGCGGCGGATCGGTTTGAGCAGGTAGTCGATGCTGTTGACGCGGAATGCCTCGATCGCATACTCGTCGTAGGCCGTAGTGAAAATCACCGGAATGCGCACCTCGCGGCGGCGGAAAATTTCGAAGCTCGATCCGTCGGCAAGGTGAATGTCGACCAGCAGCAGGTCGGGCGTTTCGCGCTCGAGCCATGCGACGGATTCGCGCACCGTGGGCAGCACGGCACCGATGCCGATCGTCGGATCGATCGCGTGAAGCAGGTCCCGCAGGCGCTCTGCTGCCGGAGCTTCGTCTTCAATGATTGCGACTGTCATGGCGTTCGGATGTGATGAGAGGAAGGCGCGCGATGCACGCTTCATTGGTCAGGAGAATTTCCGGTTCCTGGTCGGATATCAGGGCGTAGCGCTTGCGTAGATTCGCGAGTCCCACCCCGGAACGACGGTCGTGCCCATGACGCGGCTGAAGCGTATTGCGGACAACAAGCGCGGCACCTTCCGTCTCGATGCGCAGCTCCAGCGGCTGGTCGGCCGTGGCCACATTGTGTTTGAGCGCGTTCTCAAGCAGGGTCTGCACCGCCAGCGGCGGGAGCAGAAAATCGAGACAGCCGCTGTCCACCGACGTGAGCACACGAATGCCGTCACGAAATCGCGTCTGCTGCAGCGCCAGATACTCGCGGGCGAACTCCAGTTCCTCCCGCAGCGTGACCATCGGACGGTCGATCACGTCGAGCGTGTAGCGGTAGACGCTCGAGAATTCCTCGACGAACGTTTGCGCGCGCTCATCGTCGTGACCGATCAGGGCGGAAAGCGTGTTCAGCGCATTGAACAGAAAGTGCGGATTAAGCTGCTGCTTGAGTGTCTCGAAACGCAGCTGCAGATTCTCGCGCTCGAGCGTCTCGGCGGCAAGCAGCGCGCGCTGCCCGCGCTGATACCATGAGGCGCCTTCGAGGACGGACATCATGATCAGGTTTATCACTGCCGTGATCAGCGCGTTGTTTGCCGCATTGCGCAGGAATCCCGCTTCGTAGGGTGCGATCATGTGCACGGTCGCGGTCACCAGCACACCATACGCCGCACCGATCAGCGCAGTTGTCAGCAGTTCCGTTACCACCCGGGGCAGGACGCGCCTCGCCCACGGCAGCTGCGCATCGAGCCAGCGGATAACACGGACATCCGTGAAGAAGAGTGCTGCTCCGAACACGAAACTGAAGGTGCCCGAAAACGCGAGACGAAAAAGGAACTCCGTCACGCTGCGCACATGGATGAAGCCCGTCGCATGATTGTAGCCGATGATCAGCAGCTGCACGAGCAGTGCGGCCGCGAGCAATGAGAGTAAAGTGTTGCGCGTCGCTTTCATGATTAACCTGTAATGTAGGCATTCCGGAAAAGAATTTCCCTCCCCCCGCGAGGTCATCAGAACAAGGCATACGTTATGGTCAGTCCGCCGCTGAATTTCTGGAACACATGTTCCGATGTGCCAAGCAGTTCGACCGGCGATGTGTTCCGGTAGCTTCCGGTCATGCCGATCCAGAAACCGCCGCCGACGTTGAACTGCAAGCCGACCGACGGTTCGAAGAAAGCGAACTCCGTCCTGTCGATGGTTTCCTCGGTCCAGATCTTGTCTTTGCGATACTCCTTGTCGTAGCGATACGACACCTCGCCATAACCCGTGGCGATGGAGATCGAGAGCAGCACATGCTCACCAAGGAAGAACATGCGTTCGACGAAGAATCCGCCGTAGGCGGCGTTGATGCGGTAGCTGCCGTCGTCGACGAGCGCATGCAGACTCTTGTCGTATTCGAATGCGGCGCCCATCAGGCCGATAGACCATCGACGATCGATGGTGAACGCGCCGCGCGCGTCGAGTGTCCCGGCAGGTTCTCCGAACAGTGACGTCAGGCGTCCGCCGAGTCCGAGGTACACGCCGACCTCGTGATCACCGATCGTGAACAGGGGGTCGCCATTCGGCTGTGCGGCGGCGGACATGGTCAGAAGCAGGAAGGATGCGAGAAGCAGTGTGCGTTTCATGATGGGTACTCCGGTTGGTTGTGGTCATGCCTTATGCGGCGTTCATCTGAAGCAAAGATGTCCCATTGCCCGCGGCGTGGAAAATTTTTCCCGATGAACGCGGGAATGAGCAGGATGAACCCCGCGCAGCGGCCGACGAACCGGTATGCAAACAGCCTTGCATGCCGCGAAAGTTGAACTTCCGCCGAAGGGTTCGTATGTTTTTCCATTACCATTACAGAGGGGTTATGCGTACGATTCTCTTTTACCTGCTGACATTGCTGGCGCTGTTGGCCGCGAAGACGGGGGCGCAGCCCGTGTGGGAGTATGAGAACGGCCCCTGCGGGGGCACCTTCCTCGCGATCATCGAACACCAGGGCGGTCTGGTGGCAGCACCGTCGTACCGTTCCTTCGTGCTTTTCGGAAACGCGGAAGGAACGCAGTGGCGCCAGGCCGATCTCCCGGACCCGGCCGCGCAGCCCTTCAGCCTGTATTCCTCCGGGACCCGCCTGTTCGCAGGCGGATTCGGGCGCGTGTACCGTTCCGACGACGCGGGTGCCACATGGCAGGTTTCCGAAATACCGGATCTCCAGAGCGCGCAGATCACCCGGCTCACGGGACACGGCGACACACTGTACGGCAGCGCGCAGGGCATGCTGATGCGCAGCATCGATCATGGCGTGCGATGGTCGCTGATCAGTCTCGGCGACGTCCGCGATGTGGTCATGGCAGACGATGGATACGTCGTCGTCGCGGAGGCGGGGCAAGTGCTCGAGAGCACCGACGGGGGAGCGAACTGGTTCACGCGAACCGCGAGTCCACCCGATATCCAGAAGCTGTATCAGATCGGTTCCGCGCTGTATGCCGCGAGGAAGGTCTCCCCCCTGCGTCCCCTCGAACCCGTGCTCTTCCGAATCACGGATCGCGGGGCGGCTTCGTGGGAACCGTTGGCGGTATATGAACCCTTCATCACATCCATGACCGAACACACCGGCGTGCTGTATGCCGGCAGCGATACCGATCCCGGACCGCAGCTGCTGCGCTCACTCGACGGCGGGCGGCAATGGGAGGCGATCAATGAAACGCGTCTGCCGTTTCCGCGTCCGAAGGCGGTGTCGGTCCTCCTCGGGGTGAAGGACGGATTGCTTGCCGGCATCACGCATCTCGGCATCTGGCGTCTCGAAGACAATGCCGAGAGTTGGCGCTATGTGACGGACGGGTATTTCCCGGTCGGCGTCGCCCGTGTGGGCTTCGTGGGCGACCGCATCGTCGCGTACAGCATGAAAGAGAATCTGGTCGCGTATCATGATGTCCGTGACGACCCATGGCAGCTGCTTCCCTATGCGGAGGAATCGCGCCCGGGAGACATGCGGGTGAAAGACGGGAGGGTGACGCTGGGCACGACCTACGGGACCCGCGGCACAACCGATTTTGGGACAAGCTGGGAGTACGGTGCGATCGGCGATGGCTCGCGGCGCGTGCAGGCGCTCGGTACCGCATCCGGACGAATGATCGCGGGCGCGGAGTACGGGGTGCATGCGTGGTCTGATGACGAAGGACGCAGCTGGACCGCCGACACCACCAGGGGCGTGCAGACCTGGTATACTTTCGCCGAGGGACAGGCAGGCGCGCTTTACGCAGCCACCACACCTCTCGGACTTCTTTCATCGTCCGACACGGGGAGAACATGGACGCCCGTGATCGTTCCGTCGATGGAGGGGACGATCTTCGATGTCGTGGAAGCGGGCGGCCTTCTCTATGTCGCTTCGAACAAGGGCATCGCCTCCTGCACATCTGACGGAGGATCGGTGGTTTCGCTGTACCCTGGCGCCGCCTACAGGCTTTGTGCCACGCCGCGGGGGCTGGTCGCGGCGACGCAGGACGACGGCATCATTCTGTTTCCCGCATACGGCGCACCGTGGGGCAGTCTGAATCAGGGTCTGCCCGAAGCGCATTTCGCCACGCCCGACGTGTGCCGCATCGCGTTCGCATACGACAACGGACGACTCTATTTCGGAAATTGCGGAATGCCGGGGTTGTGGTCCGTCGATGTATTAACGGCAATGTCCGCACGCAACGCGGCTGCACCGGGTTCCGCTGGGATTGACGCGGTATATCCGCAGCCGTTGTCCGGCCGGGGCTGGATTTCACTGCGCGTGCCTGTTGGACGGCCGTTCCGGCTCGGCGTGTGCGACCTGTTCGGCCGCCGAATGCGCACCCTCTCCGAAGGAATCGCGTCACAGCCGACGCTGACGCTGCCGGTCGATGCCGGGACTCTTCCCGTCGGCGTCTCGTTTCTGCTGCTCGAGACCGGAGAAAGGCGGGAGGCATTCGTGTTCTGCATCGCCCGATAGCGGTCATCCCGGCCGCGGAGGTACGTCCCGAAGTATGGAGCAGATTCCCTATGCACTTGGTAGAGGATAGGGATTTCTGCTCTCTTGCTCCGTTTTCGTCTTAACGTTATATTCCGATCAGTCTCAATCACCGTACAACGAAAATCATGCGCGATCGAGTCCGCGTGTTGCCAATGTGCCGGAAAGCTAACGTCTTTTACATCGCGGTTTATTCTCAGCTGACCTTGCAGCCAGTCCGGGCTCAGCTGCCTTCGAGTGCCGTGAGCGGCGATTCCGGGACGCTCTCGGTCTGGGCGCTTGTGATTGCCATTCTTGCCGTTGGATTGCTCTCGATCTGCATATACTCCCGTTTTCTGCGGGGTCGCCAGCGTGCCACTGCAGCCGAATTGGAAACGATGAAAGGCCGGCTGGAATCCACCCAACATCAGCTTATCGAGCGGGAAAAAATGGCGTCGCTGGGGCAGCTTACGGCGGGCATTGCCCATGAAATCAAGAACCCGTTGAACTTTGTCACGAATTTTTCCGATCTCTCGCGCGAACTGATAGAAGAACTTCGCACCTCGGAGACCGAAAGCGAAAGGGAAGAAATCCTCACTGCACTGCAGCAGAACCTAACGAAAATCAGCGAACACGGGCACCGCGCAGACGATATCGTACGCAGCATGATGCTGCACGCGCGCGGCGGAAGCACCGAGCATGAAGCGGTGGATCTCAATGCGCTGATCACCGAATCGGTGCATCTCGCCTATCATGCCATGCGTGCCCAGCAAGACGGCTTCAACTGCACGATCGAGCTCGATCTTGAAGAATCGCTTCCGCATCCGCCGATCGTCCGTCAGGATATCGCCCGTGTGCTGCTGAACATCACGCAGAACGCCATGCAGGCCGTGCATCAGAGGCAGAAAGCCGGCGACCCCGGATTCGTCCCGCTGGTCTGGATCCGGAGCGAGGTCCACAACGATCACATTTTGGTGCATGTGCGCGACAACGGCCCCGGCATTCCCGCCGCACTCAAAGAGCGAATATACGAGCCGTTTTTCACCACCAAGGCAGCCGGCAGGGGAACGGGGCTCGGATTGTCAATCGCATTCGACATCATCACGAAGGGGCATGGAGGGATTCTCCGAGCCGAGGAGGCGCCCGGCGGAGGTGCTGAATTCGTGATCGAACTCCCGCTTCAGCGTCCGTTGAGAGGTCAATAAAGCTGTTTTTCCATCAATTCCTGCTGTTCCCTCTTGCGTCTCCCTCCCGAAATCCGTAATCTTTGACATACTGATCCTTATCTATCCTGGAAGAGCGTTCGTATGATTGCCATTGCACTGTTTCGTGCATGGGTTGTGATCGCGGTGTGTGGAAT
>JACZJN010000217.1 GCA_014860565.1 Bacteroidota bacterium
CTACGATCCTTACAATCCTCTACGCTCCTCTACGATTCCCCGAAGAGACTCCCCTGCTCTGCCGAGCGAGGCGCGGTGGCGGAGGTTGCTCGAGGCACGAGACTGATCTCCTCCATATACATCTCAAAGGCAGAGTTCAGAAGACCAGAGATTTCGTTCAGAACGTGCGGAACTCCTTCCCGGGCGTCGATGGCGAGCTGCGCGGCGACTTTGCTGAATGCCTTCGCGAGCACGAGGGCGCGGATGATTTCCCCGTCGGTCCATTCGTTGATGAGAATGTCGCAGCGGAGGGAATTCCCCCCGAGGTATTCGAGATGCACGCCCTGCTGTTCGGCCGCGGTGGCCAGCATGTCCCATCCCACGTAGGCGCGGACAAGCATGCCCGCGAGCAGATAATGATCGTCATGCACGACGAAGCGCAATTCCTCACGGAAACCCTCTTTCAGAGCGCGCGAGGGCAGGGGTTCGAAGCGCTCGAACAGCCGCAACAGATCCTCCGCCTCCCCGTTCTCCATGCGCACGCGCTGCACCGTCTTCCCCTTCACGCGATACCACATCCCCTCCTCGCCTACGAACGGATGCCACGCCCCGTCGGAGACCAGGAACTTCGCCGCCTTCGACAGACGCGATATGGGAGTTTGCTGATAGCGCATCTCTTAAAATACGAAAAAGAGTAACCACAGATTACACGGATTGCACAGATTAGATTTTTCGGGCACTTCTCGAACGCCTCGGAGCCAATCCCCATAAGGGGCACAGCACTGAACATCCGAGGAGCACGCAAAAAACCAATCTGTGAAATCTGTGGTTACTCTTCCGTGTAATCCGTGGTTACTCTTAGAATTCCGCGCTGATGCCGATGCTGGGGAGGATGCCGATGGCACCGCCGGCGGTTTCGACGCGGGCGTTGCGGGGGTCCCAGCGGTATTGCTGCACGTTCTTCCGGTTGTAGACGTTCTGCACGTCGACGTAGGTCACGAGATTCCACGCGTTGAAATTCCAGCGGCGGTCGACGCGCAGGTCGAGCGTGTGGAAATCCGGCAGCCGCTCGCCGTTGAAGGCGGCGAAGTCGGAACGTCCGTCGGCGAGGTAGGGCGTGTACGGCGTGCCGGTGCCGTAACGGAATTTCGCGCTGACTTCCCAGTTCTCGTCGATCTTCCAGCCGCCGCTGAGATTCATGATGATGCGCTGGTCGAAGCTGCCCGGACGCGACACGCCGTCGAGCGCGGTGTACTCGGTGTTGTTGTACGAAAGAGAGAAAATCCCGTAGAGGGGAATATCCGACAGGCGCTTCTGCACCAGCAGTTCCACGCCGCGGCTCTGTCCTTCGCCCCCGCTGATCAGGTTGTCGAAGCCGAAACTCGAGAAGCCCTCTTCCGCGCCGCCAAAGCCCGCGCCGGTGTTGGCCAGCACGAGATACGGCCGCTCGGTGGAAGCGGGATAGTCGCTGTAGTTCTTCACGTAGCCCTCGACGCGCACGCGGAGATCGGACTGAAGCAGATGCTCCACTCCGAGCACGGCCTGGTCCACACGCACATGACGCAGCCGCGTGTTCGCCGGATTCGACAGCAGCCAGATGTAGCTGGGGGACTGGTAATACGTGCCCCCGCTCAGCGACAGCGTGGTCAGGTCGGTGACGGCGTAGCGCAGCGAGGCGCGGGGACCCACCGCCACGGGCTCGTCGATCAGATTGAAATAGTCGAGGCGTCCGCCCACGGTCACGCGCAGATTGCTGAAGAACGTGCGCGCGAGCTGCACGTAGGCGTTGGCCTTCAGCGCGGTGGTGTCCCACGCGTTTTCGAGATTCTGGATATCCGGACCCTGAAGGAAGCTGTTCGATGTGGGCGTCCATGCGAAGTCGCCTTCCACGCGCCCGAGCTTGCCCTGCGCGCCGAAGGAGAGTTCGAGCGAACGGTCGAAGAGGAACACCCCGTCGGCGCGGAGACTGCTCTCCCCTTCACGCGAATTGCTGACGAACACCGGCGCGAGCAGCGAGTCGGTCTGCAGGAAATCGTAGGTCGTGAACGTGCGGCCGAGCGCGACGGTCAGGAAGCCGTTGGTCATCAGGTGCTTCCAGGCGATGCTGGAGAAATACTGGTCCTGCGAATTCCCGAGAATGCGCGAATTGCTGAAGCGCTGGTCCTCGTCGTCGTTGAAGAATCGCACTTTGTCGAGGGCGCCGATGGCGAGAAAGGAAATCTCGTTCGTGCGGTCGAGGCTGTAGTTCGCCTTGCCGATGAAATCCCAGTACTCGGGCACGAAGCCGAAGCCCGCGGCCTTGAAAATCAGGTCGAGATAGCTGCGGCGGGCGCTGAAGAGGAAGGAGCCGTTTTCGCCGAGCGGACCTTCCCCATTGGCGCCGAATTGCGTGGCGGAAATGTTGAGCTTGCCGCCGAGGCGGTCGCGCCGGCCTTCCTTCAGCTGAATGTTCATGACGGAAGAAAGCTTGTCGCCGTAGCGCGCGCCGAAGCCGCCGGTGGTGAACGTGACGTCGCGCACGAAGTCGAGGTTGATGAAGCTGAGGGGACCGCCCGTCGCGCCCTGCGTGCCGAAGTGATTGATGTTGGGAATTTCCAGGTTGTCGACGACGTAGAGATTTTCCGACGGCGCGCCGCCGCGCACGATCAGGTCGTTGCGTCCTGCCGACACCTGCACCACGCCCGGCAATACGGAGATGGCGCGAATGACGTCTTCCTGTCCGCCCGGTGAGCGGCGGATTTCCTCATACGACAGCGTCTGCGCGCTCACCGGCGCATCCGCCAGTTCGCGGAAGTAGTCCGCCTCCACCACCACCTCGTCGAGATCGATGGCCGTCGGCTGCAGCGCGAAATCCAGCTGCGTCTCGCGTCCCGGCGCCGCCACCACATCCGAGGCGATGATCGCCTTGTAGCCGATCACGGAGGCCTGCACGCGGTACGTCCCTGCCGGCACCGCGCGGATCGTGAATCGACCGTTCAGATCCGTCGCCGCGCCGAACGACGTCTCCCGCACGAACACATTCGCCCCGATCAGCGGCTCCTTCGTCACCGCATCATACACGCGGCCGGTAATCGAACCGTTCTCCTGGGCGTGGGAGAGAGGAACAAGAAAATGACAGGCGACAAAGACAATGATGAAGCGGTACATATATCCTGATCAATGTGTAAGTCTAAGCATAACCCCGAAATGAGTGCCCGGGGTTCCATAGGCGCAGGAGGAGAAAGGGAGGGAGGGTGCAGAGGATTTTTCTACGGCCCCTTCCCCGGCATTTTGGGGAATGGCTCCGGGGGGAATAGCTGCCGTCTCACCAAAATCCTCTGTGCGCCTCTGCGTGCCTCCGCGGTAAAATCTTCTCCGCGTCCTCCCTGCCCT
>JACZJN010000218.1 GCA_014860565.1 Bacteroidota bacterium
AGACGAGCTGCGCTCTGTTTTCGAAAATCACGGCACCGTTGATTCCGTCAAAGTGATCATGGATCGCGACACCGGTCGCTCCAAGGGCTTTGCGTTCGTCGAAATGCCGAATGATTCCGAAGCGAAGGCTGCTATCGAACAACTCAATGGCGTTGAACTGCAGGAACGCAGCATCACCGTCAATGAGGCGAAGCCGCGTGAACCGCGTTCGAATCATGGTGGCGGTGGCGGCGGCTACCGCGGTAATCGCTGGTAAGAGAAATCTGAACCACAAGTATACAAAGCGCCCCCGGTTATCGGGGGCGCTTTTTCTATTTTACCGCTTGTCGAAGCTGTCAGCGCGGAAGCGGGAGACGCCAGTCAGAATGCCGCGACCTCGCCCCAGGGTGACTGCGTACGGGCTTCCGTAGAAGAGCCGGCGAGGTTTTCGACAAGGTCCATTCGGAAGGACAGCGGGTCCTGGTCTTTCTGCAGGTACGGCTCGATAACCACAACACGGTAGGCGCGCACGGGGAGATTCGTGATGACGAAATCCAGGTCATAGAGGCCGAGTGAACCTGACGCCGCACTGTGCTGCCGTTCGATCACCGTGATGATGTTTTCCTCGATGCGCACGCCGACGGAGATGTCGCCGCCGGGCTTGAATGCCGCATTGGCATGGCGCACGTGGAGATCACCGCTGCCGGTGTCGTAGCGGTACTGGAAGCTGCTCGTCTCGCTGGCAAATGGAATGACTGCATTCGCCGCGGTGAGCGCTTCGCTCCGGGAAACCGAAAGGGATGTCGCTTCAATGGTGGATGCCTGTTCGGGCTCCGTTCCCGTTCCGTCCGTGCTGCATGCGGGAAGGGTGATCGCCAGCAGGAATGCTGCGAGAATTGCGCTCAGGTACTGTTTCATGACTGCCTCCTTGTAGAGATGTGATCGTGCTTTTCGTGCTGAAAAAACGGTAGCGAAACGATCCATCAGTCTCCGGTAGTGTTGTATTCAGGTTGAGGCGGCCGTTGCAACAGAGCCTTTGCATATGAAGACAACAGCGAGCAGGGAAAAGTCACACGAAAAAAAAGAAAAATGCGATTATTTTTCTTGTATAACCCGGACAAAACAGCGTATATTTATCCATTCATTTGATCATAACGCACTCAACGATGAAATATTTCCGTTCATACGGACAACGTTGCATTCTGTCCTTCCTTCGCAGCCTCCCGTTCCAGCGACGAACGACTGCCGCCATTTGTGCCGGCATGCGTCGCTGAGTTCTTCCTGATTCACCCCACACAAGAATTCTCCCGTCTGCAGCTGTGTGCGACACGTGGCCGCGGTGTTTGTTTTTCATGTCCCTCCCCATGAATTGTGCAAAGGACACATCATGCCGGTGCGATTTACCATAGAAGTTGGCGGAGACGCCCACACGGATTTCGCGGAAATCATCTGCCAGTCCATCGAAGACGCCGCCCGCGCACGCGGAACCGGCATCGCCAGGCGTACGCCGGAATATATCCTGTCGAAACTGCGCGAGGGGAAGGCGGTGATTGCCTTCGCGCTGCACGACGACGCCTTCTCCCCGGAGTTCGCGGGCTTCTGTTACATTGAAACCTGGGGCGGAAAAAAATACGTCGCGAATTCCGGCCTCGTCGTGCGCCCGGAATATCGCCATAGCGGCATTGCCCGCGCGATCAAACGGCGTGCGTTCGAGCTGTCTCGCGAGAAGTATCCCGAGGCGAAATTGTTCGGCATCACGACCAGTCATGCGGTGATGAAGATCAACACCGATCTCGGTTATGTACCCGTGCCCTTCAGCGAATTGACCGACGACGACGAATTCTGGAACGGCTGCAAAAGCTGTCCCAACGTCGATATTCTCGAACGGACGAATCGCAGGATGTGTCTCTGCACGGGAATGCTCTGCGATCCGGGCGACCCTCGCACCTATGTGCGGCAGGCGATCCACGCGCATGTCATCGACATCACGCTGCCCGACAAGACGGAAGAACAGCCGCCGCTCGTCGACGACCATGCCGTCTTCGCCAACGGCAATACGATTTTCTCTCCACCTGAAAACGAGGTTACGAATGCATGAGAAAAAGCGGGCGGTGCTCGCGTTCAGCGGCGGACTCGACACCAGCTACTGCGCACTACACCTCTCCGAGGACCTGGGCTACGAGGTGCATACCGTCACGGTCAACACCGGCGGATTCGATGCGCACGCGCTCGAGGAGATCGGAGATCATGCGCGCAGGCTCGGAGCCTCGGAGCATGTCACCCTCGACCGGACCGAGGAATTCTACCAACGCTGCGTGCGTTTCCTGATCTTCGGCAACGTACTCCGCGGCAACGCGTACCCGCTCTCGGTCAGTGCGGAGCGAATATTTCAGGCCGAGGCCATCGCCCACTACGCGAAACAGATCGGCGCCGACGCGATCGTCCACGGCTCCACCGGCGCGGGCAACGACCAGGTGCGCTTCGATACGGTGTTTCATATCCTCGCACCTGGGGTCGAAGTCATTACCCCGATACGCGATCAAACGCTGTCGCGGGATGAGGAGATCACATGGTTGAAATCCCATGGCGTTGCGATGGATTGGAGCAAGGCGGCGTATTCGATTAACCGCGGGTTGTGGGGCACCTCGGTAGGCGGACGCGAAACGCTCACCTCGTCGGAACCGCTGCCCGAAGACGCGTGGCCGACCTCCGTCACGAAATCCGGCAGCGAGGAAATCACTCTCGGTTTCGAATGCGGAGAGCTGAAAGAGGTCAACGGAACGCGGTACGAATCATCCGTCGCCGCGATACGCACCGTGGAAACGCTCGCGGCACCCTACGGCGTCGGTCGGGGCATTCATGTGGGCGATACCATCATCGGACTGAAAGGACGCGTCGGTTTCGAGGCGGCCGCGCCGCACGTGATCATCGCGGCGCATCGCCTGCTCGAGAAACACACGCTCACGCGGCAGCAGCAGCTGCTCAAGGAACAACTCGCCATCACGTACGGATCGCTTGTGCATGAAGCGCAGTTCCTCGAACCCGCCGCGCGCGATATCGAAGCACTGCTCAAACGCTCGCAGGAGACGGCCAATGGCACTGTCCGCGTGCTTCTGGCCCCACAGCGCTTCGATCTGCTCGGCGTGCGATCGCCGAACGACCTGATGGCGGGACGCTTCGGCGCGTATGGAGAAAGCAACGCGCTTTGGTCAGGTGATGACGTGCGTGGGTTTTCGCGCATCTATTCGAATCAACTCATGATGTATTTCAGCGTCAACGGGGACCAGAATGAAGATTAAAGTCTCCATCGGAGGAGGGAGCGGATTCGTCGCCGGAGAACTGCTGCGCGTTCTGGCGGCGCATCCCGATACGCTGATCGTCTCGGTCCTGAGCACAACCCACGAAGGAAAGAGTGTCACGGAGGTGCATGACGGACTCGAGGAATTGTCCGGCTTGAAATTCGCGGACAAAATCTCGACCGACACCGATGTGCTCTTCCTCTGTCTTCCGCATGGCGAGACCGATGCATTTCTCCGCGCACAGGCGATTCCCGCCGGCTGTTCGATCATCGACCTCAGCCGCGACCACCGCGGCGCGGGAGATCCGCGTTTTCTCTACGGACTCCCCGAGGCCATGCGAGAGCGGTTGCGTGAAGCGCGCGCAAGCGGACTGCACGTTGCCAATCCCGGTTGCTTTGCCACGGCGATACAGCTCGGCCTGTTGCCGCTGCTGGTGGAGGGAGGTATCCAAGGCGATATCCATACGAGCGCGGTGACCGGATCGACCGGTGCGGGACGTGCGCAGCTGCCGACGCTGCATTACTCGTGGCGGCATGACAACATTCAAGTGTACAGCGCTTTCACGCACTCGCATCTCGATGAAATACGCACGACCATGAAGGGACTGCAGCCCGAATACACCGGACACCATTTCTTCATCCCGTATCGCGGCCCCTTCACCCGCGGCATCATCGCGACGAGCTACACTGCCTTCGACGGAACGCCGGATGACGCCCGGGATCTTTACGCCAGCACGTATGCCGGCCATCCGTTCGTCATGGTGAGCGAACAGAGTCCCTCCCTCAAGCAAGTCGTGAATACCAACCGCTGCATTGTCTCGGTCGATGTGATCGACGGCATGTGTGTGACGGTGTCCGTGATCGACAACCTTCTCAAAGGCGCCGCAGGACAGGCGGTACAGAACATGAACCTTCTCTTCGGCCTCGACGAGCGCAGCGGTTTGCAGCTCAAGGCCAGCGCATTCTGAGGTCCGGGTATGAAACTCTTCGACGTGTATCCAAGATATGAAACCGAACTTGTCCGTGGCGAGGACGTGCATGTATGGGACGCTTCAGGAAGACGATACCTCGATTGCTATGGCGGCCATGCCGTCATATCCATCGGCCACGCGCATCCGCGCTTCATTCGCCGCATCAACGAGCAATTGTCCCGTCTGCCATTCTACAGCAATGCGTTTCCCAATGCGCTGCAGGAGGAATATGCGCAGGCGCTCGGAGCAATCAGCGGATATCCGGAGCATCAACTCTTCCTCTGCAATTCCGGAGCCGAGGCGAATGAAAACGCCTTGAAGCTCGCTTCCTTCCATACCGGCAGACAGACGGTGCTGGCGTTTACAGGCGCCTTCCACGGACGCACCTCCGGCGCCATCGCCGTCACGGACAACGCTTCGATCCGTGCGCCCTTCAACACCGGCCATGACGTCGTATTTGTCCCGCTCAACGACAGCGACGCATTGGAGAAAGCCTTCGCGCGGCACGCGTTCGCAGCGGCCATCATCGAAGGGATGCAGGGAGTGGCAGGTATTCGTGAGGTGGATGCGCAATTCCTGGCATTGCTGCGCGACCGCTGCAGCGCACAGGGCGCCGTTCTCATCCTCGATGAAGTGCAGTCCGGCTTCGGCCGCACCGGACATTTCTTTGCACATCAGCGGGCAGGTATCACAGCGGATATCGTGACCATCGCCAAGGGAATGGGAAATGGATATCCGGTCGCCGGCGTGCTGATCACGCCATCGATCAAAGCATCACACGGATTGCTGGGCACGACCTTCGGCGGGGGACAGCTTGCGTGTGCCGCGGCGCTGGCGGTTGTCGAAGTGCTCGCTGAACAACCCCTCCAGGAAAATGTCGCGGAAATCGGATCGTGGTTGACGAGTCGACTCGCCGCGATCGAGGGGGTCCGCGAGGTGCGGGGCAGTGGACTGATGATCGGATTCGATGCGGCAGTCCCTGCGAAAGATCTGCGGGCTCTGCTGCTGTACGAGCATGCAGTGCTGACGGGCGGGGGAGGCGGAGCTGCCACGGTTCGACTCCTCCCCCCACTGACATTAACCAAAGAGCACGCAACGGAACTGAGCATCGCGGTAGCCGCCGCATTGCAGCAGCTGCACGCACAAGGAGAATCAGTATGAGACAATTTCTTTCCGTTCACGATGTCGACGACGTCCAAGCGCTCGTCGCCGAAGCGCGCGAGCACAAGGCCGCACCGTTTGCCTTCGAGG
Organism: Bacteroidota bacterium; assembly: GCA_014860565.1. GTDB lineage: Bacteria > Bacteroidota > Ignavibacteria > SZUA-365 > SZUA-365 > SZUA-365. Next base: position 5,500 of record JACZJN010000218.1, read on the forward strand.
ATCTCGGACGCCGCCGCACGATGGGACTCGTATTCTTCAATGCAAGTTTGCGAACGCGGCTCAGTACGCAGCGTGCCGCACAGAATCTTGGTATGCAGGTGATCGTCCTCAACACGGGACAGGATGCCTGGCAGCTCGAGTTCTCCGACGGCACGGTCATGGACGGGGGCAGCGCGGAGCACATTCGCGAAGCAGCCGGCGTGCTCGGCGAATACTGCGACATCATCGGGGTCCGCGCCTTTCCCTCGCTCAAGGACCGTACCGCTGACGAACGTGAGGAGGTCATCGGCAACATCGTCCGTTTTTCAGGACGTCCTGTCGTGAGCCTGGAATCAGCGACGCGGCATCCGCTGCAATCGCTTGCCGATTGCATGACCATCGAGGAATTGCGCACAGTGCCGCGTCCGAAAGTGGTGCTCACTTGGGCGCCGCATCCGCGTGCACTGCCGCAGGCCGTGCCCAACTCCTTTGTCGAGTGGATGCGGAAATCGGACGTCGACCTCGTCGTGACGCATCCCGAAGGCTATGAGCTGCCGCCGCGGTTCATGGAGGATACACCGGTGGAATACGACCAGGCAGCCGCGTTTGCAGGCGCGCATTTCGTGTATGCGAAAAACTGGTCGAGTTACGAGCGCTACGGTGACATCCTCCGCTCGGATGCGGAGTGGATGGTGACGGCGGAGAAAATGGCGGCGACCGACAGCGGGAAATTCATGCATTGCCTCCCGGTGCGGCGCAACGTCGTTGTGGACGATGCCGTGCTCGACAGTCCTTCCTCAGTGGTGCTGCAGCAGGCCGGGAACAGGATATGGTCCACGCAGGCCGTGCTCAAACGTATGCTGGAGGCGCTGTAGGATATGGCGCGGCCGGCCGTCACCATCGTCAAGCTCGGGGGCAATATCCTCGAAGATCCTGCGCAGCGGAGTGCGGCGCTTGCACAGGTTGCGCGACTGCATGGTTCGTGCGTGCTTGTGCATGGGGGAGGAAATGCTGCTTCCTCACTCGCCGCGCGCCTCGGGATCGCACCGCGTATGGTGCACGGGCGGCGCATTACCGACCGCGAAACGCTTGACGTCGTCACGATGGTGTATGGCGGGTTGGTGAATCGCAGCCTCGTCGCTGAGCTGCAGTCCCTGGGCTGTAATGCCTGCGGATTGACAGGCGCCGATCTGGATGTGATCCGCGCGGAACGGCGTCCCGTCGGTGAGATCGATTATGGCTACGTGGGCGACATTACCGCTGTGAATGCCGCGGCCCTCAGCACCCTTTTTGAAAAGGGCGTCACGCCGGTGATCGCGCCGCTGACACATGACGGCGGAGGCGGTCTGCTGAACACGAATGCAGATACGATCGCTGCCTCGATAGCCTCGGCGCTCGCGCATTCGATGGAAGTGCGGCTTCTCTACTGCTTCGATCGCGGCGGCGTGCTCGATCGCGATGGGAACGTGTTGCCGCGCATCGATCTTGCTTTTGCCGAAGAACTCACTGCTGCCGGTGTCATCACCGCAGGCATGCTGCCGAAACTACATAACGCCTTCGAGGCGCTGCACGCAGGAGCAGCCGAGGTCATCCTCTGCAGTGCCGAACACCTCTCGAAGACCGCTGCCGGAGAAAAAGGATACGGGACGGAGGTGCGCTTATGACACGCTTGGACGGTGCAATCGCGTTGCTGTCTGATCTCATCCGAACGCCATCCTTCAGCAGGGAGGAGAACGGAAGTGCCGATCTGCTTCGCGACTGGCTCGGCCGGCAGGGGCTGCAAGTCAGGCGTACGGGCAATAACATATGGACGCGCAGTGCGGCCTTCGACGAACGGAAACCCACGGTCATGCTGTGCTCCCATCATGATACGGTACGCCCGGTATCGTCATGGGAACGCGACGCCTTCGATCCATTGATCGTGGACGGAAAGATCATCGGGCTTGGGAGCAATGACGCGGGTGGATGCGTGGCCGCGCTCTGCATGACGTTTCTCGACATGCATGAACGGGAGGATCTGCCGTTCAACCTCCTGCTCGTACTCAGCGCCGAGGAAGAGATCGCGGGCGACGGCGGGGTAGCGTCGCTGGGAGAAGAACTCGGCGCGGTCGATTTCGCGATCGTCGGTGAACCGACGGATATGGAACTCGCGGTTGCGGAGAAAGGGCTCATGGTGCTCGACTGCACGGCACACGGCGTGTCGGGACATGCGGCGCGATCGACCGGTGTGAATGCCATTTCGGTTGCGATGAAGGATATCGCATGGATAGAGCAATACCGCTTTCCACGGGAGTCGCCCAGGCTCGGTCCGGTGAAAATGACTGTGACACAGATAGAAGCGGGAACACAGCACAACGTGGTGCCGGACCACTGCCACTTCGTGGTGGACGTCCGTGTGACCGAGACGTATTCACATGAAGAAATTCTCGAAGTCCTACGCGCGAACCTGCAAGCCGACGTGCAGCCGCGTTCGATGCGCCTGCGTCCGTCGGCGATTTCGGACGATCATGCGATCATCCGCGCGGCAGAGTCTCTTGGCCTGGTCTGCTTCGGATCGCCGACGATGTCCGACCAGGCTCTTCTCACCGTGCCGTCGGTGAAGATCGGTCCCGGCCGGTCAGAGCGATCACACACGGCAGGCGAATACCTCATGATCGAGGAACTGGAGCGCGGCCTCCGGATTTATCACGACCTTCTCGAACGATACGCGGAGATATTGAAATGAAGCTCTGGGAAAAAGGTGGAAGCACGGATAACCGTGTCCAGCAGTTCACGATCGGACGCGACCCGTCGTTCGACCTGCAGCTGGCGGAATACGATGCGCTCGCTTCACTCGCGCACGCGCGCATGCTGCATGAATGCGGCTTGCTGACTGTCGAAGAGTGGTCCGCTATTGCCCTCGGGCTGCAGGCGATTCATGCTTCGATCACGGACGGGACGTTCGTCATCGAAGAAGGTGTGGAGGATGTGCATTCCCAGATTGAACTGCAGTTGATACGGCAGGTGGGTGAGGCCGGGAAACAGATACATACCGCGCGTTCACGCAACGACCAGGTGCTGGTGGATCTCAAGCTATTCCTCCGTGACCGCATCCGTGATATCGTCGAGGCGACGGCGGCATTCGCGGAGGCGTTGCTCGAACGCAGCGACCGGCATGCCGACGTGATGATACCCGGATACACGCATGGCCAGGCAGCGATGCCGTCGTCGTTCGGCCAGTGGTTCGCGGCACACGCGGAGAGCCTGACCGAGGATCTGATCCCGCTTTACGCCGCGTATCGCATCGCCGACCGCAATCCGCTCGGATCGGCCGCGGGTTACGGTACCGCATTCCCGATCGATCGCGATCGCACTACGGAACTTCTTGGCTTCGGGGCGCTGCACGTCAACGCCATCGACGCGCAACTGAGCCGAGGAAAAAGCGAACGGATCGCAGCCCAGGCCTTCGCTTCCGTCGCGGCCTCCCTTGCCCGTTTCGCAACCGATGTCTGCATGTATGCCTCGGGGAACTACGGTTTCGTGCGCCTGAAGGAGGAAATCACCACGGGATCGAGCATCATGCCGCACAAGCGCAATCCGGACGTATTCGAGTTGATCCGCGCACGCTGCAACCGGATGCAGGCCGTGCCAAACGACATCGCGCTGATGATGGCGAACCTGCCGTCCGGCTACCACCGTGATCTGCAGATCATCAAGGAACTGCTTTTCCCGGCGATCGATGACCTGCATGCGTGTATGGATATCGCGCTGTACGCACTCGATTTCCTCGAGGTCCGTGAGGGGATACTCGACGATCCGCGCTATCGTGATGTGTTCAGCGTTGATGCAATCCAACAGCGCGTGCGGGACGGTGTTTCGTTCAGAGACGCGTATCGCGAGATTGCCGCTCAGCTGAAGGATGGCACGTTTGAAAGGCCGGCTGCGCTCATTTCCACGCATCAGGGAAGTCCGGGCAATCTCTGCAATGATCGCATCCGGGCCATGCTTGCCGAGGAGCACAGTCGCTTCCCCTTCGAGCGGCGTGACGACGCCTATTGCGCACTGCTTGCCACCACTGCTCGTTGACAGGCATGGGAGACGATTGTTCGCCGCTATCGCTGACGGGAAAGCGCGAATGCAGCATTGCTCTTTGCAGCCAAGGTTGTGTAATTTTCGCTGTTGCGAAATTGAGGCCGAGGAACTCTGCGTCGTCTCAGCCGTTTACATAGTCTGTACCACCGTCAGCCACATTGCTCAAAGGTCCCACATGCTCCGTTTCATATACGCTGCGCTTTGTCTGGTCTCCTTCACCCTTATCGCCTCAAGCCAACCCTACGATCGCATTATTACCGGGGATTACGTTCGTCAGCACTTCAAACTGCAGAAGGGCGAGGTGATCAAGTTCGAGGAGTTCAAAAAGAAAACGTATCCCACCGCCACCGTTGTCTGGGGTGTTCCGGACAAGCAAGACGAGGCGCGCATCAAGGCGGGCGTTGCCCCCTCCGGCAGCAAACTCATGGTCGTGTTCACGGATATCAGGACGGAGAAGGAATACGACCGGGTCCCTTCCACCTATAAGGACGGGGTTGAAGTTTCTGGCATTGGACGCAAGGCGGTCTGGTCGGAGAAATGGAAACAGCTCTCCGTACTCCTGACGCCGAAACTCATCGTGCATATTCATCTCGATCATCAGGGTACGACCGATCTGAAAGAAGCACTCATCGCCGTTGCGAAAGATATCCAAAAGAGCGTGAGGTAGGCCCTTCTGCCCGATTTATCCGGCGGAGCTGAGCGTCACCACGATAAGGTGCGCGGTATAGGCCACATAAACCGCGAGAAGGAGCGCTCCCTTGGCACGTGTGAGCTGTCCTTTGCGGCGAAAACCGAATACGAGCAGAAAAAGAAGCAGAGTCAGGGATGCCATCACCGGATAATCGCGGGTGAGTACATCTGGTGGAACGCGGAGGGGAGAGATGGCGCCTGCGATTCCAACCACCGCCAGTGTGTTGAACAGATTCGAGCCGAGGATATTTCCCAGTGCGATGTCGTGTTCATTTTTTCTGACAGCGGCGAGGGAAGATGCAAGTTCGGGCAGGGACGTCCCAAGCGCCACCACCGTCAATCCGATGACAAGATTACTCACGCCGAGGGCCGTCGCAATTTCCACCGCGCCCCAGACGAGAGTGCGTGAACTCACGACGAGGAGAACGAGTCCTACCACCGTCCAGAATGCGGCCGACGATGCCGTCATCGCGCTGCCGGATAATTCTTCCGCAACTTCCGTTGCGAAGCTGTCGGGGCGCTTGCGCGCGTTTTGCCAGAACGTCCATCCCATGAGTCCCGCGAATACCACAAGAAGCATGGCGGCATCGAGGCGTGTCAGATCGCCCGTGTAGACTTCCACGCCGGCGAACGCCGTCACACCCAGGAGTATCGGCATTTCGAGACGGACAATACTGGAGCCGACACGAATCGGATTGACCAGCGCCGTGACGCCGAGTATGAGCGCGATGTTCGTGATGTTCGATCCGTAGGCATTGCCGAGGGCGAGTTCCGGACTGCCCTGCAGGGCGGCAAAGGCGGAAACGATCATTTCCGGCACGGAAGTGCCGAAGCCGACGATGAGCATGCCGATGAGAAGGGGGGGCATGCCGAAAATTTTCGCCAGGGCGGCGGCGCCGTCAACGAATCGGTCGGCACTCCAAACGAGGACGATCAGTCCGGCTGCCAGGGCGATGATTGCAAGTATGATATTCGGTGAATCCATATGTGTTGCTGGTAAGTCACACCGTTGCGGCGGCCGCTGCCGTGCCATCAGCGGGATGGGAAACTCCAATCAACAAAATACGGCGCACGAGGAAAAGTTCATGTATGTTACCAATGCGCTGGTGATAAATCTTCCGCGCCGGTGTAACCACCATCACGATCGGAATGTCATTTTATATCGTCTCGGTTTCTCCCCGATAAGCGAAATGCTCGATCCCTGCCACGTATTTTCTCCGCAATCCAGGGCCAGCCGCATGAAAAAAGCAGCGACCATTTCCGTTCTTCTCGCAATCCTTCTGCAATTTTCCCTCTCCGCCCAGCAAATCACGCTTGTCCCGCAGGCGGGACAGATGGCCTGCGTCGTTCGGGTTCCCGGGATGGTGCGGCAGTCGTTCATCCTCGGATTGCCTGAAACGATCGGATCTTCGGAAGGCATGATCCTCAATTTCCCTGAGGTGAACATCCAATGGGAAGGTCCGGATGCGAACGGAGTGGTGCGACATGAATGGACATCGTCAGGAAAAATCTCGTACACTCTGATCCTCACACCGTCGACGGATTATGTCGATGCGACGATGACGGTGCGTAATCTGGCGAGGAGCCCATGGACGCACGTGTTTTCGTTCAACTGCCTGAATCCTGCCGGAGCGCAGCCGTTCCAGGACTGGACGCTCGAACGGACGTACATGTCGAAGAACGGACAGCCGTTCCGCATGGACGGGACGACACGCATCAACAGGGGCAGCATGCCGACGGTGCAGTTCTATCTGAATGAAAACTACGGCCCCGTCTCTCCGTTCATCCAGGGCTTCCAGGCGACGAGTCCCGACAAGAGTGATGATTCCTACATCGTTACGTTGTCCGAAGACGGCAATTCCTACATGGCGGCCACCAGCCCGAAATCCTGTTTCCTCTTCGATAATCTCGACCGCTGCTGCATCCACTCCGCGACGGATTTCGGCACGATTCCGGCAGGAGAGGAAAAAACCGTCACGAGCCGGTTCTATTTCGCGCAGGGCACACTGGATGATTTTCAACACCGTTTCGAGACGGAAGTCAAGCATGCGCCGCCTGCGCAGTCGCATCCGCGCGTGGCGATGTGCTACGGCAATCCCTGGGTTCTCGCCGACACGACGAAATGGAGCGAGGTCCTCGGCAAACTCGATATTCTCAAATTCTATATCGGAAACATCGGCATGCGGATCGATCCCGATACTGCGCGGACGCTCATTTCGGCACTGCTCGCGCACGACATCAAGATCGCCGTCGAACTCGGTGGACTACTCGATTGGCATGCGTCGAAAGGCACGCAAACCGCGCAGGCATCATTTCAGCAGGATTATGCAAACGTCAAACCGCTGATCGATCTGATCAGGAGCATCGATCCCGCGCGCAGCATCGACATGCTGGATATGGACGGTCCCATCCGCCGCATGCTTTTCCCGAACAACACCAAGGCGGATTACCACACGCTGGCCAGTGCCGTGACCGAGCTTTCCAAGGTCGTGCAGCTCTGGCGCGATTCCGTTCCGGGCATCGAGATCAATCTCCTTACGAATTTTCCCAACTGGGCCTGGGGATCAACGCCTTCCTATTTCGCGATCAACGGACAGAGCGACGGATACGGGCGATACATCGATGTGCTCAACGCCGTCGAGGCGGAAAAAGCGGTGAGCGGATTGTATTTCGACGGACTCACCGTCGACAATCCCTACGATTACGCCACGGGAAAGGCGCAGACGAATCAGCCCGCCCTGATCGCCGGAGTGGACTGGATGCAGCGTCTGGTCGAACTCGATGCAAAGGCGAAATCCATGGGTCTGAAGGTCAACATGATTTTCAACACCAATGGCGGCAGGAACGCACAGGGATATTCCGAGCAGTCTCTCGCGCTGATCGATCTCTACCATCAGCGAGTGGGGATACCGGACGGTTACTGGATTCAGTCGTGGTATCAGCTTCCGGGTGCCTGGCTTCCTGAAACCGAGGCGTACACGATGACGAATCTCGTACGTGAGGCCATGAAGAAAATCGCGACGGTGCCGCAGGGCGTCGCGCTGCTCGAGCCCACAGACGGCAGGGTATATCATGGCGTACAGACCATGACGTTCGAAGGGGGCGGCGTCGATCCCGTCGCGGGGTACCTCTCCGCCCTCAACGGCGAGGACATTCAACCGGCCTCGCGCGGCATGTTCTTCAGCATCCCGGGAACGCGAGGAACGGCGCAGACGCTGCGCCAGCTTGGCGAATTTTACCATGCCGCCGACTCCATCGGATTCATCCCGGAGCTGAGTCTCTTTCTGACCAGCAATGTGTCGACCGACAGCGTCATTGCCGTCTCCACGCAGTACGACGACGTCATCGACAGCATCATCACCCTGTCGAAGCAATACGGGAAGTCGATGTTCCTTCGCATCGGCGGGGAGTTTAACGGCGACTGGAACGGCTATCACGAACGTCTCTACGTGACGATGTTCCGCAAGATCACCGACATGTTCGCAGCGCGCGGATTCCGCGATTCCGTCGCCACGATCTGGTGCTACTATCCCGCCGGCCCCGATAATTTCGATTCCACCGATGTGCAGGGAGCACTGTGGTATCCGGGCGACGAATACGTCGATTGGTTCGGACTCGATCTTTTCGACCCGCAGGATTTCGACATGTCGCTGCCGGATTACGATCGACGGGGGATCACGCGGAAGGGGAAGGCCGAGCGTTTTCTCGCCATGGCGCGATCGAAAGGAAAACCGGTGTACATGAGCGAAACTTCGGCGAAGGGCATGAACATCAGCGCCGATGCCGCCGACAGTCAAAGCGACTGGGACAATTGGTTTGCGAAGTTCTTCGATTTCATTTCCGCGCACACGGAGATAAAAGGATACAGCTATATTGACGCCAACTGGCCCGAGCAGGCCTATGCGGGCTGGGGCGATGCGCGCATTCAGAACAGTCCCGACATCAGCGCATGGTATCGCCAGGAGATGCACAAACCGCAGTACATTCATCTCCCAGCGGCCGGACCGACAGGCATCTCGCGCGAACGCATCGCCGCGGGCGATTTCGTACTCAACGGGAACTATCCCAATCCGTTTAATCCCACGACGACCATCAGCTTCGACCTGTCTCGTCTCATGTCCGTGACGCTCGTAATCACGGATGGACTCGGCAGGGAAGTGGAGCGCGTGATCGATGGGAAACTGTACCCGGCAGGGCGGCATCGTCTGAGCTTCGACGCACATACGCTTCCTTCCGGTGTGTACTACTACCGCCTCTGGGCTGAAGGCGCCGTGCAGGTGCGTCGCATGCTGCTGCTGCGCTGAAGCGGACGAGCGTCATTGATACCAGACGGGATTACTGTGTAACGAAGGCGCGAACGATCACGTCGATACCGCTTCCGGCAAGCAGGAAATAGACACCACGAGGGAGCGCGGAGATGTCCAGAATAGCGGTGCGTCGTGGTTCGGCACATTCCGCGACGACTCGTCCCGTAGCATCGACGATGCGAAAAGATCGGAGTTCGCCGGATTCGATGCGGAGTTCGTCACGCACGGGAAGGGGATAGAGGAAGAGCGCGGCAGCGGTATTCTCCGACTCGAGGCGGACGGAGGTGGTCCCTCTGCTGCACAAGCTCGCGCTGCGCTGGAGATCATGCTGGAACATTAGCCAATCCGGTCCCATGCCTTTCCCGATTGATAGCGCATATGCGCGTCCGAAATTATTCGAGAAGTCCGGGTATGTCGTATACCCTCCGACGATGAACACATCGAGCGCGTCGTCCCCGTCGAGGTCCGCCACTATGGGAGCGTGATCGAGGGTGAAGCGCGAATCGCCGTACATGGCTGCCAGATCCACCGACCAGAGTTCCATACCGCTCAGGCCATTGAGCGCCACGAGCAGGCCGCTGCTCGTACCGAATATCACATCCGGCAGAGCGTCGCCGTCGACATCGGCGAGCGCGGCGCCGCGAAACGCCGTACTGTAACCCGGGATGTCGTATTCCCAAAGCCGCGTCCCGCTGCGAGAAAGCGCCATCACCTTGTACCAGCTGACGACGATGAGTTCGCAATATCCGTCGCCGTCCACATCGCCCGCGCTGACGGGAGCGCCGATATAATGTCCCGAACCAATCGACGGCATCGTCCATGCGATGCTGCCGTCTTCGGCGTTGAGCACGCTCAGGGTTCCGCTGTAGTCTCCGATCGCGAGTTCCGGCAGGCCGTCGCCGTCGAGATCCGCGACCGTGGTGCCGTGATACGTCACATCGGCGAGAGGTCTGCTCCACAGGAGCGAGCGGTCGCTGCAGCGATATGCGCGAATGGTGTTGGTGTCACCCGCCGTGCGGTTCCAGGTCGCGACGATGAAATCGAGAGTGCCATCGTTATCCGCATCGAGCAGCGTCGGCGCGGTCTGAATCCAGGAATGCGTGTCCACCGCAAGTTCCCATTCACGGTTGCCGTCCTCCGCGTTGAGGCAGATCACGTAGCCGCCGAATTCACCGTGCAGAATTTCCAGTTTCCCGTCACCGTCGATATCCGCGACCGTCGGCGGCGAGTCGCTTCCGCGCGTAGGTGCCGCCCACTTGATCGCGCCCGTGCTTCCGTCGAAGCAGTAGGTCGTGGGATTGCAGGAACTCGGAACGACGACCTCCATCGATCCGTCGTTATCGACGTCGAAAATGACCGGCGCAACGTCGTTGCATCCATCTCCCCCCGGAGTATGGGTCTCGACCTTCCAGAGCAGTGAACCGTCTTCGGCGTTCAGGGCATAGACCGAACTGTCGTTTCTGTAGCAGCCGAAAACGAGTTCGAGCCTCCCGTCGTTATCGATATCACCGGCCGCCGTCTGTCCGAAAGACGCATCGCGCGTGTCGAAACTCCAGAGCAGTTGCGGGGATTGTCCCTGCGCGAGCACGGGCAGAAAAAGCAGGAAGAACAGGAGGCGCGCAGTGCAACGACAGCCCCCGCCATCACTTTGAGCAGAACGAGTTCCAAATGGAAACGGGCGAACTGGCAGCATGGATTCCTCCTGGACTTTCTGCGATGAAAGACAATCTGGTGCAACATACAACGATTGAGTATTCTTCGAAAGCAGCTGATTCTGCCCAAGGGAATGCCGGCAGGCAGTTATTTCATCGATCTGCGGCAAAACGCCCGACGCGTCACCATCCGATTCCCTCCGAAGCGTGTATTCATGTTTTATTCTTGATATTTCTATCTTATTTCCGTAGTATTTTGCCACGCAACATTTCTTATCGCCCTGAAAGTAGTACAGCCCAAGAGGTCAAAATGAAACATTGTACCTTGTCGCTCATTTCTTTGGCGGCAACGCTGATGATTCTGTCGGCGCGTGTCAACAGTCAAACATTCTTCGAACAACTCCCGGGTCCCGCGGGAGGTCATATTTACGCAGTGGAATGCAACGTCGACGGAGATCCCGTGTGCCTTTCACAGACCGGTATCTTCAAATGGAATCGATCCGTCGGATCCTGGCAAATCGCGCAGCGTTTCTGGACCGATGTGAACAATAAAAAGCTGTACCGCGCGCCCGGTGGCAAGCTCTTCGCCTGCCTTGTGACCGCATTGCTCTATGCTTCCGATGACGGAGGGGTGTCCTGGTATAAAGTCGATGGAGTCACGACCTATAGCAGGGATATTACGGCCAACTCCTCGGGAAACCTGTTCAACGCAGGCAATGGCGTTCTCATGTCCAGCGACGGCGGCACGACATGGATCGAGCGCAGCAACGGCGTGGAGAGTGAGTATTTGCACAGCATCGTCGCGCATCCTAACGGATCGCTATTCGTCAGTGCACCCCTCACGGGCATTTTCCGTTCGTCGAATGAAGGGCAGACCTGGTCGCTGCTGCAGGATTCCCCCACTTATATTTTCGATCTTTTCGTGACCTCGGATGGTGTCCTTTGGGGAGGAGGGAATCAAGGGGCGTATTCTTCGACGGACCAGGGAACGACCTGGGTGCTCTCCAGCGCTCCGACGAGCATACGCTCCATCGCGCAGCACCCTTCCGGCGATCTGTTCATATGCACAGGCGGCGCGGAAGGGATATACCGTTCCACCGATGACGGTGGCTCATGGACGGCAATGGACATGAGCGGTGCGCGCGTGGGTGGGGAGTGCATTTCCTTCAATGCCAGTGGGCGAGGATTTGCCGCATCCACAACGGGCGTGTTCACATCCACAGACGGTGTCGAGGCCTGGCAGCCTCGCAACGCCGGACTCCTCGCGGGCCGCATCCTGGCGATGGCGGAGCTTCCGAATGGCGAACTCCTCGTTGATCTCGAGAGCGTCGGCCTCCACCGTTCAACGGATCACGGGCAAAGCTGGCAATGGATCGATGAAGGCATCAGCATATACACCATACACACACTGCTTGTGCGAGACGATCGCATTTACGCCGCATCGTCGGATTGGTTGTATAGCAGCACGGATGGCGGTATGACCTGGGTCCGGCTGAATTCGAATGCACAATTTGAAACCTGCTACGATGTGCTGATGGACAATGAGGGCGCGATCTACATAGCGAAGCAGAATGGAATCATGTTCAGCAGTGACGGCGGAGCGCATTGGGAGACGAGGGATGACGGTCTTTCAGGCAGCACCATGCTGGGCATCGCGATGCTGACCGATGGGACCCTTTTCGGCGCTTGTTCCACGAACGGTGTGTTTCGTTCGACGGACGCCGGACAGCACTGGGCGAAAAGCGGTGACTTCCCTGAGGGTTTCCGGGCCTGCTGTGTCGCGACCGATTCCCGGAACGCCTTGTATGTCGGGACGCTGGGCAACGGAATGTACCGCTCCGAGGATAAGGGCATGCACTTCGAGCGGGTCTCGCGTGGTCTCGACAACCGCCACGCCAAAGCATTGATTATTGCAGAAGATGACGCCGTTTTCTGCGGAACGAACACGGGCGTCTTTTTCCTGGCTTCCGGAACCGACACATGGGTCAAGCTGAGCGGCATCGATCATGAGGCAGCCGCGCTCATGCGGGATTCCCGATCACATCTGTTCGCAGGTACTGCCTCGGAAGCGTTGTACGTCAGCCGAGCGCCTGTTTCAAGCGCATCCTCGCCGGCGCCGATCATGATTTCTCCAGCGAACGGCGCTTCGGAGACGGGAAGGACCGTTCCTTTTTCGTGGCAGTTGGAAGCATACGCCATGTATTATCGGCTGCAGCTCTCGATGCTGCCCGATTTATCTTCCCTGGATATCGACACGACATTCTCAGCGGCCAGTACGTTGACACTTTACAGCCTCACGCTCCCAGCGAAGTATTATTGGCGGATGTCCGCAGGAAATACCTCGGGCGAAAGTGCGTGGTCGCCGATCTGGAGTTTCAATACCGGTCAGGTCACTGATCTCGCAGCGCTCGAAATCCCATCATTTCACCTTGAGCAGAATTTCCCGAATCCCAGTGTGAAAGAGACGATCATCCGATTTTCGACGGACATTCCGACAACGGGCAACCTGTCCGTTTATTCAGCACTCGGACGCAAGGTGGCAACGCTCTTCGACGGCCATTTGCAAAGTGGTCGGCATGAAGTTTCGTTCAAGACCGCGACACTTGCAGCCGGCGTGTACCTGTACAGACTGACCACCGCGCGAGGAAGCCTGACGCGCCGATGCGTTGTCGTGGATCAACGATAGAGTCGCTTCAGGTCCATAGCCAGACTCCACGGAATGAAACAGGGCGTACCATCGGCACGCCCTGTTTTATCGGGAGCGGGACCGAATCACCGGACAATGAGTCCGTGGGTTTCTGCCGTCCCCGGGATCGTAACGATGTAGTATCCGGGCGGCAGTCCGTGAAGGGGCAGCTTGAGTGTCGACTCTCCGTTCGGTGGGACATTCACGGACGGATGCGCGTGAACGCGACCAAGGAGGTCGAGGAGCATGATGGTCACGGGTTCCGACCCCGTGGCGAGGACGGTCACGGTCACCTCGTCGCGGGCGGGATTCGGATGCAGGGATCCGATACGTGGCACGGCAGCAGCTGCGAGCGGTGGTTCACGCACACCGACGACGGTGTTGCCTTCGTTGTACCAGAAGCCGAAGAAACCCGCGTGCGCACTGCCCTTGGCCGTGCCGGCAAGCGATTGCCCGATCGTGCCTTGCAGGGTCAGTCCGTTTCCGGTGGACTGCGTTCCGCCTGCCGCGATCACGCAGCGTGATATCCTCAGCTGCGCGTGTGTGACGACCGCAAGCATCGCGAGCAGTGTCGCAGTGAGAACGAGCATCCGAGGGAGAGGCGGCCAGATGTCATTTCGCATCGCTTCCTCCATCATGATCTTCCCGCGCGAGCCTCTGCAGGATATCCTGCCTTTGGGCTTGGAGCGCCCTGTCCGTTTCCAACGACCGCTGCCGCTCCTCGTATCCGATGGCACGCGTTTCGGGTTGCCCGAACGCATCGGGGTGGAGGTAATGTCCGCGATCGGCCGGGGCTTTTTCCTGCTCGGGGACAACGCGATTCTTACGCGCCCACGCGTCGTTGCGCACGCCGAGGAGCAGCCAGGAGACCTCGAGCCCGGGCGTGCCGCCCGCGATGCGGAAGCGGTTGTCCTTGACCTTCTCCGCGACGTAGACATTTGCCCAGCCGCCGATACAGGTGAGCTGGTAGCGGATGTCGGTATTCAACGCCTCGAAGTATGAGGGCAGACGTACGGTGGCCTGACCGTCGGCGTCGAGCGTCGCGGTACCGGAATACATCGTCGTCATATCGGGACTCTCGACGGAAACGTGCACGAGGTATTTGTCCTCCGGTTCGACCGGATGATCGATGAAGAAGGATTTGCTTCCGCCACTGATGGTGCCCGTGACCGTGAGATTGCCGGTGATGCGCACCGGTCCTTCGAAATCACCGGCATAGGCCGAGGTAGCCAGACGCGCCCGCTTGGAGAACGTGTTGTAACCCGCGATGAGGCCGGCATCGCTTGCGCCGAGAGAAGCAGTATATAACCCGTTTGCCCCATACGCGCCAACCATTCCTCCGAGGAAGCCATAGAGTGATTTATCGGGACTGTCGCCCTGCACCGCGGGACTGGTGCCGAGTTCCAACTTCCCATACACGGGGATGCCACGTGAGGTCTGGCCACGGACGCCGAACCCATCAGCGCTTCGTCCACACACACCAGTTGACACTCCGTCGCCGAGCACACCGACATTGCCGACTTTCGCGAACGGTGTGCTCCCCTGCAGGCCGTAGATGGCAACGCCGTTACTCATGTTCACTCCCTTCGCTCCATAATCCATCGTGCCCAGCGCGCAGCTGGTCTGGTTCTTGGTGTTTTCCCCGAGTACTCCGATGGTGCCGTCCGTAGTGGCAAGACCTCGGACGCCGGCCTTCCCGTCCTTCGTACTCGAACCGGAGATCGCGTGATCTCCATTGCTGCTGCCCGAGACACCGTTGGATACATGTCCGAAGCCATGAATCGCAATTGATGACGTGCTCACGGCGAGGATTCCAACGTTGTTGCCTGAATAGGCTTCTATCGCGCCTGCATTGCCTGTCGTGTTCACGCGGATACCTTGCTCCTCGAGACCGGTCTCGACGGTGCCGGAAGGGAAGGTGATTTTTGTGGTCGCACCGTCCCCGGCGATGTTCGTCACCGCGAAGAGGGGCGGACCAGCGGAGTTCGCCGTTCCCGAACCGGCAAACGGCAGCGTGAGCCCACCGCCGGGGCTGGTCCAATCCAGTGTCGTTCCGGTATAGGTCAGCACCTGTCCGGCCGTACCGTTGCTGTATGTGGCGAGCTTGTCTTTCGTGATTTGCTGATCCTTAATCATACTGCCGCCGATACCCGCATCGGGGATGCGCAGGGTGACTTCATTTGTGGTGCCGCCCCCGTCGAGTCCGTCACCCGCGATGACGCTGACGATGCCCGACGGCTGCCAGCGCATGCCCGAACCGTCGAAGCCGAGGACGAGACCCGCACCGGCGGTGTTGCTGGTCGCGAGTTTCCCCGGACCGATGGCGCGGTCGCCGAGCGATAGCGTGACGTCGCCACTCTCACCGCCGCCTTCGAGTCCCTCACCGGCATTGACGGCGGTGATATCGCCGCCACCGCCGCCGGGTGTCGCGGAGATAGTGATAGTGCTTCCCGCGGAGGACAGACTGACGTTGCTCCCCGCCGTGAGTGTCACGGCGTCGTGCAAACCGTTGAGGCTTTTGACGATCTGTCCCGCACCGATTTTGTCCGCCGTGACGGCACCGTCCTTGACCGCCGGGTTCGGATAGGTCCCTGACAGGTCACCACCGGCGGCGACGCCTTTGATGCTGGAGGCATGGAAGGCGTATGGCGCCATGGTAAGAGGTGTGCGCGGGGCAAGTTCGGCACCGCCGTCGACACGGATGCCCAGCCAATACTGCCGGTCGAACGGCAGTGTGAGTGCCGTCACGCGTCCGAGCTGCACATTGAAGATGCCCCGGACCGTAGTAAGATTCTGCGACTCGGTCCACAGGGCGCTTCCGCCCGTCGCCGCGTCATGAATGGTGAATGAAAACCCATGGGTGCCATCGGCGATCGTGACGCCGGCGGCATCGGTGAGGACGCCCTGGTAGTTGATGATGGGATCCTGCGCCTTCCCCGGCTGCGCTGTTATAAGGAGCAGCAGGAGCAGGGGGAGAACGTTGATGGTGATGCGGTGGACTCGAAGCATGCGAATTTCCTCCTCACAGGTACGTGTTGATAACCCTATTTGCGAACAGTTCGCGGATGTCCATCGTGACCGAGCTGTCGTCCGGATTCCTTGCCTCGCTCATGGTGACCATACGCCGCAGGAAAGTCGGGCAACGACATAGAATCGGATGAGAGAATCATCTGTAGTATGCTGCAAAACTACATCCTCCCCGGCAGGGACGCAATAGGGAACGTGAAAAAAATCACAGTCCGCGCTTCATGAAGTCAACCCCTCTCGCCACCCGAACGAATCACCAGGGCATATCATCCGCGGCGAGTGCATTCCAGATCGACAATGCAGTCGCGCCCGAATTATCCTGCATGCGATCCCTTCTTCCTTATGCGGTTAGCGGAAGCCATCCTGAGAATCGATCTCTTGACGCCGGGAGATAGGGAGTCCAGATACCATGCCTGCGTAAGTCCCGCAATCTCATTCGATAGTTCAGGATACTTCTTCACCAATCTAACGATGAATTTGAAGGCGGTAAACCGTACGGAGGGCGATTTGTGAATGGCTTCCCACAGCGTCACGCAGATGTCGAACAGACGCGCCTCGTGAGTTTCGCCCAATTCCATCCGCAGCAGGATTTTCAGCAGTTCTCGCTGGTGACCATCAGCCCGATCCGGTAAGGCACGGATTATCTGATGGATGTATTTTTTCACGCGCGCGTCGTTTTCATCCATGCAATCGAACAGTAACCATGCCGCTCGCCAGGAATACGGCTGATTATCTGAGATTGCCAGTTCCATTGCCTCATCGAAATATTTAGGATGCGCGGCAAGAGAGACTATCATCTCGTCCTTGTAGGCGCTCGTCAAAAGATGTTCCAGTTCCGTCATCTCGGGTGCCACCGATACTATTCCAAGACGTGTTTACGCGCCAAGTATGCATGAGAATCCGGTCGAAATCAACCATAACCGCGCGTTCAACGAGGATGGTTGGGCAAGAGGAGGAGGAATATATGCCGATGGTGGTTCTCCAATCATTACCAAACTCATCATCGTCGGGAACACTAAGCGCATTCTGGGACAGTGGGGATACTCCTTATCCCGATTTCGAACCGGGGGATACGCTTCTCTACATCAACCGAAATAGCGTACCGTGCGACAGATACGGGAATATCTTGACACCAAACGGCTTCCTTGTGATATGTTATGCGTTTTGGATCCGAATTACCCCAATCCATTCAATCCATCAACGACCATCAGCTTTACGATCCCCCGTGCACAGCGTGTCACACTCATCGTGACCGATCTTTACGGTCGGGAAGTGCGACGATTGCTCGACAGTGGATTCCAGTGGATTGAGTCGTCTCGACTTGTTGACCGTGGCGGGAGTGACGTCGGTCTTCTTCACGAGAGAACCTGAAGTGGCGATGGGATGCTCCATGAGCCCCGGTGGATCCGCAGGGCGGACGCCGTCGCGCGGCCGAGGCCGTCGATCCTTCCCCGACATCAGTTGCCTCTCTCTTTTAAAATGACGATGTTGTCTGGAAATACCGGATTGGAACCCACAGGGGTGGAGGACCTCATGAAACACTGCCTGCATCGACTCGCGCTTGCGGCGCTTTGCGCCGCGGGACTGCTTTCCATTGCGCACGCCCAGGGCCGCGTGGGCATCGCGTTCGAATTCGATTCCACGGCCAGGTTTAACGCCGAGGCGGGACAGACGCTGCAGCTCGCCTTGCGCGCCTGCGACGAGCGCCAGGGCACGGTGGAGAACTGGGACAGTATCGGCAAGGATGTGACGCTCACCGTGCGCGGCTCCCTGGCGGAGACCGACACAAGCACGCGCTCATGGAATGGCCGCAGTCGTGCGTTCACGTGGGTGCATGTGAAGGCCGGGGACATCGTGCTGCCGCTGGATTCGATCCGTCTCGTGGATGCGGAACCACTGCTGTTCTATACCATCCCCAGGAGCGTTTTCGTGCAAGGCCACGCGACGTTGTTCTATTCACAGAGCCGGGCCGACAGCGGTATCGTGCTCTCCATTTCCCCGCGCTGGGGCTTCCTGCGGCAGGATTCACCGCCGCTCGGTTTCCTGCCGGGGCCGATAGAGAATTTCCTGCTCGAGATCACGAGCCAGACGGCGAATGCCAGCGAGGTGTTCCTGCTGCGACGCTATGAGGTCGTGGTGACACCGCGCGACCGGTATCTCAATCCGCAACACGACAGCACGGCGTCCGTGCTGTTCTCCGCACGATTCCTCAATGAGTTCGATCAGAACCAGCCGGCAATCGATGACGTGTTCGGTGGTGCTTTCGATGTCCAGGGTCCGACGCCGTTCATGCTTGCGTCGCGCATCGCACGACCGGACACGACGTATGGGAACAATCCCGAACGGCAGTGGATTGCCGTCCACTCCGTCGCGGACTCGACGATCCGAGGACAGAGTGACGAGTACGCGGTGCTGCATCATGCGCCGAATCCGGTTTCCCTTCTGTCGCCGGCGGATGAAACCTACATGAGACTCCGCCGGTCCACGAACGAGGAGGTGTTTTCATGGGAGATAGCCCAGCCGAAGGATCCGTATCACAACATCCGGATATCCCGTTTCGACAGTGTGGCCACGAACTCCGACGAGGTCCGATATTCTATCTGCATTGTTGATGCCATCAGTCTTACACGTGTCCACCAATACGAAAGTGATAACCATGGCAGTGAGCCCCGGTGGACGGCCAGACACTACGACCTGAATGCGGTGATCATCCAGCAAAGCGGTCTGCCCACGACGCGCAGGTGGAATGTAATATGGTATGTGGAAGCGACCGATGGCCTTTACGTCACGCTATCCCTTCCGTTGTCCGAAACGCAGATCGGCCTCCGGATGACGCTTGACAGATACGAGTACTTTGAAGTGCCGGTCGAAACGCTGCCGGATTCCCCGGACTTCACCCTTCACCCGAATTACCCCAATCCCTTCAATCCCGGGACGGTAATCCCGGTCGAACTGCAGGCCTCCGGCAACTGCCGCCTGCAGGTACTCGATCTCATGGGGAAGGAAGTGGCAGTGCTGCACGACGGCTTTCTCGAGGCGGGGTCGCATCGCTTTGGCTTCGACGCACGCGATCTGCCTTCAGGCGTGTATTCGTACCGCGTGATCCTGGACGGCGTCACACGCACGCGTCCGATGCTGCTGCTGCGATAATACTTACGCGAAGGCATGATACGGGGGAATGATTCGCCGCCTCGGGTGTCAAGTCCTTTTGGAATGTGGACCTTTCCGCGGCCCTCGATCGAACAAGCGTCCCTTACAGGACAGCGCACGGAGGAACAGGATGAACGATCGTTACCAGTATCTGAGCGTTTGCCTTTGCCTGACACTCTGTGTTTTCTGCACTATGGGCGGCCAAGTCCACGCGCAGGGCACGGGATATGCCTGGCTCGAATTCGGTACAAGGGAACCCATCGTCGCCCGGGTCGGTGACGCGGTTCCGTTCGACGTTGTCATCCGGGATTCAAAGGGAGATACCATCAGGAACTGGGACTCCGTCGGACAATCCATCGAACTGCGTGTGACCGGTTCGGATGCGGAGTTGGATACAAGTCATGCGTCCTGGAACGCGCGGCCCGACGCGTATACCTGGCTAAGTATCACGAAGAATGGAAACGAGCTGGTCCGCCTGGCGCCGCAGCAATTTCTTGTGGATCCGTCCGAATTCGCGGAGGGGGTCGTGCATCTGGC
>JACZJN010000219.1 GCA_014860565.1 Bacteroidota bacterium
CGGTCCACATGCGCTGGGGCATCAATTTGACGCAGGAAAGACCACCAGCATGGTTCTCAGTTGTTCCAATTCGTTGAGAACCGACCTCACCTCCCCCTGCGGATCGACACACAAGTTGCGGAATGAGGCTATGAAGTCCCGAAACAGAAAGCCCCGCAGATGGGGGGCGTTTTCTTTCATCGCGGTCGCAGAAGCAGATGTGAGGTATCCCTGCCGTCGTTCGTGCGTATCGATAAGAGAACGATCCCATAGCCGATCTCGCCCAGAGGGATCGAAATATTCTGCTCTGAATCGATGCTCCACCGCGAAAGCAGCTTGCCCGAAAGGGAGTGAACGGTTACCGCTATGATACGGCGGTCTCCGGCAGCGGAAATGGACACGGTTCCCTTCGCCGGATTGGGGTAGACCACAATATCCGCGTGCGGGGGTATCGCTGTCATGCCACTGACGGATGCGGTTAAGAATGCTGATTTCGCGCTGAAGGGACCGACGGTCCCGCCGTACAGAAAGTCATTCCTTGCCTGGACGCGCCAGTAAATATCTTGTCCGGATGTGAGATCCGACAGGGCGATCGTGGTGGAATGCACGGTATCGCGACGGGCATCGGTGAAGGTGCTGTCCGTCGCATGCTCGCAGATATAGGTGAATGCGTGGGGCACCGGCGTCCATCGCAGGGTGATGTCCCTGCCGTCGACGACCGCACCGCCGGAAGGGGAGAGCAGACGCGGTGCTTCCAGCGTATGCGGGATATGCGCATACGGACTTCCCTGCAGTTGGGAATCTCTAATTACATCCAGCAGGTTGAGGGCAAAGGACTCGAGCCCGACGAAAGTATTCGAGGTGATCACGACACCGTCGAGCGTTTCCGGATCGTAGAGCCAGACCGTGGAAGTGCGCTGCTGTCCGCCGAGATGGAGGAGGTACGGTCGTCCGTTGTGCGTACGGGTCATGATGCCGAGCCCGAAACCGCTTCCCCCCGAGTGGTCAATGGACATCCAGTTCTGCGTCGCAGAGTCTGCAAGCAACCTGTAGCGAGCCAGTCCCTGCATCAGAAGCGTGAGGTCCACCGCCGTGCAGAGCAGTCCCCCTCCTGGCACCTTGAAGAGAATGCCGATGTCTTCCGGCGTTTCAATAACGACTCCGCCCTCGCTGTGGTATCCCTTCGTTTCTTCGGGATAGGGGCGCAGCCGTTGGTACTCGGCCTGGACGTAGGGAAGGTCAAGGACGGTGTTGATACGCTCACGCAGCTGCTCTTCAAATGGCTGTTCTCCCGCCCGCTCGATCACCGCACCAAGGAGATTGTAGCCGAAGGTCGAATAGGAGAACGCCGTCCCGGGTGTAAACAACAGCGTGCCGTTCTTGAAGACGTCGAGCGCGGCGATGGGGTCATAGAAAAGGTGATCGCGTTCGTAATGCACCGCGGAAGCGGTGTCGTATTCCTCGTAGTGCCGTATGCCGCTCCGGTGACAGAGCAGGCGGTAGGGGGTGATCGTCCCCTGCGGTTTTTCCGGATACTCGGGCACGTACGCGCGCGCGTCCGCCTGCAGATCGAGCCGGCCCTGCTCCCAGAGCTGCATGGCGAGGATCGCCGTGAAGGTCTTGGCGATACTGCCGGTACGGTAGATGGTGTGTTCCGTGGCGAGAATCCCGTTCTCGCGGTCCCGAAGTCCATAGCCCTTCAGCCAGGCGATCTCCCCCGCACGCATCAGGCCCACAGAGCATCCCACGATCCCCTTGCCTCGCATGCCCGCCTCCACCAACGCATCCACGTTCGCAGCGGATGACGGATCGAGCCGATTGAACTGTGCCCGTGTGCTCGGCGTGGCACAACACAGTACGATGACTGTGAGGATGGCGCGCAAAATCATGGTGTTGAGACGCTGTGAAACGGGTTTCAATGTGAAACGCTCCAGGGGTATGTTCAGCCGTAAAAAAGCACTTCGTGTCCGTACACGCAAATGGAATTCACTCCGGAAGCAAGATCGTCGGAGACTCTACCTTCCTCAGCCCCCCTATTTCATCACCACCATTCTCCGTGTCAGTACCGCGTTTGTCGTCTTCAGACGATAGAGATACACACCGGGGGGAATTCCCGCGGCATTGAATGAGAGCGAATGCGCTCCCGCTTCCATGCGCACACGGTCGGCGAGCAGGGTGACCTCGCGTCCGAGCACGTCCGTGACGCAGAGCGTGAGCGTCGTCGCTTTCGGCAGATCGAAGGTGATGACCGTCGTGGGATTGAAGGGATTCGGGTAGTTCTGCTGCAGCGTGAGCCGGCCGGGACGCACCGCCGCCGCCACCTCCGTTTCGGTTTCAAACAGGAAGAACCGGTAGAAGGGAAGCTGGCTCAATGCGGAGGGGTTGCTCGCGGTGACGTACAGCCCATCCGACGCCTCCACGCGCCAGAGTACGCGCGCGTAGGCCGGGACGCCATTCGGATACAGAGCCGTCAGGATCTCACGGAGCCGGGCGAGCGTGCAGGTCAACTCGTTCTGCAATCCGTTGCCGTCGGCATCCATCTCAACGCTCCGCTCCGGAGTCGGCGCATCGAAAAAGAACACCCTGTAGCGCAGCTGGTCCGAATACAGTGAGGGATCAAATACGGACTGATAACAATTGGTGTACGGATCGGGGGGGCTCGGACGCTCCCAGCGGAACACAACGGTGCTGTCGGGTGTCGCGGCGAGGTTGATTTCCGTGCTGTCCGGAATATCGATCACCGAGAACGGGTACGGAGCATGCGGAAGAACATAGTACTCCCGCGTGCTGCCGTGTACCGCGGGATCCTGCATATACATCGCCTGAATCCACTGCGCCTGCGATCCCGTCTCCCTGGCGTTTCGGGAAAGGAGCAGGAAGCGCTGCATGCCGGCGATCATCGTCAGACCGCCGAACAGCGTACCGGCATCACCCTCCCTGGCATCGAACTCTCCCGGGAAGCGTGCCGTGAACATCGTCCGCTGTTCTCGCACGACGGTATTGCAGTAGCGATCCTGCGGCCAGACCAGCAGCTCGTAGAGGCGCTGCACGTACACCGTGTCGGACTCCGGATACGGCGCGCCCGTAATCTCCAACATGTAGTTCTGCAGGTCGCCTTCCGTGAACGTCATCAGCGGCGACCTCTGATCGAGCCCGGGGATCGTGGGGGAGACCTCGATGGTGATTCCCGCTTCCGCTTTCGAATCCTGGAACAGGCCCGCGGCGCGTCCGTTCACGAATACCGACTTGTCGACCTCGAATACAAAGGACGAACGCTGCGTCGCCGCCACGCCGCCAACCATGAGTTTGGTCCAGGAATAGCCGTCCTCCCACGAATAACACGAACGAAAATTCGTGTCCACTTCCGCGATGGAATTGTGCACGGTGAGCACAACGCTGTGCCCGCGGGTGTCCCAGTCCGCGATGACGTTCCCGAGGCTGTCCCGCGCCACGAGTTCGAACGGCACCTCGGTCGCGACGGTTTTGACGATGGGATCCTGTGACGGAAATTCCATGGCAACTCCGCCGATCGTCTGTCCGGTTGCCGGGTGCCAGGAAATCAACGTCGCCAGCACGGCGACCGCAAAGATACGACGGAGGGAATTGATCGCGCGGTGCATCGATACCTCAGCAGGTTGTGAAAGCATGATACTTCGTGCCAATTATCTTCTAAATACGAAATAATCCAAAATAACGCACTGAAATATCTGGTACCAGGCCGTTTTGTGCGACGGATATTCCATTCAGCTTCATGCCTCTTTCTTGCCTCATCCTGAAACCAGAGGATTTCCCAGTTGATCCAGTTCATTGAAGATGCAAATCGCGTCCACCGGCGGATCGTTCAAGCTTGTGCCCGTTCCGAATCTGAAGTTGTCACGCCATAAGCAGATGTCTCAGCTGATCAAGGTGTTCGAAGATCAGCAGAGTCTTCGAGGGAGGGTCATAGCAAACCGACAGGCATCATTTTTCCAGACATGCCCAGACAAGATGCGGCTGGTGACCGTCGCGACGCACCAATTTTATCCATATCAGCGAGAAGATTCTCTCGACGCAATTGAGGGAACTGCTGACGGATGGTTTCATCGAAAAGGAAATTTTCCCGACTGTGCCGCCGCGCACCGCGACGGAACCAACATTTTTTCGGATGTGTTATGTCCATAATTCTGGTTCCCATGGACCTTCTATTATGGCACTCATGGAGTCACCGGCCATCATCGTGAGCGTCCTCCTGATGATGCGGTACGAGAAGCCGGAGTCCGGCGGAAGTAGTCTGCGCGACATTGTCGGACATTCATTCACGAATGGAAGTGTGGTCATGCCGCTCTTGTACACGGTCGTGCTGGCCACTCAATTGTAATCCGGAGAAAATTGCAACATGGAACAACTCGTCACTTCCGATTTCCGCCTCGGCATCATCGCCGGAGGCCAGCTGGGCAAGATGCTCGTGCTTGCCGCGAGCAACTGGGATGTGAACACCTACGTTCTCGATGACGACGCACATTGCCCCGCCGCCCCCGCGTGCACGCGCTTCGTGCAGGGCAGCCGGCATTCCTTCGACGACGTCGTCGCCTTCGGCCGCATGGTGGACATGATTACTTTCGAAATCGAGGATGTGAACATCGACGCGCTGCGTGCGCTCAAGGCGGAGGGGCGCCGCATCGTCCCGGATCCGGAAACGCTGGCGGTCATCCAGGACAAGGGACGGCAGAAAGACTTCTATGCCGCACATGGCATCCCCACGGCTCCGTATTCCCTGTACGAGAGCAGCGCGGACATCCGGCGCGCCGTTGCGGAGGGACGGCTCGTCCCGCCGTTCGTGCAGAAGCTCCGTCTGGGTGGCTACGACGGGAAGGGGGTCGCGGTCATCGAAAGCGCCGATCAGCTCGCTGCGCTGCTCGAAGGTCCCTCCGTGGTCGAACAGCGTATCGATATTGCGAAAGAGATTTCCATCATCGCGGCGCGGAACGCGCGCGGAGAGGTGCGGTGCTTCCCCGCCGTCGAAATGGTGTTCGATGCGAGGGCGAATCTCGTGGATCGCCTGTTTTGTCCCGCCGGCATCCCCGACCACCTGCAGGCCGATGCCGTGCGCCTCGCCACCGAACTCGTCACCGCGCTCGACCTGTCCGGCCTGCTCGCGGTGGAGATGTTCGTCGACACGGCGGGTGCGCTCTGGGTGAACGAGGTCGCACCGCGGGCGCACAACAGCGGCCATCACAGCATCGAGAGCGTGATTACCTCCCAGTTCGAGCAGCAGCTCCGCGCGATCTTCAACTTCCCCCTTGGCTCCACGCGATTGAAGATGCCCGCCGTGATGGTGAACCTGCTCGGCGAGCCGGACTGCAGCGGCGCGGTCAGGTACGAGGGAATGACGGAATGCATGGGGGTGGACGGAGTCAAGATTCACCTGTACGGAAAAACACACACACGGCCGTTCCGCAAGATGGGCCATGTGACCGTGATGGCTCCGACGCTTGAGGAGGCGATGGAAAAGGCATCCGTTGTCAAACAGACATTGAAGGTACGTTCATGGTAACTCCGCTCGTCGGCATCATCATGGGGTCCGAGTCCGATCTCCCGGTCATGCGGAAGGCGGCCGAAGTGCTGCAGGAATTCGGCGTCCCGTACGAAGTCACCGTCGTTTCCGCCCACCGCACGCCCGAACGTCTGTTCGAATATGCCTCCGCTGCGCACGGGCGAGGCCTTCGCGTCATCATCGCCGGTGCGGGCGGGGCGGCCCACCTGCCCGGGATGGCCGCGGCGATCTCGCCACTGCCGGTTATCGGGGTGCCCATCCGCTCGTCGAACTCGATCGACGGCTGGGACTCCATCCTCTCGATCGTGCAGATGCCGGGAGGCGTACCGGTCGCGACCGTCGCCCTCGACGGCGCGAAAAACGCCGGCATCCTTGCCGTGCAGATCCTCTCGGTTGCGGACGAACGCCTGCGCGATCGTCTCCTTGCCTACAAGCAGTCGATGCGGGAGTCGGTCGCGGAGATGGCGCGGCGTGTCGAGAATGACCGGGACGAGGGGACATCCTGAGGGAGGACCGCTCCTCGACGGGAAATTTCAGTTCACGATCATGACGCGGGCTCTGCGTTCCCGCTGCTCCATGTCCTGATGGGGGCGCCCGGCGCGGGTCCCCCCGTTCGCAATTCTGTCCCAGCCCACTGAAAGGGAGTCTCATCTCCG
Source organism: Bacteroidota bacterium (assembly GCA_014860565.1). Taxonomy (GTDB): domain Bacteria; phylum Bacteroidota; class Ignavibacteria; order SZUA-365; family SZUA-365; genus SZUA-365. The sequence continues at coordinate 6,169 of JACZJN010000219.1, forward strand.
CCGGTGGATCGAGATACAATTCTGTCCATGAGGCTCAGGCATCGCACCGAAATTTTTTCCGTGGAACGCGTAATATCCGGTGCCTACATGTGTTCGTAGCGGGATGCGCACTCCCTGCGAGATGACTTTCGCAGGATGTCAGGAATTCCCCTCCGCATGTGCCGCTCTGACGATGCGTCGACTCTTTCCGAAACAAACCCCATCCCAAACGAGACCGAGATGAAAACTTTGTCTTCCGCACGACGATTCCTGCTGCTGGCGCTTCTGCCGGCTGTCCTCTTCCTTGCATCCTGCCAGAACTCCACCGACCCGACCAACGATACGATGGATGGCTGGCTGGGCGGGTCGCAGTACACCGGCAATCTGTTCGGTAAGGTTACAACGACAGGGAACGCTGCGGTCATGGGCATCGAAGTGACCGTCGGCACATCGGTCGCATACACGAACTCGAAGGGCGAATTCTACTTCCAACAGATTCCTGCCGAAAAACGCCTGCTGGTGACATTCCGGCACACGTCATACGCCACGACGCAGAAGATCGTCGTCGTGGATCGCGGCAGGACGACGTTCGTCGAGGCCTCGGTGCTTCCGGCCACCGTGCAGAATCTGAATGCGGCGGCGGGAGGGACCGTGACATTCAACGGGGCGAAGGTGACGTTCCCGGCCAATGCGCTGGTCGACGCGAACGGCGCGACGTTCACCGGCTCTGCCACGGTGAAAGCCACGTTCTTCGACCCAACGAGCGCTGTCTTCACCGGATGTTTCCCCGGCGAGTTCATCGGGGTGCGTACCAGCGGGTCGGAGACGGCGATCGAGTCCTTCGGTTTCATCATCGGCAAGATCGTGGACAACCTCAACCAGGGAGTGCAGTATGTCTCCGTGCAGCTGAAAGATCTCGGCGGCAAGGTGCTCGACAACGTTTCCACCGGGCAGGACGGCTCCTTCCGCTTCTTCGGTGAATCCGGAGTGTCGTACACACTCGAGGTCAAATGGTATGCCGACTCGGCGCAGAGCGCGATCACGGTGAATGTGACCTGTCCGCAGACCCCGGGCGCCACGGTCAATGTGGGAGAGATCAAGATCGACGTGGGTGGCGCGTTCGTTACCGGACGAGTGGTGGATGCTTCGAACAATCCGCTCAGCGGGGTCAATATGTACAGTAAGTCCGGGAATGGTTCGCCCGGGCAGTCCCGTGAACTCAGGACCGGCGTCGACGGGCGGTTCACGATCAGCTGTCGGCCGAACACGACATTCGATATTTATCTGTATTACAACTAGAATCAAAAAAGCATCTCGGTCACAAGCGGGATACTCGGGTCGACCACGGATATCGGGGATGTCACGATCCCGTAACCGCTCGTTCCGCAGAAATGCCGCGCCTGGGTGCGACTGCCTCCCGCGTTGCGGAATGAGGATATGAAGTTCCGAAAAGCAAAGCCCCTCAATGAAAGTTTCATTGAGGGGCTTTGCAGTTCATCACAACGGGGGAGAACCACTATTGCATCAGCACCATCGAACCGAACGCTTCGTACTCCCCGACGCGGAGGACGTAGAAATAGACACCTGGTGCGTTGCCCGCGGATGTCCATTGCACGGTGTGAACGCCGGGGTGCTGCATCTCGTCGACCAGGGTCGCGGCAACCTGCCCGAGGGAGTTGAGCACGGTGAGGCGCACGGGAGCGAATGTCCCCAGGTCGTAGCGGATGGTAGTGGATGGATGGAACGGATTCGGATAATTCTGGTACAGCGTGAACGCGCCCGGAGAGACCTGCACCGAGCGGACCGCGGCTACCTCACTGCCCATACCCTGGACCACCATGGTGTCGGGCGATGTCGCCGCGTTGCTGGTCAGGATAAAGAACGTGTTTATCGAACCTACGGCGGTCGGCGTGAAGCGAAGAGTGAACGTCCTGGATCCGCCGGTTTCGATGGATTCGATCGGTGTCTCCAATGTGAAGTGTGGATCACCCGATGTGAACGAAGCGATTCGCAGGGAGTCATTGCCCGTGTTCGTGACGGTCAGCGTCGTATCCTTGCTGAAGCCGATATTGACGTCACCGAAGTAAATGTACGTAGGGTCGATCGTCAGCGTCACCACGGGGGCGGTGGTGCCCGTTCCCAGGAGCGACAGAACAGTCGGCGAGGTCGACGCATCGCTCTCCAATGTAAGCTCACCTGATACGGGTCCGGCAGCGGCGGGAGAGAAACGCACCGTGTCGTCGAAGGCATCGCCGGGGGCGACCTCCCTCGTGTCGATGGCGACAGTGAATACCGGGTTGTTCGTGCTGATGTTCGAGATGCGGAGTGTATCATTCCCCGGATTCGAGATATGCAGCACCAGTGATTTCTGCGAGCCGATCGCCACGCTTCCGAAATTCAGGGAACGTTTGTCGACTTCGATTTCCGGTTCCGCGAGTCCCGTACCCGAGACGACAACCGTGTCGGGCCCGAAAATGGAATTACTCTGAACGACGATGTACGCGTTGGATATTCCCTTCCGGGTCGGCTGAAATTTCACCGTGGCCGTGACATTGGCGCGCGGATCGATGGTGTTGCCGGCGGGCGTCAGACTGAATTGCGGATCGCTGGCGGTAGCGGACGCGATCGTCACCGCGACGCCGCCGTTGTTGGTGAGCGTAATGTCTTTCGTCGTGGAGTAGCCGACGCTCGCGTTGCCCAGGGCGACGGTCTTTGTAGAGAAGGTCAGGATAGGCGGTCCGATCGGGAAGGTGCCGTCGGCAAGAATTCTGGTGGCGTAGATTTCCGGATTCGAGAACGAGAGCCGGTAATCTTCCCAGACGGCGATGGCACCGTTCAGGCCGTCGCTGAGCATGCAGGGAAACTGCTGCATCCCTCCCGCCGTGCAGAGCGCGACACCAGCTCCGGACCAGAGCAAAGAACCGCTGGCTGAAATCCGCTGTGCGTACATATCGCTTTCGGCAACGCCCCCGGTCATGTCTTCCCAGCAGACGATCACACCACCGTTGCCGTCGGGGACGATGTACGGTGTGGCCTGGTTGCCGGTGCGGTTCGAAACCTCAACGCCGTCGGCTGCCCAAGACTTCTTTCCTGTATTGTCGATGATCTGCGCGTACGACCGTGTTTTACCGGACAACCGCCCGTCTTCCCAGACGATTCCGAGCAATCCCGCACCGATATTCGACAGCTGGGGGTTCGCCTGTCCGCCCGATGTCGACGTCGCACGCATCGAAGCGGCGGTCGTACCGTCGCTGTTCAGGACGGCGATCTGCAGCGTGGGTCTCGACCCGGAGCTCCAATCATAGTAGGCGAGGAACGCCTTGCCGGTACCGTCAGCAACGAGCGATGGCGTATCCTGCGCGCCGCTGCTCGACGAGATCGTCACGCCGCCGTTCTGCCATTGCGGTACGCCGCTGGAATAAACCCGCTGTGCGACCACATCATAGTCCTGGTTATTATAGAATACCCACGCGATATACGCACCTCCGCTGCCATCACTTGCGATGCGCGGACTGGTCTCGAACTGGTCGGAAGTACTCAATTGAAGTTCCTGTCCCCATTGTCGGACGCCGTTCCCATCGATTCGTTGAGCGAAGATGTGGCCGTCCTGGTTCGTGCCGTTATGGGCACTCCATGTTACGATGGCGCCGTGATTGCCGTCACTGACGAGCTTCGGGTCGGCCTGGTCGCTGCTGCCTGAGGCAACAGACACTCCGTCCGCCGCCCAGAGCACATTTCCCAAGGAATCCACGCGCTGGGCGTAGATATCAGTGTCGACGTTTCTCGCGTCCGTCCAGACAACGATCGCGCCTCCCGCACCGTCCGCAACGATTTCCGGTTTCATTTGTGCGTTGAATGCGGGGCTGATTGCGATCCCGTTTACCGTCCAGCGCGCGAACCCATCCTTGTCAATGCGCTGGACATAGATCTTGTAGAAATGCTGTGCTTCCCGTTCATCAGCCCAGCAGACGATAACCCCTCCCTTGCCGTCACTGGCGAGCTGGGGGGCCTTCTGATTGTTCCCTGCCCGGCAAACAGGAGTATTCGACGCGGGATCGGAACTCCATTGCGCCTGCGAAACCATGAAGGGAGCGAGAAAAAGGATCGTTGCGATAAGACGCGTCCGCGGTGTGATCATGGGTGCTCCAGAATGTTGTATCAATGAACCTACGCATCCGATTTGCCATAATCAAGCATCAGCACCGACGGTGAATATAAATCCACGGAGCAGAGACGGGACGATTCGAATCTGTGCATGGATTCTCTCGGTACTGTGAAGCTGAAACCATATCCCCGAATCACTATGTGTTGTTGCTGGCAGATTGGCTCGAGTGAACGAGGATGTTCAGGGAGAACAACTCATGCCTCAATGATGCCGTATATGGCAAAATCGTTCCCTTTCTCTATGGCCCAGCTGGCATTGCCATAATCAAAATGCCAGTATTCCTTGATATCCACCGCGAAGTCTTCCTCTTCAAAAAGACTGATGAGCAATTTCCGATTGCCTTTCGCTTCGGGTGTGATATAAGGATGATGCGGATAACATTTGTCATTGAGGTTGATTTTGAATCCGTCATTCGTTCCGAAACGCATGACGCAATCCTCCTTCAAATCATAGATCAGAGCATCCACGGCCCCGCCGGTTGAATGCATGGATTGACTTGGCGGGGCAATAAAATATGAAACGAGTTCCTCAATTTCTTCCGGCTGTTTTTTTGGGTATTCTGTCTTCAAAGAGCTGACCCTTTCCTCCCACAGAAGTTTCTGATGTCCAAAAGAGCGCCAGACAGATCGTATTATTAGTGTTTTGTCTTCGTCATCCAAACGTCTGCTGATACGGCCGATTTTATCGAAAACAGCTTCCCGGACCATATATTTATAATCCGTGATGATGGATTGCTCGAAGATCAAATTAAAACCGGATTCATTCAGGCTGATCAGAGGAGAATGGTCTTCTTTAATATCAATTGCAGGCAGACGCTGCATATGTCTGCGATATTTTTGCTCGACCATCTCACAATATTCCTGGGCATTCACTCGGTCACTGGAGATTTTGTTTACATAAAGAGAAGTCATGGCTGAAAGTAGAGCTCCGTAGTTCACATCAAACTCTACTTCGTTTCCTACGCGTACGTCGGCATTCTTTGCATCAACGATGACGTGGTCACTGCTGGCTCCAATGATTTCAATAACCAATCGGGGAGTCAGCCCCGAAACCAGGACATCCTGCAACCCGACACCCAGAATGGCTCTTCGTATTTGGCCCCTGTCTTCAAACTCCGGGATTTTCCCAAATGCATCCTGACAAACTTCGCCATAGGGCATGGATGGCTTGATTTTCGATTCAATAACCTCCGCAACGAGCGTCATCGCATCGGTGAACAACCCAGGGATGGCATTCCTGTAGAGGGTCTCACGCCCCAGGTAGATGGCCTCACCCAGCCGCAGGTTGTTGATTCTTCCGACATCCTTCGTGGACATAAACCAGTTGTAGTTCGCGGAGTTACCTCCGGAAATGAACTTCAATGTCAGCCCGAATGTGTCTTCTACATCGTTGGCGATGGAGGATAAAAATCCCATTTTGTCCTCATCAGGTTTTATCCCGCCAAAACAGGCCAGATTTGTCCCAATACCGATAAGCTCGATGGATTCGAGCTCCAGGACGCGTCTGATGGTTTCATCCAGATCCGAGGGCATCAGGCCTTCTCGTAAATCTCCCAGTTCGACCATTAAAACGACTTGATGAGGATGATCGCAATCCACAGCATAGGTTGAGAGTCTTTCGATGACGGAGAGTTCGGTGTTAAGACTTATATCCGTGTATTTCACAACGGCTTCGGCCTGACTCAGATGAGGCGTACGCAGCAAGAGGAATTTGGCTTGCACGCCGGCGTTTCGCATCCTTCTGATATTCTCTATTCTTGAATCCGCAAGGATGTGAATCCCGCTTTTCACCAGAGCTTTCGCAATGGAAGGATCACCGCAGACCGCTTTTGTCACGCCGATAACATCAATGCCCTTTGAGCCATACAGCTCCCGTAACGCTCTCGCATTATGTGAGATTTTTTCAAGGTTTATCTCTATTCTTGGTGTCAGCATGCTATGCATGCTTTTTCCTTCAGTTCCGGGAAAAATGCAGTTAATGTATCGACGAGTTTATCACATCCGAACTTCAGGACATCTGTGGTTGGTAGTTCATACCTGGCTTCATAGTCAGCGATCGTGGTTTTTATGTCGGCATCCGTCATGTCTTCGTGGTTAATTGTGATCGCAATGACCTTCGATTGAGAGAATGCAGCTATCAGTTCGATTTCACTTTCAAGTGAAGGCATGGCAATACCGGGATAATCGCAATGGTCCTTTCTTTTGGGGGCGTGCTGAAGAATGATTGCATCTGGCATTGCTCCTCTTACAATGGCGCTTGAAGAGGTGTACGCAGGATGACTCAGAGCGCCTTGCCCTTCAACAACAATGATATCAGGATGCTCTTTTTCATAGGCATTAATAACCGCGTTTTCAACTTCTCCAGTCGCAAACCCTGAAGATAGGACATCGACGGCGATGCCATACTTTGCTCCCTGAAGCAGTCCCGTTTGCCCCGTGGCTATAAATGCCGGGTTCAATCCCGCCTGTTTCAATGCCTCAACGAGACGTACCGCGGTTGTTCTTTTTCCGACGGCACAATCCGTACCGAGTACTGCTATGACCGGAGATGCGACTTCGTGAATACGTCCCGAAAAATTATGCAGATACTTTCTTGCAGGTGCTTTTCGCATATCATAGATATGAACCCTGTATTCGATCGCCTTGCGGATGAATTCTTCATCCTCGGTGAAAAATTCCGGTAATCCGTTTACGAAGTTCATGCCCGCTTTCATGGCCCCCAGTATCACCTCTCTCTGCCCCTGGTCAAGATAGGCTTCTTGTGCCGCGATCCCATATATGAAATATTCCGGTACGAGGCCCAATAGTCCAATGGCATTCTCCATGCTCGGGAATATCGGGATCCCGCTCTGTTTTCCATCAAGATATTCTCCCGTATCGAGGCCCGCCTTTGTGCTGTCTATTATACCGAGGATGTCGTACTTTTCAGAGTGCCGCGCAAGTCCATTGGCCACTTTCCCGTCTATCTTTCCAAATTCATTTTCACAATATACTATTGCTCGAGCTGCCATATGTTTTATCCCGAATGTGTCGATTATTTACAAAAAACAAACTGTATAAATATTTCATTATGATAAATGTCTCTCGAGAACGATATCCCCGGGCACTGCGCGGCTGGATACCGTTCTATTCGTATTGTCGTTGTTCGATAGGGAATTGTGCTTGCTATAACGTATCGATTCCTTCCCATTAAAACAACCCCTGAACCGTCCCCTCCTCTGTACGAGTCAGAACGTGCAGGTATCGATATTCTGCATTGATATCCAGATCGCGTGCATCCGCTGCGCGCTGTGAACTCCAGATATGGGTGGCGGATCCGGCTTGGCGTGCCGAAGTCAATCGCAGGCAGGCAGAGACGGGTCAGTCCCACTTCCTGTGAGCGTAACGCTGGTCACGCAGCCCCCGAGTGACAGCTGGACGTCCTCTTCGATGGCGCGTGAGAATTCGGCTCCGGGGGAGTACACGATCACCTCATAAACGCTGGATTCCTCGCTCTCTGAAATCTGACGGATCTGTGGCTCTCGCTGAGGGAAAGACCACACAGAATTGAGGATGGCTGCGCGCAGCTTCCTGATGTCGCTGCCTGGTTTCGCAGGACGTGCCAGACGTACCTCAAAGCGGTGGTGGTTCGCAGAATCCTCCGGAGGGCTCATCCCGTGTATGCGTCCCACAAGCCTGGAATAAGGAATCAGCAGCTCCTCGCCGTTTTCGCGTTCAATTTTTATCGACAGGTAATTGAGGTTTCGGATTTTTCCCCGTATATCGCCTGCGATAATTTCCCGGCCGATTTCGTACGCGTTCTGCGCCTTGAGAACGATGCCGGAAATCCAGTCCCGCACAACGTACCACGAGATCAGCAGAACGAGCACCGTCGAAACGGCGGCAAGCACGAGATGGTAATACAGGGGATCATCCAGCAACAACCGGGTGCTTCTGATGAAATACACGAGCCAGATGACGGCTTCAATCGAGGGACCGGCGCGCCGTAGAATCCTGCTATACCTGCTGTTTGCGAAGACCGCCGACCAGACATAGCGTGCGGCTGCCATCCCGAGGAACAGCAGGACTCCGATGAGGAGCACAAGAATCAGCGTGTATTCCGATAGTTGAAGACCTGACCACTCGTTCATAACATCTTTGCCTCGACAAGTTGCTGTATGATGAACGGCCGTACAAAGGGATTAATTCGCTGGGCGCCAGATGGCGTCTTGACGATGAGCCCTGCCCGTTTCAGTTCGTTCGTCCTGGCTTCGACATGGGTGATGTCCCTGTGGAACAGCCGCGCAAGTCGTTCGGTCGTGAGCATCTTATGGAGTACGAATTGCAGAAGCCAGATCTGCCATTCGTTCTCGAGTTGGCCCAGGATGGCCGTAGACGATCGCCGCGGAGCACGGATAACGAGTGATTCGGATTCCACCGACTGAATGTTACTAATCCATGCATTGAGCGCATTCCCGATGTTGCCGGCGGAATAATCGAAGTACCGTGTAAACAGTTTCGCCTGCTGGTATCCCGAAAAGTGTTCCTCCGCATGTCCGTTCAGTGTAAAAGTCAGTCCAGTGGTCCTGTGGCGCAGCAGAATGGCCTCCTGTAGTTCCTTTGCGTCGAACGGCTCACACATGATGATGCCCATGAACGTCTTGTCGATGGCACGAAGGCGGTTGATAAAGCGAAAACTGTGCGTGCTGGCGTTGACGATGAACATGCATCGGTCGCTGTATTTGTCAATGAGCCGGACAATCTCATCGATCACCGCAAGGCCACCCTGACTGCGCTCCCACCAGAGTTCGAGATCGTGCAGCACGACGACACTTCCTGAGGGAATGGTGAGGAACAGTTGGTCGAAATCCCCCTGCGATCGCAAGGCGTCGGCCAGGAGCATCCTGAAACGATCCCTGTCGATGCAACCGACCTCAGGTGGGAACAGGTGGAACGTATTGAGCTCGTCGAAGTGCCCCCTGACAATGCTCCTGCACAGTGTGGTTTTCCCCGCATCGGGTTCTCCGAGGACGAGCAATCCACCGCGATATCCTTGCCGGAAAAGGCGGATGACGGAGTCCGCTTTTTCCATTTCAACATTCTGACCAACCAGCAGATCGCTGCCGATGGGCTGCTTCCCGGTGAAAATCTGCCGGTAGTAAAACGGCAGGCCTCGCAGAACTTCCGCCCGGGGGGACACCCGGTCGGTGAACGTGAGCAGCGCGTCGGCGGAGGCGGTCTCGAGTACCGAGGCACCGCGAAGTCTGCGTGCCAGCAGCACGCCTTCGCTGCGCCTGTACAGCAGGTTGACGATGGAGTTGTTTACGAAGGTCATGATATTGCGGCTTTCCTTCATGATAGCTTCAATCAGCCGGTTGCTCGTGTTGGATCGTATGCCGTGCGATACGCTGTCCGCAGCCCTCGAGATCAGATATGGATTCAGCTTCGTTGCCGCACCGCGCATGTACACCTGCACAGCGTTGCGCAGGTCGTTCATGATCTGCTCCGCACGCAGACGCTCCTTCGACAGCCGCCGGATTCCACTCCGCACTGTATCCGAGAAGGAATGCCGGAGATCCTCATCTCCGAGAACTTCGGAGGGATCGGCGCTTTCCCGGCTGAATTGGACCAGGCGCAGCACTTCAATCGTGGCGTTGCGGGCAATCGTTGACTGTTTGTGCAGTTCGAGCAGTTTGCTGCGGAGGGGGTCGACCAGTTCCTGTTCGATGATATAATTAACCAGGCGACGGAGGTTGATGGATGTGGTGCCCATACCCTGGTACTGTATGGTGTCAATATTCCGGAAGGAATCCTCATCGATGATGACGACAATCTCGGGCAGTTCTTCCAGCGCTTCCTGTATGAGCGTATCCGTCGACCTGATTATTGCCTGCGGGTCCATGCCGTCCTGCTGTCGGAGCACATGCTGGAAGCTGTTGGCGAGGTCGCCGTCCAGGCTGTCGTCGAGGGATTGCAGCTTCGCGTCAAGTTCGTCGAGAGGTGAGAGCACCAGTCTGTTGATGTCATCCCGCACCTGGGCCATGAGTTTCTTCGTGCTTTCATGCGCGCGAGAAAGAAAGACCATCAGGTGAATTTCCATGCTGGCGTAATGCAGCATCAGTGTGATGTTATGCTGCCAGGAGACAGGCATACCCAGAATTGTACTTTTCAGTTCCAGAGCGCTCTTGGGAGTCTTGCACTCCTTCCTGATAATGCGATTGATATCGAGGTAGAGAGCGTCGTCGTACAGATCTTTCATCATCTTCCGGTTGCCGGCGAGCAGGCGCACGGAATTGCCTTGTACACGGTCGCGTTGCATCCGGGTGATGTCGTTGAGCCGGGATTCGAGACGCCCTTGTTCCTCCCGGATCAGACTTTCTGTTATCGTTCCTGACTCCAGTTCGTTTCCCAGCACGGCCAGCCTGTCACGAACTTCGTTCAGCCATTTCTGCAGCTCGGAAATCAACTGGTAGCTGTGAATGCCGAACGCCTCGGCATGTACAAATACGAGATGACGCAGCCGTACCTGCATGTCATACGACAGACGCCTGCGCAGCTGGAGCCGTATGGTGGGCAGCGTTTTCCGCAGGTGCCAGTTGATGCGCTTGCGCCACTTGAACCAGAGAATGCGGGCGTCATCTCTTCGCTCCGGCTTCAGTACCGACACGTCATGAAAGACGGTAATGGTTTCTGGAATAGAGGCCTCCAGCGTGTCCAGTTGGGAGAGAAGCTGTTCCAGTCCGAGTTCGAATTCTGTTTTCTGCGCCGGGACCTGTTCCTGCTCGAAGGTCGCGAACTGTCGTTGAAAGCTGTCGAGAATATCTGCCTGCACACGGGAAAACAGCGTCTGGTATGCCGGATCAGAATCGCCGGGAAGTCGGCGATGCAGCACCGAAAAACCGCGATCAACAAGGTCGTGCAGTTCAGAGATAAAACCTTGGTTGATCCCGCTGATGCGTTCCATGGAGCTGACTGCGTAGTCACCCAGTACTCCTTCTGTTTCCCCGGTGATCCTGGTCAACTCATGTGCCAGCCGCTCGTGAACATTTTCTTCCGAGGTCGCGGACAGGACCAGATCGGGCAATTGTTCCTCGATCACTGTTTCGACCTCCGACGTGGACGTCGGCACATCCTCTTGCAACCCGGAATAGAGCGGATCAAACATCGAGGATGCCTGCACGAGCAGGGTGGACCCCAGGTTTGCGAGGATGGTGTTGATTTTCGAGACGAAGTCCGGGAGCGTGTGTTCATCAAACACCGGGAGGCCGATCATGATCAGGTCGGCCTCGCTGGATTCAGCCTGAACCACGTCAGTGAAGGGGAGTTTCTCGATCGAGTTGTTAATGACCTTGACGGTAGCCACAATACGCTGTTCGTCGAGCACCTGCCGGATATTCTTATGCACGCGATGCACCATCTCTCTGTCATCCACCAGTGTCAGGATGCGTGCTTCAGCGTGTTGCCACTCTGCCGACATGGTGAGGAATTTCAGTATCGTCAGCTCGAGAGTCGTATTGTTGTTGCCGCCCCTCCACCAGATATCGATTCGTGCCTGTTCCCCGAAGCCGCGTTCGGCGTCGTAGTCAAGTAATAGAATATTGTAATCCAGCTCCGAAAGGTGACGAACCAGCTTCGTGAAGCGGAGGGGGTCGCGTGTGTTGCGCGCCCAGCCCATGAGCACGGTGTTCGGTTCAACGCCCGAGAAGCCAAACACCTGGGAGATGACCTCCATCCCATCGTAGATGTCCCTGCATTCGAGCTGCCGACTGAATATGCCCTCCGCGGTTTCCGTGTTGTCGTGCAGCACCTGTTCGGATTTCTGAAATAGCACTCCCGCATCCGGCTGTTCTATCAGATCGAAATTGGACATGATGCCCCTGCGATCCACGATCCATTTCCCGAGCTCGATCAGGTGCGGCCGCTTGCTGACCCCGCCGCTGAACAGAATAATATTAGGACGCCAGTTGCGCGCGTGTCGAACACTCCGGTCGAGTCGGTGGAGGCCGGAGCGGATAACCGACGACCACACCCCTTCCCAGGTATCGCCGGACTCCAGTGTCAGTTCCTGCCGCTGCAAATAGATGTACAGGGCTCCGAGGATGAGGGTCGATCCCACGAAGGAGATGAGGTCAAGCTCGATCATTACAATGAAGCTGGCCGTGGCACCCACCACACTCACCCATGTAGGGATGCGGAACGAAGGACGGAAGTCCGGACTGGCCCAGTTTTCCACCGCGCAGCTCAGATTGATGAAGCCGTATGTGGTGATGAAAAATATTGAGACGATGCCGGCAATCACATTCAGTTCGCCGATGAGGATACCTGCTTCCGCAATGATAAATGTGAGTAACAGAGCTGAGCGGGGTTCGTTGGACGGGCCATGTCCCGTCCTGAACACCTGCGGCGTGATGCGGTCGAGGGACATGGCCTGCAGGATGCGCGGCGCTCCCAGCAGACTTCCCATGGCGGAGGAGAGTGTGGCCCCCCAGATACCAGCCACCAGGAATGAAGGGACGAGCGCGATTTCCATCAACACGTTGGGATTGCTGACCAGCTCCTGGGCGTTCACACGGAAGGAAATGAATACCGCTATCCCGACGTACACAATAAATCCCACGCCGATGGCCGCCATGGTGCCGATCGGAATCGATTTCTTGGGATCCTTCAGGTCGCCTGACATCTGTACACCAGCCGTGAATCCGGTCACTGCCGGAAAGAAGATGCCGAACAGCACCATGAGGGATTCGCCTTGAGGCCAGGGAGTGAGCAGCGGCGCGGGAGGTGCCAGGTGTGTTTTGCCGAAAAATATCGCGATCAGAGATAATACGATAGCGCCAAGGATAAGGTATTGCGTCCTGATGGCAAGAGAGGTGCTGATGAGCACAACGGAGGACACAGCCACAAGTGCAAGTGTACCGTACAGCCGTATGTTATAGATAGTCGATGCAATACCCAGCACAGGGAGAAAGCTCTCGATGAATCCGATTATATAGAGGCTGACACTGAAGGAGAGTCCTACAAACAGGGCCAGGCCCAGTGTCCCGCCTATGGGAAGGCCAAGACTGCGTGAGATGATGTAGAACAGACCGCCGGCTTTCACGCGCTTGTCTGTCGCGATGGAGGCGACGCTGAGTCCTGTTGTGATGGAGATGATGTGGGCGACGAGAATAATACCTATCGTGGTCCACAGTCCTGCCTGACCGACGATCCAGGGCAGGCGCAAGTACATGATGACGCCGAGGATGGTTAGAACCGATGGGGTAAAGACTCCTCCAAAAGTTCCAAATGTTCTGCTTTTCGCCATGGAATATCCTTCTGCTCACCCGTTATGATTTACCACCGTACCGCTCCCTTCATCATGGGCTGGGATATCGGTGCGTTACCCCACCCTGGGCTGAACACACGGACCGCGAACAATATCCGATCCATGCGAAGAGACCTGATCGCACCTCCGGGATGCTCATGTGCTCATGTGCGCATCGGTGCAGCGATCGACTGGCTGCCGTGTGCAGGAAGGAGTCAGGCCAGGCAGCTGATGCTTGTTCGCTGCTGGACTTCGTAAAAACGATAAGATACGTTTGTCCTCAACCTACGTGATGGCTTCATAATTGTCAAATAAGGGATACGCCGGTTCTGTTGCATGAAAGCGGAGCGGTTCCAAGGAGGACGGCAAACGCACGAATGGCGCTCCAATGTGCTTATGCTGGTACCGTCGTTCTGCGTAGGATTACTCGGTCATCCCGGATATATTAAAAGAATAGGTCACCTTACCATCCGGCTCCACCTTCCGCAGAGAGGATCAGGCACAACCACGTTCGTATCTGGTTGTGATGGTCATCCCGGCGCTTTCCACGCTTCGTTCCGTAATCAGGCGGCAATGAGAAGAGGGCCGTGCCACTCCGGAGAAGAACGTCATGAACATGAACCAAAGCCCAGTCGCCTCCACTCTCGACCGTCTGGCCTTCATCGGCAACTACCTGCCGCGTCTCTGCGGTATCGCGACGTTTACCACGGATCTCTGTGAAGCCGTCGCTTCCATTTATTCCGCGACAACGTGCATCGCCCTGCCGGTCAACGATATCGAAGCGGGCTACCCGTATCCCGCCCGCGTGCGCTTTGAACTTGCGGAAAAGAATATTGAATCGTATCGCCGCGCCGCGGATTTTCTGAATATCAACAATGTCGACCTCGTATCACTGCAGCACGAATATGGCATTTTCGGCGGACGTGCCGGAAGCCATATCCTGACGCTTCTGCGCGAACTCCGGATGCCCGTCGTCACAACGCTGCACACCATTCTGCGCGATCCCGACACCGACCAGAAACGGGTACTGCAGGAAATCGCGGCTCTCTCCGACCGGCTCGTTGTCATGAGCACGCGTGGCGCTGAATTCCTTCGCGATATCTATGGAGTCTCGCCGAAGAAAATTGATTTGATTCCGCACGGCATTCCGGACGTCCCCTTCGTGGACCCGAGTTTCAACAAGGATCTGTTCGGCGTCGAAGGGAAAATTGTCCTGCTGAGTTTTGGGTTGCTGTCGGCCAGTAAAGGCATAGAGAATGTCATCTCTGCTCTTCCTGCTATTCTGGCTCGACATCCGAATGTGGTGTATATCGTCCTCGGCGCCACGCACCCGCATGTCGTGAAAAATGAAGGTGAAACGTACCGGATATCCCTCCAATGGCTTGCACAGGAGAAAGGGGTGGATGGGCAGGTGATTTTCTACAACCGTTTTGTCAGCCTGGAAGAACTCATCGAATTCATCGGTGTGGCGGACATTTACATCACGCCCTATCTCAACGAAGCGCAAATCACCTCGGGCACGCTTGCCTATACACTCGGAGCAGGGAAGGCGGTGGTTTCAACGCCCTACTGGTATGCGGAAGAGATGCTCGCCGAGGGACGTGGCGTGCTGGTGCCGTTTCAGGATCCGGCAGCGCTGGCTGAGCAGGTGAATCTCCTCCTTGATCAAGAGTCCCAGCGGCATGCGATGCGCAAGAAGGCGTATATTTTCGGGCGAGAGATGATCTGGCCTCGGGTGGCGGGGCGTTATATGGAGAGTTTTCTCAATGCGCGGGCCGAACACCGGCATTTTGCCCATGCAGAGTTTGCGGTGAAGCCCCTGGACAAGCGCCCGGGAGAACTGCCGCCTCTTAAGCTGGACCACCTCAATACCATGACAGACGAAACCGGCATGCTGCAGCATGCCATCTTCACCGTGCCCAACTATAACGAGGGTTATTGCATCGACGACAATGCCCGCGCGCTCATGGTAAGCGCTCTCCTCGAAGCCCTTGGAAACGAGCGCGCGCCTGAACTGGGTTCACGGTATCTCGCCTTTATCTGGTATGCCTTCAATACTGAAACCGGACGCTTCCGCAACTTCATGGATTACCAGCGCCGCTGGCTGGAAGCGAGTGGTTCCGACGACAGCCACGGCCGCACGCTCTGGGCGCTGGGCACGGTGTTGGGCAGCACCAACACATCGGCCATGCACAGTATGGCGGGGTGGGTATTCGAGCAGGCGCTGCCTGCCATTCTGGATACTACCAGCCCCCGCGCGTGGGCATTCGCCATCATGGGTATTCAGGAATACCTGCAGCGATTTGGTGGTGATCGCCGGGCCAGCCAGGTCCGCGAGGAATTATCGAAGCGCTTGCTGACGCTGTATCAGAACCAGCGTTCTGAAGAATGGCGTTGGTACGAGAACCGCCTGACGTACTGCAATGCCGCGCTGCCGCATGCCCTGCTGCTTTGTGGAGAGGCGATGTCGAATGCCGCGATGACGGAAGCCGGATTGGAGTCCCTCACCTGGTTGACTGAGCTGCAGCGTTCGGACGCAGGACATTTCGTTCCCATCGGATCCAATGGCTTCTATACGAAAGGGGGGAAACGGGCACGGTTTGATCAGCAGCCGGTGGAGGCGCAGGCCATGGTCTCCGCATGCCTCGAAGCATACCGGATCACGACCCAAAAGCAATGGCGCAAGGAAGCCCATCGTGCCTTTGATTGGTTCCTGGGACGTAACGACCTGAATATGCCAATTTACGATCCGACCACAGGCGGCTGCCGCGACGGCCTGCACCCCGACCGTCCCAATGAAAATCAGGGCGCGGAGTCGACACTGGCGTTTCTCCAGGCCTTGCTGGAGTTGCGACTGGCCGAGATCACACCTCTCTCAATGGAAGATGCACAACAATGAATAATCAACATCCGCAGCTATTTCTCCGACATCGACACAATCCCATCCTCACCAGCGCCGATTGGCCCTATCCGGTCCATAGCGTTTTTAATCCCGGTGCGACATTACTACGCGACGGCACAACGCTCCTGTTATGCCGTGTCGAAGATCGCCGCGGACATTCCCATCTGACGGTGGCTCGATCCGCCAATGGAGTGGATGGTTGGAAAATCGATCCTCAACCCACGCTCCCCGCCGATCCTGAAAACTTTCCTGAAGAGCTCTGGGGAATCGAAGACCCCCGCATCACATATGTGCCCGAACTGAAAAAATATGCGGTCGTGTATACCGCATTCTCCAGCAGCGGTCCTGGTGTGGCGTTGGCGTTGACGGAGGATTTCCACGTCTTCGAACGCCTGGGAATGATCATGCCCCCGGAGGATAAAGACGCGGCCTTATTCCCCCACAGGATTGGTGGTCATTGGGCGATGATCCATCGTCCAGTCAGCGCGACCGGTGCACATATGTGGATGTCGTATTCCCCCGACCTGCGGCACTGGGGAAGCCACAAGCTGATGCTGGCGGCCAGAAGGGGAGGTTGGTGGGATGCCAATAAAATCGGTCTGACGGCACCGCCCATCGAAACTCCCGACGGTTGGCTGGTGATCTATCACGGCGTGCGGCAAACGGCCAGCGGTGCGATCTATCGACTCGGTCTTGCGCTGTTCGATCTCCAGACACCGGAGCTTTGCCTGCAGCGCAGCGACGAGTGGGTGTTCGGCCCGGAGGAACCCTATGAACAATTTGGCGATGTGGAAAACGTCGTCTTTCCATGCGGCTACACAATCGCTCCCGACGGCGATACAATAAACCTGTATTATGGTGCCGCGGATATGAGCATTGCCCTTGCCACCGGCAGTATCAAGGCTGTTCTCGAGTGGATGAAGGAGCATCAAGAGTAGAACATGACGTGTGAATTCATTACGTACACAGCAGAGAACAGTGTTTCCAGCTTATCCAGCCATTGAAGACGGATCTCATGTTGATAGGGGAATCGAGGCACTTGTTGCGCTAACAGATAATGAAGTTCAGAAGAAAGCCCCCGAATGGGGGCTTTCGTGCATTGGAGGAAATACGGATGGCGAATATCTGCGAAGTGATCCCCGGCGCATCGCCGGGAAGTGTGGCTATTTCTTCAGGATTGTCGCGAAGATCGTTTCCTTCGCCAGCGGCTTCGTACAGAAGAACCAGTCATGACAGGTCATCTCATCCTTGCTGTCCATGCGCTCCTTCGCGACGCCACAGGAGCCCGCGGTCGGGACGATGACATCGTCTCCCGGACGCCAGTCCGCCGGGGTCGCGACTGAGAACGCATCGGCGGTCTGAAGCGCGAGCACAACGCGGTGCAGTTCGTCGAAGTTGCGACCGAGACTGAGCGGGTAGTAGATGATGGTGCGGATGACGCCCTTGGGATCAATGACGAAGACAGCGCGGACTGCCTTGGTGCTGCTTTCGCCCGGCATCATCATTCCATATTTTTTCGCGACCTCCATCGTGATGTCTTCGATCAGCGGGAATGTCACTTCCACATCCTTCATCCCCTTGTATTCGATTTTTTCCTTGATGGTCCGCAGCCATGCGATATGACTATAGAGACCGTCGACGGAAAGTCCGACCAGTTTGCAGTTGACTTCGGCGAACTGCTTCTCCATAGTCGCGAAAGTCATGAATTCCGAGGTGCATACCGGAGTGAAATCCGCCGGATGGCTGAAGAGGATTACCCAGCTGCCGGCATAGTCCTGAGGAAAATTGATCTCGCCCTGTGTCGTCACGGCGGTGAATGACGGTGCCGCATCACCAATGCGAGGCATCGAGAATGTCGTTCCTGTTTCCATGTGCGTGTTCCTTATTACATATGAGGGATGAATGAAAGAAGATCGGCAGATTTTCGGGGTAGAGTGATGACGAACTCTGCGCCCTCATCCTGCATCGGTCCGAGAGCGAGTCCGCCCCCGTGACCTTCGACGATGATTTCGTAGCTGAGCGAAAGCCCGAGTCCGGTGCCTTTTCCGGTGGGCTTCGTCGTGAAGAAAGGTTCGAATATTCTTGATCTGTTCGCCTGCAGAATTCCCGTTCCATTATCCCTGAAGTGGATTTCTATCGTATCTGCGTTCCCGACGGTCGAGACGTGCATCAGGGGGTGATACGCGGAACCGGTGTCACGGAGTCTTAGCTGCATGGATTCAAACGCATTGCGAAAAAGGTTGAGAAAGACGCGCGTCATTCCCCGGGGGTTCACGCGCACCGCAGCGATGCCGGGGTCGTAGATCGATTCTACAGAGACGTCGAACGAAGGCGAATCCACGCGTATGCCATGAATGGCGAGTTCACGGGCACGATCGATCAGGGCATGGAGGTCGACATCCTCGAATTCGCCCGAACTTCCGCCTGCGTGCTCCAACAGATCGCAGACGATTCCGTCGGCCCGCCACCCATGCTCCCGGATCTTGATCACATTCGATTCGAGGGTATCCAGGTATTCTGCCTCCTCACTTCCAGCACCCCAGCGCTCGCGGAATCCCTGTACGAGCGCGACGGACAGATCGGCGAAGTTAGTAATGAAATTCAGCGGATTCTTGATTTCGTGTGCGATTCCCGTGGCGAGCCTCCCCAATGTTGCCATGGTTTCGGAATGCACAAGCCGATGCTGGGTATTCTGCAGTTCCTCCATGGCGGTTTGGAGCTGGTCGTTCATTTTCTTGCGCAAACGTGCCTGCCGGTATACCCAGAGGGCAATCACGATCGCGATCACGAGCCCGCCGATGATGAGGCTGCGCAGCAGTGTTTCCCGTTCGAGCCGCGCGTCCTGGAGCAGCCGCTCCTTTTCCAGTAGCGCGATACGCTGTTCACGCCGCTCCGCATCGAAGGTTGCGGACAATTCATTGATCTGACGGATTTTCTCCGCGTTCAAGAGACTGTCCCTCAATACGGAATAACGGGTCCTGTATTCGTACGCGTTCAGGTAGTCGCCGGCATCGGCGTAGCTTTTCCCGAGGAGGTCGTAGGATTCGAGCACCAGATCCGATGCCCTGAGCTGTATCGCGTTCTTCAGCGCCGTATGTTCGTGTGTCAGCGCGGCCTGCATGTCGCCCAGTTTACGGTGTGATTCTCCGATGTTCATCAGGAGGCTGGTGACGCCGCGAAGGTCTCCCATCTTTTCACGGACCGCAAGACTCTTCATGTACAAGGACAGCGCCATCCGATTTCTTCCCAGGCTGCTGTTGGCAACGCCCATCCCGTTGAGAGCTGCGGATACACCGGTCCCGTTATTCGCGTTGCGGAAGATCTCTTCGGCTTCGGCAAACGCCCTCAGCGCTGCCTCATACTGTTTCGTTTCATTGTACAGATTGCCAAGATTGGACAGCGCATGGGCGTATCCGATCATGTTGCCCTCTTTGCGGCACAGTTCCACGCTTTGACGCGTATAGGCCAGCGCTTTGTCGAGCTGCCCGATGCGGCGGTACACCACGCCGAGATTGCGCAGTGCACGGGCGGCGCTGGATGTGTTCCCCAGACTGTCCGAAATCCTGAAGGCGCGATGGAAGGCGGCGAGAGCCTTGTCGTACTGCGCGGTGTTTGTGTACAGCGCGCCGACGGTGTTGCAGACTTCGGCGATTCCGCCGCTCCATCGCAGACGCTCCGCGAGCGCGAGAGCGTCACGCGCGGACTTTTCCGCGGCGAGCGGATCGAGCAACGATTCCGCCTTCGCAAGCGAGTTGAGAAGCAGAACACGCGTCGTATCCTGCGGGGCAGCGCGCAAGGCCCGACGCAGACTGTCCAGCTCGTCACCCGCCACGGCGAGCGCGGGCAAGACGGACAGCAGGGCGAAGCCGCTGGCCAAAGACCAAGCGACGACAACGCGCCAAGATCGGGAAGCACGCATGCGCTCTCCGGATTCGTTGCGAACAGAGCACTCAGGGAAAACGGTATTGTAATTGGAAAATAAGGGAATTACTGATCGCATTCAATGAATGACTCCCGTGGAGGGGAAAATAGCGGAACGCGAAATACAGGCCTTGCGGGAATGTGCAATTCCCGCAAGGCCCACACAACAAGGTCGGATTACTTCTGGATGATGAACTTCGTCGTTTCGATCGTCTGTCCGGTTGCAAGTCTGATGAAATAGAGACCGGGGATGAGATGGCTCGCGTCATACGGCAAGCTGTAGGTCCCCGCGTCCTGCACCTGGCCGGCGCTCAGGCGGACCATTTCGGCTCCGAGCACATTGTAGATCGTGACGCTGGAGTTGCCCGCTTCGGTCAGTGTGTAGTATATCGTCGACTGCCCGTCGACCGGATTCGGGGAAATGCTGAGCCCGGCGGGAGCGTCCGGCTCGTCGAATGCGACGTCCTTGGGGGAGACATTCGCCGGGGTCTTGAACACGTAGGACGCGGAATACCCGCTGTTCCCGCTGCCGCAGACATTCTCGACCTGGAATTCGTAGTTCGTGTTTTTGGACAGGCCGGTAATGAGTTTCGAAGTCGTGGTGGAGGTCGCGGAGGTCCATGAGGACACGGAAGTTTTCTTGTACCGGATATTGTACGAACCGGTGTTGCCATACGTCGGCAGCCAGGTGAGGGTCGCGGTGGACTTTGACAGGGTACTGGTGCCGAGACCGATGGGGATTTCACACGCACTCAGCGGCGTGCCTGCGTTGGACGAGAGCAGCGGTACGAGGGGTCCTCCGGGCGCGAAGCAGGCCTGCATGCGCAGGGTCTGATCCGGAGTGAAATTGGCCTGGGCAATGTCACGTGTGTAATCCATGAAATTCTGGTACATATAGCCCGGGCTCATTGGCGAGCACGCATCGGTGTATTCGCCGGAAATGATCGTCCAGCTCACGGTGGAATTTGCCTGGTTGGGCGTGTCGTCGCAATAGTCGGTACCGGTACATGCGCCGTTATCATCGCCCCAGATATGGCGCAGGTTCAGGCAATGTCCGATTTCATGCGTCAGGCACGCCCCGCCTCCCCGGTAAACCAAGGTCTCATCGCGATTCCCGAAGCATGCGAAATCGACAACGACCCCGTAGGAGGAGGTGAGTCCCGACGTCGGGAACTGCGCATATCCGGCATAGGTCTGGATGTCGCACACCCAGACGTTGAAATACCGGGTCGGATCCCACGCGTCGAGTCCTCCCGTGCTGTAGTACTTCATGGAATTATCCGTTGGAAAATCCGTGAGCGTTGTTTTGCGGTACTCGATGCCCTCAGTCGGCATGCCGTAGGGGTCTCTTTGCGCGAGACAGAATTGAATCTGGGTGTTTACCTTCAGCGTCGATGGGAAAGCTCCCATTACATGTGGATTGTTCCCGGCATAATCGCGATTCGTGATGGCGATCTGGTCAAGGACGTCCTGTCTCGAAACATACTGACTGGTGATCGTCGGATAAATATTGTAGGTGATCGTCGGATTGTAGATGATATGCACGACGACCGGAATTGTGATCGACTGGATCGTCGGGGGAGGCGGAGTCGGAGTCGGTTTGACCCGCTTCTCTAATAAACTGGATTTCGAACGTTTCATCGCGGCGATCACGATCTGAAGCTGCTCTTCCTGGCGCTGCATCCTGGCTTCGAGCGTAGGATCCGCCTTTTTCTGCTTCTCCAGAAACTCCATCGTGCCGCAGCGAATATTGTCTTGCTGTGCGACGGCGAGCCGCGGGGAGAGGATGAATGCAATGCATAACATCCACAGACAAACGGGAATCAACGTTTTCATGTGTGCTCCAGAAAATATGTTGGGAAGGACTCTTCTCTTGAATACTCCCGCGTTTGTAATATTGCAGAAAAATGTCTGAAATGAGGGAGATACTGTTGGTGAAGGGGCGCACGGACCCCATCCCAATTGATTCACGCCATCCCTGAAGCGGGGAAACGAACCGAAGTCGAAAGAAATGAGGCACCCCGGCGTTGACAATGGTGAGCCCCGGGTGTATGTTTCATCACCAACTCCATTACACGTACAGATTCCGATTCCTGAGAGTTGTCCTCCTCCAGAGTCTGCCCCGCGTTTTTCAATGTCACAGATTCCGAGTAGCTCTATGGCAAAATTCGAGACCGAGGTGCACCTCAGCCGTGAAATGCGGCTGCTTGATGTCACGATGATCGGCGTCGGCGCCATGATCGGCGCGGGCATTTTCGTGTTGACGGGTATCGCGGCAGGTGTGGCGGGTCCTGCCCTCATCATTGCCTTCGCACTCAACGGCGCGGTCGCGCTGCTGACGGCCATGTCGTATGCGGAGCTGGGGTCCTGCTACCATGACGCGGGCGGGGGATATCTGTGGGTGAAGGAGGGGCTGCCGAAATGGAACGGCTTCCTTTCGGGGTGGATGAGCTGGTTCGCGCACGCCGTGGCATGCAGTCTCTACGCTCTCGGTTTCGGCGCCTATTTTGACCATGTGCTGCAGGAGTTTGGTGTATCGCTCCCGCATTGGGCGTTCCTCTCGCCGCAGAAGCTCCTCGCTGTCGGCATCGCGATTATTTTTGCATGGATCAACTATCGCGGGGCATCCGAAGCCGGGAAAATCGGCAACCTCGTCACGATGTCGAAAATTCTCATCCTCGCGATTTTTGTCGGTTTCGGACTGGAGTTCATCCTCCGGTCTGGGAACATCGTCTCGCATTATACCCCGTTCATGCCTCATGGATGGGGAGGGGTGTTCAAGGCGATGGGACTGACCTTCATCGCATTCCAGGGATTCGAAGTCATTGCCCAATGTTCGGAGGAGGTAAAGAATCCACGGAAGAATATCCCACGCGCGGTCTTTCTTTCACTGATCATCGTCGTTCCCATTTACCTGCTTGTCGCGTTTGTTGCGCTTGGCTCGGTGACCCCCGCGGGAATGACGCCGTGGGATTACCTCGCCCAGCAGAAAGAAACGGCCCTTGTCGGCGTGGCGGAGAGTTTTTTCAGTGGCGGTGGAGTACTGCTCCTCATCGGCGGACTTATCTCCACGATGTCTGCTCTGAACGCCACCGTGTACTCATCCTCACGTGTCGCTTTTGCGATGGGACGCGATCGCAATTTCCCGACGTTTTTCGGCAAGGTGCACACGAAGAAATTCACACCGCACTACGCCATCATCTTTTCGTTCGTTATCGTGGCGCTCATGGCGGTCTCGCTGCCAATCGAGGATGTCGCCGCCGCCGCCGACATCATGTTCCTCCTGCTCTTCCTGCAGGTGAATATCGCGCTCATACGACTCCGGCGGAAACGCCCGGATCTGGATCGGGGCTTTATCACACCCATGTTCCCGTGGTTGACGATAGTCGGTATCGCGCTCCTGTTGTTCCTCGCCGTCTACATGCTTGCGTACAGTCCCACTGCATGGCTGGTCACGGCAATGTGGACCGCCGTGGGACTCGGAGTCTACCGCCTGTACGCGTCGAAGCGTGAAGTCGCCCATATCCAGCATATCGAAGCGCTCGGACGCCTCGAGCGGAAAGAATACACGATCCTCGTGCCGATTGCCAACCCGCATTCCGTACCCAGTCTCATGCGCATCGCCATTGCCATCGCGCGCAAACATAACGCGGAGGTCCTGCTCCTGCATGTCATTGAAGTTGAGGACCGAAAACCGTTACGCGCAGGGGTGGTGGACTCCACCCACTATCTCGATGTGTTCGAAACTGCGAATGACATGCTCGAAGCGGCGGGGATCCCGACGCGTTCAATCGTAAAAATCGCGCATCGGATTTCCCAGGGAGTGTTGGAAACCGCAGTGCAGGAAGGTGCGAATTTCATTCTGCTCGGCAGACAAAAGAATCCGAAACTCCTCGAAAGGATTTATTCCTCCATCCTCGACAGCGTTATTGCTGAAGCACCCTGTGAGGTTGCCGTACTGCATGGCCAGATCAGCGATCGCGGAGCGCATGACGTCCTGATCCCGTACGGCGTCAATATTCATACTTCCCTGGCACTGGAAATCGTCCCCGCGCTGCTCGATCAGTTCTCTGGCACGGCCAACGTCGCAGCGGTGTTCGGGCCTGAGATCCCCACGGATACGCGCAGCGAACATCTGCTCGCGATCGAAGAACATCTGCGCGAATCCGGGCTCACCGCGCGCATCACCGCCATCGAAGGCGAGGAAGTGCTCGCGGGCCTGGTGCGGGAATCGCGCAAAGCCGATCTGATGGTCATGGGCGGACGATCAGGAGATTTTTTCAGTCTCGTATTCGGACAATCGCTTACACAGGACATCACTGAGAACGTTCACTGTCCGGTACTCTGGGTGAAGGAGTACGAAGAACCGGTCCCATTCTGGAAAGCGCTCATCACGCCCCCGAAAAAAGAGGTGATCCATGGATAGCCAGATAGAGAAGATTCTCGGCAATCTCGTCAGTCAATTTCTCATATATCTTCCCAATCTGATAGGCGGAATCGTCCTTATCGGAATCGGACTTCTTCTCGGTTGGTTTGCTAAGCGCCTGATCATACAGCTTGCGTCCGTGCTGCGGTTGGACAGGCTTTTCCGCCGCTTCCGCTGGGGGTCCGGTCTTGCGAAAGGGGACATCCGGTACGCATTCTACAACTCCATCGGAAACTTCGCTTTCATCCTGATCTTCCTGTTACTGCTCACCGCGGCACTCGACGCCCTGCACCTCGACGTTCTGTCGGAGTTGATCCGTTCGTCTGTTCTGTTCTTTCCCAAGCTCGTTATCGCGGGAGTTATCGCGATCCTTGGATGGCTGATCGCCGGCTGGACTTCCGCTGCCATGCAGCGCGCGCTGGTCAAGGAAAATGTGGCGCACGCGACGCTCGTTGCGCGATTCGTGCGGCTCGTCGTCATGCTGTTCGCGATCACGATGGCCCTCGTCGAAATCGACATCGCAAGCAACGTTGTGATCATCGGCTTTACAACTATCATCATCACACTCGGACTGCTCGTCATTGTCACCGCCTTCGTTGGCGGCAAAGAGTTTCTTGACGGATGGTTTCACAGATCCGGACCGGACGTGTAGCGGGGAGCAGCGCGGCCATCGATACAGCTCTGGACGCATCCCGCCTTCACCGGGGAGCCGGTGACGACACTGGGCCAGGAACCGCTCGCACCGATTTGCCTTGCCCATCGCAGCTGTTTTTGCGATCTTCCAATTATGGTATGGCGCACTTCCATTCTGATTCTATTTCTCTGCGGAACGATCGCCGCGGTGTTTCTGCCGGCGAACGAGGCGCAGCAGTGGCCCGTCGTCTACTCCATCGTGGGTATCGAATTCCCTCCGCCCATGCAGAGCTCCGAGGGCGAATCTCACCCCCGCGCCGCCATCGAAACCACGCATACCCGGCGCAACCTGCAGCCGCTCGTCATCGAACCCGCCGGACCTCCTGCTGCACCGCCTCTTCGGCGCGTTGCCCTGTGTTCGTACCATGCAATCATCCCGCTCCCTCCCGAAGACCCCGAATCACACCCGCGCGCTCCTCCGTCCGTCGACTGATGTTATCGCAGTACAACGGAATGTAAACAAACCATCGTTTGGAGGAATGTCATGGCTGAAGAAATTCAGAGCAAACAGCCCCTTCCGGTCACCCTGCTGTTCATGCTCGGTGCCATCGTGATCGGGATCCTTTTTATTGTCGTGAGCCTGATCGGACTGTAAGTATCACGGCGCGAATGCAACAGGAATACACGCCCGGGCGGCTATTGCTTCCCGGGCGTTTCGTTTTTCGGCGGCGGACGGGGAATAATGCGCCTGATTCGTGATGTCGATGCCGTCGCCGAAGATTTATTTTCTCGCTTGATCCCTACGCGCGCATTCCTTATTGATTTTCATATTGCAATAGCTTATACTCCGCAAAAGAACATTTGTCTGCTTCTCGTCTCTCCCGAATTTTTTCGTCGAGGTTGATTCGAGGATCCCTTTAATCTCAACAGCATAACGGTGCCATCATGGCAGAGTGCGTGCATGAATGGAAGATGACCAACCGCCAGTTCGGGTTCGTCGTGTATGAGCGGTGTTCCTGTTGCCAGGTCGTGCGGGCCTATTACTCACCGCAGGATACGTGGGACGACTACATGGAAGAAGGTCACCACTGGAGCATCGTGGAAAACGCGCAGACGTTCCGCTTCGACCTCGAATGCGTGGAATGTGGGGTATACGTGGACCTGAGCGATCTGCTCGGCCTGATGTACTGCACATCCTGCATGGAGGACTGCGAGGTCGAAATCCAACGCAAGAAGTATGAAGCGGAGAGAACATTTGTCCTGGTCGGATTCGGGTATTTACCGGAATCGATGTCAAAACCAATATCGGAAGGGAAACTGCAGATCCTCTCGGAATACTTCAACCAGCGGCGCGACACCTCCAGGTCAAGAATCAAGATCATTCCCAATAGCCTCATCCCGGCCATTTCAAGGTGTCGAGGTGAATTCATTCATGACGTTGGCATGCTTTCCCTGGAACCGCCTGGAGAAAGAAAGCCGCTCTTCTGATTCTCGTCATCACATCAATTTCCTGCAAGGAGCACGGGTATGACAACCCAGGAACTGATTGATCTTCTCGGATTGAAAGCGCTCAGCACGTTTGAACACAGAGAGGTAAACGGTGTTTTCCTCTCTGATATGTTGAGCGACGTCATGGCAGGCGCGAAATCCGGAAATATCTGGATCACGGTGCAGACGCACAAGAATATCGTCCCAGCCGCAAACCTCGTTGACGTTTCAGCAATCATTATCACCAACGGGAAAAACGTCCCGGCTGAAACGATCGAGTTGGCAAGCAAACACGACATCGCGATACTCTGGACAGAATCCCAGACATTCGATCTCGTCGGCCGATTATACAGTCTCGGATTGGCAACGAAATAATACCCCGCTCAAGGGTATACGGACGACGGATTCTCTCCGGCAGCCAGCCTTGTTTCGTTTCAACTCTGTAGACTGAACGGGCTTCCCTGTGACAATTGAAACGATCAAAAAAGTGCTGGGGGCGACCGTCCTTGCGGGGACGGAACTCCTCCAGACGGAAATCCGCTATGTCTATGCATCGGATCTGATGAGCGATGTTCTCGCGTTCGGGAAATCGGACTCGATCCTGCTGACAGGGCTGGCAAGTCAACAGGCGGTCATATCCGCCCACATGGCGGAATTCAAAGGCGTGGTCCTCATTCGAGGAAAAAAAATGAAGGATGGTGCGGAGCAGTTCGCGCACCACCATCACATTGTTCTGATGTCCACCGATCACGATATGTACGAGTCGTGCGTCCTTATTAACGGCGCGCTGCACGGCACGGCGGAGATTGCTGCCCCGGAAGCGCAGACCCCGGCGAACGATGGCATCATTCTCCATAATCATTTCGAAATCGAAGGAAGTGATTTCGCAAACGCGGGAATGGTCTCGACGGATGTGAAATCCATACTGAAGAAAGTCGGCATCGATACTGCCATCGTGCGCCGCGTCGCCATTTCGATGTATGAAAGCGAGATGAATGTCATCATGCATGCGAAACGCGCAAAAGTGGATCTTCGGCTCGCACCGCAGTATATCGAGCTGAGCGTCGATGACGAAGGGAAGGGAATCCCGGATGTCGAACTCGCAATGCAGGAAGGTTTCACGACCTCGACAGAGGAGCAGCGCGCCATGGGATTCGGTTCAGGAATGGGCCTGCCGAACATCAAACGGAATTCGGATGAGCTGGCTGTGACA
Source organism: Bacteroidota bacterium (assembly GCA_014860565.1). Taxonomy (GTDB): domain Bacteria; phylum Bacteroidota; class Ignavibacteria; order SZUA-365; family SZUA-365; genus SZUA-365. The sequence continues at coordinate 34,178 of JACZJN010000219.1, forward strand.
AGTGAAGTCGGCAAAGGCACTGTCGTGCGCATGCGATTTTTACTCTAGCATCGCTCTATCTCACGCGACCGTCTCAACGAAAAGAGAGAGGTGTAGCAGTGAGTACGTATCTTCACGCACATAAGGTTTTACTGGGATCATGTCAGGGACACATGAGCTGCATGCGGCAATGTCCGACGCAGGCCATCCGGGTGCACAACGGGAAATCGACCTTCTCCAACGAATTATGCATTGATTGCGGCGGATGCATCTCCGCGTGTCCGTCGAGTGCTATCGTCCCAAGCATCGACCACGTCGAAAACATTTCCCATTTCAAGTATAAGATCATTCTTCCCACGCCCGTTCTCTACTCGCAGTTTGATCCGCGCATCCATCCATATGTGATCCAGGAGGGATTGAGGCAGTTGGGTTTCGATGAAGTCGTCAACCTTACCTTGACGTCCGCGATTCTGACACGGGCGATGAAGCTGTATCTCCGCAGCTACCGTGGCCGACGACCGCTGATCTCGTCCTACTGTCCTTCGATCGTGCGTCTGATCCAGGTGAAATATCCCGACCTCGTCGAACTGATCATCCCCATCGACGTGCCGCGTGAGATCGCGGCGCGGGAAATTCGCATGACCTATCCGCGGAAGCTGGGGTTGAAACCGGAGGACCTGGGGTTGTTCTACGTATCGAATTGTCCGGCGAAAATCGTCGCCGTGCGGCAGCCGGCGGAGAGGCAGAAGTCATGGTTCGACGGCGTTCATTCCATTCGCGAAATTTATTCGGCCCTCGTCCCCATCGTCAATGAACTCAACAAGGAATTCGATCCACGTCAGATACCGGATGATTTCTCCTTCGGCGTCGGCTGGATCAGCTCCGGCACGCTGACGCGGTCCCTCAGACTGGAGAAATGGCTTGTCGTGGCGGGACTGGATAATGTCATAAAGATTTTCGACGATATCGAGACCTCCCGCATCAGGGATATTGATTTCATAGAAGCCACCGCGCACATGCTCGGCTGCGTCAGCGGCACGTTCAACGTCGAAAATCCCTACGTCGCCAGAGCGAACAGCATGAAGCAAGCGGAAAAATATGACACGCCGTTGAAGCTCGACGAGGATGCGATCAGCAGACAGCTCGAGGAAGGACGCTTCTACCTGGAGAATTCTGTCCTGCCACGTCCGTTGCGGTTTTTCGATACCGATCTGGAGATATCCATCAAACGGATGCGCGAACGTGAACGTGTATTCAACAAGCTGCCGCAGATCGATTGCGGATGCTGCGGCGCCCCGACGTGCATGGCCTTCGCGGAGGATTTCGTGCACGGGCTCGCCGAATTGTCGGACTGCATATTCCTGAGACCGCACCACTCATAATCGCCACAGGAACCGTTCACTGTCATTGTTGGAGTCGTTGAGGAGAACGCATGAACGAAGAACTTTACCCCAGCATCTTTTCACAGTTCAAAGGTGAAGAGGGAGAATTGATTACGATTCTCCTGCGTGTCCAGGAAGCCATCGGGTATATCTCCCAGGAAGCAGTGAAACGAATTTCACAGTTTCTGAAAATCTCTGAAAATCAGATCTATGGAGTTGCGTCGTTCTTCTCACGATTCCGATTTGACGAGCCGGGGAAAATCTCCATCAAGGTCTGCATGGGGACGGCATGTCACGTGCACGGAGGGTCTCTTCTCGCCGACGCCGTCGGGTGGGATCTGGGAATTACATATGGACAGGCGACACCCGACAAGCGCTTCGACTTCCAACGCGCCAATTGCCTCGGCTCCTGCACGCTGGCACCCGTGGTGCAAATCAACGACAAAATCCAGGGTAGGGTCCTGGTGACGGAACTAAAGGAGACGATGAAACACCGTGAAGAATTTTAGCGACATACAAACCGAAGCCGCACGGCAATGGAACGAGCTCCACTCCGGAGCGACACCAGTGATATACATCGGCGCCGCGACGTGCGGCATCGCCGCGGGTGCGCTCGATGTGTCTGAAAGCGTTCGCGCGACACTTGCACGGCACAATATCGAGGCGCGTGTCGTCCACGTCGGCTGTATCGGCCCGTGCTATCTTGAACCGCTGATGGATATCGCGCTTCCCGGTGCCCCGAGAATCAGCTATGCGAACATGACACCGGAGCTTGCAGCGCGCATCGTCGAGAACCAGTTTCTCCGTGATGATCCGTCTCTCGATTTCGCCGTCGCGCATCTCGGGAAAAACGGAGATGCCGAAGCGCTGGGTCTGCCGCCGTTTTTCGAATTGCCCATGCTGAAATCGCAGGTGCGTCTCGTGCTTCGCAACTGCGGGTTCATCGATCCGGAGAGCATCGATCACTACATTGCGAATGATGGGTACAAAGGGATTCTGCACGCATTTAACATCGGCGCGCAGGCGGTGATCGACGAGGTCCGCGAAGCGGGTATCCGCGGACGAGGCGGAGCCGGATTCCCTACATTCAAAAAATGGCAATTCTGCCGGAATGCGCCGGGTGAAGACAAATATATCATCTGCAACTGCTCGGAAGGCGATCCCGGGGCCTTCATGAATCGTTCGCTGATCGAGAGCGACCCGCACTGCGTGCTTGAAGGACTGCTCATCGCCGGGTACGCCATCGGCGCGTCACACGGATACGTCTACATCAACTCCGACTACAAACTGGCGATCGCGCGATTGAACGTCGGCATCGCCCAGATGAAAGAATACGGGCTGCTGGGAGACGACGTGCTCGGTTCCGGTTTCCCTTTCGATATCATCGTCAAGGAAGGAGCGGGCGCCTTCGTCTGCGGCGAGGAGACGGCCCTGATCGCATCCATCGAGGGCAGACGCGGAATGCCGCGCTCCCGGCCGCCGTTCCCAGCGATCTCGGGATTGAAGCAGAAACCGACGATCATCAACAATGTCGAGACGCTGGGCACACTCCCGAACATCCTGCGCAACGGCGCCACATGGTACCGGCAATTCGGGGTGCAGGGCAATTATGGGACCAAGACATTCTCGCTGACCGGGAAAGTGCGCCGTCCCGGATTGATCGAAGTTCCGCTCGGCATCAAGTTGCGCGAAATTATTGAAGGGATAGGCGGCGGCTCATGGAGACCGTTCAAGGCAGTGCAGACGGGTGGTCCTTCGGGCGGCTGCCTGTCGGCGGAATATCTCGACCTGCCCGTGGAGTACGAGGCGATGGCGAATGCCGGCTCCATCATGGGCTCGGGAGGCATGATCGTCCTCGACGAGGATACCTGCGTCGTCGATCTCGCACTCTATTTTCTCCACTTCACGCAGGCGGAATCGTGCGGGAAATGCGCGCCCTGCAGGGTCGGCACCTGGCATATGGTCACGCTGCTCGAAAACATGAGCAAGGGAGAAAGCAGGCCGGAGGATATCACACGCCTGCAGGTGCTCGGCGAAACCGTCAAGCGCGCATCCCTCTGCGGCCTGGGACAGACGGCCCCGAATCCCGCGCTGACGACCTTGCGGCATTTCCGCAATGAATATCTCGAGCATGCGAAAGAAGGATACTGCGCGGCGGCGGTGTGCAAGGATCTTGTGACCTACAGCATCGATGCACAGCGTTGCAACGGCTGTCAACTCTGCAAGAACGTCTGTCCGACCAACGCCATCTCTGGAGTGCGCGCGGAGGTACATACGATCGATCTCAACCGCTGCATCAAGTGCCGCGCGTGTTATGAAGTCTGCCGCTACCATCCGCTTGCCGGGAACGCGGTTGTCTACGCATCTACGAGGAGGACCGTGGCATGAACCCGGAAACTGCCCCTGTCAATGTCACCATCGACAACAGATCTATTACCGCCGCTGTCGGAACCTCAATCCTTCAGGTTGCGCGGGAGAACGATATTTACATCCCAACGCTGTGCTTTCACGAAAGTCTCAGTCCCCACGGCGGGTGCAGAATGTGCATCGTCGAAGTGGAAGGGTTGCGGACTTTCCCCACGGCCTGCACGACGCCGATCGATGAAGGGATGATCATCCGTACGCACACGGCACAGATCCAGGAAATGCGCACGGAGATTCTGCAGCTCTTTCTCAGCGAGCATACCGCGAGCTGTCTCGTCTGCGGTGAAAAGGTGGAATGCCGCGAGTACATGTCAACCGTCCGGAAGGCCGGTGTGACGACGGGTTGCCGCTACTGCCCGAAAGACGGCCAGTGCGAACTCCAGGCGGTGACCGAATCCCTGGACGTGAATGAAATTATCTACCCGATCTATTACCGCGGTATCAACGTCGAAACCGGTGACCCGTTCTATGATCGTGATTATAACCTGTGCATTCTCTGCGGCCGATGCGTCCGCATGTGTCAGGAAGTGCGGCTGGCGGATGTCCTTGCCTACAAGCACCGGGGACGGAAGACGATCATCGGACCCGCATTCTCACGAACCCATCTCGATTCGGGCTGCGAATTCTGCGGCGCCTGCGTCTCCGTTTGTCCAACTGGCACACTTCGCGAAAAGGCGCGCGCCTGGGAGGGGAAGCCCGAGCGTGAGGAAACGACGACCTGCTCTTTCTGTGGCGTCGGCTGCCAGGTGAAGCTTCTCGTAAAAGAAGATCGGATTATCGGAAGTCTCCCCGCCGACGATCCCCTCGTAAATCAGGGACAGCTGTGCGTCAAGGGACGATTCTGCAACACGGAGCTTGTCAACGGACATCAGCGCGTGAAAAATCCTTACCGTCATGAAGGCGCGATTTCATGGGATGTCTCGTGGAACGAGGCGTTTGCGCTCATCGCGGAAAAACTGCAGGCGAGCAGTCCCGATCGTGTGGGTATGCTCGTTTCACCCAACCTCTGTACCGAGGATCTGTATATCGCGCAGAAATTCATGCGCGTCGCTCTCGCGTCGCATCACGTCGATACTACCGCGCGGCTGTTTTACGGCGCAGGTTTCAATGCCTACCTCGGGCTTATGAAACGTGCGGTACCTCTCGCGGCGATACAGAACGCATCGGTAGTGCTGATGATCGGACTTGACACCCGCTTCAGCAGATCTGTCGTTGGTGTGGCTCTCAGAACGGCCATGAAGAAGGGGATAGAGATCGTGACGCTGAACCCGAGAGAACATACGATCTCCCTCAAAGCGAATCTCTGGCTGCAACCCGGCATCGGTACTGAATTCCGCTATGTTGACATGCTCGCGCAACTCACGCGCGGCGCGGAGGTCCCAGCAGATGGTATCTCCCAGGTAGAACGCGAGAAGCTGGAGCAGACTGCGCGAATGCTGTCAGGCAGTTCGAACCCGGTCATCCTCGTCGGGGCGGAATATCTGCAGTACGATTCCAGCAGGGAGCTTCTCGAATCCGTCGCTCAACTCGCGGACAACATCGGCGCCGGCATCATGCCGCTTCCCGCGCAGAACAATCTCTACGGATCGCTCCTGGCCGGAAGCTATCCTGAACTTCTGCCGGGCATGCGATCGACGGGAGATGACGCGCAGCGGAAGCTGCTCGAAGCGGTGTGGGGTACATCGCTCTCGAATCTCATCGATAGCTGGACCGCGGCGTCCCTGGTTGCCTGCGATACTCCGTTGCAGTTTCTGTATGCGGTCGGGGAAGTCCCTCCGCCCATGTCCGCACCGGCGGATTTCATGGTGTTCCAGAATATGTATCCACCCGAACCTTACGGCAGTGCGGACCTTGTGCTTCCCTCCGCCGCGGCGACGGAAGTGGACGGAACGTTCATCAACGGAGAACGGCGCATGCAGCGTGTACGCCGTGCTGTAGTACCGCTCGGGAACGCGCTGCCCGACTGGGAAATACTTTGCAGGCTGGGGCGCTTCATGGGAGCGACGGGATTCGAATTTTCGCGACCGGAAGAAATCCGGGAAGAGATCGCACGCGCCGTACCCGAATTCACCCAAGAGAACATCGATGCGCGTACCCCGATGCCCTTTGTGCTGGAAACAGACATGCGCGAATTCACGAACGACGCAACAGCGCATCACGCGGCCGAACGGGCGCAGACCGATTCGGCGCCCCCGTTTCTTTTTCATGCCAGCGTCATCGAGCATACACATCGCGGCTTTCCTCTTTCCGCCTGGGTGGACGGGGCGAAGCTGCTCTTCCCTGAAGGAACACTGACGGTCAATGTCGAAGATGCGAAGGCATTGCAGCTCACCGAAGGCGATGTCGTGCGGGTGAGTGGTGCGTCGTTCGAGCGCACCTGGCCAGTGAGACTTGCATCAACGCAACCGCGTGGCACGCTTCATGCGTCACTGCTCGAAACGGCCTCATCCCATCCAAATCCTCAACCAGTTGCCGTGAGGAAAGCCGATGTATAAAATAATCGCAAGCCGCATGATCGTACCCAACATGCATATCCTCACGATCGAAGCGCCGGTGATCGCACGCCAGGTGCAAGCCGGACAGTTCATCATCCTGCGCGCCGAAGAGGAAGGGGAAAGAATTCCGCTGTCGGTTTCGGACTGGGATCGCGCACGCGGAACCATCACGACGATATTCATGAACATCGGAAGCACGACGAGTCGGCTTTCGCAGCTCGCGTCGGGCTCGTTCATTCCGACGGTCGTCGGTCCACTCGGCAACGCATCCGAGATCGAACATTTCGGCACGGTGTTGCTGATCGGCGGCTGCTATGGTATCGGAAGCCTGTATCCCGTCGCGCGTGCGATGAAGGAGAAGGGCAACCGCGTGCTTGTTGTCATCGAGGCCCGCAGTTCCTACCTGTTTTTCTGGGAAGACCGCTACCGCGTGCTCGTCGATAAACTGCTGCACATCACGCGCGACGGCTCCAAGGGCCTGAAGGGACATATCGGACGCATCCCGGAAATCCTTACCGCGCTCGACGAGCCCGTCCATCGCGTCCTTATCAACGGCTGCACGTTCTGCCTCAAACGGGGTTCCGATGCCACGCGCGAGCTCGGGATCAAGACGGTCGTCGACCTCAACCCGATCATGATCGACGGAACGGGCATGTGCGGCGTCTGCCGCGTCTCCGTGGGAGGCATGACGAAATTCGCCTGCGTACAGGGCCCAGAGTTCGACGGCCACGAAGTGGATTGGGCGGAGCTCGCGCAGCGCAGGAAATCCTATATGGCCGAGGAAGTGATCCCGCTGCGTACGAGCAAGTGCGAGGAGCATGCGCATCAATCGGAGGAGGTTTCCTGATGACCGAGAAAAAAGTACTCGATCTCATCCGGCGTGAAATGCCGAAACAACCACCCGAGGTGCGCAAATTTAATTTCAATGAAGTTGCGTTCGGCTACTCGGAAGAACTGGCAGTGGAAGAAGCGAAGCGATGTATCCAGTGTAAAAAGGCGCATTGCGTTCAGAACTGTCCCGTCGAAATCGATATCCCCGCGTTCATCCAATGTGTCGCCGACAGAAACTTCGCGGAGGGTATCCGCATCATCAAGCAGAAAAACTGCCTGCCTGCGATATGCGGGCGCGTCTGTCCCCAGGAAGATCAATGTGAAAAGGTCTGCACGCTGGTCAAGAAGGAAGGACAGCTGGCGATCGGGCGCATTGAGCGCTTTCTCGCGGACTGGGAAGCGCGGCAGGGACATGTCGATATGCCCGAGATTCCCGAATGGACCGGGAAGAAGGTCGCCGTTATTGGTGGGGGGCCCGCCGGACTCACGGTCGCAGGCGATCTCATCCTGCGAGGGCACAAAGTTACCATCTTCGAGGCGCTGCATAAACTCGGTGGGGTGCTCGTCTACGGCATCCCCGAATTCCGTCTCCCGAAAGCGATCGTGAACCGTGAGGTCGATTACCTGAAGAGTCTCGGCGTCGAAGTCTACACTGACTTTGTGGTGGGGAAGACGCAGACGATGGACAGTCTGCTCGAGGAATACGATGCGGCCTTCGTGGGCTCGGGTGCGGGGCTCCCGTGGTTCATGGAAATTCCCGGCGAAAATCTCAACGGCGTCTATTCCGCGAATGAATATCTCACGCGTCTGAACCTGATGAAGGGCTACCTCTTTCCCACATATCACACGCCGATCAAGGCGCATAAACGCGTCGCGGTGGTTGGAGGCGGCAATGTTGCCATGGATTGCGCGCGCAGCGCCTTGCGTCTCGGTGCGGAATCGAGGATTGTCTATCGTCGTTCGCGTGAGGAACTTCCCGCGCGTATGGAGGAGATCGAAAATGCGGAGGAAGAGGGCGTCATCTTTGATTTTCTCACGTTACCCCTGCGCTACAACGGCGACGCATCAGGCTGGGTGAAGGAAATGATCGTGCAGAAAATGGAACTTGGCGAACCGGATGCTTCGGGACGCCGCAGGCCCGTCCCCATCGAAGGATCCGAGGTGGCCGTGCCTGTCGATGCCGTCGTCTGTGCGATAGGAAACAGTCCCAATCCTCTGATCGGATCGACGACGCCTGGCCTCCTGTTGGGAAAGAAAGGGAACATTGAGGCGGACGAGGAAACCGGAAAGACGTCGCGAGATAAAATCTGGGCCGGAGGAGACGTCGTCACCGGTGCTGCCACGGTGATCCTTGCCATGGGTGCCGGAAGAAAGGCGGCGAACTCCATCCATGAATACCTGATGGGGGGGGACGGGGAATAAAGCACACGTACCGTTATCATTGCAGCCGAGGATGAGATGCAATTCGAATCGCTGGTAGCAGTTCTGGAGTTTGCCGTCCGGAAGGAAGAGGAAGCCGCGGAGTTTTACACCGACCTTGCCCGGAGCATGGTACAACCGCACATCGCGAGAATCTTCGAGGAATTCGCTGCGGAGGAAATGGAGCACAAGCGGAAAATTCTCATCGTCATGACCGGGCGCCCGGGCTGGATTCCGCAGGCGCGCATCAAAGATCTTCATGTAGCCGACATTGTGGAGGATGTTGTCCCTTCATCGGACATGGGGTATCAGCAGGCGCTGATCCTCGCTATGAAAGCGGAAAAAGCCGCATACCTGCTGTACATGGAACTCTCCTCGGCATCGGAGGATGATGCGATGAAGGACCTTTTCTACCTGCTTGCGCAGGAGGAAGCAAGGCACCGTCTCCGCTTCGAGGTCGAGTATGATGAACAGTTTTCGGGAGAAAACTGAGTCAGCGTTTGCGATCTTCCGGCCAAGTAGCCAGGAGCGTCCCGTCATCCAGACGTCGGTCCAAGCTGTTGCTGTGGGCATCGATCGGAGGGTGCGCGCTTCCTTGGCGTTTCGTTATTTGGTTGCGGTCCAGTGTGCCTGATCCGTGATGTCGATGCCGACGCCGCCGATCCAGTTGGCGGTGCCGTATTTGTCGGTGATGGGAAATTTGGTTGTGAACCACCGGTGGGGGGTCGAAGTGACGGTGATTTCTTCTACGATGTGCACAATGTGTTTGTCCTGCAGCACTTCCTCGTCGCTTCGGCGCATGCGCTCGGCGAGTTCGGAAAGAAGGATTTCCTCATCGCGCTTGCCGAGACAGTCGAGCGGCTCGTGACAGATGTAGATGTCTGCTGCGTCATTGAGAAAGACATAGCGGCGGTCCTTGTCCTTGATGAAAGCGACGCCGGGAAGGTTACTCATGAATGCGGAGAAACGCTGTTCCTTCTGACGGATGAGTTCTTCGGCCTGGCGGCGAAGTCGCTGCTCGGTTTTCTCGGCGATGGCGCGGTGCAGCACGGGGGTGAGACGCGAAAGATTGCGTTTCACCACGTAATCGGTCGCGCCGCGCTTCAGTGTCTCGATGGCATTCTCCTCGCCGATCGTCCCCGAGACAAAGATAAACGGGGTGTCGGGCGCAATCTGCATCGCATCCTTGAGGGCGGCGAGTCCATTGTAGGCGGGAAGCGTGTAGTCGCTGAATATCACATCGGGCGCAAGTCCGGAAAGGGCCGCGAGAAAACCCTCGCGCGTATCTACGTCCATGATGACGCATTCGATCGATTCGGTCTCGAGACTCGCCCTGACAAGCTCGACGTCGCGGGCGTTATCCTCCAGATACAGGATGCGCAGCGTGGGTGTCATGTGTTGCTCCAATCGTCTTTGGGTGAATTATCCGTGTGCGCCTCCCTGCGGACGCGGTTCGTTCATCACCGCCCAGAACAGTCCGAGTGTTCTCACGGCTTCGATGAAGTCCTGGAAGTCGACGGGTTTGACGACGTATGCGTTTATCCCGAGATCATAGCTCTCGATGATGTCACGCTCTTCCCGCGACGAGGTGAGCATGACGACAGGCAGGACGCGGAACTCCTCACTGGCACGGATTGCACGCAGGACCTCGATACCGTTCATCCGCGGCATCTTGATATCGAGCAGCACCACGGCTGGGGGACGATCAATGCGGCCCTCATACTTGCCGCGGCAGTACAGATAATCGAGCACTTCCACACCATCTTCGACAACGATAACTTCATTTGCAAGATTGTACTCCGCGAGTGCCTCAAGTGTCAATTCCACATCGCGCGCGCTGTCTTCCGCGAGCAGGATGCGTCTGAGAAAAGGTTTGATCACGATACTCTCCGATTGTCGATACGGATAATCATGTCATGGAGGCAGCGCCCCCTTCGCTCCTGCCCTATCGGGGCAGGCTGAAATAAAACGTTGCCCCCTTGTCGACGGCGCTTTCGGCCCATACGCGTCCGCCATGCCGGTGGATGATGCGCTGCACGTTCGCCAGGCCGATACCCGTCCCTTCGTACTCCTTCGAGGAATGCAGACGCTGGAAAACACCGAACAGCTTGTCGGCGTACTGCATGTCGAAGCCCACGCCGTTGTCGCGCGTAGCGATAATCCATTCGTCCCCGCTTTCCGTGCAGGTGATTTCGATACGAGCGGGGTCGCGGGTGCGCGTGTACTTCAGCGCATTGCTTGCCAGGTTCATCAGGGCAAGTCGGAGCATGGAAGGATCGCCGCGCACGGTGGGCAGTTCCGGGATAATCCAATCGACGCGGCGCTGCGATGTTTGATTCTGCAGTGCATCCATGATCTCGCGTACGATACTCTGCAGATCGCAGTCGCTATGGAGCATCTCCGTCCGGCCCATGCGCGAGAATACGAGCAGGTCATCGATAAGCTGCCCCATGTCCTTTGCGGCATCGGCCACGAGCCCCATCCAGCGCCTGCCCTTTTCATCGAGCTGCGGCGCGACGTCGCGCAGGAGCAGGTCGACAAACCCGCTGATATGCCGCAAGGGCGCGCGCAGGTCATGCGAAACCGAATAACTGAAAGCCCCGAGTTCCTGGTTGGCTGCCTCCAGTTCGCGGTTGGCGGTTTCGAGCGAGGTTGTGCGTTCCTGCACGCGCTGCTCAAGTTCGGCGTTGAGCCGCCGCAGCTGCGCTTCGCTGTCTTCGAACTGCTGCGTACGCTCATGCACCCGTCGATCGAGTGTGTCGTTCATTTGGCGGAGCTGTTCGGCCGCCTTGATATGCGGCGTGATATCGCGCGCGGCTGCGTAGATCAGCTTGCCTGCGGGAGCAGAACGCCACTCGATCCAGCGATAACTCCCATCCTTGCAACGATAGCGGTTGGTGAAACCGATCACCGGAACCTGATCGGAAAGCGCTGCGATGGCATCGAGTGTCGACTGAAGATCATCGGGATGCACGAGTTCAAGGAACTGTCGTCCCTCGAGTTCCTCGTGTGTATATCCCAGCGTCGTTTCCCAGACGCGGTTCAGATGCCGAAAATATCCGTCGGTATCCGCGATGCACAGCAGGTCCAGCGCGAGATTGAAAAAACGGTCCAGTTCCTCGGTTTTCTCACGGAGCGCTGATTCCGCCGCTTTCTGGGGCGTGATGTCGCGCACCGTCGCCTGCAGCACCCGGCGTCCGCCGAAGTCGAATGCGGAAAGCAGCACGTGGGCAGGGAAGTCTTCACCGTTCATACGCCGGTGCGTCCATTCGAAACTGTCGACACCGCTCATGAATGCATGACGGATATGCTCCAGCGCCGCTTCCATCGAAGGACGGCCGTCGGGTTGCCGCGGGGGGGAAATGTCCGCGGGGTGGATATGCGTCATGACGTCGCGGGCGGGGATGGAGAAGATTTCGAGCGCACGGGGATTGCAGTCGAAGAACCCTTCTTCGGTCAGAAGGAAAATCGCATCGTGGGAGCTTTCAAACACGGTGCGGAACTGGTCTTCCATCTCCTGTGAGGTTTGTGAAGCCAACTGCTCCAGCACGGGCTTGTGTGAATTTTCCGTGGCTTCCTGCATTGCCATCTCCTTCGACTGGCGAACGTACCATAGCCGCAACACGAACATGAGCCCACGGCGCTCGTGAAGAGGGGCTCCTGCTCGAACGGATTTCCTTATGAGTCTGACACAATGATAGTAGCAAATCTTTGCACGAGTGTCAATGCCCTTGCAGCCGCGTGCGATAATTTCTTGGCGCTGAGAAGGTTACGGCATGCAGCAGTGGCAAGAGAGAATCCGCCCCGAGGCGGACATCAAAAAAACAGCTGAAATTCCCTCAGATTCTTGTGGCATTTGGCGTGCGAAAGCGGTAACATTCTGCAGAAATAAAATCGCACCGATATTTTATTTGCACGAGGCGGATTACGACAAGCACATCCTCCTGTCGTGTTTTTTCATGTTGTCCGATATTTTGCTCGATCATTTTTCAGGAGATCCAGAAATGAAACGCTTTTCTCTAGTGTTCACCCTGGCCATGCTCTTTTTTGCCGCCTGCAGCGATCAACCTTCCGGTCCCGCTTCAGATGGTGACGCAGGTTTGCGCAAGGCCGCAACTATCGATGATGCGAGTGGAAATATCGATCTGAAGGATCGGTACATCGTCGTATTCAAGGAATCCGTCGGGAACGCCGATAGGGCAATTGACGAGATGACGCGCGGGAACGGCAGCAAGGTGCATTACCGCTACGGCAGCGCTCTCAAGGGCTTTTGCGCCACGATCCCGGCGCAGGCACTCGAAGGCATCCGCCACAATCCGAACGTCGATTACATCGAAGCGGACGGGATCATGACGGCGAATACCGTATCGCAGCCCGTCGGCAGCAATCTCTGGGGAATCGACCGCATTGATCAGCGGAGCCGTCCCCTCGATGGCTACTATGTGTACAACACCGACGGTACCGGTGTGACGGCGTACATCATTGACACCGGCATTCGCTACGATCATGTGGAATTCAACGGACGCGCCTCGTTCGGATTCGATGCATTCGGCGGCACGGGCGCTGACGGCAACGGTCATGGCACGCATGTGTCGGGTACCGTCGGCGGCATCAATGTCGGTGTGGCGAAGAACGTGACGTTGAAAGCGGTCCGCGTGCTCGACAACCGGGGTTCAGGAACGACCTCGGGCGTCATCGCCGGCATCAACTGGGTCGTGAGTGATCACGTCGGCACCAATCCCGCGGTGGCGAACATGTCGCTGGGCGGAGGCTATTCCTCTTCGCTCAATGCCGCGGTCGCCAACGCTGTTTCCGATGGCGTGGTCTTCGCCGTCGCCGCCGGCAACGAAAGCACGCTTGCCAGCAGCAAATCACCCGCAAGCGAGCCCAGCGCGATCACCGTCGGCGCCACGACGAGTACCGACGGCTTCGCATCCTATTCCAATTACGGCAGCGTGGTCGACATTCTCGCACCGGGATCGAGCATTTATTCCTCGTACAAGAACTCCTCGACATCCTACGCCACACTTTCGGGAACGTCCATGGCAACGCCGCATGTCGCCGGTGTCGCCGCGCTCTACCTGGGCGTGAACACCAGCGCGAACCCCGCGCAGGTCGCTTCCGCCCTTATCGGAGGAGCGACGACGACCGCCACCATCTCGGGTCTACCTGCTGGGACGACCAACAAGCTCCTCTACAGTCTGATCACCGGGCCGGTGTCGGGGAATCCCCCCACCGCACCGACGTCCCTGACTGCGACGGCGGTTTCCACAAGCGCGATCAATCTGAGCTGGGCAGATAATTCCAACGATGAAAGCGGTTTCTACATCGAGCGTTCGTCCGATGGAATAACCTTCACACAGATCGCATCCGTCGGCGCTGGGGTTTCCAGCTACAGCAACACCGGACTCGGGAGCAGCACCCAGTTCTATTATCAGGTCCGCGCCTGGAATGCGTTCGGAACCTCTGCATATACGAACATCGCGTCGGCGACGACGCTGACCCCGCCTCCCACGACGTTTGTCCATGTCGGCGCTGTCAGCGGCAGTTCCGCATTGGTCCGACGGAATTGGAATGCGACGTTGGCCGTGACCGTACACGATGCTTCCCACAACCCGCTCGCCGGAGTATCGGTGACCGTGGCATGGAGCGGGGGCGTGTCGGGGAGCGCGACGGCGGTGACGGGCGCTTCCGGAATAGCGTACATCACAACGCCAACCATCAACCGCAAGATAACCTACGTCGATATGGCAGTCACGAATCTGAGCGGGACGAATATCAGCTACGATAACACGGCAAACGACGTAACGCCGTCTCTTCGGATTCTGCGTCCGTAAGGCGCTGTTCCTGCACCTGATCTGAAAAACGCACCGCGGCCGTCTATAGTGGACGGCCGCGGTGCGTTTTGGCGTCATATGGCAATTCTTGTGATCGTCCGCGGTTCCGCAGTCGAGGCCTCAGCGCATCACCCTCACGGGCTGTACGCCGCGTTCGGAGTCGGAACGAATTTCGACGAAGTAGTGTCCGTTGGGAAGTGCATCGAGTCTGACGCCGAGCGCATGGACGCCTTCTTGAAATACTTCGCCATTGCGGACGATAAGCACTTCGTTGCCCAGGATATCGAAGATGCGTATCGACAGGCGGCGAGCATGCTCCAGGGAGAAAGGAAGCACAATCACGTCATGGGCGGGACTGGGATACGGGGGAAGGAGCGTCATCGACAATGGCTGTGCACCGTAGCGAATCTCCACGACAGGGGAATGGTCGAAGCTTCCGTCACGGTCCACTTGACGCAGTCGATACGAAAGCACGGATCCTGATCGCAGAGCCGGGGAAAGGATGTCGACGTACGAATACTCCTTCGGGGATGCCGTCGTGCCCTGACCAGGGACGAAGCCGATCCGTTCCCACGCGCCGCCGTCTTCCCGGCGCTCAATCTCGAAGCCGAAATTGTTCAGTTCCGTTGCCGTGCACCAGTGCAACTGCACGAGGTCGTCTTTGAGATGTGCGCGAAAAGTGACGAGTTCGACCGGAACCGGCAGGACGGTGACAATCTGATTGATTTCCCCTGTGGCGCCTGAAGTCGCGCCGTTGGCCGGGAACTCGGTCAGCGCCACCGAATTCGTGATTCCATTCGCCCCGCCGTTCGCGCTTTGCGAAGAGCCAACACCGTTGGCCGTGGCGATATATCCGCCGCCGCCACCACCGCCGGGTCCCTCTGCTTCGTTCCCGTGCGCTGCCTGGCTGATACTCTGATTTCCCCCATCGCCACCGTTTGCCGTGAATGCGATTCCACTGAGGGAGGAGGTCGCGTAGGCAACGATTGTTCCACCCGCGCCACCGCCTCCGGGCGCGTCGTTCCCGGTGCCTTGCGTATCGCCCCCGTTCGCGCCGTTTGCACTGATGCTGCCTGTCCCGGTAATGGTCGACGCAATCAGCAGCACAATGCCGCCGCCGTTCCCCCCAGCACCGCCTGCGCTGTTGTTCTGATGTCCTGCTCCGCCTCCGCCGCCCATGAATAGCCGTTCAGTTGGATCGTTCGCTACAGGGTGACCACCTCGTCCCCCGCGTTCCAAGCGGTAGTCGCCTCCCCAAGCGGAATTCCCCGGGGGATAATTGCGGGATGTCGCGTCCTGATCATTCGAGGAATACGAGTATCCCCCTCTGCCGCCGCCAGACGAGTTCTGATCACGACCTTCCGGATCCCTCCTCCATGCCCTTGAACCGGTACAGGATGTGCACATGACCCCGTTCC
>JACZJN010000220.1 GCA_014860565.1 Bacteroidota bacterium
GAGGAGGGGGCGGCGCGGCTTTCTCTTCCGAGGGACGATACAGCAAACTGACGCCGAAACGCAGTGTATTCACCTGCCAGTCGAGATCGGAAACCACGGGAGTCAGTCCATAGGAAAACAGTGCCTCCGGTGCAGCGGTGAGGGTGCCGTCGTCATCGAGCGGCACCTCGTAACGCAAGCCCCCCATCAGCGAAGCTGTAAAGCTGGAAGCATCGGGGATGTTGCCCGCGGAAGCATTACGTGTGCGCTGCTGCGTATCGACGAACACGCCACGATCGGCGGGGTCGACGATTGTTTCCAGCTGCGCATAGTCGGCGGTCATAACATACCCCGCCTGGAGTCCGGCAAGCAGCGAGAGCCGGTCGACGAGCTTCCAGGCCAGCATGGGTTCGAGGACGATGGCGGCGAGTGTGGCATCGACGGTGTGCTCGAACGTGCCCTCGTAGTACGATGGCGCGACGTAGAGCATCTCCTTTTCCTGGGCGGTCAGCAGTCCGCTATAATCCGCGTATCCAAGCCGCAGGAGCAGCGCAAGCTTTTGCTGCAGGGGAAGTTCATACAGCACTCCCAGCGCGAAGCCCGTGCCATCGCCTGTTTCAAAACGCGGACAGCAATTGGGCACCCCCGGCAGCTGCCGGAAATCGGCGGTGTGATAATTCAGCGAATAATCTCCGAATATCCCGTAGCGAGCCCGGAGCACCGGGCCGCCCTCATCCGTGTCCTGCGCAGCCAACGGCATTGTCAGGATGGCAACGAACGCGAACCAGAGCAGACTGCGTTTCACATCATACCTCATGCAGCATTGAGAGTCGTCGGGCACACGCGCCCGTTTCTTTTCGCATGCCGGAACCTGGCATGGGATCATACGAGAATCATTCAGCGGGGAAGCTGCAGCCAGCCGTCGCGAAGACTGCTGCGGATCAATCCCTCGCCCCATTCAACGGACTTCAGGTCCAGGGCGATGCGACGCTTGCCGTCGAGGACAGCCGCGCGCAGCACCGCGAGCGTCGTGCTCCCCTTCCTGTACTGACCGTCGATGCGGATCAATTGTTCATCCTCCGATTCAGACACGACCTGTCCGCCCGAAATCACGCCCAGCGTTTTTTTTTTCACCGAGAATATGGCTGTGCAGCTGCCCGCGCCCGCCGCATCGAGTCCAACCGGCTTGACCAACTGCAGCGTGAGAGCGACAGTGTCTCCGACCCGCGCGTTCAGCCTGGGCAGGCTCACCGTCGCGCTGCCGAAGCGCAGGTCACGTATTTCCGAAAGCGTCTCGCAGCCCGTTTCATTCGAGGTACGCACCTGGTAGCGCCCACTGCCTTTGGCGACGAGCACGCGGGCGGTGGCGCCGCGCAGCGACTTGCCGTCTCGCAGCCACTGGTAACGCGGGGCTTCGGAGGCAATCAGTGTATCTCGTCGCAACTGGATATTCGCGATTGGCATGGGACGCGTCGACGTGGTCACCGGCGTGGCTTCCGCCGCGCAGCCGCCTTCACCCGTGACAGTCACAGACCACGTCCCGGCCGACCTGACCCCCAGATATCGCCCCGTGGCACCTGTTGACCATCTGTAGGATGCGTAGCCCTTTCCTGCGTCCAGTACAACGGAGTCACCTTCGCAGAATGTAAGTGGTCCCAGCGCCGCGATGCGCGGCTGCGGCAGATCGAACACGCGCACGCGGACCGGCGGAGAGGTGGCGCTGCATCCTTTCGCGTCTTTTACGGTGACGGAATATTCACCTGCTTTTTTCACGAGGAAACTGGGTGAAGTTTCACCGGTCGACCAAGCGTAGGATACGAATCCAGGCGTCGCGTTCAGCGTCACAGCCTGCCCGGCACAGAGATCCGTACTACCGTCAGCTGAAATTGCGATTGCAGGCGCGTCAAGCATGTCGACACGAACACTGTCGACGAGTTGGCAGCCCTCGGCGTCGGTCACTGTGACGGTATATGTCACATCTCCCACGGGTGTGAGCACGGGTGTCGCAATGGAACGGTTGCTGAGTCCGCCGGCGGGACTCCAGAAAATCCTGTAGGGCTTCGTTCCTCCGGCGATGTTTCCCCCAATGCCGACGGACTGTCCTTCGCATGCCTCCAGGTTTCGGGCCATTGCGATTTGCAGCGGTTCGGCGACTGTCACCCGCACCGAATCCACGTCGCGACAACCGCGTGCGTCGGTGAGGGTCAGGCGATAGGTGATGCTGCGCGATGGACGCGCCTTCGTCGCGGCGCCGGTTGGGTCGACCAGTCCGTCGACCGGTTCCCATGCGTAGCGGTACGGCGGCTGTCCGCCTTTCGCGATGGCCTTCAACTCCGTTTCTCCCCCGAAACAGATGCTGCGTCCCTTCCCTGCGTCGACGCTGGGAACGGGGTACACGGTGACGCTCACGGTATCCTTTGTGACGCAGTCAAAACGGTTGCGCACAGTGAGGACGTATGAGGTTGATTTTACTGGTCGCGCAATCGGTTGGGCGGTTTTCGCGGAACTGAGACCGGTCTCGGGCGACCATGAATAGCGCGCACCATGACTGGTGTCGACGCGTGCAGGACCGAGTCTCAATTCCCCGCCGAGACAGAGCGCATCGTCTTCCCCGGCATCCGCCTTATTGCAGGGCTGCACCGTGACGGTGATCGTCGCGTTCACGCGGCATCCGTTCGCATCCGTGACGGTCACGGTGTAGGTCGTCGTCTGGATGGGATTCGCTACAGGATTCGCAACCGCACCGTCGCTCAGACCTTCGCGCGGCATCCAGTCGTAGCGATATGGCCCGCTTCCGCCGCTGACGCCCAGTTCAATACGGCGCCCCTGATCGCGGCAGATCGTCATTTCGCGGGGAACGGAGACGATGGGACGCGGATAGACGAACACGGTGATGGCGTCCGTGTCGGTGCAGCCGCGCGCATCGGTGACTGCGACGGTATACTCGGTGGTCTGGTTGGGACTGGCGACCGGGTTCATCGCCGACGGATTATCGAGCCCGAACGTCGGGGTCCAGCTGTAGCGGAATGGCGGGGTGCCGCCGGTGGCAGTTCCACCGATCGGGGTACTGGTACCGGCACACATGCGCACGTCTGCACCGGCATGCGCTTCGGGCGAGGGTGCTACGAGCACGGAGACTTCGTCCGTGGAGACACAGCCGTTCGCATCAGTCACGGTGAGTGTGTACACGCGGGAAGTCGACACGCGCACGGTAGGCGAAAGTTCGCGCACACTGCTGAGGCCCGCGGCAGGACTCCATAAAATCGTGTACGGGGGACGTCCGCCCGATGCTCGTCCACTCAGGGTCGTCGGAGTCCCGTCACAAAGCACGACGTCGTCCCCGGCCTGTGCCACAGGAGGCGCTATCACCTCGACGTCCACCTTCTGCTCGGCCGAACAGCCGGCTGCATCGGTGATGCGCAGCAAATATGTTGTGCTTATCTGAGGATTGGCGACCGGGTTGGCAATGTTTGGATTGCTCAGTCCGAGCGGCGGCGTCCAGGAATACGCAAACGGCGGGGAGCCGCTGCTAATGCTGCCGCTGAGTTCCACCTTTGCGCCGGCGCAGATCTGATGCCGATCCTTGTACCGCAGTTCGGGACGCGGCTGTACGGTCACACGCACGATTCCACTGATGGTGCAGCCATTTGCGTCAGTCACCGTCACGCTATATGTCGTATTCCTCGTCGGTGATGCCTTCGGCATGGCGAGCCCAGCATTGTCGAGCCCGGCAGAAGGTGCCCACCGATAGCGGTACGGTGCTCTCCCGCCGGTAGCTTCGGCGCCGATCTGCACATCGCGACCGGAACAGACGTTGACGTCGCTCGCCATTTGCATCACCGGCTGCGGATGCAGCGTCACGAGCACGGAATCGGTCACCACGCAGCCGTTACCATCTCGCACGGTGAGCACATACACTGCGCTCTGTTCGGGACGCAGTTCGGGTGCGAGTACAGTCGCCGAACTGAGCCCGGTGCGCGGTGTCCATTCGAACGAGTACGGTTTTTTGCCGCCGCTGACGCGGGCCTTCAACTGCGACGACTCGCCGGCGCAGAGTGCCAGATCATCGCCCGCATCCACCACGGGTGGATCATACACCGCCACAAGCACCGTGTCGGCATCGAAACAGCCGTTGGCATCCGTGACAGTGACGACGTACCTCGCGTCACTGCGCGGAGTCAACACTGGACTCTGCGCCGCGGGATCGTTGAGCCCGATCGTGGGGGACCAAAGATAGCGATACGGTGCTGTACCTCCGGTGACTTTCGCGAGCAAGGCAGTCGGTGCGTTGGCGCATGCAGTGATGCGTCCCCCCGCATCCACTTCGATTCCGGGATAGACACGCACGGTAAGAGAATCCCTTGCAGAACAGCCGAGCGCATCGGTAACCGTAAGCACGTAGCGCGTGGTGTGTGAGGGCGCAGCAATGGGATTCGGCGCTTCGGGATTGTTGAGTCCGGCCGCTGGCGACCAGAGGAAACGATACGGGCCACGTCCCCCGTTCACCTTCGACTGCAGCACGGCGCTGCTTCCGGGACACACGGCGCGATCATTGCCTGCATCTGCGATCGGCGGTTCTGCAACCGTGACGACGACGGTGTCGGTCGTGACAGCACCTTCCGCGTCGGTGACCGCGAGCACATAGGTCGTTGTGCTGCTGGGCGAGGCGTAGGGACGCGCATCCTGCGGATTCGAGAGCGAAACTGTGGGGCTCCATTCATATTTGTACGGTGGTGTGCCGCCCGTTGCTTCGCCACCGAGTTTGGTGCTGCCGTCGCGGCATATCGTCGTGTCGGGGCCCGCGAATGCGACAGGCTCGTTGAAAATCACGCGCAGGAGAAATGCGTCTGTCAACCCTGAGAGATCACCCTGAAAGATGTTGCCGACCGTGCGGAAGCCCTTGCTTTCGGTTCCGCCGACGACCACGGCATTTCCCTGCGGATCCATCCCGAGGCCGTAGCTGATGTCATGTGTTTCACCACCGTAAAACGTGCCCCACAGGTAGCCGCCGGAAGGCGTGAATTGCGAGATGAAAATATCATAGCCGCCTCCCTTCCGATCGAGGAATGGCTTGCCGGCGAGCGGGAAATTGCGGCTTCCCGTAAACCCTGAAAGAAGGATGTTGTCGTTTTTATCGATGGCGAGCCCGGTGGCCTTGTCCACTTCCACGCCGCCGAGGTAGCTGCTCCAGCGGAGCGCCCCGTTGGGGTCCATGCTTGCGACGAAGGCATCGATCAGTCCGCCGAGCCGCTTCTGCACCGGATTGCCGGCGAGGGGAAACTGCGTACTCGCCGTATAGCCGGTCAGCAGGATGTTTCCTTCGCTGTCGAGTGCGATGCGCTCCACGCTTTCTTCCTGTTCACCACCGAAATACGTACTCCAGCGGATTCTGCGCTGCTTGCCGTCGAGGCGCATCACGAAGCCGTCGAAACTGCCGCCGCCGTAGGCCGACTGCCGTTCGAGCGTGATGGCAGGGAGGTTCGTGCTTTCCGTGCGGCCGGCGATATACAGGTCGCCGCCTCGGTCCACGGCGAGTGCCGCGGCGAAATCCATGCTCCATCCGCCGATATAGGTCGCCCATTCCCGTACGCCCTTCTGGGAAAATCGTGCGAGAAAAATGTCGTAATCTCCGTTGTTGCTGGTCTGGATCGCATCCGGCGTGACAGGGAAATTCGTGCTGTACGTGCCGCCGGTGATGTACACCGCGCCGTCGGCAGTTACGGCGATGTCGCCGCATTCATCGGAATAGCTCCCACCGAAATACGTTGCCCATCGGCGGCGTCCCTTGTCGTCGAGCGCGAGAAGAAAGACATCGTAGCGGCCTCCGTTGCGGGGCTGCAGTGCGTCCTGCGTCACAGGCAGGTCCGTACTCGAAGTCGAACCGGCTACATACAGCTGCCCATCTCCCGTAAGGGCGATCTGCGGATTCTCTTCCGAGGCGCTTCCGCCGAAGTACGTTGACCAGAGCTGTCTCCGTTCGCGGGAGAAGGCACTGACGAACACTTCGAAGCTGCCATGGGCTGTGCTCTGCAGCGCGCCGGGCGAGACCGGAAAATCGGGACTGGCTGAATACCCGGTGACATAAATCGTGCCCTGCCTGTCCACGACCACATCGCGAGCATAATCGGACAGCTTTCCGCCAAGGAAGGTGCTCCACTGCAGGAAAGGATCGATGATCAGGGGACGCGCAGGGTCGCGCCCCTCGACGAAGAATCCAAGCCTGTCGCCATCCGTCAGCCATTGAGACTGCAGCACCTCGCGCCCGCCGTCCTCCGTGCGTTGATACACGAACGGGGCCGCGTCGCGCAACGTACCGGCATCGTGATGGAATTGCAGTCCTCCGTCGGGCCGCAGCTCCGGGTCGCCCGCGCCAACCATGCGCATTGTGATGCGCGACGCATCCGCGCCGGGCTGAACGATGAATTCATATTTGATACCATCAGATTCCAGCCTGCACACGAGGTCGATGCCCGGGTACAGGTTCTCGAATGTCACGCCCCCAAACAGCTGCGCGCTTTCACTTCCCTCGGCGGCACCAGGAACGTACCAGTGCTGTACCGCGGAGCGCGGCTGTGTCAGCAATGCGCGTCCGGGTGTGCAGCCGTCGAAGGTCAGATCGACGCGGTAGCTCGCGAGTCCTTCGGGCGCCGCAGGCATCCGCGCGTCTCGGACGGGCGGCATGGGGGCCGGGAGTCCGTAATAGACGAGACTCAGTCCGCGATCGAACACAAAGAGCCGGGCGTGATTGAGGGGAGAGCTGATGGCGCGGAGAGCGCCAGCGGCGGAGCGTATGCTCCATTGCCCGCGGTTTTCCACAAGTGAAAAAGGGGCGGACGGGAGGTTCTCCGGTACAATTGCGCCGTGCGTTTCCTGTTCCCCGGTGACTGAAGCAGGGAGAAACGCGAACACCGCCATCGAAAGGAGAACGGGCAGGAGTAACGTCTTCACATTCACAAGGGTGGCATCAAGTGATTGAAATCACGGAATTATTATATGGAGGAGAAGGTACGAAAAATACAACTGAATGACCACACCAACCCATCCGGGCGGAGCGGGATGCTGCGGGGGAGCGTCGTGCCGACGCCCCCCTGCACGATCGTCAGCGAAGAATCAACAGCGGCTTCTGCGAGACGGCATTGCCGCGCGTGAGACGGACAAAGTACATTCCGGCAGGAAGATCCTGCACCGAAAGACGCGTCTGCTGCTGAAGGCCGGGTATGGCATCCTGCGCGATGCGGCGCAGTTCGCGTCCGCAATTATCATGCAGCGTCAATACGGCGGGTCCATCGGTCTGCCATGCCACGACGGTGCTTCCGCCCGTAACCGGATGCGGGTACACGGATGCGATGCCGAAACCGTCGGGAGCGGTGACGCTGTGCACGGCGGAAGGAAGCTGAGAGAACGTCAGGCCGGCATCGAGTACGCGTGGGTTCCAGCTTGCGGCATCGAGCGTGTCGACGGTGAGCGAAGCGCTCACTCCGCTTTTCGTCAGAAACATGTAGTTGACGCTGCTCGTCATCTCCTCGCTGACCACCATGCCGGCAAACTCGATGCGGTCGGTGGTCTGCTCGCGATTGCGGATGCACAGCGCGGGCCAGCTTCCCATGGTCGTGGTCAGAATACCTTCCGACACGACTTCAATCTGCATATCCGTTTTATGGAAAAAACCCTCCATGGGCTGCACTTCGTTGCCTGAGTAGCTCCAGGATGCACCGAGCTGGACGGGGAACTTGAAGGAGGGCATTTCCGGATCGTATTTCAGAATGTAAGGCACGTCTGATATTTCTGTCGCATAGCCGAGATCATAGTAGCCGATATCGTCGAGACGGGTATAGCTGAAAAACGTACTCGCGTCTCCGAGAATCTGGGCGTGCGTCGCGGCGGGGAAGTCCATCCCATACGGGGTGACATCCGGTGAGATAAATGCCGTCTGATAGGTCGACTGCTGAAAAGTGAATCCGGAAAAATCATACACCTGCCCTCCGCCGGCCGCACCAAGGTTGAAGGTTACACCGGAAAGTTCGGGTGTCGAAAAGATGGTAAGATCTCTATCGATGAGCTCCCCCTCAATATCCGCGCGTGTAAAGCGCAATTGCGCATGAGCGGAACCGGCAAACAACAAGCCGGCAAACAACAGAAAGAAGCATCGTTTCATCGTTGACTCCATGAGTGGTTGTGTGAACGGAATGATACAAAAAAGCACGGTGAAAAGGGAATGCGCCTCGCGGGCTTCACTCGAGCCGCGCATGCTGTGTACGGGGCTGTGGGTTGCATTTCGTGGCCCATCTCCGTAGCTTTGTTGATTCTCTGGTTTTCCTCCCCACCTCACCATATTCGGACCGAGCATGCTCACCGGAAGCGATTTCTACAACATAGACAGTCTGTTTCAGGAAGATGAGCTCATGCTGCGCGATGCAGTACGCAGTTTCGTGCGCGGCGAAGTGCTTCCCATAATTGAACAGGCTGCCCGCGAGGGACATTTCCCCATGCACCTCCCCGCGGCGATGGCGGAGTTGGGGATATTTGGCCCCACTCTGCCAGAAGCATATGGCTGCGCGGGCGCGAACAATGTCATGTACGGTCTTATGATGCAGGAACTCGAGCGAGGCGACAGCGGCGTGCGCAGTTTCGCCAGTGTGCAGAGTTCGCTGGTGATGTATCCGATTTTCCGCTACGGCACCGAGGAGCAGCGCCAGTACTGGCTGCCGCGTCTTGCGCGCGCCGAAGCCATCGGCTGCTTCGGCCTGACCGAACCCGATCACGGCTCGGATCCCGGCGGCATGGAGACGCGCGCGGTGCTCGACGGAGACCACTACGTGCTCAACGGAGCGAAGATGTGGATCACCAACGGCAGCATCGCCGATGTGGCTGTTGTATGGGCAAAGCTCGACGGCGTGGTGCGCGGATTTCTCGTGGAGAAGGGAACCCCCGGATTTACCGCACCGGAGATGAAGGGCAAGCATTCGCTCCGCGCCTCCGTCACATCAGAACTGGTATTTCAGGACTGCCGCATTCCCGCGGCGAACATCCTCCCCGACGCGCATGGGCTCAAAGGACCTCTGGGCTGCCTCACGCAGGCGCGCTACGGCATCGCCTGGGGCGTGATCGGCGCGGCAGAGGCCTGCTATCACACGGCGCTCGACTATGCGAAGACGCGCAGACAATTCGGAAGGCCCATCGCGGGCTTCCAGCTCGTGCAGCAGAAACTCGTCTACATGGAAACCGAGATTACCAAGGCACGCCTGCTCGCGCTGCATCTCGGCCGCATGAAAGACAACGGCTCGATGACCTTCGCGCACGTCTCCATGGCGAAGCGCAACAACGTCGACATCGCGCTGACCATCGCACGCATGGCGCGCGACATCCTTGGCGCAAATGGCATACTGGACGAGTATCCGGTCATGCGCCACATGAACAACCTGGAATCGGTTCGCACTTACGAGGGCACCCACGACATTCACACGCTGATCCTCGGCAGCGAGATCACCGATATCCCGGCGTACAGCTAGTCATCACAATCGGAAAAGCATCATGCCGCAGAATCGCATCAGAATGGGACTCACCTTCGACGACGTCCTGCTCGTGCCCAAGAAATCGAAAATCCTCCCTCGTGAAGCAGACGTCCGCACCCGCCTCACCCGTGAAATCGACCTGAACATTCCCCTGCTCAGCGCCGCGATGGACACGGTCACCGAGTCGGAGATGGCCATCGCACTCGCCCGCGAAGGCGGCATGGGCATCATCCACAAAAACATGTCGATCCACAAGCAGGCCGAGGAAATCGACAAGGTCAAGCGGTCTGAAAGCGGCATGATCGTCAACCCGATCACCATGCGTCCTGACAAGACCGTCGCCGACGCCCATGAAATCATGGAGAAATACAGTATCTCCGGCATTCCCATCGTCGACGACGACAACAGGCTCATCGGCATTCTTACAAACCGTGACCTGCGCTTCGAGCCCAACCAGTCGATGCTCGTCTACGACATCATGACCAAGGAGAAACTGGTGACCGCTCCGCTCGGCACGACGCTGGAGGAGGCGGAATCCATTCTGCAGGAACACCGCATCGAGAAGCTGCCGGTCGTTGATAAAAAAGGCCATCTCCGCGGACTGCTGACCTTCAAGGACATCATGAAGAAAAAGCATCATCCCAACGCGGCGAAGGACTCTTTCGGACGTCTGCGCGTGGGCGCCGCGGTGGGAATCGCGAGTGATACGATGGACCGCGTCAAGGCGCTGGTCGACGCCGCGGTCGATGTCGTCGTCGTCGATACCGCGCATGGACATTCATTTGGCGTGCTGGAAATGGTGAAGAAAGTAAAGAAGCAGTTCCCCGACCTGCAGGTCATCGCGGGCAATGTCGCCACGGCGGCGGCAGTCGAGGACCTGATCAAGGCGGGCGCGGACGCAGTGAAGGTCGGCATCGGGCCGGGCAGCATCTGTACCACTCGCGTGGTGACCGGCGTGGGCGTCCCCCAGGTCACGGCCATCATGGACTGCGCTGCGATGGGCGCGAAATACGGCGTCCCCATCATTGCCGACGGCGGCATCAAGCAGACCGGCGACGTGCCGAAAGCCCTCGCCGCAGGCGCCGACACGGTGATGCTCGGAAGCATGTTTGCGGGCCTCGAAGAGAGTCCGGGCGAAAAAGTGCTGTACGAAGGCCGCCGCTACAAGATGTACCGCGGCATGGGTTCGATCGGCGCCATGAAGGAAGGCAGCAAGGATCGATATTTCCAGGATGTCGAAGACGACATCAAGAAGCTCGTGCCAGAGGGCATCGAAGGCATGGTTCCCTACCGCGGCAAGCTTGAGGAAATTGTCTATCAGCTTATCGGCGGACTTCGCGCGGCCATGGGATACTGCGGCGTGGCGAACATCCCCGACCTGAAGACCAAGAGCGATTTCATACAGATCACGACCGCGGGCCTCAAGGAAAGCCATCCGCACGACGTGTTCATCACGAAGGAATCGCCCAATTATCAGGCCGGCAACGCCTAAAGACGAGGTTATCCACAATATTCCCGAATTCCATCTCCGGACAATACGAATCGCAATTGTCGATACGGAGCTGAATTCAGCGATATTCGCGTTTTCCTCAACATTATCCACAGATTTTCAGAAGTTATCCACAAATCCGCAACACAAGTGCCGTCCCGTCGCCTCAGCCGGATTGAACAGACTGCCGACGAACGCAGAAGAGCCGCGGTGCGAACCATTCAGCGCCTCCTCCGCGCCGACGGTCCCGATGCCTTAGTCATCTCGCATATGCCTCATGTGCGCTATCTGACCGGCTTCACGGGATCAAACGGCTGGCTGCTGCTGCGTCCCGGCTCGGCCCTGTTCATGACCGATCCGCGGTATCGGGAACAGGCGTCACAGGAGGTGCGCGGGATGCGCACGCAGGTCATTTTCGGCCGCACCTTTTCCACCGCCCTGCAGGAGATGCGGCTGCATGAGAAGATCGGGACGCTCGGTTTCGAAGCCGACCACCTGTCCGCCACCATCGCGGCCAATCTGAAGAAGCTGCTGCGTCCCCTGCGCGTACTGCCCTTGAGCGGACTCGTGGAGGAATTGCGATCCGTCAAGCTCGAAGACGAATTGCATGCCATCCGCAAGGCCATCGCCATCAGCGAGGCCGTGTACGAAGACGTTGTGCCGCTGCTGCGGCCTGGAGTGACCGAAATCGACATCGCGGCGGAACTCACCTACCGCCAGCGTCGGCTCGGCGCCGACGGCGACGCCTTTCCGCCCATCGTCCTTTTCGGCAAACGCAGTTCGCTCGTGCACGGACAGCCGACACGCGCGAAGCTCACGCGCCGTTCGCCGGTGCTGATCGATTTCGGCTGCCGCGTCAACGGCTACGGCAGCGACCTGACACGCACACTTCATTTCGGGCCCGCCCCACGCGCCTTCCGCAGCGCCTATGAAACGGTACTTGCGGCGCAGCAGGCAGGGTGCGATGCCGTGCAGGCGGGCGTCCCCGCCGCTGAAATCGATGCGCTGGTGCGCAGTCATATCGCGGAGGCGGGCCTCGGTGACTATTTCGAACACGGACTGGGACACGGCATCGGTCTCGAAATGCATGAGACGCCGCTGCTTTCCTGGCGCAATACCGCGCCGCTCGAAGCCGGCGAGGTCATCACGATCGAACCC
The DNA here is from genome assembly GCA_014860565.1 of Bacteroidota bacterium. Classification (GTDB taxonomy): domain Bacteria; phylum Bacteroidota; class Ignavibacteria; order SZUA-365; family SZUA-365; genus SZUA-365. The sequence goes on from JACZJN010000220.1 coordinate 12,139, forward strand.
GGCGTCTATCTTCCCGGCGCATTCGGCATCCGCATCGAAGACGACCTTCTGGTCACCCTCGACGGCTCCATCACTCTTTCCTCATTGCCGCGCGCGCTGCGGGAGCTCGCCTGATGCCCGAAAGCCGCCCCATCCATCGTGTGCTCGTCATCGCGTATTATTTCCCACCGCTGGGGCTCAGCGGTGTGCAGCGAACGCTGAAATTCGTCAAGTACCTGCCCGCGCACGGCTGGGAGCCAACGGTGCTCACGGTCGAGGACCGCGGCTACTTTGCGAAGGACGAGGAGATGCTGCGAGAGCTTGACGGACTGCCTGTCACCATTCTCCGCACACCATCGCTCGACCCGCTGCATTTTTTCCGCCGCAAAGGCACAGTGCGCATGCCTTCTGCCCGCTCGTTGAATATCCTCGGAAAACTCAGCCAGTCAATCTTCATTCCCGACAACAAGATCGGCTGGAAAAAACACGCCGTTGAAGAGGCCATGAAGCATCTCGAGGCGCATCCTGTGGATGCGATCTATGCCACGGCGCCTCCGTACACGGATTTTCTCATTGGGCTCGAAATCAAGCACCGGACCGGACTCCCGCTCATCGTGGATTATCGTGACGCCTGGCTCGAGAATCCGCTGCATTTCTATCTCACTCCCCTCCACAAGGCATTGCATCACCGGCTGGAACAGCGCGTGCTGCGCCATGCTGATCAGATCATCAGCATCAACCGGCCGATCAAGGAACGCATTCTGCAGGGGAGCAGATTTCTCTCGCACAACGACGTCACGATCATTTCCCAGGGGTACGATCAGGCTGATTTCGAGGGCGTGCAATCGCAGCGACGACGCGACGGTCGGCTGCGTATTCTTTACGCGGGGACATTCTACTACAACCGCAACCCGCGTGCATTCTTCACCGCGCTGCGATCGCTCGCCGACAGTGCACCGGACATCGCCCGCTCGCTCGACGTCCACATCGTCGGCAGCAAGCGCGATGAAGACGTCGCACTAATGCGCGAACTCCAGCTCGAGGAGATGGTCACCATGCACGGATACCTCCCGCATCGCGAAACCATCGCGCAACTCGTCGACGCCGACGTACTGTGGATGGTCATCGGCCACGGGAAGGGAGAAGACATGATGTCGACCGGCAAGCTCTATGAATACCTCGGTGCCAGGAAACCGGTGCTGGCCTGCGTGCCGGATGGTGCCGCACGTCAGGTGCTGGAAAAAGGCGGCGCAGCGTTTTTCGCTGATCCCGACAGCGCCGAAGACATCGCGGTACAAATCCGTACCTTGTTTGCACTGCACAAAAATGATAGATTGCCCGCGCCTTCGTACGAATATGTTTCGCAATTCGATCGCAGGGTACTCACCGGCCGGCTCGCCTCCCTGTTCGCCACCGCCCTCGAACCCGGACCGCCTGTCACACGAGTTCGCACCAGAGCCGCCGGACATCCGGATGAGGACACATCACACACTCCCATATCTCCTGACGCGTCATGAATATTCTCGTCATCGGCAATGGCGGCCGTGAGCACGCCATTTGCTGGAAGCTCAAGCACAGCAAGGAAGTCAAGCACATCTACTGCGCACCGGGGAACGCCGGCACGGCTGCGATAGGCAGCAACGTGAACATCAAGGCCACGGACATCAAGGCCCTGATGCAGTTCGTGCGCAAGGAAGCGATCGATCTGACCGTCGTGGGTCCCGAAGCGCCTCTCGCCGAGGGCATCGTGGACGAATTCACGGCCGCGGGATTGCGCGTATTCGGCCCGACCAAAGCCGCTGCGCAGTTGGAAACCAGCAAGGCGTTTGCCAAGGATTTCATGAAGCGGCATCATATCCCCACCGCCGCCTACATGGTATTTCACGCCGGTGAAACTGAGCGCCTGCGCGACTATCTCATGAGCCAGCGCTATCCGCTCGTGCTCAAGGCCGACGGTCTCGCGGCCGGCAAGGGCGTCATCATCGCGCAAAGTTTCGACGAAGCGATGCGCAACGGACAGAGCATGCTCGAGGGCAGCGCCTTCGGCGATGCCGGCACGACGCTGGTCGTGGAAGAATTTCTCAAAGGGCCTGAAGCCTCCGTCTTTGCGCTTACCGACGGCACGCGATTCGTCACTCTGGCCCCTGCGCAGGATCACAAGCGCATTCTCGACAATGATCTGGGAAAGAACACCGGCGGCATGGGCGCCTTTGCGCCGACACCCTATGTTCCCACAGAGCTGCTCGCCGACGTCAAGATGCGCGTCATCAAGCGCGTGATCGACGGCATGCGTGCGGACGGAATTCCGTACTCCGGCGTCCTTTTTGTCGGCCTCATGCTGACGGAAGACGGCCCGAAAGTGCTTGAATTCAACTGCCGTTTCGGCGATCCCGAGACGCAGGTGGTGCTGCCGCTGATCGACTACGATCTGGGCGTGCTCCTTCGCGACATCGCCGACGGGAAGCTGCAGCTCAACCGCCTTCCGCTGCACGACGCCAACGCGGTCTGCGTCGTCATGGCCTCGAGCGGCTATCCCGACGCCTACGAAACAGGCAAACCCATTGCGGGTCTCGACGCGATCAACGAGGAGGAAGAAGGCGTGCTGGTGTTCCATGCGGGTACCCGAAAGGAGGGTGAGCGCATCGTGACCGCCGGGGGACGTGTGCTCGGCGTCACCGCTCTCGCACAGGGCTCCGACCTCGCCGCGAGCATCCGCCTCGCCTACAATGCGGTCAACCGCATCCGCTTCGACGGCGCATATTACCGCACGGACATCGGCAGAAAAGCACTACAATAACGCACTACCACGGAAAGCATACGCATGAGCCGGCCGCAGAAACCTCTCGCAGAAAAATGGGGCATCATTCCCTGGCTGAAAATCCGCATCGACAAGGACCCCGCCTATCTGACGGAGTTGATCATGCCCCTTTGCGACGACAACAAATTCGTCTCCCAGGGCGTATGCGATCTTGCCTTTGTCGCGCCGAGTTCCGCAGCGGAATGGAAGCAGAAGGCGCGGCGGCTCAAACCCGCGATCGATCCCGACGGAGTCATCTGGGTCATTTATCCCAAGGATGAATTCCGCGAGAAGTACGACTTCGACGGCAGCCTGCCCGAAATGGTACAGATCGTCAAGGAGCTTGGATTGAAAAACACGAAGCTTGCTTCCGTCAACAGCGAACTGACCTCGGCTCGCTTCACTCTGTAGCACGGGACAGGGGAATCCTCCTCATGCGCACGCTGCTGACCGTCATAGGGACACGTCCTCAGTACATCAAGTACGCCGCGATGGCCGGACGCCTGTCCGCCGATTTCCATGAAATCGTCGTCGACACCGGACAGCATTATGACGCCTCCCTTTCCGGACAATTCAAAAAGGAATTCCTTTTCGGAGCGGACTTCCGCACACTTTCGACAGAGAAGCTCGACGGCACGGCGCGCTTCGCCGCGATGATGGAGCAACTCGACGCCGCCATGGCCGAACTGCGTCCCGACGGCGTTCTGTGTTTCGGCGATACCGACAGCACGCTCGCCGCAGGCATGGCTGCCGTGCGCCGCGGACTCCCGCTCTGCCATGTCGAGGCCGGCGAACGCAGCAGGCGAGCTGACGGCTTACGCATTCAGGGCTGGACCGTTCCCGAGGAATCCAACCGCATCATCATCGACCATCTCTCCTCCCTCCTGCTTTGCACGGGGACCGACGCCGCGGAGAATTGTGCCGCGGAAGCCTGCTCCGGCGACATCACGATCACCGGCGACATCATGTACGACCTTTTTCTGAAGAACCGTGAAGGGAGGCCCAGTGCTTCCGACGTCTTCGCGCGGCTGGGTCTCGCCGAGAGCCCGTATTTCTTTTCCACCATTCATCGCCCGATCAATACCGATGACCCAAGCCGACTCTCCTCGTTGATGGACACGCTCAATCGCCTCCCGCACCCGGTGATGCTGCCGCTGCATCCCCGCACCGCAAAGCGCATGCACGCGTTCGGCATCGAACCCGGCGATGGTGCACTGCGCCTGCTCCCGCCCCTTTCCCATGCGGAAACGCTCGCACTCACCGCGGGAGCGCAGCATGTCCTTACCGATTCGGGAGGATTGACGCGCGAGGCCTTTTTCTGCGGTGTCCCTTCGCTCTGTCTCGACGATGTCACTGCCTGGCATGGGATCTGCCGCAGCGGTTGGTGCGCTCTCACCGGCGCGGATCCCGACGCGATACGAAGTGCACTGAACATGCCGCGTCCCACCATCCACGACTCCTCCCTCTTCGGCGACGGCCACGCCGCGGAAAGGATTGTCGATGCCCTGAAACACTTTCTCATGTAACACCCTTCCGTTCCTTCCGCTCCTTCCGCTCCTTCCGCTCCTACCGCTCCTCTCCGTTCCTCTCCGTTCCTCTCCGTTCCTCCCGTTCCTCCCGCTCCTCTCCGTTCCTCCCGTTCCTACCGCTCCTCCCGCTCTTCCCATTTCGCTTCAAAACGCGATCGGATCATCTCGAAGAGGATGGAAAGCAGCGTGATGCTGCCGATGACCAGCACTGAAATGATCCATGGCTTCGCGGCGGAGAGCATGTCGTAGCTCCCCCAGATCAACTCGTGTCCCCACGGGGAATCGTAGCCGAGCCAGATCGTGAGCAGAAAAAGAACCAGCGTGATGGCGCCGTGCAGCGCGAGCATGATCCACCGTCGGCGCGTGTCCTCGACCAGGTTCATCTGGTATTTATATAAAAAGATGTAAAAGATCAGAATACCTAATATACCGACGGAGATTGCCAGAAGTCCCATGATGTCGATATCCCTCGGCCACATCTGAATATAGGCGAGTCCCCAGAGCAGCAGCGCCGTCAGAGGCAGCGAACAGGTAATGGTGAACAGGAACAGGAATTTGATGATGCGTCCGCGCCTTTCGCTCGTGGAGCGTGCCCGAGTCCCATTCTCCTGAGTCATCTTCTGTTCCTCCATGGCTGATGCCTCCTGCAACTGATTACTTCCCATCGCCGTCGTCGCGTTTGCGCGCCGTGTAGGTTGTATCGGGATTGATGGTTGTCGCGTAGGGACCGTCCCAGCTCATCGCATACTTCTGCTGGAGCAGTGCGCAGAGCGATGGAGATTGCATGATGAAGCCCGCGTTGCGGGAGAACAGGAAGTAATCGGGCGACCAGTTGTTCGTCCCCACCCAGGCACGATCGGCGTCGACGAGCAGATACTTGCAGTGCTCCACTCGCGCGAAGGAGATGAAGCCGCTGCTGTGCGCGGGGATCGCAGTGAACTTCACGGTGACTCCGGGTGTGCGCTGCAGGCGCTTCAGGTCTTTCTGCTTCGATGATGAGAGCGACCAGTCGGAGACGAGCAGCGAAACGCGCACCCCCCGAGCGGCAGCGCGGAGAAGGGCGTCCTCCAGCAGCGGATAGCTGCCGTAGCTAAGCACCTGCAGTTTCAGGGAATCCCGCGCACCGTCGAGCAGCGCCGCCAGTGCGGTGCCATCCCACCGTGCTCCGTCCGGAAGCAGCGGTCGGGGACTGAACACCGGCGTCAGTGCATGCGTCCCGCTCTCGCAGTCGAGTATGTGCGGGAAGGCGGTCGGCATGCTGCCCGCCAGCTGCCGCGCCTGCTGCATTTCCATTCCGCCGGCGAGTGCCCAGTCGAAGGCGAACAGATGAACGAACGCCGCGGCCGTGACGCTGTCGCGTACGCGAAGCCCGAGTTCGTTGATGTGGGAGAGGGCGCGCCAATCCCAGTTCTGGCTTCCGACGAACACGTCGACATCGTCCACCACGAAGTATTTCGCATGCTGGACGCCGTCGCCCAGGATCGCCGCGATGTCAAGAATGCGCACTTCCGCGCCGGGAGCGCCACGGAAACGCTCGAGTGTTTCAGGATACGTGGATGTGAATTTCTTTTCCGCGATAACACGGACCTTTACGCCGCGGGCCGCGGCCGCCTCCACTTCTCGTATCACGGGTTCGAGAGCGCCGTCGGGTGTGTTTGCGATGTAGAACTGTTCGATGTCGATGCTGTGGTGCGCGGCGCGCAGCATTTCAATCCATACCACAGTGGTATTCCGGATGGACGCATGATCGAGCACCGTTTCCTCGGGCACGCTTTCCACGAGTTCGACGAGCTCCGCGGGCCCGTTTTGCTGCGATGCGCCGCGGCCAGGGAAAGCGATGAACAACGCCATGATGATCGTGCACAGCACACGGAGCGGGAATCGCGCCCGCTGCCGGGAGGCTTCTGTTCCAGTGTATGGAAGCAATGCGCAAGTCATGGTCAGGCGATCCACACGGTCTTGATGTTGACGAATTCACGGATACCGTAATGCGAGAGTTCGCGTCCGTAGCCCGAGCGCTTGACACCGCCGAAGGGCAGGCGCGGATCCGATTTCACGAGTCCGTTGACAAATACGCTGCCTGCCTCAATGCGCGGCGCCAGGCGTTCCGCACGGGCACGGTCTCGCGTCCACAGGCTCGCTCCCAGTCCGAAGGCGCTGTCGTTGGCAACGGTGATCGCCTCGTCCTCATCGCGCACGACGATCACCGCCGCGACGGGACCGAACGTCTCCTCGTCGAACACGGGCATCCCCTTGCGCACATTGCCGAGCACGGTCGGCATGTAGAAAGCGCCGGGACCGTCGAGGCGCCGTCCGCCGGTCAGCACCTCGGCGCCGAGCGCGACGGAGGCGCGGACCTGCGCATCGAGATCGAGCAGCAAATCCTCACGCGCCATCGCACCAACCTCGGTATCGTCCTGCAGCGGATCTCCGGTCTTCATGCCGGCAACGGCATGCGTGAAGAGCGCGGTGAACCGTTCCGCCACGCGTTCGGTGACGATGAAGCGCTTGGCGGCGATGCAGCTCTGTCCGGTGTTGATCATGCGCGCCATCGCTCCCGTGCGCGCCGCCTGGTCAACATCGGCATCATCGAGCACGATGAACGGGTCGCTGCCGCCGAGTTCCAGGACGGTCTTTTTGAGCTCCCTCCCGGCATCCGAGGCCACATGGCTGCCGGCGGATTCCGAGCCGGTGAGGGTGGCGGCGACGACGGCGGGATGCGTGATCACGGCCTTCACGGCGCCGGAGCCGATGAGCAGCGTCTGGAAGCACCCTTCCGGGAATCCCGCGCGGCGAAAGACGTCCTCTATCATGAGCGCGCATCCGGGCACGTTCGACGCATGCTTGAGCAGGCCCGTATTGCCCGCCATCAGAGCGGGCGCGGCGAAGCGAAACACCTGCCAGAACGGAAAATTCCACGGCATCACCGCGAGCACCGGACCGATCGGATCGAAGCGGACATAGCTCTCGGACGCATCGGACGGCATTACTTCCTTCTGAAGGATGTGTTCCGCGTTCTCTGCGTACCAGTCACAGACGAGCGCGCATTTATCGACTTCGGCTCGCGCCTGGGTGATCGGCTTGCCCATTTCGTGCGTCATCATGCGGGCGTAATCCTCGCGGCGCGCATGCAGTTCCGCCGCAGCACGGTGCATGAGGCCGGCCCGATGGGCGAAATCCGTTTCCCGCCACGCGCGGAACGCAGTGGCGGCCAGGTCGATTCTCCGCAGCGTTTCCTCGCTGCTGTGTTCGTCGTACTGTTCGAGCACCTCGCCCGTCGCCGGATTCACGGATGCAAACGGCATGCTATTTTCTCCATATGGATGGTATCGGACAAACCGTAATTTCAGAAAATACGCCATGAGGGGCAACCCGCCCTGAAGAAAGGGGCAGGAACCATGTCCGCCCTGTGCCGTATAACCCTTCATGTGCCTATTTCTCACGCTCATGTCGTTTGTTGCAACTGGCCTCGCAACTCTGTATTTTGACTCTGTTTCGTCATTACTCAATAGCCATCCCCGATGCTCATGAAAACACTCGCCACCTCCCTTCTGATTCTTGCCGCCCTTTTTTCGCCTGTGTCCAAAGCATCCGCCCAATTCGCCTTCGGCATGCAGTATTCTGTTGCCGCGGAGGATGCATATGCGAAAATCACACTTCCCGCATCCGCCCTTGTCGATATCATCAAGGAATCGGGGGATGTCATCAGTGGCAAGGATGTCTGTCTCGGCGACAAGCCGCAGGGCACCCTCACTGGTTACCAGGCGGATTACGATGGAGACGGCACCGAAGAAATGTGGCTGCTGTATCACACCGGTCCCGACGACGCGGGCTGCAACGTCACGCTGATCATCACACCGGCCGGCGGAGGCAAATACCAGCTCATGGATCTGCTCAGCTTCCCCGGCGGCAAGGCGCTGATACGTCCGATTATCGCTCTCGACGGTGGTGTGCAGATGTATCTGCAGAACACCCGTACGATGGAAGACGGAAATGTGGAAGTGAAGGGTTCGGTGCTTGCATACACGCAGACCGCCCTCATCATTCTCACGTCATGGACGCAGAAGGCGGGGATGCGCGACGACACGTTCATCACCGAGCAGGTGGACGCCGTGTTCATCGATTTGAATTTCGACAACGTGAAGGAACTCGTCGTCCGCTACAACATGCATGAAACCGGTGGTGGTGCGCCCACGTCGAAGAATCTGGTCGACCAGTACATTCTCACGCTTGATTTCCTCCCCAACCATCTCCGCTACGGCGTGTACGATTCGGTGGGTTATGAGAAAATCCAGGAAGCGGAAAATCTGGCAAAGACCGGCCGCGGCGAACTCAACCGCGACGAAACCCGCACCGAAGGCATCGTCAAGATGCAGGAAGCGCTGCAGGCGAATCCGTTCATGACCTGGGCGCGCGTGCGTCTTGGTGAATTCCTCCTCCACGACGGCAAGTACTCGGATGCGCAGCTGACGCTCGTGCTCGCCCGCTCCTTCGATCCGGAATACAATAAAACATACCGCATTCTCGGCGATACCTATCTCCGGCTCAACGATCTGCAGAAAGCGCTCGAAGCCTACGAACGCTACATGGCGCTCGGCCCCGAATCCAACTACTACAAGAAGAAAGTCGAGCACAACATCAAGCAGATCACGATCCCGAAGAATCGGCGCAAATAACACTATCACAGAGAAGGATTTCGCCCGTGCCTGATTTCAATTTCGCGAAAGGAAACAGCAAACGGGAAGAAGAAACGTCCTCCAGCAGTGCGGGACAGCAGCCAACCGGTCAGCAACGACCGGTTTCTGCACATCCACAGGCAGGACTTTCCGACGATCTGCAGGCCAGCCCAGAGCGCAGTTCGCACCCGATATCGGGAGCGCCAGTGCAAGGGAGCAGCAATCCCGGCACGGCGGCGCAACGTCCTTCCCCTCCCGCTCCAGGCGCCACGAAGCCAAGACGCGGCAGCGTCCTTGACAAATACCCGGAGCGCGATCTCTCGCGTCTCACGGCAACCGGCACTTCGGCATCACCGGCCGACCCTCTCCCCGAAACAGTACCGCAACACGACGACACTGCAGATTCAGATTCCGCAGCCGCAGACCAGGCTGAATTCTCTGCCGGGGACACTCCCCCGCCCGTTTCCACTACCGCCACGGAGGGAAGCATGAGTACATCATCGAGCAAAGGTCCGCTGATCGCGTTCCTTACCATCGCGGCCCTGTTGATCATTGTGGCATTTATCTGGCATGTCAATCCCTGGCCGGCGCTCAAGGACAGCATCGCCGGTTTCTTCGGCCAGGGCAAGACCGAGGTGCAGAAGCCCGCGAGCGAAGCGCTCGCCCCTGCATCAGAAACGGAAACCGCGCCGACCATGCGCGCGTGGGATTTCTTCGTGCAGGTTTCTTCGTGGAAAGCACTCGGGCAGGCGGACCTTGACGCGGAGCGCTTTCGTGCCCAGGGATTCGACGTCGTCGTCGAAAGCGAATTCATTCCCGCCAAAGGCGGCACCTGGTATCGTGTCCGTCTCGGACCGTACGAAAGCAGTAGCGCCGCGCGAGAGATCCTCGCCTCAGGCGCGGGTGTACTCCCCAAGGGAGTCTATGTTGATAGTGTCCGTCTTACCGAAGATCAGCCGATGACCCCGGCGCCCGCCGCGCAGAAAGCGAAAACCCGCCGGCCCGGCAGCACCCCGCAGACAGCAGCGGAGAGTGGAAATCCGCGTCTGCCAGGCAGGGATTTTGAAGTGATCGATGAACCCATGTCCGGATGGGCAGTGAAAGTTTCTTCCCTCAAGAGCGAGGATCTCGCACGGCAGGAAGCCCGCAAGATTCTTGCACAGGGGTATCCTTCATTCATCACGCGCAAGAACATCGGTGGAATGACCTGGTACCGCGTGCTGGTCGGGCCATTCTCCGAAAAGCGCGATGCGGATCGTTATCAGCAGCTTCTCAATGTCACGTATGGAAACGACGCCTATACCGTGAATCTTTCCATAGACTGATCACACTACCATACCTTCCGTGCGATCCATTCATTCACGATAATTTTGGGCTTTTGCCTGAAAACTCGTACATTGTAGAATTAGGCGATTTGTATCGCAGAACTCTGCAAATGCCATACAATCTCGCCTGTGCGTTCCTTCCCGGAAAAATGTTGTTACCAGATTGCATTTTCAGTGTCTAGTCTGAGAGCATGTACCGCGGGCGGGGGCGATGTGACTTTCGCCACACACACATTGAATGTTACAGAGAAACTCTTCCACACACCAACAGGAGTTACCCATTATGAAGAAACTGTTTCTGTTGGCCTTCCTGGTGCTTGCCACCGGGATGGCTCAGTCACAGCAGGTGGCCGTCAAGGCGCCTGAGGCAGCCAGCCCCTTAGCGATTAGCCAGGCGAAGGCCGCTGCCACTGATTACAAAATGCAATTCATGCCCATTGACGAGCGGACCACCATCCGCCGCGACAAGAGCGTTGGTCGCCTTCCCAAGACCACCGAGAAACATGGTCTGACCGAAATCGGACTGATGGCGAATACCTACGCCTACATCGGCGACAATCGCAATCAAATTGCGTTCGATCCGAATACCGGCAACGTCGCTTCCGTCTTCCGCGGCAACGACCGTTCGACCGGCGGCGACGGCAACACGCTGTATGTGCGCTACTCGAGCGACAACGGCGTCAACTGGGGTCCCCAGGGCGACAATGTCGCGACCTCCCCCAGCCCCCGCTACCCGAACATTTTCCTTCACTGGGATGGCAGCAAGGCCAACACCGCCCTTATGTGGCCGCAGGTCGACCGTTTCAACGACGGCACCAGTGGCTGGCGTGACTTCTACACCATGAAGAGCGACATGGGCAACGCCAACGCGCAGTACGGCATTTCCCCGAATCCGCCCTACTGGTCGATCCCCTACCTGACCGTTCCCGATCAGAGCACCGGCGACCTCTACAACATGGCTCTCGGCATTGACCCTTCATCCGCTGAAGCCTCGACGGGCGAAATCTACCTGCTTCGTTCCACCGACGGCGGCCTGAACTGGGCGGCCGTGACCTTCGACAATCCGGTGTTCACCGCCGACATGGTGCCCAACGGCTACTTCTCCTCGAACCTCCGTCTCGACATCAGCCCCGACGGCAGCACGATGATCATGGCCTTCGCGCTCATCATCGAGAGCGAGCCGGGCAGCGCATTCCTCCTCGACGAGAATCACGAAGTCGCATGGAAAATTTCCACCGACAAGGGACTGACCTGGGGCGACCTCCAGCGCTTCCGTCCTGCCGATATCCAGAACAAGCCGCAGCCCTTCGATGCGAAGTGGACCATGGCATGGGATTTCGACGTCGTTCTTGATTATAAGAACCGCCCGCACTTCCTGACGGTCGGTTCCGCCGACATCTATCCGTACAGCCCGTTCTACGACGCACCGACGGATACCACGATCAGCCTCACGGCAGTTGATTCCACCTTCGCGACGGAAATCACCTATTACGAAGATGGTGGAAATCGCGAATGGCGTATGTTCCCGATCGGCCCGGTCCGCCGCATCCGCACCGACCGCATGTCCTTCACCGCCGGCTCGACCACCGACGCCCCTGCCATCTTCCGCGCAGAGCCTAAGTGGGCCCGCAGCTTCGACGGCAAGAAAATCTATGCAAAATGGATTTCCCCGGTCCTTTCATGGCGCGTCGCCCTCGTGGCAGGCACCCCGACGCTGTTCGCCGACACGCTGCATCAGATCTATGCCAATGGCCGTCATGTCGACAGCAAGTCCGTCTCCGCATGGACCTACAGCTGGCCGTTCGGTTACCCCGAGCAGGTCACCAATGAAATGGACAGCCTCATGCGCATGACCGCGATCGAGGAAGTGATGACCAAGTACTCCAAGATCGCCTATTATGCCGGCAACGACGGCACACTGCATATGACCTTCGTGGAATGGGGTATCGGCGAAACCGTCGATGATGACCCCGTGAACACCGACCAGGTCGTCTGGTATGTTCAGGATGCGAAGGTCCCCGTTCCCGATGTCGCGGCCGTTGAGGAAATCGACGCCACCCCGGGCGATTTCAAACTCGCGCAGAACTATCCCAACCCGTTCAACCCGAGCACGGAAATCACCTTCACATTGCCGCAGGGCGGCCAGACCATGCTCCGCGTCTACAACCTGCTCGGTCAGGAAGTCGCCACGCTGGTCAACGAGTTCCGCAACGCAGGCACGCACCGCGCGACCTTCGATGCGAGCAACCTGCCCACCGGCATGTACATCTATCGCCTCGAGAGCGGTTCCTTCTCCGCCTCGCGCAAGATGATGCTCAGCAAGTAAGCGGAACATCTTCCGTTCTTCAAGGGCCCCGGATTCCGGGGCCTTTTTTTCTGCCTCTCCACACTCCTTCCGCTCCTTCCGCCACTCCCGCCCCTTCCGCCACTCCCGCTCTTTCCGCTCCTTCCGCTCCTTCCGCTCCTTCCGCTCTTTCCGCGACACGCTTTCATCTGAAGGTAATTCTTGCGATATTGACGATCCTTTCGGTCTCACCGAAAACAGTGAATGCAATCAGCTGACGGGTATCAATGATACGTGTTGCGACGATGTTTTTTATTGCTCTGATGTTGCTGACCTCCTGCGGCGGCAAACAGTTGAGCATCGAGGAATTTCAGAGCATGGCGAAAGAGGCGGAGCAGCAATCCAATTCAATCGCCGCTCAGCAGGAAGAGATGCGCGGGCTGCTCCAGGCATACGATCAGACTGTCCCGGCCGAACGTCGGCTGCGGTTCGACCTCGAACCGGAATGCGGATTATCATCCGCTGCGTATGAGAAACTCAGCGCACGCATCGACGACGAATCCGATCCCTCCTGCCTCGGCCTGCTCGAGCAGATTGCCGAGATACAGGAAGATATCCGGAACAAATGCGAACGGCTTCACGAGATCACCGCCCAGCTGCCCGCACCGCATCGGGTGCAGCCCGGAGAGAACCACTACTCCCTGTGCCTGAAATACCTCACCGCGAAGCATCACCTCTCCGCGAAAACAGCGGATTCCCTCGTGGCCCGGGTCGGTCTCTCGAGCGACATCATAGAAGGATTCCATGTCTGGTTCTATTACCAGGATGGCATTTTCGGCACATTCGTGACACAGGGCGAGGCACATGTTTCCCCCACGGTTTTTGCCAAAGTCGTCAAACAGCATCTCCTCGAACAAGCACGGCGGCAGGGTCACGACGAAGCTTTTGAAACCATACTCGACAGCCTGAAACGTTCCGGCGCACTCCTGGCGAATATCAAGCACAGCGCAACCGGGCGCTAGCAGAACCAGCAGGCAGTGCGGTACAACCAGTTGTCGTAGAGCAACCGGACTCTCGCACACAAGATGGAGGCAGGCATGCTGAATCTCACCTATCTCAGCCATTCCTCGTTTATTCTGGACGACGGCACACATCGTCTCATCATCGATCCCTTCATCACAGGCAACCCGACGTGCCCCGTAAGTGTCGATGAAATCGAGGCGCAGTACATCGTGCTCACCCATGCCCATGGCGACCACCTGGGCGACGGACTTGAACTCGCGAAAAAACACGGGGCTCTCGTGATTGCCGTCAACGAACTGGCCAATTACGTTGCATCGAAGGGCGCGAAAGCGCACAATATGCACATCGGAGGCGCCCGAACGTTCCCCTTCGGCCGTTTGAAGTTCACCATCGCGCATCACGGGTCGTCTTCACCCGAAGGACAGTACATGGGCGAACCCGCGGGCGTCGTCATCACGATGGGCGGCAAGACGGTATATCATACGGGGGATACGGGGTTGTTTCTCGATATGCAGCTTATTGGGCAGCGCGATGCCATCGACTGTATGCTCGCTCCGATCGGAGATAATTTCACGATGGGGGTCGACGACGCGGTCAAAGCCACCGAATTCGTCCGGCCGGGTTTGGCGATTCCGATGCATTACAACACCTTCCCCGTCATCGAGGCGGATCCACATCTCTTTCAGTCGGGAGTGGAAGCGCTCGGACTGCGCGCGCGCGTGTTGCAGTTCGGTGAAACGATCGCGCTCTGAGTTCGCAGCACACATTCGAGGCACGATTGTCCGCTCTTCTGTTTTAGCGGAGCGGGCTTTTTTTCTCGCGCGACTGCCATCAATAGCGGTTTTTTTCTCTATTCGATCTGAATTTCTTTTTTTTGGATCAGGAAAATATCGTAATTTTGTGGAAGGGAGTTTTCGTTCTCTTTCACGGTTTTTCAGAAACTTTTGAGAAGGATTCTCAATGTCTACCGCACTGAACGACTTCATGCAGGAAGTCAAAGCCAAAAACCCGGGCGAAGCCGAGTTCCATCAGGCAGTTGAAGAAGTAGTCGAAACGCTGATGCCGGTTGTTGAAAAACAGCCGGAATATCGCAAGGCCAAGGTTCTTGAGCGCATGGTCGAACCCGAGCGCACGATTTCTTTCCGCGTTCCCTGGGTTGCCGACAATGGCGAAGTCCGCGTCAACCGCGGCTATCGCATCGAGTTCAACAGCGCCATCGGTCCGTACAAGGGCGGTCTGCGGTTCCACCCGAGTGTCACGCTGTCCATTCTGAAGTTCCTCGGTTTCGAGCAGATCTTCAAAAACTCCCTCACCACGCTCCCGATGGGCGGCGGCAAGGGCGGTTCGGACTTCGATCCGAAGTTCAAATCGAAAAACGAAATCATGCGTTTCTGCCAGAGTTTCATGAGCGAGCTGTATCGCCACATCGGTCCGAACACCGATGTTCCCGCCGGTGACATCGGCGTGGGCGGACAGGAAATCGGTTTCATGTTCGGCCAGTACAAAAAACTGAAAAATTCTTTTGACGGCGTGCTGACGGGCAAGGGCCTGAGCTGGGGCGGCTCCCTCATCCGTCCGGAAGCCACCGGCTTCGGCGTAACCTATTTCGCCAACGAAATGCTCAAGACCAAGGGACAGTCCTTCGAAGGAAAGACCGTCGCGATCTCCGGTTTCGGCAACGTGGCGTGGGGCGCGGCAATCAAGGTCAATGACATGGGCGGCAAGGTCGTCACCCTCTCCGGTCCCGACGGATACGTCTACGATCCTGCCGGCATTTCCGGCGAGAAGATCGAGTACATGCTCGAACTGCGCGCCAGCAACCAGGACATCGTCGAACCGTATGCCGAGCGCTTTGGCGTGGAATTCATCGCCAACAAGCACCCGTGGGAAGTCAAGTGCGACGTCGCACTCCCCTGCGCAACCCAGAACGAACTCAACGAGGAAGACGCGAAGAACCTGCTCGCAAACGGCTGCATCTGCGTGTGCGAAGGCGCCAACATGCCGACCACGCCCGAAGGCGCGAAGTTGTTCCTTGACGCTGGCCTGCTCTATGGTCCTGCCAAGGCGGCGAACGCCGGTGGCGTGGCCGTGTCGGGTCTCGAAATGTCGCAGAACTCCATCCGTATGAGCTGGTCGCGTGAAGAGGTGGATCAGCATCTGCACCGTATCATGAAGAATATCCACCAATCCTGCCTCGACGCCAGCGCTCAGTATGGTATGGCAGGGAATTACGTTGCCGGAGCAAACATCGCCGGGTTCACGAAAGTGGCCGACGCAATGCTTGCACAGGGCATCGTATAATCCTTCTCGCCCAAGGAATGCAAAACCCGGCCAACTGGCCGGGTTTTGTGTTTTCAGTCGCTTCCCCATGCCGCTTCGATGCTTCCCGTCTGACGGCATTCCGCGCGTTGCGGAGTGTGCCCGCAGCCGCCGTGCGGCAGGGGTTATTCGTTCATGTTGACGTCAAGCTTATCGTTATCCGGTATCTGCTTGAAAATGACACCCGAGCCGCTCTGCCCGTCCACCAGGATTTCGAGGGGGCGCTGTGCGCGCACATGGCGCACATACGTGGTCTCCTCGACGACTTCAAGCGTGTCGAGCCAGGCCCAATCGATGGTATCTTCCACCTTGTAATGCCGAGTGGTGAAATACGCGATGTGGAACGAGGTAAGATTCTGGAAGAAATGCGAGCCCTGCGAGGGATCTGGCAGCATGTTCGGCAGCGACGTTTCGACGATGGCGTGGGCACCGGAGATGCCGGGGAAACGCACAGGGATGCCGAGCCAGGGATCCGCGGAACCCCAGCGTCCCGGTCCCATCAGCAGGTAGGGCCGCTGCTCTCCGACCAGGTGCTTGTTGAACTCGGCGATCTCGCCGGCCATTTCCTTCGTCTGGGAGTTGTCGAAGGCCTCGGGCTTGACATAGACAATGTCCTGCAGGCGATAGATGCCGTTGCCGAGCACGTTTTCACTTTTCAACAACAGGTCTTCCCTCTTCAGGCGGTTGAAGTCGATATCCACCGTCCCTTCCTCCTTCACCATAGGACGCACCTGCAGAAAATCGAATTCGCTGATGTCGTCGAAGTGCTTGCCGAGTACGCCGGCGAATTCGATTTCCACCGGACAGTTCATCGCGGTCTCGCACAGCTCCATCAGCAGGCGCAGCACTTTGGCGAGCGGGATGTACTCTGACTGCAGGATGGGTGCGAAGTTGATCACGCGCAATCCCTTGCGGAAGGTTCCCTCGTACAGCGAATCGTCATCGGTGCAGAACGTGGATGCGAGGTAATCAACGGTGCCGTATTCCTCGGCAACCTTGATGTCGAGAAAATCGAGATTCTCGTCTTCGCTCGGTTTCTCCTCCAGCGGCTGCGATTCCAGATTCACCGCGAAAAACTTTTTCTGCGAATTGGAATAGTAGTCCTTGCGCGTGGCGAACTGCGGCATGATCGTCGGGTACATGGGACAGAACTGTGCGCTGATGCCGCCGTCGACGATGGTCTTCCCGAGCCCCACTGCCAGATTGACGATGCCGTCTGCCTGTTTCGCGTCGCCGAATGGATAGTAATTGTATGAACGAGCGACGCCCGAATAATGCGGATAATAATGCTGTTTGTAACGCCTGCCGGCCATTTCCTGAATGATCACCGCCATCTGCTCTTCCTCGAGCCGATGCCCCGTGGCCTCAATGTAGTTCTTGGCACCACGGAGATAGGTGGATGCATACACATACTTGACCGCCTGCTCGAGTTCCTGATAGCGCTGATACGGATCGGGATTGCTGTTCGGAAGCATCACCGTCGCATAGATGCCCGCGAAAGGCTGGTACAGGGTGTCTTCGAGTAAACTCGACGACCGGATGGCGAGCGGGTGCTGGTTTCTCAGCACCACGGCACGGAGGTCCTCCTCAATGGTGTTCGGGAAACGCGCGTTCATGAACAGTCGGACGATCTCCTCATCCGCGATGTTCTGTATAACCTGCGGAAGCAGGTTGTTCAACTCCATGAACTGCACGAATACTTCGGTGCAGAGAATGATGCTGCGCGGGATCTTGATGCGGACATTCGGGAAATACGATGGGTGCAGATAGTTCTTCAGAATGTTGTCGATGAAAGCCAGTCCGCGTGCCTTGCCCCCGAGCGAACCGCGGCCGATGCGCAGAAACGTGGCGCGGGAATCGAAGTCCTCGTGCGAAAAATCGGCAATAAGACCCCGCTCATCATAGATCACCAGTTCGTCGATCTTGCGGATGATATAGCGCCGCAGTGATTCGATGGTCTTGAATTCGGTGATCTTCACCGGTTTGATTTCCTGCGCGAGCCGGAAGCGCGTACGTGCGAGCAGCCAGTTGCTGAAATGATCGCGCGATGCGTGGAACAGAAGCGAATCATCGGGAATGGTATGCAGGCGCTGCCGCAACTGCCGGATCGTGCGCGCGCGATCGACTTCCGTACCGTCGGGCATGCGGAAAATGAATTCACCGAAGCCGAAATTGGTCAGCATGAACTCCCGCACCTCCTGCAGTAGCGTTCGGGAATTTTTATTGGCGAACGCCGCGTTGAGGGCATCGACTTCCTCGCGGAGGTCTTCGCGCGACGACTGCACGAGCACGGGAAGTTCCGGGCTGTGCTCCCGCACCCGCCGAATGTACTTGAGTCCGGCATGCTCGTCCTCGACATCGTTGATCGGAAACGCCACGTCGGTGATGATTCCCAGCAGTTCGTGGCGGTACTTGTGGTAGTAGCGCCACGCCTGCTCGAAATTCGTCGCATGAAGGATCTTGGGCCGGGCGCGCTGGCGCAGCAGTTTTTCCGCGAAGTTTTTCCCCTCCTCGATCAGCATCTGTCCCTGCTTGATCAGCTCGGTATAAATCAGCGGCAGGAAGGACGAATAGAACTGGGGTGAATCCTCGACGAGAATGATTGCGCGCACACCGAAATCCTTGCAGTCCACGCGCGCGTTGAGCAGATCCTCCAATTGCTTGATAATCGCGAGAAACAGTTTGCGGTCACCGGACCAGATGAACACGCGGTCGAAGAGGGTCAACGCACCCTGGTTCATCAGCACCTGCAATTCGCGGCTCTGGTAGCCGAGGAGAGCAACGGGGAGATCCGGATGCACTTCCTTGACGGCCTGGCAGAAATCCTGCAGGCGCATGTCGCCGAGGCGCATCATGGTGATAACCAGGTCGAAACGGCTCTCCTCCATCGCAGCCAGGGCGGCTTCGCCGGAGTAAACGCGCGTGATCGACGGCGCATAGTGCAGATTCAATTCGAGGTATTCGCTGAAGATCGCCTCGGTGAGCTGGCCGTCGTCAACGAGTGTGTAAAAATCGTAGCGGCTCGATACGAGGAGGATATTGTTGACCCGAAAGCGCATCAGGTCCTTGAAATCAAGATCGTGCGGACTGATGTCCTTGTCGGAGAAACCGAAATCGAGAATGAGGTCGCGGAGTTCGTCGCGTTTTATGCGTTTTCGTTTCATGCGTACTTCCGTGCGGTGAGCCAGAACGTGTGAATTAATCTACGGATGAGGGCATCGGAGCGCAAGCGGCGGGACAAAAGATTTTTCCCTGTGATTTATTTTTTGCATTTTTGCGTGACAGCTCAGCAAACATTTCTGTAGGGTATTCCCTACACCACTCAGAGCGCATCCCCTACATCGTGAATTATGGAATGATTGTACTTTTGAGTCACGTAATTTCAAACACCGGGGTCTTAAACCCTTTTTCTTCGAGTCTGACAGCGGAACCGGATATCGTCTTTCCCACAATTGACTGCTCTACACTTCATAAAGAGGGCACGCTCGCGAATCGACATTCGCGGACTGCCTCCCCTCTTCCAGTTCACTCAACATCAGCAGTAAGGAGTGTTTCATGTCGACCGCATTAACCGAATTCATGAACGAGGTCAAGGCGAAAAACCCTGCGCAGCCCGAGTTTCATCAGGCGGTGGAGGAAGTTGTCGCGTCACTGCTTCCAGTGGTAGATAAGCATCCGGAGTTTCGCAAGGCGAAGCTTCTCGAACGCATTGTCGAACCCGAGCGGGTCATCATGTTCCGCATCCCCTGGGTGGATGACAACGGCGATGTTCAGGTGAACCGAGGCTACCGCGTCGAGTTCAACAGCGCGATTGGACCGTACAAAGGCGGACTTCGTTTCCACCCCAGCGTTAATCTCGGAATCCTCAAGTTTCTCGGTTTTGAGCAGGTATTCAAGAACAGCCTCACCACGCTGCCGATGGGCGGTGGAAAAGGCGGATCGGATTTCGATCCCAAAGGCAAGTCCGACAACGAAGTCATGCGCTTCTGCCAGAGCCTGATGAGTGAATTGTTCCGTCACATCGGTCCGAACACGGACGTGCCTGCCGGCGATATCGGCGTGGGCGGACGCGAAATCGGCTTCATGTTCGGACAGTACAAGAAACTCCGCAATGCATTCGAAGGCGTGCTCACGGGCAAGGGCCTCGCATGGGGCGGCTCCCTGATTCGTCCGGAAGCCACGGGCTACGGTGCGGTGTATTTCGCGGCAAACATGCTCGAAACCCGCGGACAGACCCTCGAAGGAAAGACCTGTGTCGTTTCCGGCTCCGGAAACGTGGCGCAGTATGCCGTCGAAAAAATCAATCAGCTCGGCGGCAAGGCCGTTACGCTTTCCGACAGCTCGGGGTATATCGTCGATATGGACGGCATCACCGGCGAGAAGTGGGATTTCGTGATGGATCTGAAGAACAACCGCCGCGGCCGCATCAAGGAATATGCCGAGCAGTACCCGAACGTCGAGTACTACGAAGGCGCGGGCCTGTGGAGCGTTCCCTGCGACTGTGCATTCCCCTGCGCAACGCAGAACGAACTCACCGGCGACGATGCGAAGACGCTGCTCGCCAACGGCTGCTACCTCGTCTCCGAGGGCGCAAACATGCCGAGCACTCCCGATGCCGTCGATCTCTTCGTCGAGAAGGGCATCCTCTACGGTCCGGGCAAGGCAGCCAATGCCGGTGGTGTCGCCACTTCCGGTCTCGAAATGAGCCAGAACTCCATTCGCATGTCCTGGACACGCGAAGAAGTCGACGGCCATCTCTTCAACATCATGAAAAACATCCACCAGTCGTGCGTCGACGCGTCCGCGCGCTACGGCACGGTGGGGAACTACGTCAATGGCGCCAACATCGCCGGCTTCCTCAAGGTCGCCGATGCCATGATGGCCCAAGGCGTCGTCTAAGCCGCATCCTCCCTCTCTTTTGAGAAAACGCCCCTTCCCACTCCGTGGGAAGGGGCGTTTTCTGCTGTATGCGATATCTTTTCTCCTCCCCGCTTCTCCCGTGACCGCGCCGATGGCTCGCCCCGACGGCGATCGGGTTCGCCCGTTCATCATGTGAGTTGCGCCGCGCCCGTCGGCTCGGATGCAGATTCTATACTCCTGTTCTTCCTATGCTTTCGTCATTGGATGCTTGAGGACGGCCCCGTTACCTGTCTGTCCGTCGACGAGAATCATGACGTCCTCGGGGGAACGCACGTGGCGCGTGTGCTTCGTCTCCTCCACGCAGTCGAGCCCCGCCAGCCAGTCCCAGTCGACGGCATGCGCGTCGTTGTAATGGCGCAGCGTAAAATAGGCGATGCGGAAGGAGGTCAGGTTCTGGAAGAAATGCGAGCCCTGCGACGGATCGATGATCATGTTCGGCAGCGTCGTCTCCACGATTGCGCGGGCGTCGGAGATATCCGAGAAACTGACGGGAATACCCAATGACGGATCGCTGCTGCCCCAACGTCCGGGGCCGATCAGCAGATACGGACGTCGCTCACGCAGCAGCGCCTGATTGATCGCGCTGATCTCGCGCACCATTTCCCGCGTTCTCATCGCGTCAAAGCTTTCCGGCTTGATGTACACGATGTCGCGCACACGCGAAATCCCGTTGCCCAATGCCTTTTCGCAGCGGAAAAGCAACTGCGTCGGGTCGAGTGCCTCGATGTCAACGTTCGCCCCTGCCTCCTGCTTGACCATGGGACGCAGCTGAAGAAAACTGAATTCCGCGGGCAACGGCGTGCCGCTGCCCAGACGCACCGCGAATTCTATCTCCACGGGAGCGTTGACGGCGGTCTCGCACATGTTCACCAGCAGCTTGATGACCTGGTTCAGAGGGATAACCTCGGATTTCAAAATCGGTGCAAACGTGATGATGCGCGTGCCGCTGCGGCTCATCCCTTCGTACAGTCTGTCGTCCTGTCCGGAATATGTGCTCGCGACGTGCGTCAGCGTACCATGCGCCTCGG
The DNA here is from genome assembly GCA_014860565.1 of Bacteroidota bacterium. GTDB lineage: Bacteria > Bacteroidota > Ignavibacteria > SZUA-365 > SZUA-365 > SZUA-365. Next base: position 34,019 of record JACZJN010000220.1, read on the forward strand.
CATCCTTCAGCTCGAGCTCCACGAGATTCTGATCTTCGCGTGGATACTTGCGGATGATGTCGGACTGCAGATCAAGCGCGAAAAACTTCAGCTGGGAATTATGGAACAGGTCCCTCGTTGTCCCGAACTGCGGATACACCGTCGGATAAGCCGGGGAGAACTGCAGGCTCGTCCCGCCGTCGACAATGGTTCGCCCCAGTCCGAGTGCGAGATTCACCACGCCGTCTTTTTGCGTCGCCTTGCCGAAAGGGTAGTAGTTGAACGAACGTGCCACGCCGGACACCCGCGGATAGAAATAGCGTCCATGCCGCGTCCCGACCATCTCCTGAATGATCACGGCCATCTTCTCCTCTTCGATGCGATTCGAAGTCGCTTCGATGTAGTTTTTCGCCTGCCGGAAATAGGTGGAAGCGAAAACGTACTTGATGGCCTGCAGCAGGTTGTGGAAGCGCACCGAGATGTCGGGACTGCTGTTCGGTATCATCACCGTTGCATAAATACCGGCGAATGGCTGATACATCGCATCCTCGAGCAGGGAGGACGACCGGACGGCCAGGGGGAAGCGGGCCTTGTCGAGAATCGCCCGCAGATCGCCGAGGATGGTCGGCGGCAGATCGGCATGCAGGAAGGCGCGAAGGATTTCCTGATCGGAAACATTCTGCACCGCGAGCGAGAGCAGATCGTTCTGTTCGATGAATTCCGCGAACACATCCGTGCCCAGCACGATGGTACGCGGAATCGAGATGCGCATGTTCGGGAAATAATCCGGCTCGAGATACTTGCGCAGCAGATTGTCGGTGAATGCAAGACCACGCCCCTTGCCGCCGAGCGACCCTGACCCGATACGGAGGAAGGTGTCTTCGGCGTCATAATCCCCTCGCGCGAAATCGGAGATGACGCCTTTCTGATCCTGCACGAGCTGTTCGTTGATGGCGGCGATCAGATAGGCGCGCAATTCGTCCATCGAAGAAAACTGATTGACCTTCACCGGCTTGAGACGGTTCGAGAGTTCAAACCGTGTGCGTGCCTTCAACCAGTTGCTGAAGTGGTCGCGCGAGGCATGGAACTCGAGACAGGCGTCCGGTACGAGATGCAGGCGCTCTCGCAGTTCGCGCAGATTGCGCGCACGCGTCACCTCGCTTCCGTCGGGCATGCGGAAGAGGAAATCGCCGAAACCGAAATTGTCCTTCATGAAATCACTCAGCGACTGCAGCAGCATGCGGGAATTCTTGTCGACGAATGACATGCCTTCCTGCTCGATTTCAAAGCGAAGCTCCGTATTGGACGATTGCACGAGCACGGGCAGCTCAGGATTGTCGGCGCGCACGAGGCGCGCAAGCTTGAGACCCGCCGGTTCCGCTTCATCGTCGACCCCGGGGAAGGTCATGTCGGCGATGATGCCGAGCAATGTGTGTCGGTATTTTTTGTAGTAGGTAAGCGCCTCATCGAACGAACGCGCCAGAAAGATTTTCGGGCGCGCGCGCTGCCGCAGCAGCTTATCGGCAAAGTTTTTTCCCTCCTCGATCAGATCCTGCACCTGCTGGATCAGGTCTGCATACATCAGCGGCAGGTAGGAAGAATAGAACCAGGGAGAATCCTCGACAAGAAGGATGGTACGGACGCCGAACTCCAGGCAATCCACAGGTGCATTGCGCAGATCCTCAAACAGTTTGATCAGCGCGAGAAACAGCTTCCGGTCACCCGACCAGACAAACACGTTGTCGAAACAGGCCGTGCTTACTGTTTTCAGGAACAGTTCGAATTCCGCCGACGGGAAGGAAAGCAGCACCATGGGAATGTCCGGATGCTGCCGTTTGACCGAGGTGCAGAACGATGCCAGATCCATGTCCCCCAGCCGGAGCATGGAAATGACGAGATCGAATTCCTGTGATTCGAGCAGTCGTAGCGCCGCCTCGCCCGAATTGACACGGATGATATGCGGAGCGTAATGCAGGTTCAGCTCGGTATACTCGTTGAAGATCGCCTCGGTCAACTGGCCGTCCTCGACCAGCGTGTAGTAATCGTAGAGGCTGGAAACGAGCAGAATGTTGTTGATGCGAAAACGCATCAGGTCGCGGAAATCCAGCTGACGGATCTGCGGTACCGCCCCACCGACGCCATGGGTCAGGATCAGTTCGGTGACTTCGTCGCTATTGTTCGTGCGTGATTTCATTCGCCTTTCCGACGGGTGACGGCTGCATTGCAGGGAACGGTCATGCCGAGGTGCCCGGCCATTCCGCGTATCACACCCATCCTCTCATCTTGCAGGCCTCGGCGACGCGGGCAATAGCGATCATGTAGGCCGCGTCACGCATAGGGATATTCCGGCGATGCGCCATCTGCGAGACCGCGAAATAGGCGTCGGTCATTTTCGTATCAAGTTTGGCGATGACTTCGTCGCGGGTCCAGTAGTAATTCATGTTGCTCTGCACCTGCTCGAAATAACTGCACGTCACCCCACCCGCGTTGGCGAGAAAATCAGGGATGAGCCAGATGCCTTTTTCCCGGATCACCGCATCGGCGGCGGGCGTCGTCGGTCCGTTGGCGCCCTCCGCCACGATGCGCACGCAGCCTTTGATTCCCTTGACCGTGTCGCGGTTCACCTGGTTCTCCATGGCGGCAGGGATGAGAACGTCCACCTCCTGTTCGATCCAGTCGTCTCCCGGAAGGACCTCGTACCCTGCATCGGCTGCCTTGTCGCGGTTGATTTCCCCGTAGGAATTCGTCATGCCGCGCAGTTGCTTGAGATCCACGCCGCCTTTTTTTCGGAAAGTGAAGGCGCTTTGCGCTTTCTGATCCCAGCTCGAGACAGCGATCACCGTGCCGCCATAAGAATGGAACAGGTCGATCGCGTACTGCGCGACATTGCCGAAGCCCTGCACCGATGCCGTGCTTTCCTCAATGCGCATGTTGAGTTCGCCAAGCGCCTCGCGTACGGCGTAGATCACTCCGTAGCCAGTGGATTCGGTTCGGCCCAACGAACCGCCGAGTCCGATCGGCTTGCCCGTGATGAAGCCCGGCGCATGACGTCCGGTGAGCACTTCATATTCGTCGAGCATCCAGAGCATGTGCTGTGCCGAGGTCATCACATCGGGTGCGGGTACGTCACGATCGGGGCCGACATTCTCGATGATTTTTCTCACCCACCCGCGGCACAGCGCTTCCTGTTCACGCAGGGAGAGATTGTGCGGATCACAGATGACGCCGCCCTTCCCTCCACCGAGCGGAATATCGACGACGGCGGTTTTCCACGTCATCCACATGGCAAGCGCGCGCACCGTATCAACCGTCTCCTGCGGATGGAAGCGGATGCCGCCCTTGCATGCACCGCGCGCGTCATTGTGCTGGATGCGAAAACCGCGGAAGACCTGGTATGAACCGTCGTCCATGCGGATGGGGATGTTGAAATGAAATTCCTTGTCCGGCGTGCGCAGCAGTGCACGCGTCGCTTCGTCAAGTCCGAGTTGCTCCGCGATCGCATCGAATTGCTGTTGTGCCATGCGGAACGGATTGAATGCTTCACCACTCATGCCTTGTCTCCTGGACAGTACGATATCAGGTGCGATCGGCCGCCTCCCGCGGTCTGCGGAATACGTCCTGAGCAAGCAAAGTATCATTTTTTCGCTTCCAACTCAATTCGTATCCGTTACTCCGGAATAAGCGGGCACAGAGGCACAGAGGGAAACGGGCAGGCCACTTACCGGGCAGCGGAAACTCTGTGCCTCTGTGCCTCTGTGCCTCTGTGCCTTTGTCCACGAATTCGCTATTTTCCTCCTGATATCCATTTTTTGGGGCGATGCGCAATGAACATGAACAAGAAAGAAAAATCGCTGGGCGATCTGCTGTACGCTCTCGGGGAACGCGCCAAGGAACTCAACTGTCTGTATCATGTCGAGGAAGTATTGTCGCGGAAAGATGCCGCGGTGGAAGACGTGCTTCAGGGCATCATCGCGGCCATTCCGCCCGGATGGCAGTTTCCCGACATCTGCCGCGTGCGCATTCGTCTCGGCAAACGCGCGTACACCTCACCGGAATTTCAACCGACGCAGTGGAAGCTGGCGTCCTCGATCGTCGTGCAGGACAAGGTGGAGGGCAGCATCGAAGTCTATTATGAGCGCGAGGTGGGCACCGCGGACGAAGGGCCGTTCCTCCATGACGAACGCAAACTCATCAATACCATCGCGGAGCGTGTCGGTCATTACCTGCTGCATCAGCAGCTGAAAAACGTCTTCAACGAATGGCAGACGCTCAAGGAGCAGCTTGCGGAGAAAAAGCGGCCCGAGTGGAAAGTCATTCTGGAAATGCTTCGCCGCACGGACCAGAATCTGTACACACGCATTTCGCGCAAGATGCTCAACCGCCTCTGCTGGTCGGGCATCAAGATCGCCTGTCAGCTGATGCAGCGATTCAGTACACGCAACGGCGACAATCAGGAAGTGTTCGGTGAAAGCAACCGCCCCCGGCAGCGCGAGGAGCTTTACAACTTCATGTCCTCAAGCGACGAGATCTTCCAGATCGCAGCAGAGCATCTCAGCGAGGAAGAAATCCTTTCCCTGATCCAGAGGTGGATAAAGGATGACAAGGCCTCCTTCCTCGTCAACACGGTCGAAAATCTCGACACGTCGCTCTCGGAGATCGTCGACGCCATCGGACGCTTCTATCACATCTTCCCCGAGGGCATCGACATGTCGACGTCCACTGAGAAGGGCCTCCGCGTTTCACTCATCCGCCGCTTCTTCACCGAACAGCTCCCCTATATCAACGTCGCGAAGCACTACCTGGAGGTGCGGGATTTCGCGGAACTGATTCGCCGTATCATTTTCCACCAGAAGAGCCACGGAAAGCTGGGGGGGAAAAGTTCGGGACTCTTCCTCGCCGGCCAGATCATCCGCAAGGAATCCGAGGAAAGCGGCCGCTTCAAATCCGTGCGCGTACCGAAAACCTGGTACATCACTTCCGACGGAATCCTGAATTTCATTCACTACAACAATCTGGAAGAAGTCTTCAATCAGAAATACCTCGATATCGAGCAGGTGCGTGAAGAGTATCCGTCGATCATCCAGGTGTTCAAGAATTCATACTTCTCGCCCGAGTTCATCAAGGGACTCACCATGGCGCTGGACGATTTCGGCGACATCCCCCTGATCGTGCGCAGTTCATCGCTGCTTGAAGACAGCATGAACGCAGCGTTTTCCGGAAAGTACAAAAGCCTGTTCCTCGCAAACACGGGGACGAAGGCAGAACGAATGGCAGCGCTGCTCGACGCGATCGCTGAAGTGTACGCCTCGACGTTCGGACCCGATCCGATCGAATACCGGGCCGAACGCGGACTGCTCGATTTCCACGAGGAAATGGGGATCATGATCCAGGAAGTCGTCGGCGCACACATGGGCAAATACCTCATGCCGGCATGGTCGGGCGTCGCCTTCAGCCACAACGAGTTCCGCTGGTCTCCGCGCATCAAGCGCGACGACGGGTTGATACGCCTCGTCCCCGGACTCGGGACGCGGGCGGTGGACCGCGTCGGCGACGATTACCCCGTGCTCATCGCGCCGGGGCAGCCCTCATTGCGCGTGAACATAACTCCAGATGAGATTGTCCGTTATTCTCCCAAGAAAATCGACGTCATCAACCTGGAGAGCGGCTGTTTCGAAACCATCGACATTCTCGACCTGCTGCGCGAAACCGGACATTCGTATCCTGGCATCAACAACATCGTGTCGTTTTACGACGGCGATACAATCCGGCAGCCGTTCGGATTCGATCTGGATTTCGAGAACAGCATTTACGCCGTCACGTTCAACGGCCTGATCGCCAACACGCATTTCCTCAAGGACATCCGCGACATGCTGCTGCTGCTCCAGCAGCGCCTGCAGACGCCTGTGGATATCGAATTCGCCTCCGACGGGAAGAATCTGTACCTGCTTCAATGCCGGCCGCAGAGCTTCACCCGCCACAACATTCCCGCGCCGATTCCGCAGGACATTCCGCGGAGCCGCATGCTGTTCACAGCCAATCGATATATCTCGAACGGGCACGTCCCGAATATCACGCACGTCGTGTATGTGCATCCGGAACGCTACGCTGAATTGCCCGACCGGCAGGCGCTGCTTTCGGTGGGACGCTGCGTGGGCCGTCTCAATAAAATTCTACCCAAGCGGCAGTTCATGCTCATGGGTCCCGGACGCTGGGGCAGCCGCGGCGACATCAAGCTCGGCGTGAATGTCACATACTCCGACATCAACAACACGGCCCTGCTGGTTGAGATCGCGCGCGACCAGGGCGGCTATCTTCCAGACCTGTCGTTTGGGACACACTTCTTCCAGGATCTCGTGGAGGCATCCATCCGCTATCTGCCGTTGTATCCGGACGAGGCCTCCGTGTATTTCAACGAACCATTTCTGACACACGGCAAGAATGTTCTTGCCGATATTCTTCCCGACTACGCGTTTCTGGCGGATACTGTTTTCGTCGTCGACGTGGAGGCGAGCAGCGAAGGGAAAATTCTGCGTGTGTTGATGAACGCGGAAATCGAACAGGCGGTATGTTTCCTCGAAGACCCGGTCAATGTGCAGCCCGAGCCGCAGGAATTGCCGGCACCCGTGCAACGGACAATCGAGGATCACTGGGAATGGCGTCTCCGCATGGCCGAACGTCTCGCTTCCGATATCAATCTCGAGGATTTCGGCGTGAAAGGCCTCTACATTTTTGGAAGTACAAAAAACGGGACAGCCGGTCCGTCCAGCGACATCGATTTGCTGGTCCATCACGACGCGAGCCCCGAGCAGATGCAGTGCCTTCAGCACTATTTCCTCGGATGGGGACAGTCATTGGCGGAAGTCAATTTCCTGCGTACGGGCTACCGCATCGAGAATATTCTCGACACTCATTTCGTCACTGATGAGGACATCGCGCGCCGCTCCAGCTACGCCGCAAAGATCGATGCCATCACTGACGCCGCGCGTCCGCTACGTGTGCGCACGTAATAACCGTTCTCCGGAGGATGAGCCTTCAGGCGCGTCCCTCCCTTTCCTCTCCGGAGGATGAGCCTTCAGGCGCGTCCCTCTAAAAACAACTTAGAGCAGTTCCCGGGTTGCGTTCTCGGGCGCATTGGGATCAAAACGAACGAGCGCGAGTTCCGGCCCGCGATGCGCCGCGCTGTAGCACCAGCATTCTCCCAGTTGCTCCTTCCAGTTCCCAGTAATCGAGGCGGATTCGTGAATATGTCCATGCAGCGTGATACGCGGCTGCCGCTGCAGAATGAATTTCCGAATCGCGACGCTGCCGACATGCACGTCGAGCGGTGCGTGATCGATTTTCCTGCCGTCCAACGCGGCACGGTCGAGCGCCGTGTTATAGGGTGGCGCATGAAAAAGCATGATCGCACGGGCAAGGTCCGCATCCGCGGTGAGCGCGGCAAGATCATCCTGTATCGTCGCGTAGCGTGTCTCGGAGAGATCGGCAGGCACACTGCGTCGACCTTCTTCGGGCGAGATGCAGCCCGGCTCCACATAGCGCGAGACATCGTAACGCTCCCAGTCCTTGAGCTGAAAGGGCGACGGCGGCACGTAGCTGTAGCCGTACACGGGATGTTCACCGACAGTATCGCGGCGTCCATGCAGATAGGTCCATAGCGCGGTATGTTCGACACCGAGCAGCGCTGATTCGACGCGCCTCGGATCGTCGTTGCCGAGGATGAGAAACACGCGTGGATATTCGTCCCCGAGTTCTTCCTGCAGGCTGCGCAACTGTGCCGCAAGGTAATCCTCGATGAAATCAGTCACGACGGGGAATTGCGATGCAGTGGCGCGATGCGCTCCGGGGAGGAGGTCACCACCGAGGAGCACCGCATCGGGCCGTTCGCGGCCGATCGCGGCAAAGAGTTGTTCGTAACGGTGCTGATGTCCGTGGAGATCTGAAACGAAAAAGCAGAGCATGAGAAACGGTTACCGCCGGGGAGTGATGTAGTAATGCATGGAGAGTACGGCGAATGAATAGCCATCCTTGTCGTCGCCGCGCACGATGAGGTCCCACTTGTCTGTGTTCGTGTATGTCACACCGAACAGCGCGCGCACGCCCAACCGTCCCCACGACACGACCTCGACACCGGCCGCGCCCGAAAATGTGAGGTATTTCAACGATGAGGATTCGAAAGTGTTGCGTCCCTCGCGGAGTTCCGGATCGATGATGACTCCTCCGCCCCGCAGCTGTACGATCGGGAAAACGCTGCCACGCAGGGTTGGGATGCGCAGCTCGAGCACCACGCCGCCGCCCACAAAGCGTGTGTTCGATTCCATGTCATCCGCCGTCGACCGCATGAAGCCCCCGCCGCCGTAGAGGCCGAACGCGAAATTTTTGTGCGCGATGAAAGCGAGTTCGAGATTTGCTATCGGACGAAAGTGGTAATTCCTGGACTCCTTTGTCAGATCGCTCCCCAGCACTCCTACGCCTGCTTCGAGTCCGATACGCCAGGAGCGGACGCGGGGAGCATACGGATAGCCTCGCAGCTGTGCCTCGGCCGGTGAAACGAGGAGAATGGCAAGGAGGCAGGCAAGAAAGACAAAGCGTTTCATGAAAAACTCTTAGATTGGAGGCGAAGGATATGCACAGCGGTTGCGGGCTCGAGCAGCTTTGGAATGCGCATGACTGTGCCGCTAGTATAAGAAAAATACGACAGGACCGCAATGAACCCTCCCACACACTTTAAAACGGACAGCCCCAGGAAGGCGCGCGCACGTATGAAGCGCATCCTCATTGCCCTGCGAACACGATTCCCCGCTCCCGAATGCGCACTTCTCCACGAGAATCCGTTTCAACTACTGATTGCGACGATTCTCTCGGCACAATGCACGGACGAGCGTGTCAACATGGTGACGCCGCAACTCTTCGCAAAATATCCCACGGCGGAACTCATGGCCGCAGCCCCGGTGGAAATCATTGCAGATATCATACGCAGCACCGGTTTCTTCCAGAACAAATCGAAAAACATCAAGGCATGCTGCATCTCGCTTGTCGAACACCACGGCGGAAGCGTTCCGCGTACGATGGAAGAATTGACGGCTCTCCCCGGTGTCGGAAGAAAAACAGCGAACGTGGTGCTGGGCAATGCCTTTGGAGTGCCGGGCTTCCCTGTTGACACCCACGTGCGGCGCATCGCCAATCTGCTCGAATTCACGGATTCCGAAAATCCGGAGATTATTGAAAAGCATCTCTGTGCCATCACGCCGGAGGCGGAGTGGACAGAAGCGAGCCATCTGTTCATCCTGCATGGCCGCGCCACCTGCATCGCCCGCCGTCCCCGCTGCACAGAATGCATCATCCTCCGCGACTGCCCCAGCGCCCAGAGGTAGATACCTGAACACAAAGACACAAAGACACAACAACGAAAAAGGCAGCTCACAGCCGCCCTTTCCGTTGTTGTGTCTTCGTGTCTTCGTGTCTTCGTGACTTCGTGTCTGAATGTCACCTATCGTTATTCCGCGGAGAGGCGGAGGAGTTCGACGATCATAACCAGCGCTTTTTCCATGTCGGCGACGTAAATGTGCTCGTCCGTCGAATGTTCGAGCCGTGCGCCAATGCCTACCACCGCCATTTCGATACCCATGTTGTTGTAGATCGACGCATCGGTAAACCCGGTGATGAACGTCGTGGTCGCGTCCACCCCTGCGATCTTGAGCGCCTTGACCGCGGTGAGCACCGTCCAGGAATCCGCCGGAATATCCACGGCTTTACAGAGATTGTTCACGATGATTTCCACAGAGGCGCCGTTGCTCTCGACTTCGCGGCGGATGATGTCCTCCATCTCGTCGGCGAGTAACGCGGCCTTGTCGTGCACAAGACTGCGGCATTCAGCCAGAAAACGCGCGCTGTCGGGAACGCCGTTGCGTATGATGCCGCCTTCGATCACGCCGACGTTGGCCGTGGTTTCATGATCGAGCCGTCCGAGTCGCAGCGCTGCGATGGCGCGCGCGGCCGCCTGAATCGCGTTGATGCCTTTTTCCGGCTCCATGCCCGCATGCGCGGCGCGTCCGGTGATGGCGACGTCGATGGCGAAATAGGATGGTCCGCCGATCACGATGGTATCGAGCGTGTCGTTGTCCAGAAGAAAGCCGCGCTTCGCCGTCAGAAGGCTGTAATCCAGGTTTTTCACACCCAGGAGTCCGATTTCCTCCTGGCGGCTGATCGCAACCTCGACCGGCGGACGCACGTCCGCGATGCGGAGGGCTTCGAGCATTTCAGCGATGCCGGCCTTGTCGTCGGCAGCGAGGATGGTATTCCCGGCGGAACGGATCACGCCGTCGGCAAGGACAGGTTCGATGCCGACGCCCGGCTTCACCGTATCGGCATGGCAGGAAAGCAGAATCGGCGTCTTCCCCTCACACCCTTTTGCCGGCAGTTTCGCGACCAGATTGCCGTAGGCATCGATCAGCGCCGTGGCGCCCAGCGCTTCGAACTCCGTTTTCAGATATGCGATCATTTCTGCTTCATTCCCTGATTCGCTGGGAATGCGCACCATTTCCATGAACTGCTGGATCATTCGGTCTGTCATGCGTTCTTTCCTCAATTGATTCGAACTGCTTCCTGCGCGCACCACATGCTTCGGACCGGCGCTGTCAGGATGCATTCGCGGGTACTTATTTGAATTTCACGGTGACGGCTTCCTCGGTTTCGACGCGGAGCCCGGGAATGGACTTGAGCAATTCCTTGGCTGCTTTCGGATCCATCGACTCGGTTTTCTGAAGCTGTTTGAGCATCTCGGGATCATCGATCAGTCGGTTGAAATCGATATCCATGATGGTGACCGTCGAACCATCGACGTAGGCCGCATTGGTCTCGGTGATGCTGCCGTCGACGGCTACCTGCACGACGATTTTCATGTCGCGGAGAAATTCCCTCATCTGCTCGAACAGTTCGTCGCCGCCTTCCTGGTCCGCGTCAGAGCCCGGCTGTCCGTCTTCCAGTTCCCCTGTTTCCGTGCCATCGGCCGACTCACCGGGAGTCCCCGACGGAGTGCGGATGACGAGCGTCGCAGGATTTCCGCGCGTAAAGGAAAACATCACCTTCTCGCCTTCATCGCTCGTCCCCTCACCTTCCTCGCCTCCGAGATTCGGTACCGATGCGCCGGGATTCTGATCGACAGTGACGGTGGTGATATCATCGAATTCGAAGACAGCCGTATATCCTATAAACTGGTCATCGTCGATCCGCTCATGCGAGACGTAGCGCACGCCCGCACCCAGTTTGGCGGCCTGTTCGCGAATTTCCTCGTCCTTGAACGGCTCCATCAATTCCGTGCTCTGCTCGACCTCCGCGCCGCTCTCATCCGCCGACGCCTGCATCTGCTCGGCCATTTCCTTGAATGGTTCGAGGGCGTGCCGGTTCATTTTCACCAGTTCGCGAATCGTGCCGCTGCCGTCTTTTTTCACGGATACAAGCACCTGCGATTCAATGCAGCCGCCAAGCGTGAACGCGGCAGCGATGACGATGAGAACGAATATTCTGGACTTCATATATGCTCCGATAATGAATCGTGACGATTCCATAAAGTACGAAATTACCTCCGAGCATGGAACGATCCCGAGGCAAGAGTTTATTTCCGTCAGTGGGTCGAATCTTCCGCGTTCACGAGAAAGCGCTTGATCTTCTGCGTGGTGGTCTTCTCGAATTCTGTTTCCTTGATCTGCACGCCGCGGATCTGCTTATGCACCGGGAGATGCCGGTTGATCTTGTTGATTTCTTCCTGCAGCAGCGCACGCACCATTTCGGGAGAGACATCCATGCCATGGGCCTTTCCGTGATCGTACACGGCATTGGCATCGGGGACGATCAGCACAGCGATGATCTCGTCGTCTTTCGACGAACGGTCGCCATACACCACCGATTCGAGCACGAAGGGACTCTTGTTGACATGCTCTTCTATTTCCTCGGGAAACACATTTTCGCCGTTGCGCGCGATGATCACGTTTTTCTTTCGTCCATTGATATGAAGGAAGCCGTGTTCGTCGATGGAACCCACATCCCCCGTATGGAACCAGCCGTCGCGAAGCACATCTCGCGTTGCCTTTTCATTGTTGTAGTATCCGAGCATGACGTTTGGCCCCGACGCCACGATCTCTCCCCTGCCCTCGTGATCCGGATCGTCGATGCGCAGGTTCACGCCCGGCAACGCGAGACCCGCGGCTTCGTCGCGGAACTTGCGCAGCCGGTTGAGCGCAAGAATGGGCGCGGTTTCAGTCAGGCCATAGCCCTGGATGAAATGGAATCCGAGCGCACGGAATCCACGCGCGACTTCGGGATCGGGAGCGGCGCCCCCCACGATGAGGATTCTGATCGCACCTCCGAAACGCTCGTGCACGTCCTTGAACACCTTGCGCCGGACGCCTTCGACCCCCACGCCTTCCAGCATGGTGATCAGCGCCATCAGTGGCTTCAGCACCGCCGCGGCGATCTTCTTTTCCGCGATCGCCTGCGTGATGCGGCGATACATCTTGTCGAAGAGCAGCGGCACCCCAAGGATAATCGTCGGCCGCACGGCGAGCATGTCATCGGCGACCGATTTGAGCGAACGCGCATAATAGACGGAGGCTCCGGCGACCAGCGGACAGAGGAAGCCGCAGGTACACTCGTACGTGTGGTGCATCGGGAGCACCGAAAGGAAGCGGTCGGACGGGAGAATCTCCACCATCTGCAGCATGCCGCGAAGATTGGCGCAGACGTTTTCCTGCGAAATCATCACGCCCTTGGCGGTTCCCATCGAACCCGATGTGAACACGATCACCGACATGGCGCGCGGGTCTAAGGGCGGGAAAGGATTCTGTGCACTGCTGATCGACTCATTCTCGATCATTTCACGCATGCTGTGCAATTCACCGCGCCTCGCCGGCAGATCCATGTCCACCAGGAACTCGAGCCGACGCACCGTGAGAAGAAAACCCTCGAACATATCGCGGAAGTTTTCCGAGAACACGGCCGCACGCGCCTCGGAGGCGTGCAGGATGGTCAGGATTTCATTGTCCTTGAGATTCTTGTCGATGGGCACGACGACGAAGTTGTAGCAAGCGGCAGCCAGGTAGGCGATGCCCCACTGCACGCGATTCTCTGAAATGACCGCGACATGATCGCGCTCTTGCAGTCCCATTCGACGCAGCGCATCTCCGAAGCGCTGAACATGCTGCGCCAGCTGTACGAAGGTAACCTGCTGCATGGGTGTCGAATTCAGATCCACCAGCGCAAGTGAATCGGGATGTTCGCGTCCTCCGCGCAGGAGCAGGTCCTGCAGCGTCTTCATCTCCGGCACATCATACAGAGGGTATTCTTCCAGAGGAGTCTTCATTGCATTCTCTCCGTGCTGAATTCCGTGAACCAGATCATTTACTCGTGAATCGGATAATACGAATTTACGGCCGGAAAGTCATCGGCCGGGTGCGTCCGGTCGCCACGCTCCACCGCCTCAGAGGAAAAGGAGCAGGGAAATCGCCATGACACCCATGCCCGCGATCAGACCATAAATTGCCAGATGATGTTCTCCGTATTCCTGGGCGCCGGGCAGAAGTTCGTCAAGTGAAATAAACACCATGATACCGGCGACGGAGGCGAAGACGATGCCGAAGATGATATCGCTGAAAAACTGCATAAGGATGAAATACCCGATCACTGCACCGACCGGTTCGGCAAGGCCCGACGCAAAGGACAGGAGAAAGGCTTTTTTTCGGTTATTCGTCGCGTAGTAGATGGGGATGGAAACGGCGATGCCCTCGGGAATATTGTGGATGGCGATCGCCACGGCGATGGGGATGCCGAGCATGGGATCCTGCACGGCGGAGAGAAAAGTCGCCAGTCCTTCGGGGAAATTGTGGATGGCGATGGCAATGGCCGAAAACAACCCCGTGCGGTACAGTCCGCTCATGTCCTTGGCGCTCCCGTTCTTCGCCGGAATTTCCTCCACCATGCGCATTTCATGCGGGTTCTCTCCAGATGGAACAAGCTTGTCGATGATCGCGATGAGCGCGATGCCGCCGAAAAAGCCCGCGACGGTCGTCCAGCTCCCACCCACAGGGCCGAGCGCCACCGTGAGGGAATCACGCGCCTTGGCAAAGATTTCCACCATGGAGACGTAGATCATCACGCCGGCGGAGAAGCCCATCGATATGGAGAGGAATTTCGTATTGGTGCGGTTGGCGAAAAACGCGAGCGCGCTGCCGATACCGGTCGAAAGGCCGGCGAAAAGCGTCAGCCCGAAGGCGAAAAGAATGTGCGGATTATCCATTGCCCCCGGCTCCGTTGTTCCACGTACTTCCCATGATGCAGTCTTCGTCCTCGAATTCTATCTCAAGCGTGATGTGTTCGATGTCGTTACCGAGCAGCACATCCCTGGCCTGCTGCTTGATCGCCGCAACCTCCTGCCTGCTAACGCCGCGGTCGACCACGATATGCGCAGTCACGACGTGATGCGCACCGTCGAGCGACCATACATGCAGATGATGCACCGAGTGCACGGCGGGAATGTCGCAGAGGTCCTTTTCCATACGATCGGCATCGATGGTGTCGGGCACGGCCTGCAGAAAGAGCTGGATGGTCTTGTTGATGTTGACCACCACGTTATAGTACAGGATGTAGGAAGCGATGAGAAGCGAGAGAATCGGGTCGAGAATCGGCAGATACCAGAACTGCATGACGATACTCACGATGAGGACGGCGACCCAGCCCAGCACGTCCTCAATCAGGTGCCACGATACAACACGGGCATTCATCGACTTCCCACGACGCAGACGCAGCACGGCAATGCCGTTGAGCAGCACTCCGATGATTGCAAACCACATCATTCCCTGGGCATTCGGCTCGGCGGGATTCGCCAGCCTGGGAATGGCCTCGAAGATGATGAAGACCGATCCGCCGATCAGCACCAGGGCGTTGAGCAGTGCCCCCAGCAGGGAAAAACGACGGGAGCCGTAGGAGAATCGTGATGTGCGCTCGCGCCGGGAGTAGCGCTCCAGCATCCAGCTGAGTCCGAGCATGAGCGCGTCCCCGAAATCATGCAGGGCATCGGAGAGAATCGCGAGACTGTTTGTCCACAATCCCCCGAAGATTTCGGCGATCGCGAAAAGCAGGTTCAGCCAGAATGCGAAGCTGATGTCGCCGAGACTGTCATGCACATGGCCATGCGCGTGCCCGTGGCGGTGCACATGCGCCCCGTCTTTCGCGTGCGCATGTTCGTTCGGATCGCTATGTGGATGTTGGTTTCCCATGCTGCCGCAGCGCGTTTCCTTCCGGAATTTCTGTATCGCAATTGGCGAAATGTACGACATCCGCTGTTCGGTCTCAACGGCTGGACGCACTTCCCGCCAAGTCCCGAAGCTACCCGATCCCGACGATCATCAACGCACCGGCGAGGAGGATGGCAATCGCGACGGCCTTGCGGAGCAGATGGGATTCATTGAAGAGCCGTCCTCCGACCATCGCACCGATGAACACGGAGAGCCTTTTGACGGCGAGGACAAGCGCGACCGGTGCGACCGCGGTCGCCTCGATCTGTGCGAAGCGGTAGCCGAAGGTGAGGACGGCCACGAGGAGAATCCAACGCCCGTGGCCATGGGAGGCCGTGCGCAATGTGACGGCGCCGCGGCCTGCGACGAGCGCAAAAAGAATGAAGTAGCCCGCGGTGAAGAGCTGCTGGAAGGCCATCATCGGGAGAGGACGCAGTTGTAAGTCGGTGAGCAGCAGCCGATCGAGAACGGAAGTAATGGTGAAGAGCAGCAACGCGGCTGCGATCGGCCAATGGCTGCGCGAGGTCCAGAATATGCGCAGCGGTGCGAGCGCATCCCCCGCTTTCATTTCGAGTACATATGTCCCTGCCATCAGCAATCCCATTCCGCCCAGCTCCATCCCGGACAGCGACTCTCCCAGGAACAGAAAGGCGAAGAGTGCGACGAGTCCGGGCGTGAGTACCATCATAGGCAGCGCGCCGCTGAGTTCGAGATTGCGTATGGCCATCATCATGCAGAGAAACGCCAGCGAGCCGAGCAGGTTCTTCGCGCCGAGCACGAGCAATGCTTCTCCGCTCACCGCGCCGAAATCCACGAGCAGAAACAGCGGCAGAGCAAGCACACCGTTCAGCACCGCCAGCAGCACGGAAAAATCGAGCGCGCGCATTCCGAACAGCGCTTTCTTTTCGGTAATCGAGGCGGCCGCGGAGAACACCGCCGATGCGAAGGCGAGGAGGAACCAGTTCATTTCAAAACAGCAGCTGTAGGCGGAAGAACATATTCCTTCCGGGCTCGGTGACGATGAGGCCGCGTAGCGTGGAGAGATGCCGCCGCCAGGAACGGTCAAACACATTGTCGACACCGGCAAAGAGCACTACGCCGAGGCCGGCGATGCGGAATGCGTCGGAACGCAGGTGCAGATGCACGAGCGCATAGCCCGGTGTGCGATCCTCCCCGGAAGCGACGGCATCCTGATCGGCAGCAGCGTCGAGCATGAGATCCGCGGACATAATTCCGGATACCGGGATCCGTAATCCAAGGCGCCCGCCGAACGGCGGCATCTGCGGAAGATCCGAATCATTGCCGGTATCGCGTCCTCGCACATATGACACAGCGGTGTGCAGTACCAGTGTGGAAACAGGGTTCCACTCCGCCGACAACTCTCCTCCGTAGAGCAGTGCCTTGCCGACATTGCTTTTCACATACAGCGTGTCGCTGCGGCGCTCGTCCACGACGAGATCATTCATCGCGTTCACAAAGGCGTTGCCGCGAATGGCGAGATGTGCATCATGCAGGCGGAGTCCCAGATCGACCACGCTGCCCTTTTCCGCGGCGAGATTCACGTCGCCGAGGTAGGTTGCTCCCCCGAGTTCTATGTACTGATAGCGTTCCTCGAGTGACGGAGCGCGAAAGGAACGCGAGAGATTCAGGGTGGCGTCGAGTGCAGGCAGTATTCGGAGCAGCAATCCGGCGTGTGCGCTCCACGACATCTCGTCCGATTGCTGTGCAGGCCAGCGCAGAGTGCGGTTGGCAGGCGCATCGTTGCGTACGCCGTTGCTTTCGACATACAGCAGATCGTACGCCTCATCGTTTTCGACGTGTATCTGGTCGGCGCGCGCGCCGAGTGTGAGCAACAATCGTTCGTCGGCGAGATGCCATTCATCCTGCACGAACGCACCCAGACTGCGAAAGCGCGCCCGCGGCAGCGGAAGGTCGGCGATGACCGTGTTGGTGGCCCGGATCTCCCGGAGTCGTCGGCCGTCATACGTGCGTTGCCAGGCGTCGAAACCACCCACCATACGATGCTCCCCCAGTGTCCAGTTGCTCTGCAGCAATGCCGCATTCATCGTG
The DNA here is from genome assembly GCA_014860565.1 of Bacteroidota bacterium. Taxonomy (GTDB): domain Bacteria; phylum Bacteroidota; class Ignavibacteria; order SZUA-365; family SZUA-365; genus SZUA-365. The sequence goes on from JACZJN010000220.1 coordinate 51,352, forward strand.
TGCTCGGCAGAGGGACGCAGCACGGCGGCAGGACTCGGTATCAATTCCACGTTTCGGTCGATGCGTTGATGCGTCACGCGGAAAGAGAGTTGGTCAAGCGCATCGCTGATCTGCACGGCACGATACTCGGCCTGAGCCATTTCCCGACGCTCATCCGGATAGCGCGCGGATGCCTGATCGGGGAAAGAGGCACCACCGGGAATACCGACATCCTGCGCGTCAAAAAGCTGATAACGTGCGCGCAATTCATGCGACGGATGTAGCTGCACGCCGGCGCTGGCGGAGATGCTCCGGTCATGAAAGCGGCTGTCGCGCAGCACTCCCTCGGGCGTGTTCGCGTCGCGGGCGCTGCGCATGGTTCCGCGCAGGCGAAGAAACCAGACGTCATCGGCCGCCTCGAGCGCGAGGGAACCAGTGCTGCCTTCGTTGACGCTGCTGTAGCTGCCTCCAAGTGTCCCCTGCAGATGAAAATCGCCGCCGAATTGTCCATCACCGGTAATCACATTCACGACCCCTCCGGTCGCGCCCGTACCATAGAGGGTGGACGCTGCGCCGCGGATAACTTCGATGCGCTCAATGTCAGTGACATCGATCAGTGAAAGCCCCGCTGCGTGATTCGTCGCAGTTTCAATGCGCGCCCCGTCGACAAGGGTCACAACATTCGCGCGGCCCAAGCCCCGAATGTTCACGTCTGTTCCCCACACACCGTCGCGCACGAGTGTGATGCCCGGTTCACCGTCGAGTGCATCGGGAACACTGACCGGGACTGTCCGCTGCAGCTGCGCGGCATCGACGATGCTGAGTGGCAGGGGGACGTTCCGCAGCAATTCCTGCGTGCGCATGGCCGTCACCGTGACCGCTCCAAGGTCCACAGGCGCTTCCTGAAGAAGTATGAGAATCGATGACCCCGATTCCTGCGAAGGCAGAACAGTTACCGTGACAGGGACATATCCGAGATGGGTCACGCGAAGCGCCACGGCACTCGATGCTGAGACCGTGAGGCGAAAATTCCCCTGGGCATCCGATACCGCTCCTTGCCGAGTATCCAGCAGCTGTACATGTGCACCGGCGATGGGAGTGCTGTCAGAACGGACAACCGTTCCACTGATTTGGCTGTTTTGGGCTGACAGGAAAGATGGCAGAATGAGGGCAACAAGCAGAAGGGCAATCGATCGGGGGCGAAACATGGAGATTTCCTTTTTGCCTATGTGCTTTTGTGCCTCTATGCCTCTATTTACTCACCAATGCCACGTTCAGAGTCACGTGATCCTCGCCACGAAGGACCACGACGGGGACTTCCTCACCAGGCTTATGGCGGCTGAGTGCGGTCATGTAGTCGTAGATGTTGCGCACCTCGGTGTCGCCGAATCGCGTGATAATGTCGCCTTCCTTCAGCCCGGCCTTGTCGGCTGGGCTCCCCGGACTCGTACCGTTGATACGGAAGCCGTGTTCGTTGGCCGAATAATCGGGGATGGTGCCGACATACACGTTGAAACGCGCGACCTGCTGTTCTTCATTCTTCACAACTTTGGTGAAAGGAATCTCGTCCGCGGCGTCGGCGTCGCTGATGATCTCCGCAACGTAGCGCGTCACCTTCTCTTCACCGGCGTAATCGATCTTGTCGGCATCATCGCTCGGGCGATGGTAGTCAGTGTGTAATCCGGTAAAGAAAAACAGTACCGGGATGCCTTTGGTATAGAAGGAAGAATGATCACTCGATCCCTGACCGTCGTCGATGAGTGCGAGGTTGAACTTCTCTGTGTCGTTTTCCTTCTCAACGATGGCTTTCCATATCGGGGACGTCGCGATACCCTGCACATTGAGCTGGCGGGTACTGTCGATCAGCCGGCCGATCATATCGAGATTGTACATCGCACGGATCTTCGCAAGCGGCACTGTCGGATTGTCAACCCAGTGTCCCGAACCAAGCAACCCCATTTCCTCTCCGCTGAATGCCATGAACAGCATCGCGTGGCGCTGCGGATGCGCGGCATACCACTGGGCAAGTTCGAGCATGCCGGCGGTGCCCGAGGCATTGTCGTCAGCTCCGTTGTGAATCATCGGTTCCTCACCGCGATACAGGCTGCCTTCCTGTCCCCACCCCAGATGGTCATAATGCGCACCCACGACAAAATAATCGCTGTATTCGGTGCCATCGAGCGATGCCAGGACGTTGCGTGTATTTTTCCGTACCAGCGATACTGCGAAATTGCCGGCGACTTCGAGCTGCACATCGTCCTGCGGCATGATGATCGTCCCCGGCTCAAGCACTTGCGAACCGATACCCGCCGCATCGAGAATTCTGCGTGCTGCCTCAATGTGAATTTTCCCGACGGGGATGCCCGCATCACTCGGGGAACGGTCGTAGCGGAATTCATGCACCTCGCGGTCATCATCATGGATGATCAGCAGCGCCGCCGCTCCGTGTTCCCGCGCTGTCAGCGCTTTCGCGCGCGCGGAAGCAAGCATGGGAAGACTGCCGTGCGGATCGGCATCCTCCGGATATCCTGCGCGCACCAGCACCACGCGGCCGGTCACATCCTGCCTCCCGTAATCGTCGCGCTCTCCCGACGGAGCGGTAATGCCGTATCCCACGAACACCGGTCTGCCCTGAAACTCCCCGGAAGCGGAGAAGGTGTAGGGCATGAACTGGCCTTCCTCCACAGGGACTTCCCCGCCGTCGAGCCGCAGTGACAGCGTATGCTTGGTGAGCTCCACACCGGTTATCACCTCGAAGGTCTGGAAATAACTTCCGTTATCGCCCGCGGGCTTCAGGCCGTAGCGCTTGAACTCACGCGCAATGTAATCAGCCGCGAGATCGATGGAGGGCGTTCCGGTGCCGCGTCCTTCGAGCGCATCTGATGCGAGCCACGTAATATGCGTCTTCAGTTCCTTCGCGGTGATATCGGGTGAGGAAGGCGAAGGAACGGCCGGAAGCTTGACCGCCTTCTGGGCATGCAGAGATACGCTCAGAAGCAGGAATGGGAGAATCCATACGATACGTTTCATATCTAAATCGTCCGCTATAAGAAGTAAAAGAAGATTGCGAAAACACCAGGAAAACCTGTCGATCAATAAGATAGTTCCGCGAGGTATCGCGGCGCAATGCCCGAGAATCCCTCCCGTCCGGGAGAAGATGGCGCCTGTTTTTGCCAACCGATTTTTTTATATTGATCGCATTCGCAACAAGACATTTACACGCATCCAATTTCGGAGGTTTGGTATGGCAGGTATCTTCGCACGCATTACGGATATCTTCAAGGCGAATATCAACGACTTGATCGACAAGGCGGAAGATCCCGAGAAAATGATCAAGCAGATGGTGCTCGAAATGGAGGAAGCCGTCAACAAGGCGACAACCGCCGTGGGTTCGGCTATCGCCAACGAGAAGCAGCTTGAAAAGCAGTACGAAGAGAAAAAGAAGCTCTCGTCGCAGTGGCAGGAACGCGCCGTCAAGGCCGTGACCGCGGGGCGGGACGATCTCGCTCGGCAGGCACTCGAGAAAAAGAACATGTTCGAGAAAGCGACCAAGGATCTTGAATCCCCGCTGGCCGAGGCGCAAAAAACCGCGCTGACCATGCGCTCGCAGCTTGAGCAGCTGAAGGCGAAGCTCGACGAAGCGCGCGTGCGCGAAGGAACATTGATCGCGCGTCATCAGGCGGCGAAAGCGAAAAAGCAGATTTCTTCGAGTCTCGCGGGTATCGGCGACGGTGCGTTCGCGAACTTCGACAAGTACGAGCAGAAAGTGCTCAAGGCGGAATCCGAAGCCGAAGCGATGGCAGAGCTTGCGGGAGATACGACGTCGCTGGACGACGAATTCCTGAAGCTCGAAGCCGGCAGTTCGGTCGAGGACGAGCTCGCCCTGCTGAAAGCCGCGGCCAACAAAGAGTAATCCTGAACACGCAATCAAAATCACAAGGAGCATCACGCATGGCCAGCATCGTCATTGCCACCCGGAAACGGGTCAAGAGCTACCTCAAGGAAATCTACGGCAAGAACTATAAAAACAACGTGCAGGAAGTCGACGACTCCTTCGTCATTCGTCATGGATCCGCCGCCGTGAACATTTTCGTTCGTCCCCTCAGCAAGGACGACTGCCTTGTCACTTCGCAGGCCTATGTCGTTCAGGGCGCGAAAATCGGGCCGAAAATCCTCGGCATGCTCATGCGGTTGAACGCGACCAATCCCATCGGCGCATTCGGACTGCTGTTCGACGATACGATCGTCTTCCGTCATTCCATCTCCGGAGCGAATCTCGATCTGAACGAACTGAGGACCAGCATCCGCACGGTCGCGTTTTTCGCTGACGAGTACGACGACGATATTCTGAAAATAGCAGGCGGCTTCCGGGCCGTCGATGCCCAGCCGCTGATCGCCGGCGACGCCCAACCCGCCGCGAAGACAAGCGGGAAAAAGGCCGCCCCGAAAAAGGCCGCCCCGAAAAAGGCGCCGGTAAAAACCGCTGCGAAGAAAAAGAAATAACGAATCGCATGCTCGGCCGCCGGAACCGCAACTCCGGCGGCCGAAGCGCGTCGCCCCGCCCATCACCACGACGGCGCTTCATTAACTGCGATATTAACGTACACTTGTCCTTCATCCCCTCCCCCGTCCGGCCCTGTCCCTCCTCAACCATCCGGAGGTTCGATGCATTTTCGCGATGGCGCCCTTCTCATCCTGATGATGTTACTGTCGTCTTCGCTTGTGGCGCAGCGCTACCCGCGTCACGGGTTTTCGCTTGACTATGCCGGACTCGCTCTTTACGGCAGCGTTGGCCTGCACTATGAGTTCATGGCCAGCGACCGCTTCAGTCTGCGTCTCGGCTACGGGGAAACATACGGAGGCATGCTTGCCTCAGGTGCGGAAGGACGAGGAGCGTCGGCGATGCTGCAATTCATGAGCACGGGCTTCAACAAGGTGGAAGGCGGGATCGGCGTGTCGGTGATGCGATCCAATTTCTCGGTTATTTTCGACGATCATGACCCTGAGCAGGAGATACATGTCTACCCGGCACTCGCATTCACCTATCGTACCGTTCCACGCCGTGCCGGATTCTACTGGCGCATCGGGTTCTCATGGATCTACGGATACGGACTCCCGCTCACCCTCGGCATTGGGTACCTGTTCTGATACGTTTTCATCGATTTCGAACATCGGAACGCCTTTCTGCCTTTGACTATATGCGGAGAATCTCACATATTAGGTGATACTGATTCACGTGGCCGGGCATCACGCTGGCGGCCGCCGCACGAAAGGAGAAGTCCATGACGCCAGGGATTCAACAGTGGCCTGACGAAAGTCTGGAACGCCAAGCATACAATGCCGTAAAGCCCGTACCGGTGGTGGAAGAAAACGACCGCAACCGTCTCGGTTATCACGTTTTTCTGTATCTCAAGGGCGAGTACCCCACAATTGACGAGGCAATCCATGTAGCCCAGCCGCGCCTGCGCTGTGGAAAGACAGAGGCCTCCCGCATGATCTCGGAATTGTTGAGCCCTCGCCCGGAAAGCGAAGTGTCATGAACGATGAAGCGGCGCAGATGCTTCAAGAGCAGTTGCGCCGGGAGCAACGAAGCTGTCCCCGTTGCGGTTATGATATCATGAATCCCCTGACCGACCGCTGTCCGCGTTGTTTCAGTCCCGTCGCACGAACGGAAGCACACTGCGGAAGCTGTACCTCGCAGGGGAACTGCGAGTTCGCGCATCTCGTCCAGGATGCAAAGAAAAAAACATCGTAACTACACATATAAAGCAGAGGCAAGAAATGCAGATCAAGGAAACTATCGAAGGCGACGTCGTCGTCCTGGCGCTCAAGGGCAACCTGATGGGCGAGCCGGAGACGACCGAGTTCCGCGAGAAGATCAAAAGCCTCGTCAGGGACGGCTTCCTTAAAATCGTTCTCGACGTCGCGAAGATAAAATGGATCAACAGCTCCGGCCTCGGTGCCCTCATCGCAGCGCTCGCCACGGTCAACGGCAGCGGCGGCGACATGCGCATTGCCAACGTGACGGATAAAATCAACAGCCTGTTCATGATCACGCAGCTGATCAAGGTGTTCAAGTCCTTCGACACGATCGAACGCACCGTCGCGAGTTTTCTCGTGGATCCGATTTCCGGGAAACCCGTCGAGGATTAACCCCAACAAACTTCTTCCTACAAATGCGTAGGGCGGATTCATGAATCTGCCCTACGTTCGTTATATCCGATGCCGCATCCCGTCCGCGGTTAGGGCGGATTCATGAATTCGTCATACCGATGCGATTTTTGCGCAGCCATTCATTCAGCCCGGCATCCCCCGGTGCGAACTCCAAAGCCTGGCGAAAAACCGGATCGGCCTGCGGGAACAGACCGCCGTTGTACAGATACACACCACGGTTGAGCAGCATGGATGCGTAGAGTTTGCGCATCTCCACCGGCAGGCGCTCATCGCTGGCGAAAGGACGGTACTTCATCTCGACGGTTTTCGTGGCGGCCGGATCGGGAAGATCTTCCGCCCGATAGAGCCGGAAGGCGAGCCCTTCGGGCACCCGCACGTAACCGGGCGCAAACTGTTTTTCCATTTCGATCGTCACGTACACCGGACGCTTTCCGTACGCATGGTCGATGATGCTGTTCACCATCCCGTTGTACGTGGATTCGATGGCAGCGGGATCGTACGGCTGCCCATGCTCGAAACGATCGAGATACGGAAGGAACGCCTCGATCTCCGAACGTGAGGCCTCGTAGATATCAGGGTAATTGTTACGCAGCTGCTCGAGATACCAGGAACGGCGGAACAGCTCCTTGTCCAGCACCGTCACGTCGCGCCGCTGTCCTTCTACCCGCTGATAGTAATACGATGCCGAAACCCAGAAATCCCATTGGAAGGAAATTACCAGCGCATCGGGCGAGAGAGACCTGTACATGTTCTGCGTATAGTCCTCTACCAGATAATTATCCGACTGCGAGACCCGTCCCCATTGCAGAAGCAGCGGAATGAGCACGATTGCCCCGATCAACAGCGGATCGCGCAGCAACCGCTGACCGCGAAGAAATTTCGCTCCGGCCGCATACTGCAATCCAAAGGCAGCCCAGCCGGCGAGCATGAAAAACGCGAGCAGAAAGTACGAATCGATGTCGAGGATCTCGTACCCTGCTGCCCATACGAGGCAGGTCAGAAAAAGAAGCAGAAGGAACGTGCCAAGCTGCCGGCTGCGCCGGAATGCTGCGATGATCCCTGCCACGACAGGCAGCAGTGCGAGCCAGACCAGGTCCCGGCTGAAGGCTTCGAATGCGTAGGCGAACTGCTTGCCCCAGGCGTCGGCGCTGGAAAACATCCACACGCTGTACTGCTTGCCGCTCAAATGCCAGAAGAATTTTTCGAAAGTAACGGGATTGCCCCAATTGAGGTACGGATGCGCGGATGCACGCAGGGGAAGATAGAGATACGGCAGCAGTCCCGCGGCGAACGCCGCCGCGGCATATGCCACGTTTTTCCAGAAGCCGTCGCTGCGGCGATGCGTCATCAGCAGCAGAACGAGCATTGCCGGCATGAGAAATATCGTGCTCATGTGGTTGGTGAACGAGAGTCCGAGCAGCAGCGCCGTGATCATCATGCGGCGGCGAAGCGTCCCGGCATCCGTCGCCGGGAGGAAGAACAGCCGGGCAGCGCTCCAGAGCACGAGCGCGAGCATGAGGATATGCAGCGCGTATACCTCGATCGACAGCGCAGTGCGCCAGAAGGTCCCGCTGAATGCGAGCAGCAATGCCCCTGCAGTTGCGGCTTGCAGTGCATCGAGATCGTCGCCGGGACCTGCGGGCAAGACGGCGGATGTCGCAGGCTTTTTCTTCCCCTGCGCTTTCGGGGATCTTCGATGGGACGGCACGCGCAGCAGTTCATAAAAGAACTGCACGGCAACCGCCGCGCCTCCGGCGGAAAGGAAGGCCGCGAACACATTCAGGCGGAAAATGCCGCTGCCAATCGGCAGCAATGCCCAGAGTCCCGCCAACAGGGTGAACAGCGGATACCCTGTCGGATGTGCGATGCCCCATGTGTGTGCGACCGTGGCGAGTTCGCCAGCGTCGATGAAGTCGACCGACGGTGCGAGCGTCAGAAGGTACACGACGAACGCGGCGAGGAATACGCCGACGGATGCGAGCAGGCGGAGACGGCGCGGATCGTTCATTCGGACACTTCCTCCTTCTGCTCGGTAATGCCGAGAAAATAATCTTCGAGCGACCGGCGAGGCGAGAAAGACGACACTGCAGTACCCGCGTTTACCAGCGCGGTATTGGTGCGCGCGAGATCCGCTTCCGCCATGGTGCAGGCGATATGATCGTCGTGACGAGAGATATCCGCGATCCAGTCCATGCCCTGCAGCAGGACAAAGGCCTCTTCGAGGGGCTCGGCATGGATGCGCACGGCGGTGCGTTCACGGTTCAACAATTCGCGCACCGAGCCCTGCACGACGAGTGTGCCGTGGTGGAGGATGCACATGCGCGTGGCGACCTGTTCGATCTCGTGGAGGAGATGCGAGGAGAGAAATACGGTCATGCCGTGGTCACGGTTGAGGCGGAGAATCAGTTCGCGCACTTCCTTCATGCCCTGTGGATCAAGTCCGTTGGTGGGCTCGTCGAGAATGAGAAGTTCCGGATTGGCGACAAGCGCCTGCGCGATACCGAGACGCTGTTTCATCCCATGCGAATAAGCCTTGACGCGGTCGCGTGCACGGTCGGCGAGCCCGACGATGTCGAGCACTTCCATGATGCGCTTTTTGTCCACGGCGCCGTAGAGTGCCGAGACGATTTCCATATTCTTCATCGCACTGAGGTAGAGGTAGAAATCCGGGCGTTCCACCAGTCCTCCCACCCGCGCGAGTGCGCCGCGGTTGCCGTTGACTTCGGTGCCGAACAGTTGCACTGATCCCGACGTCGGAGTGATGAGCGAAAGCACCATGCGGATGGTCGTGCTTTTTCCCGCGCCGTTGGGGCCGAGAAAACCGTAAATGTCGCCGCGGCGGACCTCGAGATCGAGGTCCCGCACCGCGAGACGCTTTCCGTAGCGCTTGTTCAGCTGCCGGGTTTGAAGAATGATTTCGGGATCGTTCATGGGGGTCACCCGTTCGTTCGATTTACAGATAGAGCATCAGGAAAACGGCGGGAATGATCAGCCCCGCCGCCGTCAGCCAGGCCCCGCGTCCGGTGATGCCCTTCTTCCCCTTCAGGATGAAGAGCCCGGAAATCGCGAGCAGAACCAGTGCCCCGGCAAAAATATCGGAGAACCAGGTCCAGAGATTCTTGGGGGTGTTGTAATGCAGGTAGTTCATTTCGAAGAACACCGCACGCCGCCGCGCGTGCTCGAGGAGGCCCTCGCCGGACTCAGCATCCACGGTCAGCGAACCGCCGTCAAGAAAAATCTTGAGAATGCCGGGCTCGGGGAAATAGTGCTTTTTGAAATTGTGCGCCTCGCCGAGCGGCTCCAGCATCGCCACGGCCATGTCGCGGGTGAAGCCCTCCTGTTCAAAGGGCTTCACCTGCACGTCTTTCTGTGTGATGTTGTAATTCGGGTCCCATTCCTTGATATGATTCAAGGCAATACCTGAAATGGCATATATCACGGTCATCCCCGCAAAGAAATACCCGAGATCGCGGTGGATCGCCTGGTTCCATTTGCGGATGCGTTGCGTGGCTTTCATCGTACCCCGTTACTTTTCTGTTTCGGCGGACTCTTCCGCGGGTTCTTCCTTGGCGACGGGAATGACCGAACCGTCTTTCATCTTGTAGCTCACGGCATCAGCGTACCAGTTCGAGAGGTAGGGCTTCCCGCTTGCCTTGAGTTCCGCGCGCTTGGCGTTGACTGCGTCGAGGCCCTGCGGTTCTACGTGTCCCTCGTTCTCCTCGCCTTCGGCGGTTGCGGACGGGGTGGCGTGATCATGGTTCTCGCGTTCCATTCCTTCGCGCACTTCTGCTTCCCACTCGTCGAGATATGCTGCGTCGATGCGGGTCTCGCGAAGGATCGCGGTTACGACGACATCGCTGCCTTCGAGTTCACGCGCGAATGCGGGCATGTTCTCGGGGGCCTCGATGCGGATTTTAACGTTCGGCTCGAGATCGGTGATGTGAATACGGCGTCCGCCGTGCTTGCAGACGTGCGTCACCGTCCCCTCAAGTGTGATTTCCTTGTCGATGTACTGCTCCGGACCTTCCAGCAGCTGCGAGACGGTCATGACGTTGGCGGCTTCGGTGTTTTCTGCTTCCTGCTTCTGTCCGCAAGCGGTGAAAAGCACGGCGATAAGCGCGAGTGAAAGAATCTGTTTCATGTGTGTACTCCTAAACGTGTATCTGGGAAAATGTATGATCAGGCTGATGCGTATGATTTTTCCATCACGACTCTTCCCGCCTTCACCACGGTATTGAGATGATTCACTCCGAAATGATAGATGATCCGCTGGTAGTTCGGTGTATCGAACATCAGCAGATCTGCCTGCTTGCCCTCTTCGATGCTGCCGAGAGCGTCGGAGCGGTCGAGGGCGGCAGCGGCGTTGAGCGTGACGGCGGTGATGATTTCTTCCATGGTCATGCGCATCTGCGTAGCGGCGAGACTCATCATGAGCTGGATGTTCTCGCTCGTGCAGGAGCCGGGATTTGCGTCGGTGGCGATCGCGACGGCAAGTCCTGCCTCAATCAGCCGACGCGCATCGGGATATTCCTCGCCGAGAAACAGCGAGACGCCGGGAAGCAGCGTCGCGATTGTGCCGCTGTCGCGCATGCGCGCAATACCGTCATCGCTGATGTGATCGAGATGGTCGGCCGAGGCGGCGAAAACATCACCGGCGAGTTCCGCGCCCCCGCCCGGTGTGATCTGGTCCGCGTGCACGCGGGCTTTCATTCCGAGTTCGCGCGCGCGCATGAAAATGCCACGGGCTTCTTCGAGAGTGAACGCACCTTTTTCGACGAACACGTCGCAGTACTGCGCGAGGCGCCGCCTGGCGACTTCCGGCAGCATCCGCTCCATGATCAGCTGCAGATACTCTTCGCGCCGGTCTTTGTAATCGAAGGGAATCGTATGCGCGCCAAGAAAAGTCGGCACGATCTCGATCACATGGAGATCGCGAAGTTCGTTGATGACCTCGAGCATCTTGATTTCGTTTTCGAAATCGAGTCCGTAGCCGCTTTTGATCTCGACGGTAGTGGAACCGAAGCCGAGGCAGCTGTCGAGCCGATGCAGGGCGTATTCCGTCAGTTCGATCTTGCTGGCCGCCCGTGTGGCTTTCACCGTGGTATTGATGCCGCCACCTGCCGCGGCGATTTCCGCGTAGGTCGCCCCGGCGATGCGTCGGGCAAACTCTTCTTCGCGCGCCCCGGCAAAAACCAGATGCGTGTGCGAATCAACGAAACCGGGGAGGATGGTCTTTCCAAATGCATTGATGGAGCGCTCGGCCTTTGAAATGTCGATGCCGTCGGAGGGACCGACATACTCGATGCGGCCGTTTTTGATCGCCACGGCACCGTCCTCAATCAGACCGATGTCACGCATTTCCGCGCCCCGCTTGAGCCGCGCACCGCCCGATGCGACGGTCACTATCTGGCTGGCGTTGTAGAAAATAATATCCATCATCAGTCGTTATTCCTCCGACGAGGGTGACGCGCTGGAGCGTGCCACTCCGATGTGCAATTCCTTCAGCTGTGCATCCGAGGCCGGAGAAGGGGACCCGTCCATCAGCGACAGAGCGCTGTTGGTTTTCGGGAAGGCCACGACGTCGCGGATGCTCGAAAGGCCCGCGAGAATCGTGATGATGCGATCGAGTCCAAGCGCCACACCGCCATGGGGCGGCGCGCCATAGCGGAAGGCGTTGATCAGAAAGCCAAACTTTTCGTCGATCTCTTCCTGGGAGAGGCCAAGCACGGAAAATATTTTCGACTGCAGGTCGCCGTTGTGGATACGTATGCTGCCGCTGCCGACCTCGTTTCCGTTCCACACCAGGTCGTAGCAGTCTGCCCGCGCCGCGGCGGGATCGCTGTCGAGCAGCGGGAGGTCCGACGCGCGGGGGGAAGTGAACGGATGGTGTTCGGCATAGTATCGCTGCTCATCCTCATCCCACTGGAACAGAGGGAAGTCCGTGACCCACAGCAGTCGATGCGCCGTGCGGTCGATCAGTCCGAGTTCGCGTGCCAGTTCCAGGCGCAGGGTGCCGAGCGCCTCGAGCGCCTTCTTGCGGCGTGCATCGGCAACGATCAGAATCAGGTCCCCATCCTCCGCCTGCATCGCGGAACGGATACCCGCAAGAAGTTCGTCGTTGAGGAATTTTGCGACGGGTGACTGCAGTGTATTTTCGGCGGCCTTCATCCATACGAGTCCGCCCATGCCCAGCGTGCGGGCGCGTTCGGTCAGGTCGTCGAGCTTCTTTCGGCTGAATGCCTCCGCCTTCCCCTTGACGTTGATTCCGGAAATGACGCCCTTCGCCTCGATGACGCCGCTGAACACCTTGAAATCCGTTGAGGCGAGCGCTGCATTCAGCGTGACCAGTTCCATGTCGAAGCGTAAATCGGGTTTATCCGATCCGTAGCGCTCCAGAGCTTCGTAGTAATCGAGCCTCGGAATCGGCAGTGTGAGTTCGACGTCGAGCGTTTCCTTGAGAATGCGCTGCGTGAGTCCCTCGATCAGGGCGTAGATATCTTCCGCCGTCACAAATGACATTTCCACGTCGATTTGTGTGAATTCCGGCTGGCGATCGGCGCGGAGGTCCTCATCCCGGAAGCACTTGACGATTTGCACGTAGCGGTCGAAGCCCGCCACCATGAGCAGTTGCTTGTACGTCTGCGGGGACTGCGGGAGGGCATAGAATTTCCCGGCATGCACGCGGCTGGGCACGAGATAATCGCGCGCGCCCTCGGGGGTGCTTTTCATCAGTACCGGGGTTTCCACCTCAATGAAATCGTGCGCATCGAAAAAGCGATGCACGATCTGATACACCTTGTGACGCAGGATCAGATTTTTCTGGAGCACCGGGCGACGCAGATCGAGGTAGCGGTATTTGAGGCGAAGGTCTTCGTTGGCATCGACGTCATCCTCGATCTCGAAGGGAGGAATTTCGGAAGCGGTGACGATTTCAAAAGAATCGACGATCACCTCGATTTCACCCGTCGGCATGGCGGCGTTCGTCATTCCCTCGGGGCGCGGCTGCACCGTACCCGTGATGGAAAGCACATATTCAGAGCGCAGGTCATGCGCCTGTTCGTGCACCGCGGCGTTATGCTGGGGAGCGAACACCACCTGCGAGAGTCCGTAGCGGTCACGCAGATCGATGAAGATCATACCGCCGAGGTCGCGCCTGCCGTCCACCCAACCATTGAGCGTCACCGTTTGTCCGACGTTTTCTTTCCGCAATTGTCCGCAAGTATGCGTGCGCTTCGTGAAGTTCATACTGTCCGTTCGTTCGAGTTGATGGAACAAGTTATCTTTGAAATATACGGAATTCCTTGTTGATCGTCTTCCTGGAGCTGCCACTGGCACAAAGCATCGCATTCCATCTGGAGCGGCGCCGCTCCAAGGAGTTATTCCACACCCCTGGCCCTTTTTGTTCTCTCAGCGGAAATCACTACCTTTGTTTCTGGACAGAGTCACCTTTATATCCGATACAAAAACAAGCACCTGCGTCCCATGGACACCCGATCGCGAAGCACCTGTTCCCTGTCTGATATCGACTCTGTCTTCTCCGTTTTTTCGTTCCGCACCAGCGGATTCAGCTCCCTCACTCCCTCGTTTCCGTCGCCGCCTTGGTGCTCGCGCGGCGCAAACGCTCCGCTCCCGGAGCAGAAAGGATGGCTGCTTTCCCGTCGCACCAGCAACGCTTTCCAGGGTACGAAACAATCGATCCCCATTCCGTTTTTTTCTTTGTGCCGAGCCGCTTCGGCGCCAGTGTTTCTTGAGCCGGGTTCCGTCCATGCGGAACGCCCTCCCATGAAGTTCACATCTGACCTGATAAACAGAGGTACTGTATGAGTAATCGGAAAAAAGTGACGATCGACGGCAATGAAGCCGCCGCGTACGTCGCGCACAAAACCAACGAAGTATGTGCAATTTACCCGATCACGCCCAGCTCCAATATGGGAGAGTGGGCGGATGCGTGGTCGGCCGTAGGCCAAACGAACATCTGGGGCACGGTCCCCGTGGTCTCGGAGCTGCAGAGCGAAGGCGGCGCATCGGGTGCGGTGCACGGAGCACTGCAGACAGGCTCGCTGACGACGACGTTTACAGCGTCGCAGGGACTCCTCCTCATGATCCCGAATATGTACAAGATCGCCGGCGAGCTCACCTCCACGGTGTTCCATGTCTCCGCCCGTACCGTGGCGTCGCATGCGCTTTCGATCTTCGGCGATCACTCCGACGTGATGGCGGTGCGCCAGACGGGCTTTGCCCTGCTCTCGTCGAACTCCGTGCAGGAAGTCATGGACCTCGCGCTGATCGCGCAGGCCGCGACACTCCGCGCCCGCATCCCGTTCGTTCATTTCTTCGACGGCTTCCGCATTTCACACGAAGTCATGAAGATCGAGCAACTGTCGGATGAGGACATGGCCGCCATGATTCCCGACGAACTGGTCTCCGCCCATCGCGCACGCGCGCTCAGTCCTGAAAAACCCGTACTGCGCGGTACGGCCCAGAATCCCGACGTGTTTTTCCAGGCACGCGAGACGGTGAATCCGTACTACGACGCCTGTGCGGACATCGTGCAGGAAACCATGGACCTCTTCGGCAAGGTCGTCGGCCGCACGTACAATCTCTTCGATTACTACGGTGCACCCGATGCGGACCGCATCATCATTATGATGGGGTCGGGCGTCGGCGCCGCCGAGGAAATGGTCGATTATCTGAATTCCAAAAATGAGAAAGTCGGCATTCTCATTGTCCGTCTGTTCCGCCCGTTCTCCGTCAAGCACTTCCTCAATGCGATTCCCGCGACCGTGAAATCCATTGCCGTGCTCGACCGCACGAAGGAACCCGGCGCAGCCGGTGAACCGCTGTATCAGGATGTGCACACCGCGCTCGCAGAAGCGATGGCGGAAGGCACCCTGCCGATGGCGCAGTATCCGAAGGTGGTGGGCGGACGTTACGGACTCTCCTCAAAGGAATTTACTCCGTCGATGGTCAAGTCCGTCTACGACAACCTAAAGCTCGACAAGCCGAAAAACCACTTCACCGTCGGCATTATCGAAGATGTCACCAATACCAGTCTGGATTGGGACCGCACACTGAGCGTGGAACCCGACGACGTGTTCCGCGGAATGTTCTACGGTCTCGGCGCCGACGGCACGGTGGGCGCGAACAAGAATTCCATCAAGATCATCGGCGAGGAAACCGACAACTTCGCACAGGGGTATTTCGTGTACGACTCGAAGAAATCGGGTTCGATCACGACCTCCCACCTGCGATTCGGCCCGCGCCCGATCAAGAGCACATACTTGATCAACGCGGCGAAGTTCGTGGCCTGTCACCAGTTCTTCTTCCTCGAGAAATACGACATGCTCTCGAATATCGTGGAAGGCGGGACCTTCCTGCTCAACAGCACGTTCGGCCCCGACGAAGTTTGGGATAAAATTCCGCGCCCGGTGCAGCAGCAGATTCTCGACAAGAAGCTGAAATTCTACGTGATCGACGGCTACGCGGTCGCCGAAGCGACGGGAATGGGGTCGCGCGTCAATACGATCATGCAGACCTGCTTCTTTGCCATCTCCGGCATCCTGCCGAAAGACGAGGCCATCGCGAAGATCAAGGGAACGATCAAGAAGACCTATGGAGGCAAGGGCGATCGCATCGTGCAGATGAACTACAACGCCGTCGACCAGACACTCGCGAATCTCCACGAAGTAACGGTGCCTGAGAAAGCGACCAGCGTCATCGAGCTTCCGCCTGCAGTGTCGGAGAAGGCACCTCAGTTCGTTCGCGAGGTGACGTCGATGATGATCGCCGGCCATGGCGACGACATTCCCACCAGCGCATTCCCCGTCGACGGCACGTTCCCCACGGGCACGACAATGTGGGAGAAACGGAATATCGCGCTCGAAATTCCGGAATGGGACATCGATACATGCATCCAGTGCAACAAATGCGCGATGGTCTGTCCCCACGCCACCATCCGCATCAAGGTCTATGACGAGAAGGAACTGGCGAACGCACCGGCCAGCTTCAAGTACACCGACGCCAAGGGCAAGGAATACGCCGGGATGAAATACAGCATCCAGGTCGCACCCGAGGATTGCACCGGCTGCGAACTCTGCGTCGAAGTGTGTCCGGCCAAGAACAAGTCGGAAGTGCGCCTGAAAGCGATCAACATGGTGCCGCAGCCGCCGATCAGGGAACAGGAGCGCGAGAACTGGGACTTCTTCCTCAACATCCCCGAGTTCGACCGCACCGAATGCCGCATCGACACGATCAAGGGATCGCAGCTGCTGCAGCCGCTGTTCGAATTCTCCGGCGCCTGCTCTGGCTGCGGCGAAACGCCGTACGTCAAGCTCGCCAGCCAGCTCTTCGGCGACCGCATGATCGTCGCCAACGCGACGGGATGTTCCTCGATCTACGGCGGCAACCTGCCCACAACGCCGTGGACCGTCAACGCGGACGGACGCGGACCGGCCTGGTCCAACTCCCTCTTCGAAGACAACGCCGAATTCGGCATGGGCTTCCGCCTGACCATCGACCAGCAGCAGCGTTTCGCCTCCGAGATGCTCATGCGCCTGGCCGGGGACATCGGCGAAGGACTGGTGACCGAACTCCTCAACGCCGATCAGAAAAGTGAAGCCGGACTGCGCGAGCAGCGCAAGCGCGTCGCAGTTCTCAAGGAGAAGCTCAACGGCATGAGCAACCCCGAAGCCAAGCGTCTGCTCTCCGTGGCGGACTTCCTGATCCGCCGCAGCGTGTGGATCATGGGCGGCGACGGCTGGGCCTACGACATCGGCTACGGCGGTCTCGACCACGTGTTGGCATCAGGCAAGAACGTGAACGTTCTGGTGTTGGATACGGAAGTGTATTCGAACACTGGCGGCCAGATGTCGAAAGCCACGCCGATCGGCGCGGTCGCGAAATTCGCGGCGGGCGGCAAGGCCATCGCGAAGAAAGACCTCGGTCTGATCGCCATGAGCTACGGCTCGGTGTACGTGGCCCAGGTCGCCATGGGTTCGAATGACCAGCAGACGCTCAAAGCCTTCCTCGAAGCCGAAGCGTACGACGGTCCTTCGCTCATCATCGCCTACAGTCATTGCATCGCGCACGGCATCGACATGTCGAAGGGTATGGAGCATCAGAAATCGCTCGTCGACTCGGGCCTCTGGCCGCTGTATCGCTTCAACCCCGACCTCGCGGCCGAAGGCAAGAATCCGTTCAAGCTCGATTCCAAACCGCCCAAACAGTCGGTCAAGGAATTTGTGACCACGGAAACGCGCTTCAACATGCTCTTCAAGAGCAACCCGGACGAAGCCGCCGCCCTGCTCGCGAAATCGCAGGAGCATGTCAACATGCGCTTCAAGCAGTATCAGCAGCTGGAGAATCTCTACGAGAGCATTTCGGTGAAACCCGAAGCCGCTGCCGAGACCGAATAATCGACCGATTGGATTGGCGTTCGCACGTGGCGGGCGCCAATCCAGGAGGCGCCCGCCTCAGTCGGACGCCAAAGCCAGGCATATCAAATAATCGAGGATACACGCATGGATCTCACAACCACTTACATGGGACTGCAGCTGAAAAATCCGCTGGTCCCGTCGGCCTCGCCGCTGTCGAAGGATCTCGGCAATATCAAGCGCATGGAAGACGCCGGCGCCGCCGCTGTTGTCATGTACTCGCTGTTCGAAGAACAGATCGTGCATGAACAGCGCGAACTCGACCACTTTCTCTCCCAGGGCACGGAAAGCTTCCAGGAAGCGATGAGCTACTTCCCCGAGACCGCCGATTACAATCTCGGTCCCGACGAATATCTCGAGCACATCCGCGCCGCGAAGGCAGCCACCAACATCCCCATCATCGGCAGCCTCAACGGCGTTTCCGCAGGCGGCTGGCTCGAGTATGCGAAGAAAATCGAGGAAGCCGGCGCCGACGGTCTCGAACTCAACGTGTACTACATTCCCACCAATGCGAATTACAAGTCCGACGAAATCGAGAGCATCTACGTCGACGATCTCCGCCGCGTCAAGGATGCGATCAAGATTCCTGTCGCGATGAAACTGAGCCCCTATTTCAGCACCATGGCCAACATGGCCAAAAAGCTTGACGAAGCCGGTGCTGATGCACTGGTGATGTTCAACCGATTCTATCAGCCAGATTTCGATCTCGAGCAGCTTGAAGTCGTACCGGCAGTGAACCTCAGCACGTCGAGTGAAGGACGTCTTCCCCTGCGCTGGATTGCCATTCTCTACGGAAACATCAAGGCCAGCATGGCCGCCACCACGGGCGTGCACACGCATCTCGATGCGCTGAAAATGCTCATGGCCGGCGCCGACGTGACTATGATGTGCTCCGCCCTTCTCGAGAAGGGTCCCCAGCACCTCGGCGTCGTGCTCAACGACCTGCAGCGCTGGATGGAAGAAAAGGAATATGTATCCATCGCCCAGATGAAAGGCAGCATGAGCCAGCGCTCCGTTGCCGAACCCGCGGCATTCGAACGCGCCAACTACATGAAGGCGCTAAACAGCTGGAAGGTGACAGTTTGACTTTGGAAGTTGGCTGTTGGCTCTTCGCTCCCAGCCAGTACTCATGCACCATGTGATATCATGCAAAACGCCCCGCGGATGCGGGGCGTTTTCGTGACGTGAGGCAGTTATCTGGGGGCGAGCATCGTGCCACGACAGGTTGCGGCGCTGCAGTGGCAGGCGAATTTCCGAAGAACTTCAGGAGTATATTCTCCATCGTAGTCCAGATGGTAGTCGTAAGTGAGTTCTTCACCAGCCTGGATTGTCCTCAGAGCGTAAATAAACACGCGTCCGCCATCGACTTCCGTCTCGCAATTGGGCTCACAGCAGTGGTTGAGATATTTCGCATCGCTGCCCCCAACGTCTCCGTCGAGGATGGTGTTCTCGTCTACTGAAAAAAGCCAGACGTGCGGAAATTCCATGGCGTCATCATCGTAGCGCCTGTCCGCCTCTTCCGCTGATATCCTCTCACCGAGATATTCAATGATGCGGGTTCCCTTGCGAATGCGACGCGCTGCAAATGCCCCCGTGCCATGAACGTTGGAGGCGCGAACTTCCAGAAACGGTGTGTGATTGGTACCCAAGGCAATTCCTGCTGGTTGATCGATTCGATAGTAACGACAAATGTATCCAATGTTTCCCGATAGCACAACGACCAAGCGCCTCCCTCATCGCCCTGCGTCCGCCGACGGCGCGCTGGAGCGCTCCGCTCCAGAGGACATTCCCTCAATGCCCTCACCAATTTCTCACAACTTTCCCGTATTCCCTTTTGCTGGAATTCCGTACATTTGATCATTCGAATTTTTTCTTATTCGACATTGGCAGAAAGGGTAGGACAATGCAACGAATGACTCCGATTTTCACCGTGGCGATGCTGCTCCTGTTCGGCACACATGCGATGGCGCAGGTGTCGGTTTCGGCGCTGAGTACACCGTACACACAGGATTTCAACACGCTGATCAACACCGGATCCGCGAGTTTCGTGAGCAACAGCACGATCAGCGGCTGGTACCATGCTCGCACCGGAACCGGCGACCTGATCGTCGCAGGCACGGGGAGCAGCAACAGCGGAGCGCTCTACAGCTTCGGTGCGGCTTCCTCCACAGAACGTGCGCTTGGTTCTGTCGGATCGAGCAACGGCGCAGTCGGCAATCTCTGGTGGGGCGTTCGCCTGGTGAACAATACCGGCGCGACCATCACGTCGCTTGCCATCAGCTATACCGGTGAACAGTGGCGCTATTCCGGCACCGCCGCGGCGCAGACGGTGACATTCTCCTACCAGACCGGAACGAATCTGACCAGCCTGACGACGGGCTCCTGGACCGATGTAACGGCCCTCGATTTCACCAGTCCCATCATCAGCGGCACCACGAGTGCGCTCGACGGGAATCTCCCCGCCAACCAGACGGTCCTGTCGACCGTGCTTTCGATTACACTGAGTCCTGGCGACGAAGTCATGCTCCGCTGGTACGACCCGGATCACTCGGGCTCGGATCACGGGCTCGCGATCGACGACTTCTCCGTCACGGCCTACGGCGCCGCTGCTCCGACCGTAGTGGAATTCGGCAGCACCACCTCGTCATTCCTCGAGGATGCGGGCACGGTGACGATCAACGTGAGCATCACGAATCCCTCCCCTTCCACCGCGACGACGGTGGACGTCGTGCTGACGGGCGGCTCCGCCACGAATGGAACGGACAACACCCCTGCCTTTGCGACACAGACGCTGACCTTCCCTGCCGGCAGCAGTCTTGATCAGACCGTGAGTCTCACGCTGGTTGACGATGCGATCTTCGAAGGAAATGAGGATTTCACCTTCGCCCTGCAGAATGTCGCTGGCGGCAACACCGCCTCCATCGGTGCTCAGTCGACACACACACTCACCATTCTTGAGAACGATCCACCGCCCATGCCGAGTGTGATCGTCAACGAGTATTTCAATGCCTACGGCAACCTCGGCACGGATGAAGGCGTGGAGTTGTTCGTCGTCAGCGACGGACTCGATATGCGCGGGTGGTCCCTTGCCGACGCGACCAGCGGCGGCACCTATCCTTACGGCGTGGTGACTTTCTCCAACGATCCGCTGTGGAGCAATCTCCAGGCGGGAACAATTATCGTCATCGGCGGCATCTATTCCGTTCCGATTCAGGATCTGGATGCGAGCGACGGCCTCCTGCTCGTCCAGGCTCCTGCCAACGGCAACAGCAACCAGTACTTCACGCACAGCAGCAACGCAATCTCGATTGCAGGTTCGTCCGACGGCATCGCCATCCGCGACGCCGCAGCGAATTTCGTCCATGGTCTGGCGCACGGATCGAACAATCAGAACACTTTCCCGACCGGCATGTTCGGCTGGAAGAGCGGATCGCTTGCCAGCACGGAAAGTCTCGGCTTCTCCCGCACGGGCGCAGCCATGCTGTACACGGACTTCCTCGTCAATACGTACGTGGGTGTGGTCCTGCCCTCGCTCGGCGACGCGAACGATGCCGACGGGAACCTCGCCTACCTGCGTTCCATCCGCAGCCGTATGGTTACGGCCAACCGTGGCCTCACAGGCAGCTTCTTCTGGGACATCACGGTACAGAACGGCGCCACGCTCACGCAGAGCGGTCCGGTAACGATCGGCAACCTGCTGTTCGTGGAGGAAGGCAGTTACAATGAGAACGGACAGGGACTCAGCATCGACGGTGCCGGGAATGCGCAGAACGGCACAGGTGCAGGAAATCTCACCGTGGGTGACGACATGGGCAGCAGCGCCATGCTCCTGCTTCCTCAGAATCCCCTTACGGTTTCCGGCACGATGGACTTCGACCACAGCGACGCGACCGTGCATTTCCTTGGCACGACCGCACAGACCATCCTTCCGGCCGAGTATTTCAATCTCACGCTCAGCAACGGCGGCCAGCCGCAGCCCAAGAGCGTGACCGGCGCGGTCTCGGTTTACGGCGCATTGACGATCAACGCGAGTGCCTGGCTGCAGGTGCAGAAACCGCAGGTCATTGTGCTCGGTGAATTCGGCACCTACGTCAACAACGGACGTTTCTTCGGCGATATCCGCTCGTCGCGGATGTTCTACGGCGGCATTGAAGATTTCGGCGGAATCGGAATCACACTCCAGGGAAATCAGATCGAGACGGCCCCCGCAGCCGTCCCGGGTCTCGTCACCGTGACTATGACCAGCGGTGAATATATCTGGGTCGGGAATCTGCCCTCCATTCTCCGCTATTATAAAATCGACGACAGTTTCCCGAATGCGATGCCGGTCACAATGATCGTGGATTACGCACAGCAGGATCTCAATGGCCAGACCGAAGCCAGCCTGCAGCTGCACAAGTCCGGCGACAACGGCGCGACGTGGAACAGCCGCACGAGCACACTCAACACTTCGGCGAACACACTGACGCTGGATCTCACGGACATCGACGGCATGTGGACCATGCATGCGAATCCTGCCCAGGGCATGATCATGACCGATCCGGTCGCTATGACATTCGAGGCCGAAGAAAACGGTCCCCTGCCCGCGACACAGGACGTGGATGTCTGGAATGCCTACGGCAACGGATCCATCATCGACTGGACAGCAACCTCTTCCACGATCGAACTCCCGGCATGGATGAGCCTGACGCCTGCCCCTGCGACGGGACACAACGACGGCAGCTTCACGGTGAGCGTCACGCGAACGAACATGACGCCGGGCTGGCATTACGGCAGCATTACCGTCTCCGATCCTCATGCTTCCAATAGCCCGGTCATCATTCCGGTTTCGTACCGCGTGTACGAGCCGCGCAAGATAAGCATCGGCACCGACACACTACGGATCAAGGTCACGTACAAACGCGTTGCCGTCACCACCAGCATACCTGTCGTCAACGGCGGAGAGGCATTCGGTCCGGGAGTGATCGCATGGAACGCTTCCACCAGCACCCCCTGGCTGACCATGACCAACGGCAGCGGTCTCGAGGGTGATGCCTTCACGCTGCAGATCAGCGCATTGACCAAGCCCTCGGGCACGTACACGGGCGAAATCGTCATCACCGGCACCAACAGCGTCACGAACAATCCCATCGTCAATTCTCCGCTCACGATCCCGGTCATCCTGGAAGTCGAACCGTGGGACCAGGTCGTGCAGTCCGTATCCTCCCTTCCGATGGGAAGCAGCGTCTCGTTCTTCAATCCACTTGGCCATATCATCGCCAAACTCGAGGTGACAGGTGGTACGCTGCAGAGTTTCAGTATGCGTCTGATGCCGTACGGACTCCCGCGTAACATCCAGCGTTTGCGCTACGCCTATCGCCATTACATCATTTCCGCGACGGGCACGTACACTTCCAATCTTACGCTGTACTACACGCTGAGCGAGCGCGGACAGACCGGCATCACCGAGCCCGAACTGCTGCGTCTCTGGCGGCAGGTTCCCAACCAGTTCAGCTGGGTGCAATTCCCCGGCTACTCCACCCCCGTCGCGCAGAGCGTTACCGGCGTGGGACTCGGCGACCTGAACGGCATATGGGGAATGGCCTACCCGTTCTTCCCCGAACAGTACGTAATCAACGCGAAGGCGAACTGGATCGCGCAGGACCGCGCACAGCTGGCATGGACGGATGTGAAGCCGGCGAACGAGCTCGGATATGCGGTCGAACGCAGCGCCATGGACCGCGACGACTGGCAGACGGTCGGCATTGTGCTGCCCAGTGCCAACGGCAGCTACCACTTTGAAGACGCGGCAGTATCGACCCAGGGCTGGCGATACCGCCTGCTCTCCTTCGACAGCGAAGGCAACGCCTGGCAAAGCGAAAGCGTGGAACTCGCGCCAATGGGTATTCTTGCCAATGGCGAACTTTCGGCCATGTCCTTTGCACTCGAACAGAACACCCCGAACCCGGCGTCACTTGCGTCAGGCAGCGCGGCGGTGCGCTTCTCGATTCCCTCCGCCTCGGCAGTGCGGCTCGCGCTCTACGATGCGACAGGACGCGAGATTGCCGTTTTTACCGACGGACTCCGTGACGCCGGTGTGCACTCCCTGCGCATTCCGCTTGCCGGTCTAGCACCGGGGATGTACTTCTATCGGCTGACCTCATCGTCCGGTACACTCACGAAAGCGATGGTCGTTACCCGATAAAAGAAAGGCGCCTCGTGCGCCACGATATGGACTTCCTGACGCTGCTTTTCATCGCTTTCGCTCTTGCCATCGACGCATTCGCGGTGTCGTTGTCCACCGGCGCATACCTGGTGAAAGCCGACGGACGGCAGACTTTCCGAATGGCATTCCATTTCGGACTGTTCCAGTTTCTCATGCCCATCATCGGCTGGGCGGGGGGAACCAGCTTCTCCTCATTGATCGAAGCCGCGGATCATTGGATCGCGTTCGGCCTCCTGTCTGTCATCGGCGGACATATGGTGTGGAACGCATTCAGGAATGAAGAAGAAATCCAGAAAAAGGACATGACACGGGGATGGGCACTGATCAGTCTTTCCATCGCGACCAGCATTGATGCGCTCGCGGTCGGACTGACACTATCGATGATCGACGTGCAGATCCTCTTACCCGCGCTGCTGATCGGCGTTGTCGCCGGGCTCATGTCCTTTGTCGGAATACGCCTTGGAGAAAGGGTATCGCGATCGATCGGGAATCACATGGAATACATTGGGGGGATCATTCTCATCCTGATCGGGGTGAGGATCGTTCTTGAGCACCTTTCCCTCATTTGATAAGATCGAGTTCGAGTTCGAGCCCGAGATCGAGATCGAGTTCGAGCCCGAGATCGAGATCGAGTTCGAGCCCGAGATCGAGATCGAGTTCGAGCCCGAGATCGAGTTCGAGATCGAGATCGAGTTCGAGCCCGAGATCGAGTTCGAGATCGAGATCGAGTTCGAGCCCGAGATCGAGTTCGAGTTCGAGATCGAGATCGAGATCGAGCCCGAGATCGAGATCGAGTTCGACTAGCGGATCATTTTTGTGAGCATTGCAGCGATTCGATTCAGCAATTCCTTGGCATGGTCAGCTTCATTCGGTCGAATGACTTCGCTTGTGCGGAGAATATCAATAATCGCGGCGCATTCGGCCGAGGAACCGCGTGCTGATTCGAAGTACCTTTTGCGATCGGCACCAGCGCGTTTCCCGTTGCCCTCTGCAATGTTCAGTAGAATCGAATCAGCCGCTCGAATCATCTGTTCATGCAGTGACCTGTTCATGGAATTCAATCGTCGGCAAACCTGCTTCGCCCATTGATTGAATTCGAGACTCACCTTGTACACATCGAGTGCCTCATGTGGAAACATGCTCGTTTCTCCCTGTAAGATTGCATGCGCCCGAAAAGTACACCCAATCCCTATTCACAACAAGACCCAATGGTTCCCCCCTCCGATGGCGATCTCGAACGCGATGGCGATCTCGAACGCGATGGCGATCTCGATTGCGATGGCGATCTCGAATGCGATGGCGATCTCGAATGCGATGGCGATCTCGAACGCGATGGCGATCTCGAACGCGATGGCGAT
>JACZJN010000221.1 GCA_014860565.1 Bacteroidota bacterium
AGCATCACGCCTGCCGGGACGTTCACGAACGGAGTGGCGGTGCGGAAGGCGAAGTCATCCTGGAAGAGGGTGCCGTTGACATACACATCCACAAGCGCGGCGCCGGGGTCGGCGGCGTTGTGAATCACCTGCAGGCGGGCCTGCTGGGCGTTCAATGAACTGAATGAAAGCAGAAATGCTGCGACGAACAGGGGAAAGTTGTATTTCATGATGATCTCTTTCATGATATAATTGAGGACTCTAACACGTTAACTCTGTCGAATAAATGTCTAGATAAATATCAAATAAAACTAGACATAAAATTCAACATCAGTCCCCTGGATCGAAGTTCCCATGCATGAAAGAAATTTGAAGATTTCCAAAAAGGAGTAAGTCGCTGTCAATTCTTTCCGACCGGTTCTACGACTGCGGCGGCTTCTTGTAGACGTTCAACCCGATCTTGACTTCCTCTTTCCCCTCGACCGACTGATTCCCCTCGGTGCTCGCGATGATCACCGATTTGCCCGAAGAGGACAGCCCGAACTCCTTGCTCACATCGACCGTGATGGTGAGAATATTTCCTTCCAGTTTCATTTCGACGTTCTTCATGATGCCTCCAAAGTATTTGTGTCGGTGTCAGCCAATGTACGAAGATTCTGCTTCTCTACCCCCGGTTGCCAGTAACCTGCAGTTCGTCTAGCGTTTCTCCCGGATCTTTTCCAGGAGCTGCTCTGTAGCCATCACATCCTCGTTGGCGCTTTTCCCGAATTCTATTGCGCGCAGCCGCCATCGCGCCATTGAGATTGACCGATGAAGGAAACGTGGCTCCACTCATTCAATTCGCGAGAGGCTGAATCCAAACGGATTCACTACGACCATCTTCCTCGTCTCCACCATATTTGCGGTTTTCAATACATAGAAATAGATCCCGGATGCAAGCGCCGTGACATCGAAGGGGACAGCATGCGATCCGCTTTCCTGTTCTCCGTGCACCAGCACCGCGACCCGTACTCCCAGCATGTTGTACACGCTGAGCGTCACGTGCTCCGGTTTCGCGATCGTGAAGGGGATATTCGTGCGCATGTTCACTGGATTAGGATAGTTTTGCCCGAGATGGAAGAGGGAAGGGGCAGGACGTTCGTCTTCGACCCACGTCACGCCTCCCGTGGTGGTGCGGAGGATGGTTCCGGCCTCTCCGACGATCCAGCCGTTGAGGGCATCGATGAAGTGCAGAGACTCGAGATGGTTTTCTGTGAGGTCTCCACTCTCGGCCCAACTTGCCCCGCCGTCGTTGCTGTAGAGCAGGCCGCGAGCGGAGAGCACAGACACGTGCATGCTGTCGTGATAGACGATGCTCCGCAGGTTTCCTGAGGACTCAGCACGCAGGACGCTCCAGCTCTCGCCTGCATCCGTGCTCTGAAGGATGACACCGGCACTGCCGACAGCCATGCCCCGACGCCAATCGACGAAGCCGATCCCGTACAGGCTGGCGTTTGTCCCGGATGGAATCGTGTTCCAGCTTTCGCCTCCGTCCGTGCTGCGCACGATGATGCCGATGTCCCCCGCGGCGATGAGCGTCCGGTCGCCGACAAGGCACACGGCATTGAGATTGAACAGCGTCGGACTGACGGAAGGACGCCAGGTAATACCTGCGTCTTCGGTACGAAAAATTTTGCCATTGAAGCCGACCGCGATGCCATGCAATGAATCAGAGCAGCATACATCGAGAAACCATTCCGACCCACCGGTCCTCTGACGCAGCCAGCTGGCTCCTCCATCGACGGTTCGGGTGATCGTGCCCTCCGAACCCACCGCCGTCCCGTTGCGCATGTCGGAAAAATGGAGGCCGCTATATATCTGCGGGGACGCTTCGGTCCCAAGCTCCCGCCAGCTGCTGCCTCCATCGGTGGTGCGCAGGATCATCCCGGCGGTGCCGACTGCGATTCCTTCCTGCAGCGAGGTGAACGCAATGTCCGCGAGATTAAACATGTACTGCTTGAGGCGGTTGATGTGCACGCCGCTGATGATGTTCCAGTTCGCCCCGGCGTCGGTCGAACGTGTGATGCAGCCGTCGTCACCCATGCCGATGATACTTCCGTGATCGAGTCGGAATACGGTATACTGGCCTGGTGTCTTCTCTCTCGTACCCGCGTACCATGTCGCACCACCGTCGGAAGTTGAGCGGATCGTGCCATCGACACAGGCAATCGCGCCGTTGAGGGAATCGGAGAAGGAAACGTCTTCGATGACAACGCGCACACCGCCATCTTGCTCCTGCCAGGTCATGCCGCCATCGGTTGTCCTGCGAATGTACCCGGACTGCCCGACTACCGTGCCGATGTCTGTCGAGCTGAAGTGAAGACTCAGGAATCCCCCCTGTCCGATTCCGGGCTCTGCGGTCCATGACGCCCCACCATCATGAGAACGGAGAAACACACCCATTCCCGCTGCAACAGCAGTTGTACGGTCGATCATCTGCACCGCCTGCAGCTGATTCCATGTCCCGGAATCCACATCGATCCAGGTCTCGCCGCCGTCTGTGGTGCGGAGGATAGTGCCGTTGTCCCCGACACAGAGGCCATGGTCTTGATCGATGAAGGATACGCCCTGGAGATTGATGGAACTGTGGCTGTCCTGCGTCGTCCATGTCTGACCTGCGTCAGATGTGCGGATAAGGGTCCCGTTGTCACCAACGGCTGTGCCGGTCGTCGCATCGGAGAAAGACACGGCATTCAGGATGTTGTGCGTCCGGCTCGACAACAATCGCCATGATGCGCCACCGTCAGTGGTGGTAATGATCGTCCCGAACCTTCCGACCGCGTAGCCGGTCGACGCGTCAGGGAAATCCACCTCGAGCAGTCGATGTCCCTGCGGTGCGGGATTTTGCCAGAACCAGCCACTCTGCGCAGGGCATGGTTCGTGAATCGCAAGAGCAAGTAAGATGGAAAGGCTGGTGATAACGAAAATCTGCTGCATGAATCCTCCGCTCGATGGCGCCGCGCCGCCCGGCGCGACCGTGATGCCTGTGACACCCCCAGGTGCTTCAGTGCGTGAAAAAGAGTCGTCTGTCAGGAAAATAAACGCAGGGAAGCAGAATCGCAATGTGACGGGAGGCTTTCTGCCCCGTGCGACGCGGATTCCACTTCGCCTTGCCCGATATCCAAACGTGTTTGAATCACGTGCTGTATGGAATCCGAACAACCACACTATGTGTATCCTTGAAATCGGCGTAGTTGCGCGTATTTCGAGGGATCGGCCATTATGTACCTGGCTGCCGTGGCACAGGGCTACTTCTATACGCCGGCGACACTCGGAGGCGGCGAGAAGAGTTTTGCGAATATCGGGGTCGCGGAATCCGGATTGATGAAATCGGGAGACGTCGCAACAGTCGATAATCGCCGTGCGACCTACGTAATCCGGGGAAACGAAACCTCAGTGACCGTGACCGGGAGATCCAAGCGCGACCCCAGTAAGGCCGTCGTTCTGACGCTCGACATGTCAAAAGAAAAGGAGAAGCGCGTTTCGGTCACCTACGAACGATGGTGATGTTCGCGGCGTCATCGATGAATCCCATTTCTTTGTATCTTGTCTGTTGATCCGTTTCAACAGACAGCAGGATTCAAAGCATGCAGTACCTCACCACTGAAGAACTTCGCCACCTGTTCCTTACCGTGTTCAAACCGCGTCCGACGGACAAGGTGCTGACCATCATCGTCGACGTGCCCGATGGGAATGTGCCTGACGACGAAGACTGGAGTCAGCGGCGGGTGATGGCCTACGACTGGTGGATGCGCGCGATCGCTTTCAAGAATGACATGGGACTCGACCGCCTCGAAATCTACTATTACCCCAACGTCGGCAGCAACAACAACGATCTCCCCGACACGCTGTATCACTGGGGCGGGAATCCGGAAATGCTCGACGCGGATACGCTGCTGACGGAGGGGCTCGCCGTTCCGCTCGAAGACGTGATGACCTTCACCGATCTGATCATCGCACCCACGGAATTCTCCGCCACGGCGCCCTGTAAAATGCTCGCAAAGCAGTACGACTTTCGTGGCACGACCATGCCGGGCTTCACGCTGGCGATGATTCCGGCCCTGAGTCTCGACTACGCGAAGGTGCACGAACGCATCATGAGCATCAAGACGCGCCTCGACGAAGCGGTGCGCGAAGTGATTCTTTTCGATGCGGCCGGCACTGAGTACACGCTCGACTGCGACCTGCGCCACCGCACGGCCACGCCCAGCAGCGGGATGTTTCATGAAGACAAGGTTGTCGGAAATCTCCCCTCGGGTGAGACCTACATCGTTCCTTACGAAGGAGAAATCGACGGCGATGCCAGCCGCACGCAAGGCGAAGTGCCCGTGCAGTTCGGCAGTGAAATTGTCGTCTACCGCGTGGTAGAGAACCGGGCGGTGGAAATCCTGAGCACGGGTCCGCAGAGCGATAAGGAACGCGCCATGCTGGCGGCGGAACCGGCTTACGGCAATATCGCGGAACTCGGACACGGCGTGCTCGGCGACTTCGGCTGCACGGCGGTGGGAAGCCTGCTGATGGACGAGAAGCTCGGCCTGCACGTGGCCTTCGGACGCAGCGAACATTTCGGCGGTATCGTCTCTCCGAAATCCTTCAACGATCCGAAAAATGTCATCCATATCGACCGCGTCTATGTCGACTCCCTCCAGCCCGACATCCTCGCCAAACGTGTGACGCTCTTCTATCCCGACGGACGCGAAGAGATCATCATGCGCGACGGGAAGTGGTCAGTGTAGACGCATTCTCCGATCAGAAAAAGGCTTTGACTTCGGCGCGGGCGGTGTGTATCACCGCCCGTTCCGTTTCGGAGCGGCCGAGGTAGGAAAGCGTGGCCTGCATGAAGCTGGTCAGACGGTAGTCGAAGTTCACCCGCCACACCCAGCTCGTGCCCTCGGCCCGGCCGTCGGTGAGCTCGAAGGGAAACCGTTCGACTTCGGTATTGAACGTCACGGTACTGCGTTCGATCTCGATCCGCAGCCGGCCCGGCCCCGGAAACGCGGTGATGCTGCGCAGCGAAAGAGTGGTGATGTCGGCCACCACCGGCACCGTCGGCCAGGAATCGGTCGCGCTCTTGCTGTCGACGACGAAACCGATCTCCACATCCTTCCACGGACGATACGAAAAATCTCCCACCAGATTCGCGGACGTGATGTCGCGCGCGCGGCTGCTGGCGGCGGCGGTGCGCAATTCGTCGTCGAGAAAAATCGCGTCGGCCTGCAAACCGATCTCGCGCACGAGCTGTGTCTTGATGCGCAGCGACCGTTCGCGCCGCCACGACCGCTCGCTGCCGAGGGCGAACTGACTGAAGCCGTCGCGCTGATCGAAGCGCATTCGCAGCGAAAACGCCTGGCTGCGCTCGAAAAGAAAAAGATCCTGTCGGATATTCTGAAATCCCCGCAGCGTGGTACTGTCGTTGAGAAATCGATCCAGCCGCAGCAGGTAAATGTCGGAGGTGTTTTCTTCCTCGCTCTTCTCGTCGATACGTACGAAGGTTTCGCTCGAGAGCGCACGAAGCACGTCGTGCCACAGCGGCGCGTCGGCTTCGTCGCGGAGAATGCGGTCGGGCCGCAGCCGCAGCCGCAGACTGCTCTTGAGATCGATCACGGGGAAAAGTTCGTCGGTCGGAATGGTCAGGAGGATGTAATCGCCTTCGAAACGCGTGGGTTCGAATTCCACTTCGTCCTGCACCCCGTTGCCGTTGAGGTCGCCGCGATATTCGTAGTTCCCCTGCCCGTAGGGCACGTTGAGAAATACCCGCTGCAGTCGCGACGTGCGCTCGGTGGAAACCTCGTAAAGCAGATCGGTCTGCACACCGCCGTTGAACGGCATGTATCGCGCCTGCGCGCGCGTGAGAATGGTCTGAATGTCCTTGCTCCCCAGCGCACGAAAGGCGTCGCTGAATTTCCGGTCGCGCACGGTAACGCTGACGGAGGAGGAAAGGTCGTGCCAGGGACGCAGCGACCAGCCGTACTGCTGCAGAAGATCGACGGACTGCCGGGTAAGTGCTCCGTCAAGCGGCACGTCTTCAAGCCGCACGCCCACGTCCGCACTGAAGGTCATGTTCCAGAATTCGGGGAAGAGCACGCCCGGACGCACATCCACGAACGCGAGACTGGTGAACAGCAGACTGTCGGAAGCGACATCGCGGTTTTCACGATGCTCCTGCTCGAAGCGCAGCCGCGGTGTGGCGATTCCGAGCACGTATGTCGCCTCGCCCTGCTGCCGAAGCCAGCGACCCGACTGCCCGCGCGTGCCGTCGTCGCTGGCGATATGTTCGATGCGCCAGCGCAGGTCGGGGAGGGAGGAGTCGGCACTGCGTGCGATGTCCACGCCCCCTTCGAGCCGGAGGGAAGAGAATCCACCGCGCTGCATGCTCCCGAAGCCACCGCTCAGGCGCAGGGGCGCGAGCGGCGACCACGCCGCGCCGCCTTCGGCGATACGCTCGCGTTCGGGAGCCGCGGATGGCAGATCCCACTTGCGGTTGAATTCGATGTCGTTGATGCGGTCGATGGGATTGAAGGTCGATGCGACGTCACGGTAGCGGAAATTCAGGTCCAGATCGTTTTTATAGCGAAGCGTGGGTGTCCATCGCAGTCCCATCGTCCATGCCGCGCCGGTGTCGTCGCCGTCGTCCCGGTCGGAAAAGAGGTTGCGGTCGAGCGCGCTCACACCGATTTCTCCGCTGAAGCGCAGGTCGTTGACGGGCACGGCGGCGAGCTGCAGGTCCACGAGTTGATGCAGCCGCGGCAGGGGAAGAAGGCGAAGGGGAGCGTAGTCACCCCGACCCGCGCCTGCGAATTCGAAGGTGCCGACCGTCTTGCGCCGGTAATCGCCGTTGCCTGTGCCGACGAAGGAAAACGACAACGACCAGGTCGCGCTGTCCGCGCCCGGAGCATAGCGGTACACTACAAACGGATTTCCCGCGATGAGCGTATCCACGCGGATGTACTGTCCGCGTCCCGCCGCCTTTGCGGTATCGTAGCCGACGAAGACCACGCCGCTGCGCGAGGCCGCGGTGGCGTCGTCGCCCGCGGCGCGGAGCACCGCGCGGTCGTCGTCTGAGAATTCGAGATCGATCGGGTTGTCCGTGTCGTCGGCTTCGCGGATGTAGCGCGCGGTGAGCGAGAGCCGGTCGCCCGCGAGCGCGGCGCTGCTGTTGGCCGTCACGAGTGAACGCACGTACTGCCGCTCGGCATATTCATAGTCCACCGTGATGCGCGAGTAGCTCGTCACGAGGCGGCGCGGGGTGAAGAACAGTTCGCCGCTGGCATATTCGATCACATAGTCGTTGTTTTCCCCGCGCATCATTTCCACACCGTCGACATAGACTTTCTCCGTTCCCGCCAGCACGAGCACGGGCTGCTCGCCGTTGCGGCCGGTGAGGCGATAGGGTCCCTGCACGCCGTCGATACCGTTGAACTGCAGGCTGTGCCATGTGCCTTTCAGCGACGCGTACGAGGCGGAGACGGCGGAGCCGGAGGCGACGCTTCCCATCCCATCCACCGCCGACATCCCCGTGGCGGATGATTCCGCTCCGCCGAATCGTCCTTCGCCGAGAACGCCCGAAAGTTTGCGGTTGTAGCGGCCGAATTCGGAGTCCCTGTAGCGCAGGTTGAAATCGCCCAGCGTCGCGCTGAGATTCCTTCCCGCGATGTTGATGAATACCTTGTCGAGTTCCTGTATCGTGCGCGTGTTGCCTTCCGGCTGGATGGGGGTATTCTCGTCCGTCAGCGCGCCGGTGACGGTGATGTCGTCGGACAGCTTCCCGGCCAGCTGCAGCCGGAAGCCGCTGTTGATGTTCAGGTCGCGGTTGCTGCCCACGGTGAAGCCGCGTCCGATATACCCGCTCTTCTCCAGTTCACTGCCGAATATGCTTTCCATGTTCAGCGGCTGCGAGGGAGCGGCGAATTGCAGCCGGGCATCCTCATCCGTCCCGCCATCTCGCCGTGTGACAAGCGCCCGCATTCTCCACGACGGCAGAAAACGGAAGGGAAGCGCGCGGTACTGCACGACCACGCGATAGCGCAGGGCGGTATCCGCCGCGGCCAGCATGCGAGGGGAGAAACGCACGCTGCCGCTGCGGCGGTCGATGAGGATGTCGGTGGAATCGGGCTGTGTTCCAGAGGAATCAAGCAGGAGGGGGGGATCGAAAGCCAGGACGAAACCGTCGGGCTGGACAAAGTCGTGCGAAAGCTGAATCGTGTCGCCCGTCCGCCACGCAAGGGTGTCAGCATATGCGCGCCAGAGCGCGGTGCTGTCGTTCTTCATGCTTCCTCCCTGCACGCCGTCCTGCGCCGCCAGACGTATGGCCGCCGGTGGTGTCAGCGACACCGCTGCGAAAAGGAACGCGAATACGACGATGGGGAAACGGATCTGCACGGTGAAGCGCCCTGCGGTTGAATCTGGGCAAGATAGACGGGCGG
>JACZJN010000222.1 GCA_014860565.1 Bacteroidota bacterium
GGAACACGCCGGCCGAATCCACCAGGTAGATGATGGGCAGCTTGTTCTCCATGGCGATTTCCTGCGCCCGGAGGTTTTTCTTTGCGGTGATGGGAAACCAGGCTCCGGCTTTGACCGTTGCGTCATTTGCCACGATGACGCACAATCTCCCGTGCACATGTCCAAGGCCAAACACCGTGCCGGCGGAAGGAGCGCCGCCATACTCGGTGTACATCTCCCACGCAGTAAACAGCCCGATCTCCAGAAAGGGAGAATCCTCATCGAGCAGCGCGTCGATGCGCTCCCGCGCCGTCATTTTTCCGCGCGAGTGATGCTTCTCGATGGCCTTTTTTCCGCCACCGAGCCGCACATGATCCTCGCGCGCGTGAAGCACGCGGAGAATGTTTTTCATTGCATCTTCATTGACGAGCGCGGCTTCATCCAGTCGCGTAGTACCCTGATCCTGCATTTCATTTCTCTCAAGTGTAACGTCGTGGAAAATACTTCACGATGGGACGGGAGACAAACGACCGGAAAAAAGCAGGACAATATTCAATCACAGAATATCGCACATGTAAAACCGATGAAAGTATTGCTGTGGGGGTTGACAGCGGATCGCTCCGGTCATGGCTGAGATGTTCGCTATCCGTTGAGATGCGCCGTCCGGTAAGAAGTACTATCCGGCAAGGATCGACGGCCGAATCGTCACAGGCATGGCCGGATATCCCGAAAATCCCGCGCAATGCATATGCTGTCCCACCTTGCTGAAGACGCCACACCCGCCAGCTTGTCCACTCCGTTTCGCTTTAGGCCCGTCGTTATTGCGCGGGTTCCCGTTTTGTCGATTTCCGCAGCTCCTCTTCGATACGCTCAGCCAGAAACATCTTCAGCAGACTCTGATATGGCACATCGCGTTGATTTGCCAGAACCTTCAGATGCGTCAACATGCTGAGCGGTAGACGCAGCGAGATAGTCTGAAGCGTTGGTTTCAGCTTCGGGAACATGACCGGGCGCGCCTGGCTCCAATCGATGAAGTCGGTGGAATCATGGTCGGTCCAGAATTCGCGTTCAGCGTCCTCGTTACCGTGAACGGGAATATCAGCCTTCATTCTTTTTGCCGAGCTCATAGATGCTCCTTTCCTATCTGGACATTGCGCGTGCCGAGATCACCCGGATAAGTGTTGAACGAACGGTTATCACCATGAATAACGTCCGGCCATTGTCAGTCACTCCGAGCACGTAGTAGCGGGGTTCCTTGCTCGAGTGCTTCGAATCTGTATGTACAAGCAAGGGCTGATTGAAGAACACCTGTTCGCATTCTGTTGAGCGCACCCGATGCTTCAACCAATTTTTCAGCAGGTTGCCTTCGTCCCAGTCGAAACCTGTACATTGCTGCAATATGTCGACATGATCCAGATGCATGTATATGCGAGCAATATACATACCCGATACTTCGTATCCAAAGATTTCAGCGTTCAATGCTGTGATCAGCATCCTGGCGCGAATGCCTCGTGGCATACTCCGGGGTGAAAATGTCAGTGACGCGGGATTATCAACTCGTCTGCTACGGTAGCGAATACTGCTTCATCCACTGCCAGTGCC
>JACZJN010000223.1 GCA_014860565.1 Bacteroidota bacterium
GTTTCTGAGCAGCGAATCCATTCACGGCATCGCCGCACGCGATCTCCGTCACGGACGTCTCGCGGCGCTGCGTGCAAGGCTTCAGCGGTATCGCGATGAGAAGGTGTTCGACGGTCCGGAGGGGACCGCCGTGGTGACAGCCGTGCTCGAATTGCTCACGCATCTTGCGGAAACCGATCCGGTGTATGTCTATGAAGTCCGTGCCGAACTCTGTCACTGGATGCGGCATGAGAGCGAGCGCAGGATACGGCAATACGGATCGGATACTCTGTTTCAACGGCTCAAGGCGCTGTACGTATCCCGCTACGCCTGCTGGCTGCAGGGCGGGAGCAGCGGCGACTGTCTGCGCTCGGCGCTGCGCTACGATCAGAGCATACCCGACGATTCCAGGCTGCGTCTCGAAGCGCTGTTCACGACGACGCCCTTCCTGCCGCTCAGCTTGCTGATGCTGTACGAAATCCCTTCGTTTTCCTGTGAGCGCCTGGCGGCGGGCGGAGTGTGGATTTCCATGCTTCCGGGTTTCGGGGGTGCTCCGCGTTTCCTGGCAAGCATCAGTACGCGCGACGGGCGGCATTACCAGATGCAGGTATTGCTGCATCCGGAATTCTCCGACCCAGACGTTCTCGGGAGAATGCACGCGTTTATTGCGCTTGCGGGAGCGGCTTCGGGCGCGCGTGTGTTGCCGCGTTTCGGAAGCTTCATGCCGGATGCCGGAGCGGTGTCGATGCAGTACGTCCGCGGAACGACGGTATGGGACGACATTCTCCGGCTCGCTTCCCGCCGCGATCATCCCGCGGAAGCGACGAGAAGACTGCGTTCGCTGTTCGTCCGCGGCATGGCGGCATTCATCACGGCGTGGCGGCAGAGCAGCGGTTCGATTATTCCCGGTGCGGCGCATCCCGCCAATGTGTCTGTGCCGGACGAATGCGTGCGCGGCGGTGCGATGATACACAGCATCGACGGATGGAAGCCCTGCGACGGTCCCGCGGTGCTGCTGCATGCACTGCGGCATCATTTTTATGCGATGACGTCGGCGCACATACCGGAGCTGCGCGGCAGTCTCGATGCCCTCTGGATTTGCGAAGCTGCGCGCGAGGCGCTGGGAGACGCGGAGGGGATGCAGGTGATCGAGGCCATGCTGGCGGAGGAGAGTGCAGTGGATGAGGAGTTGCGCTCCGCGGCGTCCCGATGGCTCGATGCAATGCGCGCGGGATGGATAGCCCCGCTTTCCCTTGATTCCGCCGTAGCCTGCTTCCGCGAATGGAATGCATCGCATGCCGCACCGCCATTCGCACTGCGCGAGCGCTATGCGCGGGATCTTGCGCGATTGTTCGATATCGGCAGCCTCGGCGAGATTGGACGCTACACGCTGTACAGGCGGACGGCATTCGCCGATGCGCGGGACGAAACGAAGCACGCGTTCGACACGCTGCTCGATGAAATGCATCGTTACCCGGGCGTGCCGCCGACGCGTCTGCCGGCGATGAATGCTCTGCAGGATTCACTGCAGAGCGA
>JACZJN010000023.1 GCA_014860565.1 Bacteroidota bacterium
ATGGTAACCGAGGTCGTTCCCGAGCA
Organism: Bacteroidota bacterium; assembly: GCA_014860565.1. Classification (GTDB taxonomy): domain Bacteria; phylum Bacteroidota; class Ignavibacteria; order SZUA-365; family SZUA-365; genus SZUA-365. The sequence goes on from JACZJN010000023.1 coordinate 27, forward strand.
GTTGTTCGCGTCGGTGACGGTGAAGTTGTGCATTCCGGCCGGGAGGTTGAATGTCCCGGTGCCGGTGTACGGCGGCGTGCCGCCGGTGGTGATGACGGTGACAGCAGACGTCGTACCGTTGCAGAGAATCGGCGTGGCGTTCGCGGACACCATGACGGCGGATCCTCCGGAGATCGTGACGGTCGCGGTGGCGGAACAGGAATTCGCGTCTGTCACGGTGAAGGAGTACGATCCGGCTGTGCGGCTGAACGTCCCGGTGCCGGTGTAGGGCGGCGTGCCGCCGGAGGCGGTGACGGTGACGGTCGAGGTTGATCCGCCGCAGAGGATCGGCGTGGCGCTTGCGGCAGCGGCGAGCTGCGGTGGAGCGGTGATAGTGACGGTGGTCGTCGCGGTGCAATTATTGGCGTCCGTCACAGTAATTGTGTGCGTGCCGGCGGGATAGCTGAATGTCCCGGCGCCGGTGTACGGAGGCGTGCCGCCGGAGGCGGTGACAGTGACGGCGGACGTCGTCCCGTAGCAGAGGATCGGGGTTGCGCTCGAGGAGACGGAAAGCGTCGGCGGCTGCGTAATGGTAACCGAGGTCGTTCCCGAGCAGTTGTTTGCGTCGGTGACGGTGAAGTTGTGCGTTCCGGCCGGGAGGGTGAATGTCCCGGTGCCGGTGTACGGCGGCGTGCCGCCGGTGGCGATGACGGTGACAGCAGACGTCGTGCCGTTGCAGAGAATCGGCGTGGCATTCGCGGACACCATGACGGCGGATCCTCCGGCGATCGTGACGGTCGCGGTTGCGGAACAGGAATTCGCGTCGGTCACGGTGAAGGAGTACGATCCGGCTGCACGGCTGAAGGTGCCGGTGCCGGTGTAGGGCGGGGTGCCGCCGGTTGCAGTGACCGTGACGGTCGAGGTCGATCCGCCGCAAAGGATCGGCGTGGCGCTTGCGGTCGCGGCCAGCTGCGGCGGTGCGGTCACAGTCACCGACGTGGTCGCCGAACAGTTGTTGGCGTCGGACACGGTGAAGGCGTGCGTGCCTGCCGCGACGCTGAACGTCCCGATACCGGTGTACGGGGGTGTGCCGCCGGTGGCGGTAACGGTAACGGTGGAATTGCTGCCGTTGCAGAGGATCGGGGTTGCGCTTGCAGAGGCATTCAGCTGAGACGCACCGCTGATGGTGACGGAAGTCGTGGCCGTGCAGTTATTCGCATCGGTCACGGTATAGGTGTGCGTGCCGGCCTGTGCACTGAAGGTCCCTGTGCCGGAATACGGCGGAATGCCTCCTGCAGCGGTGACGGTGACGGTAGCTCCACCGCCGGTGCACGACAGCGGCGTCGCGGTGGACGAGGCAGACAGCAACGGCGGTTCCGTCAGTGTGACGGTTGTACTCGCGGCGCAATTGAGCGCATCGGTAATGACGAATGTGTGCGTACCCGCCATCGCGCTGAATGTGCCCGTCCCGGCGTAGGGAGGCGTCCCACCCGAGGCGGTCACGGTGATCGTGGAAGTCCCACCGTTGCAGAGAATCGGTGTCGCGACGGCGGCGATCGTGCAGGGGGGAGGTTCAGGAATCGCAACCGAAGTTATCCCGGCGCATCCCTCTGCATCGGTGACGGTAAAGGTATGGTTGCCGCCTCCGCGGCTGAACGTTCCGGTGCCGTGGTAAGGCGCTTTCCCGCCGTGTGCGGTCACCGTGACTGTCGATGTCCCGCCTGCGCAATGAATGACGGACGCATTGGCGGAGACGGTCAGGCCCTGGACGGTTACCGGATAATTGCAGACGACTGTCTGGCTGCCGTCGCTGACGGTTGCCGTCAGGGTATATGTTCCACCTTGTGTGCCTGCATTGACCACGACGGACTGTCCGTGGGACGAACCGGCGATGGTGGCACCGCTGCTGTTGGCGGAAAGCGACCACGAGTAACTCAGATTCGCCGAGGTAATGAAGCCATAGGTATTCTGCGTATTCACACACACGGGATCCGGGCCACTGACGGCGCAGGAGATCTTTGTCAGGATGGAACTCCCCATGATCTGGTTGTCCTGGCTCCCGAGGGAAAATCGATCGAGTCTGTCGAGTTTGAAATGGAATGGTGCACCGCTGATGCTTCCCGCCCCGTAGCCGCTGCCGTATCCGATCCCCATGCCGGCGTTGAGCACGTCATCTCCCATCGCGAGGTGTCCGGCGAATTCGAGGAGCACCGAAGAGGAGGCAGATGTCCATGTGAGCGTGTATTCGGCCAAGACGTCCTTGCCTTTCGAGTAGCCGTTGAAAGTGAGCGTCGCCGCGGTGATCGGGGCATTGCCGAAGAGCTGCACAGTGCGGTTGCCGAAGCGTGTTTCATAATTCGCGATGCTCGTCGCAATGTTATGCGACAACGTCGATCCCATCGCGTCCGGGATATCCACCAGGATGCTGTTCGACCCGGCGTGAAGGGACGCGCACGTGGCCGCGAGAGAACTCGGTGGTCCGAGTGTCGAGCCGCAGACATTGAGATTCACAAGCGTCGTCGGACCCGCAATGGCCGCGGATGCGGTGAGCGCCTGGGCATAGGATGTGAGATAATCATACGCATGTTTCCCGCCCTTGGTCGCCCTGTGGCTGAAAACAAGCGTATGCTGGTTCCCACTCGTCGCGGGAATACTTGCCAGCATCAAGCGCTGAGGGACGGACATGCCCTCATAATACACAGAGTTGTGTTTTTGGAGAATGGACTGTAACCAGTAGACATCCCCAAGACCGTACGAGCTATAATTGTTGGCTGCCTGCTTGAAATCGGAAACAGGGTGCTGAGAGAATGCAACAGAGGCGCAGCTGAGGAAAATCAGCATGAGCGCTGTCATATGAAGTCTGAAATTTTGCATGTGTCGCCTCTTGCCTTCGTGGTAACTACAATCATACACGAATCCGTACCTCTCGGACTTCATTGCCGTCGAGTGCCGGTATAATGGTCCAATCTAGCAGGGGTACCTTTCGGGCGACTGAACTTTGGATTACATTTTTGTAAGGGGAGGCAAATATTGCTGTCTCCGCACCCTAATAACAGGGAAATTCGACCCATTCCGGCGGATTTATAAAAAACTACTGCCGATAATGCTGAAAAATGAAGGAAAACATTCCCTTTTCGCATATTTGCGAGCTAAAATATCCAAATTGTGTCGGCTCTTCCGGAACCACCTGCCCACTGCCATTCCATGGGATTATCGGTGGTCGTTTGCTTTCATGGCAGCGTCGATACTCCCAGTCCGCTGCTGCCTTCCATGACAGCTTTTTGACAATTTGATGACGAGCGCGATGTCTGAAATCCAGATATTGCCCATGGTTGCAGTCACGGCACATACCGCAGCCAAGGCGTACAACACCATCCGGAGCACAGAATGGATACGGAAATCGAAGCAATCCTCGTCACGTTCATCCGTGAGAATTGTCTGCCGCAGAAAGTGCAGATGACGCTGGGGAAGGAGGATAATCTGTTCGACACAGGGACCATCGACTCCGCCGGCCTCATTCATTTTATCGGGTTCATCGAAGACCGTTTCAACATCGTCATTCCTGATGAGGACCTGATTCCTGAAAAATTCACCACGATCGCTTCCATCACGGCGTATGTCCGTGCGCGAATACATGAATCGGCAATCGAATCGTTGCGTTGAGACCATGGAAACCCTTTACAAATGCGTCATATGGGATCTTGACAACACCCTGTGGAATGGCATCTGTCTGGAAGGACGGGTAGAGCCCCGCGATGAGGTTCGTCGCACGCTGGAGGTACTGCGGGATCGTGGGGTGCTGCATTCCATTGCGAGCCGCGGAGATGAAGCGGTCGCCCGACAGACGCTCGAGAGTTACGACCTGCGCAAATACTTCGTGGAGCCGAAAATCAACTGGCTGCCAAAAAACACGAACATCCTTGACATCGCCCGTACGCTCAATATCTCTCTCGATGCCGTGGCCTTTGTGGATGACGATCCGTTCGAACGCGAACAGATATCCTACATGCTTCCCGCCGTGCGTGTCATCGAGGCCGGGGAAGCTGCAGCGCTGCCGGACCTCGACGGCTTCAATCCTGGAGTGCTTACCGCGGAAGCACGGACGCGGACCCGGTTGTACGAGGAGGAGCAGGGCAGGCAGTCCGCCGCGGCATCCTATACGAGCCGGGAAGACTTCCTGCTTTCGTGCCGCATGCAGCTCGACCTTCGTCCCGCGACAGCCGGGGACGCCCCGCGTGTCATGGAACTGATGCAGCGGACCCATCAGATGAATTCGACGGGACTGCTGCTCAGTGAGTCAGCGCTGCTAGGCATCATCCGAGATTCAGAGGAAGGTCCGCACCTGTACGTGGCAGAGCTGAGCGACAGGTTCGGCTGGTGCGGCATCATCGGTGTGTTCCTGGCCGAGGTGGACGGACCGCAGTGGCAGGTCGCACTCTTCGCCATGTCGTGCCGGGTCATGGGTCGCGGCATCGAACGCGCCATCATCTCCGAACTCGTGGACAGAGCGACGGCCCGCGGCTGCAGGCACTTCCGCGCCCTGTACCATGCGACAGAACGAAATCGCATGATGCGGACAATGTTTCAGATGTCCGGATTTCGCCAGCAGGGCATGCGAGATAACGGCAGCACCTTCTTCGAACTCGATTTCACACAGAAACCAACGCGACCATCATGGGTGAGTGTCATATGAAAATCCTGCTGATCGATATTCTCAGATCCGGCCTCGAGGAAATCTGGCCCGCAGCGGAGCACTCGCTCGGTCTCATGTATATTTCCGCGACGCTCAAACGGCATCTCGGCGATGAAGTCGACGTCGTGCTGCGATCCCTCATCTCTCTGCCGCACCACCCCGACGCCGATCGCGAAGCCATGGCGCGGCTGCTGGAGGAATCCGCGCCCGATGTCGTGGGATTGCGCTCGTTGACCCTGAGCAGCGATTGCGTGCACACCACCGCGCAAGTGGTAAAGGAATGGAGGAGTGACTGCCTGCTGATTGCCGGGGGGCCGTATCCGACAGACGACCCTGGCGACGTGCTGGGGAGCGGCCTTGTCGACATCGCCGTCGTCGGGGAAGGCGAACAGACAATGCTCGAACTCATGCGGCGGCTGCTCGCAGGGGAGCCGTACGGCGATATCTCCGGTATCGCATATCGCGAAAACGGGTCCTTTGTCAGGAATGCTCCGCGAGAAGTGATCATGAATCTCGACGGACTGCCGTTCCCGGACTATTCCATCGTGGATCTCGACGCGTTTTCGAACCGCTACCTCAGTTTCGCGGCGAAAATTTCTTCTCCGCATGCGAACATCATGACGTCGCGCGGCTGCCCGTATCGCTGCGCGTACTGCCATAACATTCTCGGCAAGAAATTCCGGCCTCGTTCGGCGGAAAACGTATTCGAGGAAATCCGTTGGATCCACGACGAAATGGGAATCCGCGACTTCCAGGTCATCGACGACATCTTCAACCTCGATATGGACCGCGCCAAGCGGATCTGCGATCTGATCATCAAGAGCGGGATGAAGCTGACGTTCGCCTTCCCGAACGCCATACGCAGCGATCGGATCGACGAGGAACTGGTTGAAAAAATGGCGCTGGCCGGAACCCGGTTCACCGCCATCGCCATCGAAACGGCGTCCCGGCGGCTGCAGAAACTGATCCGTAAAAACCTGGACCTCGATGTCGCGTTCCGAACGATTGAACTGTGCACGAAGGCCGGTATCGTCACGCGTGGGTTCTTCATGCTCGGATTTCCCACGGAGACGGAAGAGGAAGCGCTCAGCACCATCGAGTACGCGAAGGCGTCGTCCCTGGTCGGCGCGACGTTTTTCCAGGTTGTGTATTACCCGGGGACAAAGCTGTACGAACTCGCACAGTCGCTCGGTTTTTTCAAGGATACGCACAACGAGATCCGGCGTGATTACGTGCAGGTGAGTGAAGGGCCGTATGATTTCTCGGCGGAGCGGATGGTGGAACTGAAAAAGAAGGCAATCACCGAATTCGCCTTCACGCGCGAACGTGTCATGCGCGCGATCTCCATCATGCCGCCATACTTCTCGCAGCGCGAGATCGACGGCCTCTTCATGGCATATGTCGTCTCGTCGCAGGCCCGCTGGGAAGACATCGAGGACCCGTTCGTCAAGACACAGTTGAAACGGCATTTCATCATCGCTGATCGATTCAGCAGAAAAAGGGAATTTTATGTCTGATCAGAGAAAGATCGGCAGCGCACGATGGCAGGCCTCACCCGGGCGATCGGAACAGGAGGTCACCGACGAGGTTCGGGCCTTCTACGAAAGGATTCAGTTTCCCGGTACCCGGCCGATGGAACAGGACAGCCTCATTTTCCTCCGGAAGTTCGACCGTCTTTGCCGGGCGTTCGACGGTGAGGGACGTGCGATGCGCGTCCTCGACGCAGGCTGCGGGACCGGGAACACGACGCTTTCGCTCGCCGCGCAGTATCCCGCGGTTTCTTTCACCGGGCTCGACCTCTCGGCTGCCTCCATCCAGCGTGCTGTCGATGGAGCGGAAAAACGGGGCTTGCGCAATGCCGCATTCTCCCGGTGGAATCTCCTCGAGCCTCTCGAGCACGAACCGCCTTTCGACGTCGTGCTCTGTTTCGGTGCCCTGCATCACACTGCCGAAATGGGGAAGGCGCTGCGGACGATCGGTGCGGTACTCGCCTCGACGGGAGTGATGTTCGTCTGGGTGTACGGGGCGTACGGAAGATTCCGCCACACGCTGAACATGGAACTGCTGGCGATGCTTCGTGGCGTCGATCCGGCGGATGACGGCGTGGAACTCGCGCGCGAATTCATCGGGGCGGTGGGTGACAACATGGCAGCGCGCGATTTGCTCGGAGAGCGCAGTGCGGATCCGCTGCTGCGCGGTTTCTTCGAGGATGCCACCTGGATCGCCGATCAGTTCCTCAACCCCAATGAATACAGTCTCTGCATGCGCGACATCCTTGCACTGATTCGCGACGCCGACCTCCGGCTTCACGAGTGGATCGGCATCCCGAAAGATCTGCGCAGCATCGTCCGCTCCGACGAACTGCTGCGGCGCTTCGCGTTGCTGTCCGACGACGCCAGGATGATCGCGCTCGACCTGCTCCTGAAAATGGATCGCTACTTCCTCGTACTGGAGAAAGCTCACGGAGGGTGACAAGATGTACGTACTCGGCTACAGTGGTTTTACACGAGATTCACGGAAGCGGGATGGGTACCGCAATCCCTTCGCTAAGACGCATCAGGATTTCGAATCCGTTTTCACCTTCCACGAAGGCGAGGTACCGTTCCAGATGTTTCCACTCGGCTTTTTCGGCCACGACGCGGCGGCCGCGCTGCTGCATGACGGAGAACTCGTCGCCTGCGCCGCCGAGGAGCGATTCACACGCGCAAAATATTCTTTGAACCTCGCGGGGAATACGCTGCTCCCGACTCGTGCGATCGCGTACTGTCTGGAGACGGCGGGCATCGGCATCGACGACGTGGACGTCGTAGCGCATTACTGCCATTTTGATATGAAAGCAATCGAAGCGAGACGCGACCTGATCGCGCCGTTTGTGTCCCGCCCGGAGGTGGAGATGATCGATGCGTCCTACCGAAGCGTGTACGCGGAGATGATGGATCTGCCGGTACTCCTTCGTCAATTCGAACACATGACCGGCGCCCGGCCGCGGCGTTTCGTGCAGGTGCCGCACCATCTCGCGCACGCGGCCAGCGCATACTATCCGTCGGGATTCGATGAAGCGTTGATTTTCACCATCGACGGAACAGGCGAGTGCGAGAGTTCCCTTCTCGCCGTCGGCCGAGGCGGCGCGATGGCCGTCGAATCACGCGTGATGCTGCCCGATTCTCTCGGGACGCTGTATCTGCTCGTCACCGTGCTGCTCGGATTCAAGACACTGGGTGACGAATACAAGGTGATGGGACTCGCCGGCTACGGCGACGCCGCGCGCTTTCACGATTTTTTCCGTTCCCTCGTGCGGCTCCTGCCCAACGGCACATATACCCTGGATGGGTTCGCCCGAGGGGATCTCCGGCATCGCCTGGCAGCGGCACTCGGTCCGCCTCACCGGCGTGGCGAGGAAATCACGCAGCGTCACTGCGACGTCGCCGCCGCGCTGCAGGAATCACTGGAAGCGGCCGTACTGCACGTCCTCACACATGCCCGACGAAGACTCGGAATGCGCCACCTGTGCATGGCCGGCGGCGTGGCGCTCAACAGCATGATGAACGGCGTGATCGCGCGTGCGGGACTGTTCTCCGATATTTTCGTGCAGCCCGCTGCCGGCGATGAGGGGGGGGGACTCGGCGCGGCGCTGTACGCGTGGCATCAGACCGGCCGGGGCCAGGTTCCCGCCACACGCCTCAGGCAGGTTTACGCGGGCCCCGCTTTTGACTCTTCTGCCATCGAGGCGGCATTGGAGCCGCACCGGGATACGCTTTCCTGGCGCACATCCGAGCAGATCGTCGAGGACGTCGCCGAGGAACTCGCCGGCGGAAAAGTGATCGGCTGGTTTCAGGGGAGAATGGAATTCGGTCCGCGCGCCCTGGGCAACAGAAGCATACTCGCCGATCCGCGGCCGACGGACATGAAGGAGCGCATCAACGAGAAGGTGAAGCATCGTGAGGGATTCCGTCCTTTCGCACCCGCCGTGACCGAGGAAGATGCGGCAGATTTCTTTGACATGACGGGACTGCGGGATTCGCCGTTCATGCTCTTCGTCGTGCCGGTTCACGAGTCGGTGCGCGATCTGATTCCCGCTGTCACCCATGTCGACGGTACGGCACGTGTCCAGACGGTTTCAAGAGAAACGAATGAGAAATTCTGGAAACTGATTCGCGCCTTCGGCCAGCGAAGCGGCGTGCCCATTCTGCTCAATACGTCGTTCAACGTCATGAACGAACCGATCGTCTGCACGCCCGAGGATGCGATCCGCTGCTTCCTGCACACGGATATCGATCTCCTTGTTCTCGGTGATTTCATTGTCATGAAACAGAAGCGGGAATCGGCGCCATGACATCGACCGCATTCGTGACCGGAGCGTCGGGGTTCATCGGGCGACGTGTCGTAGACCGCCTGCTCCGCGCCGGCATCCGTGTGCGTGCTGGTGTGCGCCATCCGGCCGCTGCGGCGGCGCTCCCCCTGCATGCGCACTGTGAGACGGTCGAGATCGACGTCAGCGATCCGCGCTCCCTCGTGGACGCCATGCGTGGGGCGGACACCCTGTATCACTTCGCCGCCGCCGTCACGTCGCGCATGTCCGCTGAACAGCTGCTCCGGATCAATGCGGAAGGGACGCACAACGTCTGGATGAGCGCGGCGGACGCAGGGATTCGCCGGGCGCTGTACTGCAGCAGCACGGCAGTGTACGGTCTTCTGTCGCAAAACGGTCGCGCGGTGACCGAGGCCGTGCTTCCACGCGCGGTGGAACCCTACGGCCGATCGAAGCTGCTGGGTGAGGAGATCGCCCGGCGCATCGGTGCCGAGCGTGGAGTGGACACCATCGTCATCCGTCCGACGGCGGTTTTCGGCAGCGGGGAGCATACGCATTTCGGGGGAGAGCTGCGCAACGCGGCGCTCTCACGCATCCTGCTCGGAGGCGGATTCCGGAACAGGCATTTCAGCTTCGTACACGTCGATGACGTCGCCGGTGCAGCGATCCACGTGATGCAGCTCGAGCACCGGCCTGCCGATGTATTCAACGTCGTTGTGGAACCGGCCATCTCCTATGAAGACGCGTTTCAGATGTATCGTATCGCGCTCGGAGCCGCCGGCGGGCGCTACTGGCGCCAGCGGCTTTTGGCGGCGCTCTCGGTGAGGGTCGAGCGTCGGCCCGGCCTTGCACGCTGGCTGCACGAACGCGCGAACAGACGCGTTGCCTTCAGCGTCTGGAGGCCCGGTTTCGACATGACCTATTCATCCGAATCCCTGCGCGCCACGGACTATCGGTTCCTATGGACCGATTTTTCCGCGGTGCTGCGTTCCTGCATGAACGAGTAACGAAGAGGAGAAAGAAGCATGTATGTGCTGCGCGTACTGACGACGCATCCGGTTCGGCTGTTGCTGACGCTGGCAGGCATTGCCCTGTGCGTGGTGTTGATTCTCTTCATCCTTGGCGTATACAATGGAGTGGCGACAGGCTCCGTCGAATATGTGAGGCAGACGCCGGCGGATATCTGGGTTCTCCAGGCGAACACAAAGAATATCATGCGGGGCACGTCCGTCCTCCCTGAGGAATACTGCACCGAACTGCGCCGGGATACACGCATCGCATCGGTGACGGCCGTACTGCTGTTCCTGGCGAGCATCGAAGTCGACAACCACGAGGCCACCGTTCTGCTCACCGGGTATGTCCCCGGCGCGGCGGGGGGACCTCCGCGGATCACGTCCGGCCGCGAGGTGAGGGGTGACGGCGAGATCGTGCTCGACCGCGCGTTCGCGGCCAAGTACGGAGTCTCTGTCGGCAGGCGCGTCCGCATCCATGGCGATTCGCTGACGGTAGTCGGACTCTCATCGGGGACAAACGCCTTCGTCACGCAGTACGCGTTCGTGACGCTTCCGTTTGAGCAGTCCATCGTCGCATTGCCCGGGCTCGCCAGCTTCTTCATTATAAAGTTGCGGAACCGGAGCGAGGCAGATGCCGTGATGCGCGACATCGAACGCGAGTTTCCGAATCGCTTTTCCTTACACGCCCATGAGCCGTTTCTCGACAACAACATCAGGGAGGTCGAGGCGGGTATCCTCCCGCTGTTTTTCGCCATCGCGCTGATCGGCGGAGTCGTTCTCGCCATCATCCTCAGCCTGATACTGTCGGTGAACATACTCGAACGCAGGCGCGACTTCGCCATCATGACGCTCATCGGATCCCCGACGGGATATCTGCGTCGCGTGGTCGTGGTGCAGGCGTTCGTCATCGCCGTCGCGGCGGAGTGTTTCGGGCTCCTTGCGCTGAAGCCGCTTCTGCTGTTGATCGAAACGATCTCCCCGGAAGTATCCGCGATGGTCACGCTTGGACACATCGTCATGATTTCCATTGCGGTCATCGTCATCAGCACGCTCAGCGGCCTCCTGGCCAGCAGGAGGGTGCGCCGCATTTCGACTTCCGAGGTGTTCGCATGATTCCGGCGGATCCACACAGGCCGACGGTGCTGCTGCGCGGTGTCACCAAGCGCTTTGTCTCACACGGCAACGAGTATCCCGCGCTGACGGACGTTGACCTCGCGGCGTACCCCGGACAGCTGCAGCTTCTTCTCGGTCCGAGCGGCAGCGGCAAGACCACACTGTTCACGATCGCGGCGGGTTTTGTTTCCCCGACAGCGGGGAGCGTCGCGTTGTTCGGCAACGAACTCCACGGGCTCGGCCCACGCATGCTTCAGCGGCTGCGCGCGATGAGGATCGGTTTTGTATTTCAGACCTTCCTTCTGATCGAGGCGTTCACAGCGGCAGAAAACATCGATCTGCAACTGCGCTTCGCCGGGATCCGTGGGTCAGGCATCCGCGAACGGTCGCTCGAGGCGCTCGATCTCGTCGGAATCCCGCAGCTCGCGGGTAAGCGTCCAAACGAACTCAGTCATGGAGAGCGTCAGCGGGTGGCAATCGCCCGATCGATGGCGATCGACGCGGATCTGCTGATCGCAGACGAGCCGACGGCCAGTCTCGGGACGGAGCAGGGAGCCGCGATCATCCGGCTCCTTCATTCCTGTGCGACGGAGCATGGGAAATGCGTCCTTGTTGCGAGTCATGACCTGCGATTGCGCGCGTTCGCCGATGTGATCCACACCATGGAAAACGGCCGCATTACCGGAACCGAACAGGGAGGTGCGCGATGAATAAAAAGGTGTATCTGATCCAGCCCACGTACAGGGACAAGTTCGGGAAGTTGCTGAAGGGAAAAAGTCTCTACACCATATCCCTGGCCCTGCCTTCCCTGAGCGCGACGATTCCTCCGGACTGGGAGAAACAGCTTTGCTACGAGTTTTTCGAGGATGTCGATTTCGACACGGATGCGTCCATCATCGGCATCTCGTCGATGGGCTACGAAATTTATCGCGGCATCGAACTCGCAAAGGAATTTCGCCGGCGTGGGAAGACCGTGATCTTTGGCGGGTTCCAGGCGCATATGAGCACGGATTTCGTCGCCCCGCACTGCGATGCCGTCGTGCACGGGAATCCCGGTATTCCCGCCATGAAGCGCATTCTCGAAGACGCGTACGAGGGGAAACTGCAACGGGATTACCATTGCGGCGTGGATCTCGATTATCAGGTGGACTACCGCGCGCTCGACACGCGGCGTGTGCTGTTCACTCCGGTGTTTACCAGTGTCGGATGCAATTACCTGTGCGATTACTGCTGCATCGCGTCTATCTATAAAGGGAACTGCAGAGTGCGGAAACTCCGGCACGTATTCGCGGAACTGGAATATCTGCATGGAAGAACGCGGCGCATCGCTTTCATGGACACCAACATCCACAGTCGGCACACATATCTGAAGGCGCTGTGCGAGGGCATGATCGAGCGCGGATTTCGCTTTGTCTGGGGTGCGCAGGCGACGATCGACATCGGCGACGACGAGCACACCCTGCGCTTGTTGCGGCGGGCCGGCTGCAAGGCGTTGTTTATTGGCCTGGAGTCGTTTTCCCAGGCGAATCTCGAGGCAGTGAACAAGGGGCTGTCGGCCGAGACCTACGGACGAAGAATACGCAACATCCATCGTGCGGGGATCAAGATCGCGGCATTTCTGATGTACGGCTTCGACCACGATACGCAGGACACTGCAGCGGAGTTGAGCCGCCTCGTCACCGAGAACCGGATCGCGCTCCCGATGATCAACCTCCTCGTGCCGTTGCCCGGTACGGTGCTTTTCGAAAGACTCAGAGCAGAAAACCGGCTGCTGATTCGGGACGAAGGCGATTTTCTGCGCAACAACATCGGCTACAACTCCTCCTTCAACCTCTGTCTGTTCAGACCGAAGCACATGACGCCCGATGAGGCCGAGGAAGGGTTCATCGAATTGCTCGGTCGTTTGTCGGGTTACGGACAGATCATACGCCGGTCATTCAGCCGCGATCTGAAACTATCGGTGTTCTTTCTTCACAGCAACTGGTTGTTTCGACGAGAATATATCCGTCTGAGAAAGCTGCGCTCGAAGAGGCTCGCCGTCGCTGTGGATGCAGGGGGCGAGCAGCGCATCCCCTGCGCCGACAAGAGCACGGCGTTCGGGCGACACGAGGGAAGGCCATGATACTGTCGGAAGGCATAGTGATAGGGCTGTTGTATGCGCTCATACCAGGAGGCACTATCCTGGTGGGCCTCAGTTTGACCGTTACCCATGGCTTTCCGCGCAGTGCCGCTTTCACCTACGGGGTATTTCTGGTCGACATCACCATGGCTGCCTTGGCCGTCTCCGCCGCTGCCTCCGCCACCGATCTGTACCTCCGCGCGGTGCACAGTCATCCGGCACTGCTGCCGACCGTGAAGACGGTGCTGGTGCTCCTGTTCTGCGGGTACGGCGTGTATCTCCTGTTGCGAACTCCCGCTATGCTTCGCGACCGGATGTCCGTCACGGCGGGAGGCGGGTTCATTCGACGGCGCGGTTCCATTGCGTCTGCCCCGCTTCATCCGTTCACGCTCGGAGTCAGCCTCAAAGCCTCCACCGTTGTCAGTCCCAGTTTTCTGGCAGGCTTTGCGCTCCTGACGGCGCAGGCCGGTGCGCTCGGCCTGGCCGGATGGGGCATGCCCGAGCGTCTGCTCTTCGCGTTCGGCTTCGGCCTCGGCAACTTGCTGTATTTGCAGTGCTGCATGCGGATCGCCGCGCGATGCACCGATCGTCTCAGCGATAGTCACCTTCGGCGCGTACAGAGAGGTTTCGGTCTTGCCTTCCTGGTCCTTGGCGTCGTTCTTCTGTTCCTTCTTCTCGACGAATTGCTTTTCTAGAGCCGATCGGGCAGGGCCACGGCATCGGGGGCGCACGAAACAGCGGGTGACATATTTTTTCCTTCCTCACTTGCATTCTTACGTCATATATGCGTACATTTGTTAACCCTTCGATTTCGAAGGGGGAAACATATACACGGAGCGGTAGTTCAGTCGGTTAGAATGCCTGCCTGTCACGCAGGAGGTCGCGAGTTCGAGTCTCGTCCGCTCCGCACCCACCCAAAAGCCCCTCAGATGAGGGGCTTTTTCGTTGGGTGCGAGTATTACCTGATCCGCCGCCTTTCAGCCCTTGTCGCGGGAGAGCCGAAGATGGAAATCCGGCTACGTCTGATTGTCGATTGAAGCTCCTACTGTTTGGCGGATGGGCGGTCGTCCCATTGACGGTTGCGGCATTGTAGAACCCGGTACATCGCTGCAGGAAATTCATGACAACAATTCCGGTGCATCCTGCACCTGAGGTTGCGGCATGCAGTACGTCCGCGCTCCCGCATCTCCTCAGCTCCACAATGACGCAATAGGGACTGCGTAGAGGCGGTCACCGAAGGGGAGGACATGCTCACCGTCGTACAGGACCACTCCCTGATTGAATCGCTCGCCCACGGCGTCGCGGAGTTTGATCAATCCCAGAAAGTCCTTCGCCAGGACCGTCGAGGACGCCTTCACTTCGACGCCGACCACCAGCGAACCGTCGCGTTCGATGACGACGTCGACTTCCTTTTTGTCCTTGTCCCTGAAATGGTGGAAACGGTGCCGGTGCTCCGAAAACGATGCGAGGCGCCGAAGCTCCTGGAAGACGAAGGACTCCAGGAGATGGCCGAACAGTGGCCGATCTTTGCGCAGACTTTTCTGGTTCAGCGAGAGCAACGCCGACGCCAGTCCGGTGTCGACCATGTGCAGCTTGGGCGTCTTGATCATACGGGGGAGCCGGTTGCTGTGCCATGGCGGGAGGAGTTCGAGCAGGAACAGCGCCTCGAGCACCGCGACGTACTCGCGGATGGTGGGGCGGCTCAGTTCGAACGGTGCGGCGAGATCGGTGCTGACGAACAGACCGGCGGTGTGTGCG
>JACZJN010000024.1 GCA_014860565.1 Bacteroidota bacterium
GCCGAACTCGTCAACCAGGTCATGCCGGCCGGACACTACACGGTGTCCTTCGACGCATCCGGACTCACCAGCGGCACATACATCTATCGTATGACCGCGGGCGACTTCGTGCAGACGCAGCGCATGACCCTGTCGAAATAAACATCGCATCGCGCTTCGGCGCGGAGTGATCGAAACGCAGCAAGGGCGTCCCGCATTCGCGGGACGCCCTTGTTCGTTGAAGCGGTTATTGAAGCGGTTGAAGTGCGGGAGAGCTATCGATGCAGATCCAGACGCATGACCCCACCGCCAAATCCGACGATAAACGCTCGGTCGGAAGACGGTGATGCAATATCCGCGGAGTTGAAGAATTCCAACGGCAGAGGCAGTGGCTGCCAGCGTTCCCCGCCATCTTCCGTGAGCCATACTTCTCCCCCAGACGCGAGGAGCCATCCCCGACGGTCGTCTGAAAAATGCATGGAAAGAGGCGGCGGGGCTCCATTGAGCACGTTCGGCATCCAGTTCTCTCCGCCGTCTGAGCTGATCAGTATCATTGTCTGATCAGATTTTGTTCGAGCGAGAAGACAAATCCTGTCACCTCCTAACAGTGCGATATCCCGAAGACGGGTTTCCTTCCCGAAACTCATCGAATGCCAGGAAGTCCCTCCGTCGCTTGTTTTCAGAAATACGCCTTCGCGTTCTCCAAGGCAATACCCGATTGATTCCGATCGAAAGCACACCGTTGTCAAATCACCGTGAATGATTTGGGAATGCTGTTTCCACGAATTGCCGCCGTCGCTCGTTTCGAATAGCGTTCCTCGCTCGGCGGTAATCCAGCCACGTGAAGGGGAAATGAAATACACGTCGCTGAGATATCCGTAGCCCCCGACGGGGAGTTCCTTCTTCATCCATTTCGCACCACCATCTGTGGTATATCGCAGCAATCCACCACCTCCGACGATCCACCCTTCCCTTTCATCAATGAAATACACCGCGTGGTACACCGTATCCTGCAGTTCGTGAACCCGCTCCCAGTGAACTCCACCATCGTGGGTCCGAAACACTCCTTCCCCGACTGCCCACCCCCCGTCAGCCGATGGGAATGCCACCGAATAGAATTTCTCCCCGGCAACATCGTTGCGCCCGTGCCAGGTGCTCCCTCCGTCGGAGGTCGTTACGATCAGACCATCCTGTCCTACGGCCAGTCCGGAAGCTTGATCAGCGAAGCCGATTGCGTTTAGCGGGTACGAATTCGTCCCCGGCATCCGTTTCCAATGGAAGCCACCGTCCGAAGTACGAAAAACGCCCATGTGCGTTGATCCCATCAACGGAGCCGTGATAAATCCGCTGAGAGAATCGACGAGAAAAGGAGCCGTGGCGCCGAATACTGTATCCGCGGCGGCAATCCACGTTTGACCACCGTCCCTGGTGAAATGCGTTGACCGTTCGCCGCAGGCGATGCCGTGGAGAGAATCGCAGAAATGGATTCCGAGGGTCGCTCTATCCTCTGATATTGCCCAATGCTCTGTCCAGGAAATGCCGGTGTCCGTTGTCCGGGCAATCCGCCCGCGGGAGCCGCCAATCCAGCCATGGCGCGCATCGGCGAAACACATGCACATCGCGGAATAGGTCTCGTACGACACTTGCCAATGCTGTCCCCCATCGGCGCTGTACCAGAACTCTCGTTCAGTGAGTAGCATCAATGACGTTGGGGACAGTGCCCGGATCGATTTCACGCAGAGCTCCCTATGACTGGAGCTGGTGGGGACCGGAAGCGCACTCCAGTTCTTGCCGCCGTCCGTAGTGTGAAGCATCGCACGGCATCCGGCGACCCATCCATACGCGCTGTCCGTGAAGGTGACACTGCAGAGCGATTCATCCGTCACCCGCGCCAGCGCGCTCCAATTCTCCCCGCCGTCCGTCGTGTGCAGTATCGTTCCCGCATCGCCCACGGCCCAGCCATGGCGGCTATCTACGAAGCAGAGGTCGCGGAGCGTGTTCCCCTGCGGGAAGGGACGCAGCCAGGTGGCGGTCACGCTGCCGTCGGCGGACGTGAGTGAAATGCCCTGGGCGGGAGAAGCGGGCGACATCAGAACAAGGGGAACGGCAAAGGCGGCCGCGCAGAGGAAGAGACGAAGCAGGGACGAGGATGAGTGTACGGGATTCATGCTGGTATTGGCTGGGGTCGTATCGAGAGTATCGGATTGACGCATCCGATGCAGATGCTGTCCAAAATAGGGTATTGGAAGGGGAGAAGAAAGCGGGCGGTGCGTTCGGGTGCATGCCGTTGCGGGCCTCCTCAGCCGCCCGGGAAGGAGGAGAAAAGGACAGGCTGCGAAAGCCGAGCACGCGCGGAAAGAAGAATCCCCGCGCGGAAGGGCCGGGGATTCGTTTCTTGATAGTACCGATGGTGATGAATGGGACGCATAGCTGGAAGGCGATGCGTTTCGGTGCGGTCTGATCAGAAAGCGCCGAATTTCAACGCGAGCTGACCTGATGGACCAGAAAGATCCTTGTTTTCGATGCCGCGGAGTTCGTCGATACCGGTGACGACCCGATAGCTGGCTCCTGCGGAGATGCGGAACCATTCGGTCACGTTGAGTTCGACATTCACCGTGGGCTCCACGACGAACAGGGCTTCGGTACGTCCGTAATGATGGGGATCAGTATCACTGCCGCGCATGTCATCATACCAGTTATTCAGCCAATCATCGCGATACGTGATGCCGCCACCGCCGATGAGGGCATTCACATTGATATGGACAAGCTTGCTTGGGGCGATAATGTATTCGAGCATGACACCGCCGTAACCGAATTCCAGGTACAGCGGTTCGTCGTAGGGACTGTACGCCGCTTCTGCTTCGCTGCTCGCACGCACATTGGTAACGAGCCCATAGCCGCCGCCGCCGAGCATGAACTGGTGATTGATCAGCCAGCCGCCGTACCCGCCGACCATGAGCGCCATCTCGCCGCGGATCGGTGTCATCTTCGCCACCGCCGCTCCGAACCCGCCGTGCTCGATCGGAGATGCGAACAGCGTCTCCTGTTCCTGTGCCGATGCGGAAAGGGAGAAAAGGGTAATCGTGAGAAGGCCGAGAGCAATACGCATGATCCTGCGTTTCATGAAAAAACTCCAAGAGATGTGAAAATCGTCTGTTTCGCGCTGAAGTGGAGGAGGGGGTCGTTTGTTATCCCTGCGCCCCATCGGCAGACACATGAAGGATCATACGGAGGTCTTTTGTTGTTGTTACACCCTTCGCGTGAGGGAATTTATCGGTCGCTCATGTGTCTTTCCGAAGACGCAATTGGTTTCATGCCGGCAAAGTGATCGCGAAGCCCAAATGAGAAACACATTCATCTTTCTGATTGTCTGTCTGATGCCGAACATGGCATCGGGACAGCTGCCGTGGAAATCCCTCGGTCAGAAAAACAACGACTATGTCCTGCATGACATCGCCTGCCTGAACAACGGCAGCTACCTGGCAGTGGGGGAGCGGACTGGACCGCAGGTTTTCGCGCATCCGTGGATTCCCTTTTCGATGTCTCACGCACTCCCGGCGGTGGGTTGCTGGTCGTCGGTGAAAAGGGCTGTGTGCTACGGAGCACGGATGAGGGCTTGACCTGGAACGCGATCCATGCATTGTGGCTGACGAATTATACGTGCATCGCCGTGAGTCCCGACAGTTCCAGAATCGCCATGGCCTGCAACGCCAGGGTGCTCTGGCATTCGAGTGATGCGGGGCAATCATGGCGAAACGAGCCATGGCGACATGAGGACGGAATTCGCGATATCTTCTTTGCCGATCATCGGCGTCTGTACGTGCTCGGTCAACACCGATTCCATCAGATCGATTTCCACAACCACTGCGATGTCGGACTGCGGGCCAGGGTATATAACGGCGTCGGCATCAAGGTCGGTGTTTCCATCAAGCTCCTCTCCGCCAACGGCAGTTCGGAGTTTTCCTCAAACATTCGTACCTCGTTTCCGCCGAGCAGGGCGTCGGATCCTTCCGTGATTGGAGATACCTCTCCGCCAAACCGAACACCGGCGGCCTGACCTGGGCGACGCTGCATTCCGCCACCGATGTGCTGACCGCAATCGCCTTCTCGCGTGACGGACGCAATGGCATCGTCTCCATGCGACGGGGAGGGGTGCTCCTGACAAACGATTGGGGCGAGCATTGGTTCGAGCATCGCGCGGCAAGCAAGGCGAACTTCCAGGCTGTCGCGGTCCGCGACAACAACATGGCCGCTGTCGGGTCCGGAGGCGCGGTCTTTGTCTCGCGCTGTTACGGAGAAACGTGGGAGGAGTATGCCCTGCCGACAAGCGCGACATTGACGGGAGTCACCTTTGCCGGGGCGCGGACGATGATTGTCTGCGGCCAAGACGGAGTCGTTTTTTCTACATATGAACGAAGCAAGGATTGGCTTCGGGAAGCCCTCTCCTGCGACGGCGACGCTCTTCGAGGGAGAACTGGCGGCAGGGGAGCATCACCTGGATGTTGGCGTACCCCGCGTAGAACGCGGCATGTACTTCATTCGCGCAGCCATCTCACGCGGAGCACTGGGAACGCGCGTGGTCTTGCGGTAAAAGGGCAGAGATTCCTATCCCCCCTTGGAAGTCATTCAAAAGAAAAAGATGTTTTTTCTTTTGAATGACTTGTCGTATTATTCGGCAGTCACGATTCTAAAGATCAGCTGCACCGTTGGGCCTGGCGGATCGCTAGAGGCGATTCAGGATCAACGAAACTCTTCACGCCGAACACAACCTTCGGAGTGCCCTAAGGATGCAGTATCGATTCACAACAAAAAGGAGCGAGAATGATTCGCCGAAAATATATACATCTTCTGACAATGGCCATATTGCTGCAGGTTGCTCCGGGACTGCTGGCGCAGGACGGCAGTGCGCCGGTTTCGGACTTGCAGCGCTTCAGTCCCAAGCGGCTCACGTTCAGCAACGCCGCGGGACGGAGTCAGTATCGTCTTTCGACAAAGTACATTTTGATTCAATTCGGAGAAGATGTACCGATGGATCAGCAGCGTGCGATCCTCGAGATGGATGCGGCTTTTGCCACTTTCAGCGAGACGGCGTTTCTTCCGGCTCCCCGCGTGGTACAGGGTGAATTGCGCAAAGGGATTTCCGAGCAGGAAGTCGTTGAGTTGCTGAATCGCCTCGTCGCGATGCCGGAAGTGCGCTATGCGAATCCGTTCCTCGAATTCAGCGATGGGACGCTCATGGGAATTCAGGATCGATTCCATGTCAAGCTTCGCAGCCTGGCGGATCTGTCCGTTCTCAAGGAAATGGCGCGCGAGCAAGGTGCCGCCATCGTCGAAAATTATTCGTTTGACCCGATGGTCTATGTGCTCAGCGCGGATAAAAACGCAGCAGGCAACGCGTTCGAACTCGCACGCCTTTTTGAGGAAAGCCGCCGTTTCGCGTATGCGGAGCCCGACTTTTTACGTCTGCTCGCGCCGATGAATACCAATGACCCATATCTTTCCTATCAGTGGTCGCTGAACAACACCGGTTCCGCTATCCAGTACAACGGTACATCCGGTGCGGACATGGAAGTATTCAACGCGTGGGGTATTTCAACCGGTTCTTCCGCCGTCAAGGTTGCCATCATAGACGAAGGCACCGATCTCACGCACCCGGATCTCGTGGGGAACATGCTCCCAGGATTTGACGCGACGGGGCTCGGAAGTGGCGGAGGCCCCCAAAACAACGACGCGCATGGCACCGCGTGTGCCGGCATCGTCGCCGCCGTCGGCAATAACAACCTCGGTGTCGCGGGTATTGCCTACAATTCCAAGATCGTCCCTGTGCGTATTGCCTACAAAAACAGCTCTGGGAACTGGGTGACGACGGATGCGTGGATTGCCACCGCCATCGATTGGGCGTGGAATCAGGGTGGAGCCGATGTCCTGAGTAATTCATGGGGAGGCGGCGGGACGTCCGCTCTTATCAATGGTGCCATCGATAACGCGATCACCCTCGGACGCGGCGGTCGCGGAGCTTCTGTCATCTTCGCCGCGGGCAACTCGAACAACGCGCTTATATATCCCGCCAACTACAACCAGACGATCGCCGTCGCCGCCATGAGCATGTGCGATACACGCAAGTCACCCAGCTCATGTGATGGCGAAACGTGGTGGGGTAGTTGTTACGGAACGGGACTCGACGTCGGCGCTCCGGGCGTGAAAATCTACACCACGGATATCAGCGGCGCGGCCGGATACAATGCCACCGATTATACCCCGACGTTCAACGGAACCTCCAGCGCCTGCCCGAATACGGCGGGTGTCATGGCACTGATCTATTCGGTGAACCCGCTTCTGACGCACGCGCAGGCTCGTGTGATTCTCGAAACGACGACCGAAAAAGTCGGAGGCTATACATACAATGCGAATGTGGCGGGACAGCCCAACGGCACATGGTCGACGGATCTTGGCTACGGACGCGTGAACGCCTACAATGCCGTGCTTGCCGCGCAGGCAGCGACCTGCGTGACGGACACGGTGCATCCGACGATTGCCGCCCCCGCGAACATCGTTCTTCCCAATGCTCTTGGGCAGTGCGCACGCCCCGCCTCACTGGTCAGTCTCGGAACACCGACTGCGGCGGACAACTGTCCCAATACGCTCATGGTGACAAACAATGCTCCGGCGGTGTACCCGCTCGGCATGACGACGGTGATCTGGACAGTGACCGACGGCGCGAACAACGTGGCCAGTGCCGCACAGACCGTCACCATCGTCGATGTTACTCCTCCGACGATCACCGCCCCGGTGAATATTGTCCAGGCCTCATCTCCGGGACAGTGCTCGATCAGCGCCACGCTGGTTACCCTGGGTGTTCCCGTGGTGACGGATGATTGTCCCACCAATCTCACAATCAGCAACGATGCTCCCGCGGTCTATCCGATGGGTACAACGACCGTAACCTGGACGGCCATCGACGGTTCGAATAACTCCGCCAAGACGAAGCAGCTGGTTACGATCATCGACACCACAACCCCGACGATCACCGCCCCGCTCGGCTTCAGCGTGCCGAGCACGCCGGGGATGTGCTCGGTGAGTGCCGCGCTGATCAATCTCGGGACGCCGGTTGCGTCCGATAACTGTCTCGGGAATCTCAAGATCAGCAACAACGCTCCGGCAGTTTTTCCCCTCGGTGCGACGACGGTTATCTGGACGGTCATCGACGGCGCGAACAAACAGGCTTCCGCGGCACAGATCATCACGGTTATTGATAACCAGCCGCCGACGATCACCGCTCCGCCAAACCTGGTTCTGCCCACGGCTCCCGGACTGTGCTCGGTGAATGCGGGGTCGATTTCACTCGGGAATCCGATCGTCGTGGACAACTGCCCGACCAATCTTTCGTTCTACAACAACGCCCCTCCGGTCTTTCCTCGCGGCACGACAGTGGTGACGTGGACCGCCGTCGACGGAGCAAACCATATGGCGACGGCAACGCAGACGGTTACCGTCGAGGATCGTCAGCCGCCGACGATCACGGCATGCGCTCCCGCACTTTCAGTGGAGGGCGATGCGCAGAATAACGCAGCTCTTCCGGACCTGAGATCTCAAATAAGCGCGTATGATAACTGTACCGGATCCGCATCTCTCTTTATCACCCAGAGTCCTTCTCCAAATAAAATCGTGGGACCCGGCGTTACCCCGGTGACCTTCACCGTGGATGACCTGAACGGCAATGTCACCCAGTGCACGTCAACCTTCACCGTTGTTCCGCGTGTCGAGATCGATCCGGAAGTCTCCTTCGTTGTTGTTTCCGGTGCGTGCAAGGCTCCCGCGCCCGTTTCTCACAGTATCACCATTGAAAACAGCGGTGGGCATTTCAACGGCGGCATGCTGATGTGGACCGCAAGCACAACGGCCGGTGAGATTACGCTCGTCACCAGCAGCGGCTACGAAGGCGACGATCTCATTTTCACGGTAGACCCGCGGTACCTTCCGAGCGGGACCGTCACACGGACCATCACACTCACCGCAAAAAACAGCGCGACAAACGTGCCGGCCATCAACTCTCCCTTCACGATGACCATCAGCATACAGATTGAACCGAGCGGTGCTGTCTCACTGACAAAGACGGTCGGAACGAACTGGACCGTGTTCACTAACAGCTACGGACAGAAAATCGCGGAAGTGAAGAGCAATGCGGGCACGATCAGCAACTTCACGGTGAATATGTATCCGTGCACAGTCCCGCAGGGACTCGCGCGCATCCGCTACATTCGCCGCTATTTCACGATGTCGAGCAGTTCGCCCAATCCGAACGTGGACATTCGCCTGTTCTACACCAACACTGAATCGCAGGGGCTCATCACGAGGCCTTCGGCACTCACTGTCTGGCAGAAACCCTTGAATGTGTGGATGAATCTCGGTGGCACGTCCAACGTGTACGAGAACTTCGTGCAGCACGATGGGTTGACCAGTCTCGCGGGACCGTTTGCCATGGCCCATAACTGGTTCCCGAAGAACGGCATCGAAGAAGAGGTGGCAGTTCCTGCATCCATCACACTCTCGCAGAATTATCCCAATCCTTTCAATCCTTCAACCGTCATTCGCTATTCGCTTCCTGAAGCCGCGCCGGTACGACTCGTCGTCCATGATTTCTACGGACGCGAAATCGCGGTGCTCGCCGAAGGTATGCGGAACGCGGGAACGCACGAGGTTGTATTTGACGCCGCCAACCTCCCGAGCGGCAGCTACATCTACACGCTGGAATCGAACAGCGTTCGTGTCCACCGCACGATGGTGTTGATGAAATAAAGACCGGAAACACCGCAAAAATGAAAAACGCCCCGCAAATGTGGGGCGTTTTTCTTCCCCCCATCCCCCTGCCCGTAAAACGTTGCGTTCGCCGCGGGAGCGGAATGGAATTCTGACCACTGAAGGCGGAGCAGGGTTTAACTCTCGATGGTCACGCGTCAGTCCCGCAACACCACGAGTCGGACGATCATCCGCGTGCGTGGCCCCGCCACCTCCTGCGCGGTGAGGCAGATGAAGTACTCCCCGGCCACGAGACGGCGGCCCGTGTCGTCTGTACCGTCCCAGCTGTAGGCTTTCGTTTCCGAAACCTGCTCGTCCCAGGTGATGATGCGGACCCGGCGGCCCTGCATGTCGAACACCGCGACGCGAACAACGCAGGGCTTGGGCGCGCTGACGGCGATGGT
Organism: Bacteroidota bacterium; assembly: GCA_014860565.1. Lineage (GTDB taxonomy): Bacteria > Bacteroidota > Ignavibacteria > SZUA-365 > SZUA-365 > SZUA-365. Next base: position 9,180 of record JACZJN010000024.1, read on the forward strand.
GGTACTGCCGGAGAAGGGATTCGGATAGGCCGACATCGTGAGGGAATCAAGCGTCGGCGATCCGGGAAGGGGAGGCGCGTCCTGCGTGCCCGGATCGTCCTTGTACAGGATGGTGTCGGCGTCGAGCACGAGGAAGGCCGTGTAGTCACAGAGGAGGCGGTACTTCACCGCGAGATCCACGATGGCGGCGGTATCGTCCGGAGTCGTGCGGAAGAGCGTGTTCAGGTTCTCGTTGGCCAGCATGGCGGGGATGATCCGGTCCATCCGCGTGGTGTCGAAGGGCACGTCCATCGATACATGGACGGACCGTACCTCGGCGCTCCCCTGGATTCGTGCGTGAACGTCGAAGGTCAGGGTGTTCGCGGTCGTGGCAGCGCCGATGAAGAAGCGCGGTTTGTTTCCATCTCCCGGCACGGGGTTCACTTCCATCACCTGCCGCGGCTGTCCGGCCCCTGAATCAACGGTCACGGCAACCGACAGCGAGTCCATGGTTGGGAGGGCATAGCGGTTCGTTGACGTGATGATGGATATCCACGGATCGGTGTCCAGCTTGTAATGCGATCCGTGAAACGCGTCCGCCACTGTTTTCAGCAGATAACCGCAGCCGAGGTACTCGACCAGATCGTCAATAAGGGAGGGAGGGCTGTACATCGATCCGTCGAGCAGGTTGACCGTGTGAATCCGTGGCGTCGCTCCCGCGTAGCGAGCGGCATAGGCCGCCGTCCATGCCTGCGCGTCCGTCTTTTCGAACAGGGAGTCCGTATTGCTCAGCACAATCGTCTGGTCGAAGCCTTCCTGTTCGAACGTCACCCGGACACTGTCGAGGAGAGCGGTGAGAAGCTGCTCGCGCGTGAACGCGTTCAGCCCGAGCAGCGGGACGTTGATGGCGGTCTTCTGCGCAGCGTCGTCCCGGAATTCCCACAGGGCGCTGACCACCAGCAGGCCGTTGGCGATTCTCTTGGAGATGACGTACGGCCTCCCCTGGTCGTCGGAGACCTCGACTTTCACGGAGGGATCCGGCCGGTAGGTCAGGTAATTGAAGTTGTAGTGCAGGAAGGTCTCCGGGAAGAATCTCCCGATGTTGCCCTGCCTGTTGCTGTGCAGGGTGAGATTCGCTTCCTTGATCCTCGTTACTGACAATTCGGGAATGTAGTGACTGCCGATCCGTTCCTTTCCGACCCGGTTGTAATCGAAGTAGGTGAGAAATCTTCCGCCCTGGACGAAAAAGCTGTCGAGTCGCGAAATGATCTCCTCGAAATGATCGGCCGTGTTGCCGGCGGCCTCCGAACCCTGTTCATACGCCGCGATGACACCCGCGGAGCGGAAGTCCTGCAGAGCGGAGGGCAGATCGCGGTATTCACCATGCGTCGCGTAGTCGTCCAGGCCGGGGAACTGCCAGCAAGTGACGGCGAGCTTATCGCAGTACAGGACATGCGGAAGAACTTCCGCAGCAATCTCCCGGCCCCAGTCGCTGGTCGCGAACGATGCAACCAGGGCATTGATGCTGTCTGCCCGTCCCGGCATCCACCCCGGCTGCACGGGAAGCACCATGTGCGCGCCGGCGACCAGGAGCCGGATGCTGTCCTGGGGTCTCGCGGCGGAGCGCAGGAGTTGCTTCAACGGTGGAAGCAGGGTCGTGTAGTTCTTGCCATGGGCACCGCTCAGGTCGAGACCCACGAGAAGGCGCCTGGCGGTGGAATCGACGGTCAGGTGAAAGAGCGCTCCGGGGTCGAAACCGAACTGGAAATATGTCCCGTCGTTGGGCGGTCTCGAGGTGGTGAAGTAGTACCCGCCCGGGAATTGCATGGTGAACCCGAGGGTGAGTCCCGTCAGTTCCGATATATCGACGAGATCCATGGCTTTATACGAACTGCCCGCGGAATCCTTCCAGTCCCCGAACGGCTGCATGGGGAGTTCCGCGATGGTCGGTTCGCCCCACACCTTCTCCGCCACCTTGAACAGAATGTGCAGCGGCTTCATTTCGGCGTTGTTATTCAGGAGCATCTTGAGCGGCAGTTCCGCCGCCGCGGTGTTCCCCACCCAGAGCGTCGGCGTGATGAACACGAGCTTGAGCTTCCGCGTCGAGCCCGACGTGAGCGGGTACACATGTAGTTCGAAGGTGGTGCCCGCTTTCGCGAGGAAAGCCGGGTCGCGATGGCTCTGGACGATGCTGTCGTAGACGGCGCGTGCGGACCAAGTGCTCAGGATCCTGCCGCGCACGCAGATGTTGTTGATCCACAGCCAGAGATCATTCACGACGGCGTTGGCCGGTAGGCGGAACCGGTGGTCGACTTCCACCTCCGGCGAATCGCCGAATTGCCTATGGTCGCCGTAGGTCAGGATGAGCGTTTGCTCAACGTAGGCGCCGTGCGGTTCGACGATGAGCGTCGCGTCGTCGATGTACCCTGGTTTCGTTCCGTAATCGCTGGTCCGTGTGCTGAGCTGCGCCCGCAGCGTCGTCGCGAGAAGCAGCAGCAATGCAGATGTCAATAACGGACGCAGTGCCTTCATCTTCACCTCCGAAATGTATGAACGATTTCCTCCGCTGCTCTCCGGGGAATCGGGGGCGCGTCTTCGTCCATAGCTGCCACGTCTCCCGGACGCAGACAGGACACATGAAGCGCGAGGAAATTCCCATTTTGCACTTCGCCATCAAAAGAAAATCGGCAAATCTCTTTCGAAATCTGCCGATCATCTTGTTTGGTACACCCAACGGGATTCGAACCCGTGTTTTCACCGTGAAAGGGTGACGACCTAGGCCTCTAGTCGATGGGTGCCTAGTCTACAAATATAACATCCGGATACTTCTTTGTCAAGAATCCGCGTCCCCAGTGTCAGCGCACCCGTCCGAGCATGCTCTGCATGCGCAGGCGCCATACCATGGTCACGGCTTCGCGTACGATCTTCTTGGACATTTTCGAAATGCCGACACGTCGGTCCATGAAGATGATCGGGATTTCATGCAGACGGAATCCTTTTTTCCAGGCCTTGAAACTCATTTCGATCTGGAAGGAATAGCCGTTGCTGCGTACACGATCCAGGTCGATGGCCTTGAGAACCTCGACGCGGAAACATTTGAAGCCGCCCGTGGCGTCGCGGACAGGAAGTCCGGTCACGATGCGCGTGTACTGGTTGGCGAAGTAGCTGAGCAGCAGGCGCTTCATCGGCCAGTTGATCACGTTCACGCCCTGGATGTACCGGGAACCGAGCACGAGATCATACTCCTCAATGGACTCGAGGAAACGGGGAAGAACGTCGGGCGAATGCGAGTGATCCGCGTCCATCTCGAACACATAATCGTATCCCTCCGCGATCGCATATTTGAAGCCCGCGAGATATGCCGTCCCCAAACCCATTTTCTTCGCACGCTCGAGGATATGTATGCGCGGGTTTTCCGCCATCATGCGCTTCACCTCTGCGGCGGTGCCGTCAGGGGAATTGTCGTCGACGACCAGAACTTCCAGACGTTCGTCCTGCCGGAGAATCTCCGGGATGATGGTCTGGACATTCTCCAGTTCGTTGTAAGTCGGTATGATGACGAGGGCGTGTTTCATTCGCTCGGTGTGCTCACGATCCTGCAGTGAGGAAGACAGATTTTGGAATATGCGGAGATTTCGGCATTTGTCAAAGTCCTGCCTCCTGCATCCTGCCTCCTGCATCCTGCCTCCTGCCTCCTGCATCCTGCATCCTGCCTCCTGCCTCCTGCATCCTGCCTCCTGCCTCCTGCCTCCTGCCTCCTGCATCCCGCAATTTCTTATATTGTCTTTTTCCCCAAATCCGGAAAGGCAGAGGCATGAGGTATTCCGTTTCGATCGCGATCGTTCTCGCATGTTTCATCAGCGTAACCACCATGCACGCGCAGGTGGCGGGACATGTCGTCATCAGTGAATTCGCGACGCGTGGCGCAGCAGGAAATGCGGTAGGCGAGTTCGTCGAAATCTATAATCCGACAAACAGTCCCGTGAATATTTCCGGATGGAAACTGGAATACCGTTCGGCATCGGGCTCATCTTACAACGGACTGGTTACCGTGTCCGAGGGGACGATGATGCCGCCGAAGTCCTACTTCCTTTTCGCAGGTCCCACCTGGTCTGGAACTCCGTCCGCGGATGCGGCGTGGGGCGCATCGGGAATGGCCGATAATGGCGGTCTCCGCATCACGACGGCCTCCGGCGCCGAGGTGGATCGCGTGGGCTTCGGAACGGGCAATGACCCGGAAGGCAGTCCGGCACCGAATCACGGCGACGCGGCCAATGACAATAGCGTCGAACGCAAGGCCTCCGCTTCTTCAACCGCCGCTTCACTCGGCGTGGGTGGTGCGGAAGAACTGGCGGGAAACGGCTGGGATTCGGACAACAACGCGGCGGACTTTGTCGTGCAGACCGGGGGACGCAATCCGCAAAGTTCGAAGAGCGGGACCGAGCCGCTGAGCGCGGATGGGTCCGGTACCGCCACGATCTCCGTGGGAACGCTGAAAGCCGGCGACGGCTTTGACATGCCGATCACGTTCACGCCCGACAAGGACTATCAAATCTCGGCGATGAAAATTGTTCTCCCCGCCGTGTTCGCATGGTCGTCATCCGTCGATGACGCGGAGATCGATGGGAGTCTGCAAGCAGAACTTTCCACCAATGGCGACACGCTCATTCTCGAACGACTGATATTCGCCGAGGACGCCGCCACCATCACCGTGCGCAATCTCACCGCGCCGGGAAGCACCGGCAACTATGTTATAACGATTCTCACGAGTGGGAGCGGGACCTATCTGCCTATTCAGAACCCTCCTGCCGTGTTCGTGCGCGGCGGACCCATCCCTATCGCCGAAGCGCGGGAAAACAATGCAAGCGGCGTCGCGCTCAAACTGGGACAACTGGTAACCGTCAATGGCATCGTCACCGTGGCCAAGCAGTTCGGCGCCCCGGCATACATACAAGATCACACCGGCGGTATCGCCGTGTATGATTTCGCGTTCACCGACTCGGTCAGCATCGGCGACGAAGTGACGGTGACCGGCACCATCACGCAGTTCAACGGGTTGACGGAAATGGAAAACGTGACCCTCGATGCGAAGCCCTCCACCGGGAACGAGGTCGTTCCCGTCGTCGTCACGATCAGCGACGTGCTCGGCGACGGACTCGCGGGCAAGGAAGCCTATGAAAGCATGCTCCTGCGCATCAACGGCGTCACGGTGAACACCACGGCGTGGACCGTTACCGGGTCGGGCACAAACTACAAACTCTCCGACGGCACGAACGAACTCGATGTGCGCGTCGACAACGACGTGCCGTATGCCGGCGCTCCCGCACCGGGCGGCAGCTTCGACATTGTCGGCGTGCTGAGCCAGTATAAAAACGCTTCTCCCTATACCGGCGGCTATCAGCTCATGCCGCGCATCTCATCCGATGTCATCGCGACGGGACCGCGCATTCTCACCACTCCCGAAGAGTGCGAAATCCTTTCCGACCGTATCGATCTCTGCTGGAACACCGCCATCGCAGCCGCGGCGTACGTGCGTTACGGAATCACCGACGGCTTCGAACTCGGTGTGGCGGCGGGCACCAGCGCCGGGACCGAGCAGAGCGTTTCCATTACGGGATTACAGCCCGGGACCATCTACCGCGTCCAGGCATTCTCCGTGGCGGGCGGCGATACGAGCTTTGCGCAATCGATGTACGTGTGCACATCCTCCGCGACTTCCACCGGTACGATGAACGTGTATTTCAACCGTTCTGTCGACAACAGCCTCTACCCACCGCTGCCCGCGCAGGGCAACGTCGCGCTGGAAAACAAGCTCATGAACCGCATCGACGCTGCGCAGCATTCCATCGATCTCTGTTTCTACAGTTTGAGCGGTGCCGTGGGCGACAACATCGCCGACCGCCTGCTCGCCGCGAAGACGCGCGGGGTGAAGATTCGCGCCATTTTCGAAACGGACAATGCCAACACGAATGCCATCCGCACGGTGCGCAACAACGTTCCCGCTATCGTCGACAATTTCGATCGCATCAACGCCGGCGTGGGACTGATGCACAACAAATTCGTCGTCATCGACGGACGTGACCGCTCGAGCGACACCGACGACTGGGTCATCATGGGGTCGTGGAATCCCACGGATCCCGGGACGAATAACGACGCGCAGAACGTGGTGGAGATCCAGGACCAGGCGCTGGCCGTGACGTACACGCGCGAGTTCGAGGAAATGTGGGGCAGCGGCGATGAAACGGCGAACAGCAACGTCTCCCGTTTCGGCGCGCGCAAGCTGGACAATACGCCGCATCGCTTCATCATCGGTGGTGTGAATGTCGAATCCTGGTTCAGTCCCAGCGATCAGACCACCAACGCCATCGTGCAGGCTGCGCGCGGCGCGCGACAGTCCATTTATTTCGCCACGCTCACGTTCACACGCGACGATCTCGGCCGCACGATGGTCGACCAGCACAACGCCGGCGTGACCGTCCGCGGTATCATGGACAACAACAGTGATCAGGGCAATGAATATGACTTCCTGCACTCGGGTGGCGTGGATGTGCTCCTGAAAAAAGGATTCTCCGGTCTTCTGCATCACAAGTACATGATCGTCGACGCGGAAGATACTGCGCCCGATGCCGCCCCCGTCGTGGTGACCGGATCGCACAACTGGTCCAACTCCGCGGAATTTTCCAACAATGAAAACACGCTCGTCATCCACAGCCGCGACGTCGCCCTGCAATATCTGCAGGAGTGGTACAAGCGCTATGTCGAGTCCGGCGGCACCGGTGTGATCGTACTCGGGGTGGACGAGCAGCCCGCCGTGGCGGACTTCTCGCTCGACATCTATCCTTCGCCCCTGCGCGCGGGCGCGGCGCTCACACTGCGGATCGATGCGGCACGCACCGGCGCGATCAACGTTGCCGTGCATGACATGCTCGGACGTACCGTGCAGCGTTACGTGACCGATGCGTCGGCCACCGGGAGGCAGCTGTTGATGCTGCCGACGGGTGGTCTCCGCGCCGGGAGCTACATCGTTTCGGCCAGCGACAGCCGCGGCGGCGTCTCCGCGCAGCGCCTGATCGTCTGGTAGCTCGCGCACTCTTCCTCCCCTCTCCTTCCAGGAGAGGGGCCGGGGGTGAGGTCGTCAGGAGAGTTGTCATGGTCCGTCCCCTGTTTCTCTGAAGGCTCATCCTCCCGGGCCGGGAACCTCATCTGAATCCAGGCGTACTACTGGGTCGGATCGCCTTTGTTTTCCTTACATTTCTGGAGACCTGTCATGCTGCTGAGCATTCGTCTCTCATTGCTGCTGCTCATCACGGCCCCGGTGTTCTTTCTCGCGTCGGAACTGATGGATGGCTATACCACCAATGCAATCTGGAGTTCGTTCATGAAAGGGGATTATGAAGAACAATGGAAGGCCGTAGACAAGGCCCTCGATGAAGGACTGCCAAAAACCGCGCTGGAGATGGTCGAAAAAATCTACGACCGTGCGAAGCGCGAGAACAACCAGCCTCATATCGTCAAAGCCATCGCATACCGCGTCGCATTGCTCGCGGTGACCGATGAAGAGGATGAGGTCGTCCTCATCGGAGACATGCAAAAGGAAATCGCAACAGCCGGGCAACCGGTCAAGGCGGTGCTCACGTCGATGCTGGCGGATCTCTACTGGAACTATTACCAGATGAACCGCTGGCGCATTCATGACCGCACGGAAGTCGCCGATGCGCCCGATGCGGATTATCGGACGTGGAATCCCGGTCAGTTTTTCGATACCACCAAAGCGCTCTATATAGAATCCCTCGTGCCCTTCGCACTGCTGCAGCAGACGCCCGTGGAGAGTTTCGAGGCGATTCTGATCAGACAGAGCGAGAGCGGGAAGTATCGGCCGACACTCTATGACATTCTCGCCCACCGCGCGCTGGATTTCTTCCGCAATGACGAAGCGGACCTGCCTGCTCCGCAGCAGGACTTCGAACTCGAAGGCGTGGAGGCGCTCGCACCCGCGGCCGATTTTACGGCGCACGCATTCACTTCGCCCAATCCGCGGAACACGAAATACCAGGCCCTGCTGATTTACCAGCAGCTGCTGCGCTTCCACATGCAGCGGGGCGATACGGATGCACTGGTGGATCTCGATCTGCAGCGCCTGGCCTTCGGCATGCAGGAAACCACGCACGAAGACAAGGACACGACATACTTCCAGGCCGTCGATGCACTGTACAAGGCACACGCAGCTGCGCCGATCTCCACGCTCGCGGGTGCGGCGATCGCGCGCTACCATTACGACCATGGCGATTACGTCACCGCATTGGCCGTGTGCGATCGCGAAATCGCACGTTTCACCGAGTCACGCGGTGCGGTGGATTGCCGTGCACTTCGCTCCAACATCCTCGCGAAAGAAATGTCGCTGGCCGTGGAGCAGACGACGCGTCCCGAGGCGCCTTTCCTGATGAGCGCCGGATATCGCAACGTCGACCGCGTGTATTTCCGCATCGTGAAACTCAACGCGGATGAGGACGATGAAAGCATCCTTCAGACCACGCGCGACATCAGTCAGCGTGATCGGCTCAGCGGTATTCTCCGCCGCGGCAGTCTGAAGCAGTGGTCGCAGGAACTGCCGAAGCAGACAGACTACAAGTCGCATCTGGTCGATCTCCGCGGACCGGAACTGCCGGCGGGCGTGTACATGATATTCATGTCGCCGCGCGAGGACTTCTCCTTCGACGACAACGCCATCGCCTACACCTGGCTGCGCGTGACGCGGCTGAGTCTCGAAAACATCGACACACCCTCGGGCGGGCAGCGCTTCTGGGTCACCGATGCGGTGGAGGGCGCGCCGCTCAAGAGCGTGCAGGTGCGCATGTTCAGCCGCCGCTGGAATTCCTCCAGCTACGGCTATGAACGCGTTGACATGGGCAGCACGCGTACCGATGCCGACGGACTTTTCGTGATCGAACCCGGCCGTTTCCGCGACGGTGTTTCCTTCCGTCTTTCGGTGGGACGCGATACGCTCACCGTGCTCAACAGCTACAACGCCTACGAACGCGGTCGCGAGAAGACGCAGCGGCGCACGCGGTTCTTCACCGACAGGGCGATCTATCGTCCGGGACAGACGCTGTACCTCAAGGGAATCATCACCGAGGGGAATCGCGAAAAAGCCGATTACGCCGTGGTGAAAAACACCAAAACGACCGTCACGTTTCTCGATGCGAATCATCAGAAAGTGCATGAGGTCGAACTGCGCTCGAACGAGTATGGATCCTTCAACACGACGTTCACCGTTCCCTCGGGTGTGCTCACGGGCATGATGTACATCCGCAATGAAACGGGTTCGATCAATGTGCGCGTCGAGGAATACAAGCGGCCGAAGTTCGAAGTCGCCTTCAAACCGGTGGAAGGAGAATATCGTCTCAACACCGCGGTGAAAGTGACGGGCGAGGCAAAGGCCTACGCCGGATCCAACGTCGATGGTGCAGCGGTGAACTGGCGTGTCCTGCGGCGCGTGCGCTACCCGTACTGGTTCTGGTGGTGGCGTCCCTATCCCCAGGGCAGTGCGCGGGAAATCGCGCATGGCACGACGACGACCGACGGCGACGGTGTATTCTCTCTCGATTTCACCGCGCTGCCCGACAAGTCGGTGGATCCGAAAACACTGCCCGTGTTCACTTACGAGATATCCGCGGATGTCGTCGACATCAACGGCGAAACGCACAGTGCCTCCACTGCAGTGAGTGCTGGGTACACATCGGTTGATCTGTCACTCGGCATTGCGGAGACGATCGACGCGACGAAGGAACAGGAATTGCGCGTGTATGCGCGGAACCTGGGCGGACAGCCGATCGCCGCCTCGGGTACGCTGCGCATCGAACTGCTGAAAACCCCAGATCGGGTGCTTCGCGCGCGCATGCTGCCGGCCCCTGACAGCTGGACCATGACGAAGGATGAATTCACCCGCGCCTTTCCACAGGACGTGTACAAGGATGAGAACATCCCCGACACCTGGGATGTGCGGAAGACGGTCTCCGACCGGAGATTCAGTACCGGCGCTGACGGGACGGATTCGCTCATCCTGCGCGACCTCGCGCCCGGCAGCTACCGCATCACGCTCGCCGCGAAAGATCCCGGAGGACAGGATCTGCTTATCCGGAAAACAGTGACGGTGTATCGTCCTGAAGACGACGTGCCGTCCATGATGCCCGAATTCTATGTCGGCACGAAAATCTCGGCCGAGCCGGGCGAAGAGGCGCGATTCCTCTACGGCAGCGCATACGAAGGCGTGTACATGATGGCGCGCGTCGAGGATCGCACGCATGCTCTGAAGGAAGGTTGGCGGAAGGGTTACGCGGGACAGCGGCTCTTCAAATACCCGGTCGGGGAAAATGATCGCGGCGGTTTTTCCGCGCAGATCTTTTTCGTCAAGCATTATCGCCTGTACCAGCAAACCGTATTCATTTCCGTGCCATGGTCGAACAAGCAGTTGCAGGTGGAAACCGCAACGTTCCGGGATAAACTGACACCCGGTGCGCAGGAAGAATGGCGCATCACGGTCAAGGGTCCCCAGCGTGACCGCATCGCCGCCGAAATGCTCGCCTCGATGTACGACGCCTCGCTGGACGCGATCTTCCGCCAGGACTGGTCGCGATTCTCCTGGCCGTCGTATGGCGCCTATTCACGCTTCGGAAACTACGGTTTCGGAGGCAACAGTGCCCGGCTCTACGTGGAAGAATGGAATCACATCCTCTCCGGCTACTCGCAATATTACGACCGATTGAACCTCTTCCTCCTCGAGCGCTACGGCAGGTACTACGGCAGAGGAAGGTACATGGCGAAATCCGAAGCCATGCGCGACGGGGAAGGCGGTGTGGTGATGGATATGGCTATTTCATCGGAGATGAGTCTCGCTCCACCTGCTCCTGCCGCGATGGAAGCCGACGATGCCCTTGGCCGCAATGAGCTGCGGGCAAAAAATGCGCAGGTCGGAGGTCTTGACGAAAAAGAGGAAACCGCGGCGACGGGCGACGGATCTTCCGACGGACTCGACGCCGTCAAGGCGCGCACGAATTTCAACGAGACGGCATTCTTCTATCCCGACCTGATGACGGACGAAGAGGGCAACGTCGTCCTGCGCTTCACCGCTCCCGAGGCGTTGACGCGCTGGAAACTGCGGGTGTACGCTCACACGCCGGATTTGAAGTCGGGCTATCTCGAGAAGACGACGGTGACGCAGAAGGAACTGATGGTCATGCCCAACATGCCGCGCTTCCTGCGCAACGGCGACGATGTCGCGCTGATGACCAAGATCAGCAACCTCTCCGACACCGTGCTGAACGGATCGGTCACGCTGAAGATTTTCGACGCCGTCACGATGCAGCCGATTGATGCGCGCTTCGGCCTCACCGATGCCGTGCGTTCGTTTACCGCCGAGAAAGGCCGCAGCACCACGGCGCGCTGGGATATTCACATTCCCGACGACGCTTCCGCCATCGTCTATCGCATCGTCGCGAAGGCGGGTGATTTCTCCGACGGCGAGGAAATGGCGCTGCCCGTGCTGCCGAACCGCATGCTCGTGACCGAGACACTGCCGCTGAATATCCGCGGTGGGGAAACGAAGACCTTCACGTTCGAGAAGCTGCTGCGCTCGGGTTCGTCGTCCACACTCCGTCAGCATCAGCTGACGCTGGAGATGACCTCGCAGCCGGCGTGGTACGCCGTGCAGGCGCTGCCGTACCTGATCGAGTATCCCTACGAATGCTCCGAGCAGGTGTTCAACCGCTATTACGCCAACAGCATCGCGGGACATATCGCGCAGAGCAATCCGAAGATCCAGCGCGTGTTCGAGCAGTGGAAGAACAGCGACGCGCTGCTTTCGAACCTGCAGAAGAACCAGGACCTGAAGATGCTTCTGCTAGAAGAGACACCGTGGGTGCTGCAGGGGAAGGACGAAAGCGAGCGCAAGAAGCGCATCGCCCTGCTCTTCGACCTCAACACCATGGGGAACAACCTCGAGTCCGCCATGCGCAAGCTCGAGAAGGCGCAGTCGGGTAACGGCGGATGGCCGTGGTTCCCGGGCATGCCCGAAAACCGTTATATCACGCAGTACATCGTCGCCGGCTTCGGCCATCTCGCCGCACTGGGCGTGACGGTGAAGGACGAACGCGTCAACCGCATGATCCGCCGCGCGGTGGAATTCATGGACGCGCGCATGAACGAGGATTATCTCGATCTGAAAGCACGCGAGCGCAGCTTCGATCCGAAGAAGGATTATCTCGACTATCTCGCCGTGCAGTATCTTTATGCGCGCAGCTATTTCCTTACGCAGGAAATTCCCGACCGCTGCGACGAGGCGGTGAACTTCTGGCGCGAGCAGTCCCGCAAGTGGTGGGCGCGCCGCGGCCACATGACGCAGGGACAAATCGCGCTCGCTCTGCACCGTATGGGCGAGAAAGACGTACCGCAGGCCGTCGTGCGTTCGCTCAAGGAGCGCTCGCTGCAGAACGACGAGATGGGCATGTACTGGAAATATGATCGCGGCTGGTACTGGTACCAGGCACCGATCGAAACACAGTCACTCATGGTGGAAGTGTTCGACGAAGTCGCGGGCGATACGAAGTCCGTCGAGGAACTCAAGATCTGGCTGCTCAAACAGAAGCAGGTACAGGATTGGGGTTCCACCGTCTCCACCGCGGAGGCCTGCTACGCCTTGCTGCGCCGTGGCAGCGACCTGCTCGCTTCCGACAAGCTGGTCGAAGTCACCATGGGCGGCAAGAAGATCGATCCTGTCGCCATGGGTGCGAAGGTCGAGGCCGGCACCGGGTATTATCGTGTGGACTGGCGGGGCTCGGACATTCGTCCCGAACAGGGCACCGTCGTCGTGAAGAAGGAAGACCAGGGCATCGCCTGGGGTGCCGTGTACTGGCAGTATTTCGAGCAGCTCGATAAGATCACGCCCGCCAAGACGCCGCTGCAGATCGAGAAGACCCTGTACCTGCAGCGCAACACCGACAAGGGGCTGGTGCTCGAGCCCATCACCGAAAAGAACAAGCTCCATGTGGGCGACATGGTCAAGGTGCGCGTGACCATCCGCGTCGACCGCGACATGGAATACGTGCATCTCAAGGACATGCGCGGCGCCGGACTCGACCTGATCAACCAACTCTCCGGTTATCACTGGAAGGGCGGTCTCGGCTACTACGAAGCGCCGAAAGACGCCTCGGTCAACTTCTTCTTCCACTGGCTGCCGAAAGGCGTGCACGTCTTCGAATATCCCCTGCGCGTCTCACACGCCGGCCGATTCTCCAACGGCATCTCCGCCATCCAATGCATGTACGCCCCCGAATTCGCCGCCCACACCGCCGGCATCATCGTCACGGTGGAATAACGCGACACATATTGTAGGGCGGATTCACGAATCCGCCCCGGGAAGCCGGGCACAACGAACGCAGGGCGGATTCACGAATCCGCCCTGCGCATCATATGATGTCCATGGTTGGGTTCCCCCCATTCATGGGTTCGGTTGATATTCATCGGGCATCAGGGGCCGGAATGCGAACAAATGTTGTCGGATGTAGTTCGTGGGGAAATCGATTTCTCGAATTCCATACCCAGTCGGTTTTTTCCCAACGGGCAGATGTGCGGTGTCGAACAGCCAGTCCCAGAGCGCGAATTTGGTCGCGAAATTATTCGAGCCGTCCGCGACGACATCGGAATGATGCCATCGATGCATCTCCGGTCCGTTGATCACGTACTGGAGCACTCCACTGTGCACGTCGATGTTCGAGTGAATCCACATTCCCCACACCGCGGAAATCATTCCTTTGAGTAACGCGACTTCTGGTGCGGCGCCGAGAAGCACGATGGGAGCGAACTCCACGGTTTGATTGATGAGAATTTCCAATGCGTGTGAACGCGAGCCTGACAGCCAGTCCACATCCGTCGTCGAGTGATGGGCTTCGTGCAGGCGCCAGAGCCGCAGGGAACGGTGCTGGAGACGGTGAAACCAGTAGATGTACAGATCATGCGTCACGACGAAGAAGAGGACCTGCGTCCACAGAGGCCAGTCGGAAATCAGGTGAAACCGTGACAACCCCGTACTACTATCCATCCAGACGATGAGGTAGTTGATAGCAACGCCGAGCAAGTAACTCTGCACGATCGAGTAAAGGATCAGGTCGTTCCAGAATCCTGCGCGGAAGAACATTTGACCCGGGGAATACGGAAAGCGTCGCTCGAGCAGAACGATGCAGGTCGCAGCGGTGAGAACAATGAGGGGAGAAAGGAGTGCGAGTGACATAAGACTGCAGTGGTTGGTGAATACGCATGTCCGGATCCAACCATGCGGTTGAATCCGGACATGTGGCTTGCTAGGAGGAGGCTTGCCTTTTGGACTATCAAGCCGCGATAGTGTCTTGCGAAACGCGGCGAAGCTTTTTCCGCGGCCCCAGCTCACTTTCGTAGACGCGTTTGATGCCGTCTCCGAGAGATTTTTCAATATCGCGGATGTTGGCCACAAGGCGGTAAAGACCGCCGATTTCCACCGATGCCGCATGATCGGAACCCCACATGGCACGGTCGAGTGTGATGTGCCGCTCGATGAACGTGGCGCCCATGGCAACCGAAGCCCAGGTCGGCGCGAGTCCGGTTTCATGCCCCGAATACCCGACCGGCATATGCGGATACATCTGCTTCAACGTGTGGAGCATGCGCAGATTCAGCTCCGGAAGCGTGCAGGGATATGCCGACGTCGAATGCGCGATGAGCAGATTATCCGTCCCGATGACCTCGATGGCAGTGTTGATTTCCTGCATCGTTGACATGCCGGTACTGATCATGAGCGGTTTCCCGGTTGCTTTCATATGCTTGAGCAGTGCGTGATCGGTGAGCGAGGCCGAGGGCGCCTTGTACACGGGAGGATTGTACTTCTCCACCAGGTCGACAGATGGTTCGTCCCAGCAGGAAGCGAACCAGTGAATCCGTTTTTCCCTGCAGTAGCGATCGATTTCGGCATACTCGTCATCCCCGAATTCGATCAAGTGGCGGTAGTCGATGTATTTCATGCGTCCCCACAGCGTGTCACGTTCCACATCCCACTGGTCGCGAGGGACGCACAATTCCGGTGTGCGTTTCTGGAACTTGACAGCATCGCATCCGGCCAGCGCAGCTCCGTCGATAAGCTTCTTTGCAAGGTCCAGAGAGCCATTGTGATTGATCCCTATTTCGGCGATGACATAGACGGGCTGACCATCCCCAACCAGTTTTTCTCCGATGCGACACGTTGCGTTGCTCATGCTGTATCCTTTGATTGATGTCCGTTGTGGATTCAACTGCAAGCTACAGGGAGAACGTTACGTCCGTTTGAGCGCACCGTTACAA
The DNA here is from genome assembly GCA_014860565.1 of Bacteroidota bacterium. Lineage (GTDB taxonomy): Bacteria > Bacteroidota > Ignavibacteria > SZUA-365 > SZUA-365 > SZUA-365. Next base: position 24,519 of record JACZJN010000024.1, read on the forward strand.
GTTGTTGAGGAAACCGTTGGCGATCGATATGTCCCGTGTTACGAAACCGTTTGCATTTCCGCGAATCCGATATCTCGCCCGCATATCTCAGGGCGGATTCATGAATCCGCCTCGGAATGAAACTGAATTCAGATAGTACGAACGCAGGGCGGATTCATGAATCCGCCCTGCAATGGGGATAATGAAATTTCGGGGGAAATTTACATCGTGTTATTCAATCGCAACGTGATCAACGCCTCTGCGAAATCCCGGAACGCGCCGTTGCCACCGCGCCAGGCACAGATGTAATGCGCCATGGCGCGTACCTGCGGCATCGCGTCGGCAGGGACAGCCGTCAGGCCATGCTCGCCGACGACATCCATGATTCCGAGATCGTTGACATCATCGCCTATATATGCGATTTCATCGTTCGAATATCCGGTTTCCTGCCTGATGCGGACAAGCGCGGTGGACTTGTCCTTCACGCCGAGATACAGATGCTTCAACTTGAGTTTCTCGGCACGGCGCTTGAGGTTGAGCGATTTTTCCCCGGTGATGATGCCGGTTTCCACGCCCAGGACGCGCAGTCTCTCCATGCCCATGCCATCGCGGATGCTGTAGCGCTTGACGGCCTCGCCCTCAGGACCGTAATACACTCCGGTATCGGTGAGGACACCGTCGTTGTCCGTGAGCAGAAGCCGGATCCTGCGCGCGCGGCGTTGGAATTTTTCCGGTGACAGGTGTTGTATGCTCCCGAGTACCTCGGGCAGGATCGATTGGACAGGAAGAATACTCATACGCTGAAATTAAAGAAAAAACTGCTCAGTACCCTCGTGTTCGCGTGTTTTTCTTACCAGGCCGTCCATCCACCGTCGACGACGAGGTTCGTCCCTGTCATGTAACGCGAGGCATCGCTCGCGAGGAACACGATCGCGCCATGATAGTCGTTCGGCTCCGACATCCGCCCGAGTGGTGTGCGCTTCGCATAGTTAGCGACAAAGTCCTCGTCCTGTCCGTTGCGGACACCCCCGGGCGAAAGCGCGTTCACACGCACACCCGCATCGCCCCAGTACGCTGCGAGGAAGCGCGTAAAAGAAATCACGGCCCCTTTCGCGGTCGGATAGACTGCGGATTTATAAAACATCTGTTTTCCGTCGGGTCGACGGTACAGCGACTGATCCGGAGCGACGATGCCGTATGTCGATGCGATGTTAATGATGCTGCCGCTCTTGCGCCTTGCCATGTGTGTCCCGACAATCTGGCTGCAGAGAAACATTCCGGTGACATTGACGTCGAGACACTTACGCCAGAGTTCGAGTGGATAATTCTCGAAACGGGACGCTTCAAGTGCCGAAACCGGATCCTCCACCATGTCGTTGATGGCTGCGTTGTTGACCAGCACGTCGACCTGGCCGAATACGTCAATGCTTCGCTCCAGTAGTGTCTGTACCGATGCAGGGTCGGTGATGTCCGCTCCGACACCGAGCGCGGAGCGACCGGACGCGCGCTGCAGCGACGCGGCGAATGCCTCGGCGGCCTCATGATTGAGATCGGTGACGATGACATGCGCGCCTGCGCTGGCGAGGGCGTTGCAATGCTCACGTCCGATGAGTCCGAGCGCGCCGGTAACGATGGCCACCTTGTGATCGATGGAAAACACGGGGAGAGACATGCGGTCAGTTGTTGCGGGTTTTGAGTTCGAGATCTGCATATACCGGGTAATGGTCTGAAAGGGTGAAATCATGAAGCACGCCGTAGTCATGTAGATGCCAGTGTCGGCTGAACATGATGTAGTCGAGCGTGCGGTTTGGAGCGCCCGTGGGATAGGTCCAGAATTGCAGCGAATCGTCGTGCCGAACGGTTCGCAGTCCTGCATCTTCGAGAATGCGCAGCGTACTGTCGTTGCGATAATTGTAGCGGTCGATGTCCCCTTCTCCGTAATTCCCGATACGGCACCCCCCCGGCACAGTGTTGAGGTCGCCCATGAAGACGATGGGCACATCGCCAAGCAGGCGCAATACTTCGGCGATGCTGCGCGCCTGCCGCATGCGCGCAGCGGGACTGTATGCATGAAGGTGCGTATTGCCGATCCAAACGATGCTGTCTTTCAGCAGAAAGGGGGCGATCGTGAAACCGCAGGAAGCGAGGAAAAACACCTTCCCAGGCATGAGCTCGCTGTACCCCTGGTCGGAGAGTTTCGGCAGCTGGCTCAGCATCAGGTTCTGGTAGCGGAAGCCGGCAAACCCGACTCCGTGTTCGATGAGCGCATCGAAACCGCTGAGGACGCGGTAATGATCGCGCTGCCGATACTTCGCGTGGATTTTTTCACCGATACCGAGAATGCCGTTGAAGACTTCCTGCAGGGCCACGATGTCATATCGCCGGCTGTGCTTGTTGAGCCAGTCGGATATGAAATACGCGTACGCGCGCGTCTCGTGCAGCAGCTCGATGCGCTGACCTTCCATCTCTTCCGCCTTGTCGAGGAGAAGGCCGAGCTTGGGTCCCTGTCCCCGATGCGTATTGATACTCAGGCACCGAAGCCGGTATTCGCGGAGCAGGGGATGTGAGCGGTCGGTGTGGAGGAGCGATGTCCTCTTGTGCTGCGCTTCGTTCGCTATCCGTGCGATCATGCCTGGTACTCCGAAATGAGGTGCATCACTACTGTACTATGCAACTGTCTGCTTCTGGCTGCTATGAAATGGAACTGCTTCGCCGCTGAGCTATGCAGCCTTCTGCTTCGCCTTTGTATGAAAATGCCCGGTCTTGCGGAACACGGGTTCGACGGGCTCTCCGCGCAGTGCGGTCTCTATCGTGCCTGCATCCACTGCGGTCTTGAGCATCGGGAGAACCTCCCGGTACACCGCGAGCGTGTGTTCGATGTCGGTGTCGCTGTGGCTGAAGCTCATGTTGTGGAAGCCGGACCAGAGAATGCCCCGGCGTATCAGTTCCTGCTGCACGAATGATTTCATGAGCAGGGGATTGCCCGCGGAGATATCGAAGGTCACGATGCTGCGGCAATCGTAGCCCTTGCACTGCACGTAAGGCATATCAAACTCCGCCGCGAGCATGTTGACACCATCTTTCAGCCGTCGGCCCTGTGCGAAGAGGTAGTCATGGACACGCTCTTCGCGCATTTCCTCTATCGTGGCTTTTGCCGCTGCGAGGGACAGTGCCTCGCCGCCGAAGGTAGTGAAGAAGAAGACGTCCTTCTCACAAAGCGACATGACATCCGCACGTCCGGTCAAGACCGAGAGCGGCATGCCGTTGGCGATGGCCTTTGAAAAACAGGCCATATCGGCTTTTACGCCGAAGTATTCCTGCGCGCCGCCAAGGGCGAGACGGAATCCGGTCCACATTTCATCGAAAATCAGCAGAGTACCGTTGCGTTCGCATGCGGCCTTGAGTTCCTGGAGGAAGTTGTTTTCCGGTGCATCGAACACCACCGGCTCGAGTATCACACAGGCGGTGTCATCATCGAGGGCATCGATCACCGAAGCGATATCGTTATAGTTGAGCGTGTACGTCAGGTCACGCACGGCTTGGGGGATGCCGCGGTTGCGGTCGGTGGTGGAAATATACCAGTCGTGCCAGCCGTGATAGCCGCAGCACAGGACGGTACTGCGTCCGGTGAATGCGCGGGCGAGCCGAACGGCGGCAGACGTGACGTCGTTGCCGGATTTCGAATAGCGGACCATCTCGGCATTGGGAATGACCTCGCGGAGGAGTTCCGCCACCTCGACTTCGAGAGGATGTACGAGCGAAAAGGTGATGCCGTCGTCGAGCTGTGCGCGAATGGCGTCATCGACGCGCGGATACCCGTAGCCCAGCGAAATCGGCCCGATTCCCATGTTGTAATCGATGTATTGGTTCCCATCCACATCCCACAGATGTGCGCCCTTCGCGCGGGCGGCGAATTTCGGCGCAACGCCGCGCACATATTGTCCGGCGCCTTTCGCGAGCGTCTGGGTCTGTGAAGGAATCAGTCCGACGGCCCGCGCGTAGAGCGCATCGGATTGTGTGATGTCGGGATCACTGCTGTTGAATGCGATGGTATTGGACATGGTGCTCACAGATAGGTTTTAAAGTGGGATTCGGAAAGGACCTGCAAATCGTGCCGATAACCGCGACGCTCGAGTTCCGTCAGGATGCGTGCCGCGATATCCTGTCCCGTGCATTCTTCATGCTCGAGGACACGCGGGAGCGTCGCGGGTCGGAACCAGCGTTCCTCCAGTGCGATCGGGAGCAGGGGACACATGATCTGCTTCTCCAGGCAAAGCTCGGCGAGGATCGACACAAGTCCGCCGGTCTTGAAATGATCCTCGACGGTCACAAGCATCGCGCATTCATTCACCGCGCGAATGACGGCTGCCTCGTCTAGCGGTTTGAGTGTGCGGAGATTCACAACGCGGCAGCGAATGCCTTCCGCGTTCAGCAGCTGTGCGGCCGTCCACGCCTCGCGGAAAAGAAATCCGTAGGTGAGAATGGCGACGTCCTTTCCGTCTCCATGTTCTTCCGCCTTGCCAATGGCGAAGGGCTCGTGGTGCTCGGTCACCGCGGGCAGGCTGTTGAAGCGGATGTACCACGGACGAGGTGAGGCGATGATTGCCGTGATTCCCGAAATCATTTCGTCATTGTCCGCCGGGGCAAACACTTGCATGCCGGGAATGCCGCGCATCAGGGAGATGTCTTCCAGCGCCTGGTGTGTAGGACCGTTGCCGTCGGAAAGGAAGCCGGGAACCGCCCCGACCAGCTTGACAGGCAAGGAGGGAATGCCGACGTCGGTACGGATGAATTCGAATGCGCGCAAGGTCAGAAAGGTCGCGAGTGCATGTACGATCGGAATTCGTCCGCGAAGGGCGAGTCCGGCGGCCGCACCGATCATCGTCATCTCACTGATGCCGACATCGATGAGGCGTTCGCCGAGATGCTGCGGGAGATTGCGAATGGCTGCCCGGTTTTCCGCGGTCATCACCAGCACGCGATCGTCATCGGTGGTGATCTGTCGCAGGAGTTCTTCGTATGTCATGATACCTGTGTACCTGGAGTGTGGTGGGAGAAACGTTAACGGACGAAGAGTGTTTCCGATGTGAGTGCGGCATCACCGATGCCATGCAATTCGTCGAGGAGCATCGCGACTTCTTCGGATGAAAAATTGACGAACCAGCGATCCGCCCGCTCCTCGATGCTCGGCAGTCCCTTCCCGCGCACGGTGTCGGCGATCACGACACTCGGCTTCCCTTTTTCGAAGGGCAGCGAGGAAAAGACTTCTGCCATTTGATCGAACGAATGTCCGTCGATGCGGCGAGGCGACCAACCGAACGCGGTGAATTTATCTTCGAGCGGTTCGAGCGGTATCAATGACTCGGTACGCGTGTTGGCCTGGAAGCTGTTGCGGTCGACGATCGCCACGAGGTTGTCGAGGTGATGCGCCTGAGCGACCAGGCAACTTTCCCATATGGAACCTTCATTGAGCTCCCCGTCACCGAGCAGGACGAACACGCGGTTCGCATTCTTGCGCATCCGGATGTCCAGGGCGACGCCGACGCCGACCGAGAGCAAGTGTCCCAGGGAACCTGAATGGAACTCGACGCCGGGAATGCTGCGGTTGGGATGCCAGTACAGATTGTCGGTCGCTTTCAGGTGATTGGCGAGCCGCGCACGGTCGAAGTACCCGAGTTCCGCGAGCGTGCCGTACAAGGCCGGAACATCGTGGCCCTTTGAGAGAAGGAAATAATCGCGTGCGGGATCGTCGACCCGTTCGGGTGAGATGTCGAGAACGTGGCTGTAGAGATACGTGATCAGGTCGGCGCATGAAAGCGATGCGCCGATGAAACAACCGCCATCGGTGGACAGGCGGATGATGTGTTCGCGTACCCGCAGGGCGAGCGTTTCGAGTTGGTCTCGTTCTATTGCTTGCATGGGATATCCCTGTTGTGTCATGGGAATACAGTTGTGTGCGGTGAAGATTGGGTGCTACCGGGACGCGTCATGTCCGCGGTAATGGTCAACAGTTCGTGCAGATGATGGCGGTACCAATTCACGCCGGCGTGCCGGGCATTGATTGCCGCGATGGCGGGCTCGCGCTCCAGGAGTCCCAGGATGTCGTCGCATGTGAAATGCGCTCCGTGCAACGGGTACAGACGGGTGTATACCGTCCGGATGAACTGGTAATCCTCGGCGTAATCGATGGTCCAACGATGCGTCATGGAGAGATTCCGGTCGCTGTCCCAGGCGATGTTGCCGATGCGGAAGCGGTCGGGCCGTTCCCAGAGGTAGGGGGTTGTATGCTCACGCTCCATTGCGAGACGCGCATGTTTCCATGCATCGTGCAAAGCCTGTATCGAGACGACCTCGACGTCGTTTCCGTCGGGCCAGCTGGGCGGATGAAGATTGCTTACGTAATCGTACTGATCCTGATGCGTGATATACCACGCGAGCACCCGATCAACGATCGCAGGATCTATCAGGGGACAATCCGACGGAATCTTGACGACGACATCGGCGTCGTAAAGCAGTGCCGTCCGGTAATGCCGGTCGAGCAGATCGAAGGGATCGCCGCTGTAGCACAATATGCCTTCACGGTTGCAGAGGAGACGGATGTCGATGTCCTCGGGTTCCGTCGTGGTCGCGACGACGATTGTCGCGGGAGTGCGGACAAGACGCAGGCGTTCGATCATCCGCACAAGAAGCGGCTTCCCCATGAGAGGGAGAAGGACCTTTCCCGGAAGACGACTGCTGCCGCAGCGCGCTTGGACGATAATGACGATATTCATGGATTATATCCTCTCCGCGAAGAGCAGGCGTGAAACACGCTGCCAGGTTTCAGGCGTAAAGCGCGAACGGCGCACAGGACGTGTCCGCAAGCGGGTACGTGGTGCATTTCCACGTTCGAGAAAATCCCGGCACATATCGGCGATGCGCTTCGCGGAAGTTCCCCCGTTCTGAATCGGCACCTGCGCGCGCAGCTCGTCCATGTCGAATTCCGAGTGCACTTCCTTTCCGAGCGCCAGTCCGACGTACACGACGGAGGAAAACCGCGTGATGAGCACGGCGCAGTTTGCGACCATGTGGTTGGTGTTTCCCTCGGTGTAGACAAGGGCTCCCGGGGCCTCGTCCTTGATCTCTTCTGCCGCACGCGCGTGATTCTCATTCGGATGCAGTTTGAAAATCAGGGTTCTTCCGGCGGCGATATCCACACATTGACGGATGAATTTCCTGCGGTTCTCGTAGCGGAATGTTTCACGCGTATCGCTGGTGGCGACCAGAACGTAATCGCGATGGGGGAAATCATTCTCGAGATACTGCGCACAATTGTCGAAGTTCGGAATGCCTGTGACGACGAGTTTTTCGGGTCGCACCCCTTTGTCGATAAAGAGGTCCCGGTATCCGTTGCTTGCGACGCAGAAATAGTCATAGCGATCGCTCAGCCCCGTGACGGACGTGCTTGCAAAGTAACGAGGGAGGCGGAGATGCTTGACGAGATGATAGGCAAAGCCTTCCGGATCGGTCATGCCTTCCTGCACGAGCACCAGCTTGCGGCTGCGGATGTTACGAGGGACGATCAGATCCTGGCAGGTCAGCACGAGATCGTATTCATGCGCGATGCCATGGTCGTCGATGTTGAGATTGTGCTGCCGCATGTATGCAAGCGCGCGGGTCCGCATCTTATTCCCGAGAATGGTGAATTCGAGAAACCCGTGCCGGCTCAGCCAACGGATCAGATAGTCGCCGTAATAGGGCGTGAAATGGTTTTCATACTCGGGCAAATGCGAGGCGATCTGATGCATCTGCGTCGTTTGATTGAGTGTACCGCATATATACAGAATGTTCATGCCGGTCTGGATTTCTGAAGAGGAATGTGAAAGGGATTGATGCCGAGGTATCCGAACAGCCCCAGACCGATGCCCGCCCATGCGAGTTCCTTTCCCCTGCGGATGACGATGAATGCCGCGGAGAGTGCCAGCGCTTCGGGCCCGATCAGTGCCGAGAGCAGTGCGGCGAAGCTGATTTCCTGCGCTCCGAGTCCCGACGGAATGAAGAAAAACAGCAGCTTCACAAGGGCGGCGATGGACTCGATGATGACCGCTTGCACGATCGTGACATTGGCTCCGAGCAGCGTCAGAATGAGCCAGGTTTCCATCGCCATGACGCACCAGCTCAGCATGAAATATCCGAGGGAATGCAGCAGCCGGGACTTCCGTTTGAGACGAAACGCGTTCAGATACCCGTCGATCTCCGTAAGGACGATGCGTCCTCGCCGGATGAATTGTTTCACCGCATCGAGGGGAATGTGTTCGAGAATGCTCGCAAGTTGGGTGAGGCGTCCACCGCTGTACGGAAGAAACAACGCTCCCGTGAAAAGCGCCGCCGCGGCCGCCGCACCGATTCCCGCGGCAGGGGTGGCGAAGACACCTGTTTGTTTCAATGGTCCCGAATAACTGATCGCCGCCAATGCGAGACCCGCCAGAAGGAACAGCATCTGGGTGATGGCGATATTGATCTTCGCAACGATGGTTACAGCAAGGGCATCGCTCCAGCGCATGCGAAGGCGTTTCTGGAGCAGGAACGGACGCAGGGTCTCGGCGAAAGCCACGCCGGCAGGAAATGTGTTCATCACTGCGTCGGTGGCGAGACGGATGGCGCTGATCTCACGCATGGGAATATCCCGTGGAACAGGCATGGTATGACGCCAGCCGCGTGCGTCGAGCATGGTCACGAACGCATATGGGAGGAATGGAATTACAGCCAGCGGTCCCATGCGTCGCAGGAGTGAAAGCGCTTCGTGTATATCGAGCGCATGAAACTGCGACCAGAGCAGAAATGCGATCGCACTTATGACACTGACTTTTACCGCAAGGGTCAGGGAGCGCGTTATCGGGCGCGGAGGATTCATGAAGCTAAACTAGAGCCCCACTGTTCTTCCTGCGTTAAGATGCGATGAGTTCGATGTGGGGGAATCGTTACGACACGCTAACACAGCGAGTATGAACCCCTTCATTTCCCTGCTCAACCTCCTTCGCGAGCGCCGCGATGACGGCTGCGTGCAGGTGAGGCGCGGCTGCGACAAGGCTGTTCGCCGTGAGCGGATCGCCTCCCTCGTAGCTGCTGACGATGCCTCCCGCTCCCCGGATGATCGGGATGAGTGCAAGCATGTCCCATGACTTCAGGATCGGATCCACCATGATATCCGCGTTCCCCGAGGCCAGGAGTGCATACCCGTAGCAGTCGCCCCAGCTGCGGTACAACCGGACACGCGACGCGAGGGCATCGAACGCCGCACCATTTTTGTGCCGCCATACGTCGACGTGGTCCGTGACCAGGAGGGTCGCGTCAGAGAGCACGATGTTGTCGCGCATGCGCGTGACCGCGCCATTGACGGTGGTGACGTTTCCGTCCCCGAAATATCGAAGCCCGAGTGCGGGGAAATTGGCGCAGCCGAAAACAGGATCGCCGTTCTTGCAGAGCGCGATCAGCGTACCGAAGAGAGGAACACCGCTGACGAAGGATTTTGTGCCGTCGATGGGATCAAGCACCCATCGATATTCCGCCTCGGGCAGATGTTCGCCACATTCTTCTCCAAGCACGCCATGGGAGGGGTGGCGACGCATGATGATCTGGCGCATGACTTCCTCCGCCCCCCTGTCCGCTATGGTGACAGGGGAATTATCGGACTTGTGCTCGACGTCCACGCCGGTCTGGAAATACTCCAGGATCAGGTCTCCGCTCACATCCGCCAGGAGATGAACCGTTTCAGTGAAGGAGAGCGTGGAATCTGCGACGGTGGCTGTATCGGGGGAAAACAAAACAGTTGCTCCGGCTATCTCATGATACGAACAACCGCAAGGTGTGGCCCGCATGTGAGAGTACGGTTAGCGTATGGTATGGACGAGAAGAAAAAAAACACGAAAGCGTTTTAACACAACGTGTCTTTGTGTCTTCGTGTTTGAGAGTCCTACAATCCGAAAAGTATCAATACGATGCCGCCGACGGCACAGGCAACGGCACCGTAGAGCATGAGATTGATGCTGCGCTCACTGCTGTGCGTGAGTTCTTCCTCGGATTTGATGGAGAGAATGAATGGCTTCCCCTTTTCCGAAGGCCGTTTCATGAGGGGAGTGCCGCTGCTGTCGTCGACTTCGCCGAGCACGTAGAGCTGCTGTCCGGGTGCGATGATGCTTTCGCGATAATGATACCCGAGCACGCGTCGGGCGCCTCCGAGCACACCGCCGAGATTCAGCGTGAAGCTACCGATGTTGATCGATCCGCCCGCCCCGCCATAGGGCTCGTACTTGTCCAGCACCGACCGTGCATCGATTTTGGCGCCGGTCGAATCCATGTCGATGCGTCCCGTGCCGTCGTCGATCTGGAAGCGCGTCGCCTGCGTGTTACTCGCGACGACACTGCTGCCCGTGCGCGTGCGCTGCTGCGTGTTGCCCTGCGAATCGCGTTCGGTGTATCGTTCTTCATAGCGTTCTTCCACGCTCATGCTGTAATACACGCAGGGCTCGCCCGACAACTCGGCTTTCAGAGGCGTCTCGCAATGCGCCGCACCCTTGAGCTCGATCTGCTGCTTGAATCCTCCCGGACCGACTTCGGCTGCGATGGACTGCTGCATCTCAAGCACATCCGCGCAGGAACTGGTTTTCACATAACGGATCTCGAGCAGTTTGTCCTGGGTCCGTTTCCGCAGGAAGAGAAGAAGACCGGCCAGAGCGATGAGAATGACGCCGATGTAGATCATATCAAACTCCTTCGTGCTTCTTTTTCGCGCCTTCGCGCTTTCGTGGTTTTTTCTTCAGTTTTCCACCACCAGCGATTCCACCCAGAACACCTCACACGCCCCGTCGCCGGTATCGTTGCGTGTGGTGGAACTCTTCCAGCGCCAGCCGTCGGATTTTGTCACCTTGACCAGGGACCCCTGCATGTGCACGACGCTGCCTTTGCAGACCGTGTCCAAGATCTCGCGCACCTCGTCGCTTGCGGGGAGGATGTGGACGTTCGCGCTGTGCTTCTCGATCTCCCGCCGCGGGATGGGCAGTGCTTCCTGTGGTTGCCATTTGTACCAGCGATGTCCCTGGGAGATATCCAGCATGCGATACACGAAGGAATCGGACATGCGTCCCCAGCCGAGCGCAAGGTCCACCGGGGAAAGGTCGGCGGCTTCACCGCGGTAATAATTCTCACGTGAAAGAACGACCGCGCTGATGCGGTAGTCGGCCAGTGCCGTGATCATGAAATCGCCGTGCAGCCACGGGCTCGTCCGCGCGGTCTTCGTCTGAACGGGGTCCTCGGGACAAAGCGCGCCGAACTCCCGTTCGATGACCGGTTCGGGCCAGAGATACCAGACGGAAAAAACGAGTGTAAATGCCAGGGCGCTCCAAAGCGCAATGCGGGTCCCCGTCGCCATTAACCCTCCGTCTTTTTACGCTTGGCGGCTTTCCCTTCTTCGAGGTAGGTGTCGAGCTTGTCCGCCTCCTCCTGCGTCTGCGCCACATCCGGCACGCGTACGACGAGCAGTTCGTTTTCCACCGGCGGACCCGGATCCACCACGTTGAAGATGCAGCGGATGCTGCCGTCGACGACCAGCGCCGCCTGCCGTCCCTTGCTGCGAGCAAAGCGCCGCCACCGAGAATCATCCGCTCCCAGGAGCGTCACGTGCAGATCGAACTGTTCGTCGCTCATCCGCTTCACTTGCAGACGACTCACGGATTTGCCCGATACGATCGGATCGCCGAGCCGGTACTCATCTCCATCCATCGTACTGAACTTCGCCGCGAGCGGGTCGTCGGTCTTGATCTCCCGGATCTCCATGAAATCCGAAAACACGGGGCGTGGCGGCGTCGATGAACAGGATACCAGAATCAATGCAAGGACGAACAGAAACGGTGCGGTGCGCATGTTGTCTCTCATTGAGGATAGACGGATGCTGAAATGTAATACCGGCAAGTGGAAAAAGGAAAAGTAGGGCGGATTCACGAATCCGCCCTGATTCACGAATCCGCCCTGATTCACGAATCCGCCCTGATTCACGAATCCGCCCTACCGTTGAAGTGAGATCCCGTTACGCGTTATCCGCGTAGGCTTCGATCGGCGGACACGAGCACATGATGTTGCGGTCGCCGTAGGAGTCGTCGATGCGTCCGACGGGTGTCCAGATCTTCTGCTCGCGCAGGTACGGCAGCGGATACACGGCGCGCGCGCGGGTGTACGGATGTTCCCACACTTCGTTCAGCGCTTCGCCGGCGGTGTGCGGCGCGTTCCTGATCGGATTGTCGTTCGCATCGAGCGCGCCGTCGATGATCTCCTGGATTTCCTTTCGGATCTCCAGCAGCGCGGCGGCGAAGCGGTCAAGCTCCGCCTTGCTTTCGCTTTCCGTCGGTTCGATCATAAGCGTGCCGGCGACCGGGAAGGCCACCGTCGGCGCGTGGAAGCCGTAATCCATCAGGCGCTTGGCCACGTCGATCGCCTCGATGTGGGCGTCCTTGAACGGACGCAGATCGAGGATGAACTCGTGCGCCACGCGGCCGTTGGCTCCCGTATACAGGATCTTGTAGTCCTTTTCCAGCAATGTCTTGAGATAGTTGGCGTTGAGGATCGCGAACTTCGTGGACATGGTGAGTCCCGAACCGCCGAGCATTTTCATGTACCCGTAGGAAATCGGAAGAATGCTCGCGCTGCCCCACGGCGCTGCCGACACGGCACGGATGCCCTGGTCGCCGCTCGTCGGAACGACGGGATGCGAGGGAAGGAAGGGCGCGAGATGCGCGGCCACGGAGATGGGACCGACGCCCGGACCACCACCTCCATGTGGAATCGCGAATGTCTTGTGCAGATTGAGGTGACAGACGTCGGCGCCGATCTGGCCCGGACTCGTCAGTCCGAGCTGCGCGTTCAGGTTCGCGCCGTCCATGTACACCTGCCCGCCGTTGTCATGCACGATGCGGCAGATTTCCCTGATCGAGGCCTCGAACACACCGTGCGTCGACGGATAGGTGACCATGAGTGAAGAGAGGGTGTCCTTGTGCTGTGCCGCTTTCGCGCGCAGGTCCTCGACGTCGATGTTGCCGCGTTCGTCGCAGGCGACGATCACGACGTTCATGCCGGCCATGACTGCGCTGGCGGGATTCGTACCGTGCGCGGAGGAAGGAATCAGCACGACGTTGCGTTGCGACTGACCGTTGGCGATCTGATAGGCGCGAATGACCATCAGTCCGGTGTACTCACCCTGGGCGCCGGAATTCGGCTGCAGGGAGGTCGCGGCAAAGCCGGTCACTTCGCTGAGCATGGCCTCGAGCTCGTTGATCATTTCGCGATAACCGACGACCTGGTCGGCAGGGACGAATGGATGAATGGACGAGAACGCGGGCCAGGTGATCGGCAGCAGCTCGGTGGCGGCGTTGAGCTTCATCGTGCAGGAACCGAGCGGAATCATCGAATGCACCAGCGAGATGTCGCGGTTTTCCAGCTTCTTGATGTACCGCATCATCTCCGTCTCGGAGTGGTTCATGTTGAACACCGGATGCGTCAGGAAGTCGCTCGTGCGTGCGAGTCCGTCAGTATATGCAGTGAGAGGATCCTCGAACAGCGTATCGGTGGTCTCGAAGTCCTTGCCCGCGGCTGCCGCGAACACGGAGAGGATGTCGGCGACGTCTTTCTCTGTCACGGTCTCGTCGAGCGCGATCCCTACGTGCTCCGCGTCGTAGTAGCAGAAATTGATGCCGACTTTTTCGGCTTCGACGCGTACGGCGGCGGCATCGGCTTTCACCTTCAGCGTGTCGAAATACTGTGCGTTGAGCTGGGTGAAGCCGAGCGCGGCGAGTCCGCGGTCCACCGCCACCGCGGCGCGGTGAATGCTGGCGCCGATCGAACGGAGTCCGTCGGGACCATGGTACACGGCGTACATGCCGGCCATCACGGCGAGCAGCGCCTGCGCGGTACAGATATTCGACGTCGCTTTCTCGCGGCGGATATGCTGTTCGCGCGTCTGCAGCGTCATGCGGTAGGCCTTGTTGCCGTGGCGGTCGACCGAAACGCCGATGATGCGGCCCGGCATCTGCCTGATGTAGGCCTGCTTCGTGGAGAAATATCCGGCGTGAGGACCGCCGTATCCCATCGGAACGCCGAAGCGCTGCGAATTCCCGACAACCATGTCGGCTCCGAGTTCGCCCGGGGGAGTCAGCTGTGTCAGTGCCATCAGATCCGCGGCGAAGACCACCTGCATTTCGATGGCATGTGCCGCGGCGACGAATCCGCGATAGTCTTCGATGCTGCCGTTCGCATCCGGGTACTGCACGATGGCGCCGAAATATGAATCGTCGAGCGCGGCCGTGCGGTAGTCGCCGATCATGATTTCAAATCCCAGCGGTTCGGCGCGCGTCAGCAGCACGTCGATGGTCTGCGGAAAGCAGGTGTCGGAAACGAAGAATTTGTTGCTGTGTTTCCGTTTGGCGCTGCGCTGCACGAGGCTGTGCGCCATGATCATGGCTTCACCCGCGGCGGTGCCTTCGTCCAGCAGCGAGGCGTTGGCAATTTCCATGCCCGTCATGTCGCTGATGACCGTCTGGAAATTGAGAATGGCTTCGAGACGGCCCTGCGAGATCTCGGCCTGGTACGGCGTATACGATGTGTACCAGCCGGGATTTTCGAGAATGTTGCGGCGGATCACGCTGGGGGTGCGGGTGCCATGGTAGCCGAGCCCGATATAGGAGCGGTAGACCTTGTTTTTGGCTACCATCGCTTCCAGCATGCGAAGATAGCTGTGCTCACCGAGGCCTTCCGGAATATCGAGCGCGTCCAAGCGCCGGATGTCCTGCGGTACGATCTGATCGATGAGTGCGTCGACGGATTCCACGCCCAGCGCGCGGAGCATTTCCTGCTCTTCGGCGAGACTGGGACCGATGTGGCGGTTTTCAAACGGCGATTCGTAAAGGTGTGTGCGTTTCATGTGATTGCCGAATTGGGTGGTGAGTTCGTAAGTCGAAATCGGTGCGTGCTCTTCCGGTTGTCCTCCTTGAACGTCCGGCCGCGGCCGGGAGATCGGGAGGCTTAAAGGGAGGAAAGGGAGGAGCTGCTTTCCTGCGACAGTAAATATGTCAGCGCGCGCGCGGCGGCATTCTGTTCCGCCGCCTTTTTATTTCCGCCAGTTCCCTCGCCGACAGGAATGCCGCCGACCTGCACTTCCACGGTGAAGACAGGATTATGGTCGGGACCGGACTCATCGATGGTGACGTAGCGCGGGGTGCCCATGCCGCGGCCCTGTGAGTATTCGAGCAGTCGGCTTTTATAATTGTCGTCATGCGCCATGCGCGTTCCTGCGAACACGTCAAGCAGGTGGCGGGTGATGAAGGAGCGGGCCGCGTTGTAGCCGCCGTCAAGGTAGATGGCCGCAACGAATGCCTCGGCCGCGTCGACGAGTATCGACGCGCTGCCGTCGGTGATGGACTGATGCGCGCTGGGACTCATGAGCAGAAAATCCCCGAGCTGCAGCCGACGAGCGCACTCCGCGAGCGCGAAGCGGCTGACGAGACGGGAACGCATTTTGGAAAGCTGGCCTTCTTCCGCGTCGGGGAAGGCGTGATACAGATATTCCCCGACAACCTGGTTCAGGACGGAGTCTCCGAGAAACTCCATGCGTTCGTTGGACTGGAACAGGCCGGGGGGACATAATTGCAGATACGAGCGGTGGATCACCGCCTGAAGGAAATATTCCCTATTGCGCACAGGATACCCTGTGCGCCGGGAAAACTCGGCACTATCGAATGTAGCATAAGCGGAGAGGGTGAGCCGCTCCTCCTCCTGGCGTGCAGGAGGAGGAACAACAACGTTTTTATCTGAGGTGCTACGTGCGGATACGATTGATCGAAGAAATCGGAACATTTGTATGGTCGTTCACATCAGGCGTCTGTGTACTTCCGGAACAGCAGCGTCACATTGTGGCCACCGAAGCCGAAAGAATTGGACAGGACGACATCGACCGGATGGTCGATCGCCGTATTGGGAACGTAATCGAGATCACACTCGGGGTCGGGTGTGGTGTAATTGATCGTCGGGTGCACCTTGCCGGTGTGAATCATCAGAGAAGAGACAATCGCTTCCACAGCTCCCGCCGCACCGAGAAGGTGGCCGGTCATGGATTTGGTGGAATTGATTTTCAGCTTCGATGCGTGTTCGCCGAACAGGGTCTTGATCGCGGATGTCTCGTTGCGGTCGTTGTAATACGTGGACGTGCCATGGGCGTTGATGACGCTGACGTCTTCCGGCTGCAGACCGGCGTTCTTTATCGCCGTGCGCATCGAACGCACCGCGCCTTCGCCGCCAGGGGCGGGTTCGGTTATATGGTATGCATCGGCGGTGAAGCCCATGCCCGATAATTCCGCATAAATCTTCGCACCTCGGCGCAGGGCATGGCCCAGTTCTTCGAGCACGAGCACCGCACCGCCGTCGCCCATGACGAATCCGTCACGGTCCTTGTCAAACGGCCGGCTGGCGCCCGACGGATTCTCATTGTTTGTCGAAAGCGCGCGTGCGGCATTGAAACCGCCCACACCCATCGGACAAATGGCGGATTCCGCGCCACCGGTGATCATGACATCGGCATCGCCGCGTTCGATCAGCATCAATGCATCGCCGATTGCATGCGCCGATGTGGCGCAGGCGGAGGTGGTGGCATAGTTGGGGCCCTTGAAGCCGTGCACGATCGAGACATGGCCGGCGGCAATGTCGGAAATCAGCATCGGAACGAAAAACGGGCTGATGCGCCGCGGAGACTTCTCCTCGATCAGCACGTTCTGCTGATCCCAGTTCGTCCACATACCGCCGATGCCGGAGCCGATGATGACGCCGACGCGCTCATAATCCACCTTCTCGGGAGTCAGGCCGCTGTCCTCGACTGCCATGTTCGCTGCTGCGACGGCATAGTGCGTGAACTTGTCCATGCGCTTGACAGCCTTCCGGTCAATGAAGTTTTCCGCATCGAATCCCTTGACCTCGCATGCGAACTTCGTTTTGAACTCGGTGGTGTCGAACGCAGTGATCGGACCGGCGCCGCTCACCCCGGCGAGTGCGTTGTTCCAGAATTCCTGCACGTTCAATCCGATGGGATTGACCGTACCCATACCTGTGACAACAACTCGTCGTCTATTCATGGATGACCTCCAAAATGGATTCCCGTCCCCGAAAGGACGGGATAATGAAAAATCATTGGATTTCGAACCGTTACGAAATCAGCTGGCCAGATTCTCGGAAATGTACTTGATCGCGTCGCCGACGGTCGTGATCTTTTCGGCGTCTTCATCAGCGATGGTCAGGTCGAATTCTTTCTCGAATTCCATGACCAGCTCAACGGTGTCGAGGGAATCGGCGCCGAGGTCGTTGGTGAAGGAAGCGGCTTCGTTGATCTGGCTCTCTTCCACACCAAGCTTGTTGACGATGATCTGCTTGACTTTCTGGCTGACATCTACGGACATGTGATCCTCCAGTAATATTGGATGTGTTGTGAAAATGAATCGTTATGGTTCTGTTCTATTTGATTACATGATCAT